>NZ_JADWOV010000302.1 GCF_015767435.1 Polaribacter sp. BAL334
ATCCGCTTGAAGTAAGTCCTTTATTAGGTGCTACTTTAACAGTTAATTTCAACTATTCTAGCGAAGTTGGTTCAACAGAAAATCACATCTATATTGGTTTAGAGGTTTTAGACGCGAACAATAATTATGTGAGCACTGTTGATGGAATTACCCTACAAAATCAGCAAGCAGGCACAAATATTCAAAAATCTGTCAGTTTCTTTGTGGGAAGTAGCAATCAATTATCAGCAAATTTAACAATTGGGCATTTTTATCAAGTAAAAGCAGTTTTATACAAAACAAATTGGACTGCAAATGCTTGGGCTGGTTATTGGAATACACCTGCATTAATAGTTCAAGACACTAGTAATTATCAGTTTAGCAATTATCCTATCAGTAAAGGTGCAGACATTAGTTG
>NZ_JADWOV010000303.1 GCF_015767435.1 Polaribacter sp. BAL334
ACACTGGACGGGTGACGTATGTGATCGCCCTCCCGTGCGTCGATGTGAAGGATCGTGCCTGCATCGACGAGTGCCCCGTTGACTGCATCTACGAGGGGGAGCGTTCGCTCTACATCCACCCCGACGAGTGCGTCGACTGCGGCGCGTGCGAGCCCGTCTGCCCGGTGGAGGCGATCTACTACGAAGACGACCTCCCCGAAGAGTGGCAGGACTACTACAAGGCGAACGTCGAGTTCTTCGACGAGATCGGTTCGCCGGGCGGCGCCGCGAAGGTCGGCGTGATCCCGAAGGACCACCCGATCATCGCCGCCCTTCCGCCGCAGGGGCAC
>NZ_JADWOV010000304.1 GCF_015767435.1 Polaribacter sp. BAL334
GATATATTTTGATCGGAAAAGTATGATTTATGTTGATTGGAAACCAAATCGTTTTTAAAAATTCCATTGGGTGTACAAATCCAAATAGCATTATCAATGATTGCTGTATTTTGGATAAAATCGGCTGAATTTGTCAATTTCAATTTTGAAAATAACCCATTTTCAAAACTAAAAAAAACATCTGAAGATTTCGAATTGATGATGAGTTTTTGCCCCAATTTATTTAGTAAAGGAGTGAAAATTTCTTTATAAAAATTGTTTGGTAAATAGTATTTTTTTACAGCATTTTTGATTCCAAATTCATATAAAAAATCACCTAACACATAAAATCTTTCTGAAGTTGCATAACAAAATGTGATATGTTTGTCCGAAATTTGATGTTTGTTTTTTACGGTTAACGTTTTTAAATCATACACAAAAACGGCATTTGGTTGAATTAAAAAAAGCTCGTTTTTTATGATTCCAAATCTATAATAGCCAAGTGAAGTTTCTTGAGGTAACGCTTTAATAATGCCTTTTTCAACATAATATAAAAAGCCATCAAAATTGGCGTACCAAATTCTGCCAAAATCATCTTCTGCAATACATGAACCTGACTTTGAAGTTTGAAAATCTGCCGTAAATGTTTTGAAATAATTGCCATCGTATTTACTTAATCCTTTTCCAGTGGCAAACCACATAAAACCTTTGCTGTCTTGAAAAATATCATA
>NZ_JADWOV010000305.1 GCF_015767435.1 Polaribacter sp. BAL334
AAATTGGGTTGTCTTCATAAGTTTTCGGCTTTAAATTTAATAATTTTTACTGAACGCGCTCCTGCGTCGCTTGTCGAATTCTATTTTTAAATGGCCGAATTTTGGGGAAGCTTACAATTCCTTCTGTTAAACAAAATATTGCTGAAATAAAAAAGATTATAGAAAGTCTATAATATCTGAATTTTTCAGACATTGATAATTTTATTTTTTCATTTTCAATTATTTCTTTCAACTTTCGGTTTTTGTTTACTGCCAACGTTTTTGTATAAAGAAAGTTGCGTTTTTGACAACGAGGAATTTCCGAAGGAAATTCTGAAGTTGGCAAAATTGCAACAATTTTTGATAAAGCTAAAAGTAGCAATTTTTTTTATACGGTGTTGTAACCCGTTATTATTCCTCTTTTAGCTTTTCTACTCTTTGTCTTATTAGGTCAACTTGTTCTTTATAAAATTCTACTGACTTAATAGCATTAATTCTTTTTTCATAATATTTTATTGCATTTTCAACATCTCCTCTAAGCTCATAAGTCTCGGCAATATCAAGAGTGTATTTAGAATTTTGATTTTCAGCTTTTTTGAATTCAACTATTGCCTCGTCAAACTTTTTTTGTTTTACCAAAGTCTTTCCAATATAACCTAGGGCTGTCGGAAATTCATAACCACTTTTATTCATTGAGATTTTAAATTCTTTAATAGCCAAATTTAAAGAATCAATTTGGTAATAAGCTATTCCTTTTTGCATTTCCAAAAAGTAAATTTCAGGATATTCGTAAATTAACTTATCAATAGCTTTAATTGCTAATTGAGGGTTTGCATAAATAAGACTGTCAATTTTTGGAGCGATTTCATTATGATAAAATAAACTTCTTTTCACTTGTGTTCTTTCTTCCTTGGATTCGTTTGATTCATAAAGATTATATATTCCAAAACCAAGAAGTCCAACTGCAGCTATAACCGTTGTTATTGCTGAAATAGTGGCTAATATCGAAATGAAGTTTGCGAATTTTTTCATTAATGGGTTACAACGTTGTTGTACAAGGTTAGTTGCGTTGGTTTAGCAATATATTTACTAAATAATTACTGACAAAGAAAATCCGCGAGGATTTTCGTAAGTAAGCAAAAAGTAAGCAATTAATTTTGTACGGTGTTGTAAACAGTTTTTTATTTTTTCCGATTCATAAATTCATTCAGTTTTTGTTTAATTAACTTAGACTCTTCATAAGTAATTCTTAATTTATTTAGAGGAAATGAAAATTTCTGATTTTGGTCAGTCACTTCAAGAGTGGATTTATTTCCATTGTAATTCAGAGATTCAATTCCGATAAAAATCCGTTCTACATAGATTTTATTCCGAATAATTAGAATTATTCTATTTTCGGTCAGAATTAGAGAGTTTAATTTTTTTCTTGTCAGGAAATATAAAGCAGAGAGAACAGAAACCCAATTACTGAAAATAGCTTCAAAAAAAGACTGCTCAGATTCCTTTTCCAACAGAATAATTCCAGATTCAGTTTTCAGAATATTATTAATTTCTTTTCTCGTCATTTTTTCGTTTTCCGAAATTGTTTACAACTATTATATATGCGCAACTTTATATAACTTTTTTAAATTTTATTTTGCGCACAATCTTTGTCCAAAGTAACTATTTATTATCAAAACAACAAACTCAAAAGCATAAAAAAATCCGTAAAACAATGATTTGCGCTACGGATTTTAAAAATTAATATAGGATAATAATTACTTCACCACCCAATTGCCACTGTCTAGTAATGGAATGGCTTGTTTGAATTTTACTTCTTTTTCTTCACCCGACATCACATTTTTGATGGTTACTTTTTCGTTTCTACCAATTTTTGGTTGTTCACGTACAATTGTTTCAACAGGGGCTTGTTGCTGTTGTCTAGAGTTTGCAATGGCTCTTTCAGTGCTATTTTGAACTTCTGCTTTGCTCGTATTCAAACGTTCTCTTTTTTGTTGACGCGCTTCCGAAATCTGATTGGTGTCTTGTGTGGGCAATTCTCCTTTGAACAAGAATGACAATACTTCTTTATTGATGTCTTCTACAGTTTGTTTGAACAATTCAAATGCTTCAAATTTATAGATTAACAACGGGTCTTTTTGCTCATAAGACGCATTTTGAACAGATTGTTTCAAATCGTCCATTTTGCGCAAATGTTCTTTCCAGTTTTCATCAATAATCGCCAAAGTGATGTTCTTTTCAAAGTCGGTAATCAAGCTTTTTCCTTGACTTTCGTACGCTTCTTTTAAGTTGGTGACTACTTGCAACGATTTGATTCCGTCCGTAAATGGCACTACAATTCGTTCATAACGATCGCCTTCGTTTTCATACACCCCTTTGATGACAGGATATGCCAAAATCGCATTTTTCTCAATCTTGGTTTTGTAATGTGCCGTTACAATTTCATACAATTTGTCTGTAATTTCTTTTTCTGATAGTTTTTCAAAATCAGCTTGCGAAATAGGAGAGGTCATGGATGAAAAACGAATCAGTTCAAATTCGAAATTCTGGAAATCTTTAACTGCTTTGTTTTTGGTTACAATGGCATCGCAAGTATCATAAATCATGTTGGCAATATCTACTTGCAAACGTTTTCCATCCAACGCATTTCGTCTTCTTTTATAGACAAATTCACGTTGAGAATTCATGATATCATCATATTCTAACAATCGCTTACGGATGCCAAAATTGTTTTCTTCTACTTTCTTTTGGGCACGTTCAATAGATTTGGTAATCATGGAATGCTGAATCACTTCGCCTTCTTTCAATCCCATTCTGTCCATCATTTTGGCAATTCTGTCAGAACCAAATAAACGCATCAAGTTGTCGTCCAAAGCCACATAAAATTGTGATGAACCCACATCTCCTTGACGTCCAGCACGTCCTCTTAACTGCCTGTCAACACGTCTTGAGTCATGACGTTCTGTACCAATAATCGCCAAACCACCTGCTTTTTTTACCTCTTCTGTCAACTTGATGTCTGTTCCACGCCCAGCCATGTTGGTTGCAATGGTTACCACGCCAGGTTTTCCTGCTTCAGCCACAATATCTGCTTCACGTTTGTGCAATTTGGCGTTCAAAATATTGTGCGGAATTTTGCGCATTTGCAACATTCTTCCTAACAATTCTGAAATTTCTACGGAAGTTGTACCCACTAAAACGGGTCTTTTTTCGGATACCAATTTTACAATATCGTCAATAACTGCATTGTATTTTTCACGAGAAGTTTTGTACACCAAATCTTCTTTGTCATCTCTTGTAACAGGTTTGTTGGTTGGAATTTCAACAACATCTAGTTTGTAAATTTCCCAAAATTCGCCAGCTTCAGTCACTGCAGTTCCAGTCATACCTGCCAATTTACGGTACATTCTGAAATAATTTTGAAGTGTAACCGTAGCAAAAGTTTGAGTTGCGTCTTCGATTTTTACGTTTTCTTTCGCTTCAATGGCTTGATGCAATCCATCAGAATAACGACGACCATCCATGATACGACCTGTTTGCTCATCCACAATCATGACTTTGTTTTCCATCACTACATATTCCACGTCTTTTTCAAACACAGTGTAGGCTTTCAACAATTGATTTAGGGTGTGAATTCGCTCACTTTTGATGCTAAAATCGCGGTATAATTCTTCTTTTTGAGACGCTTTTTCTTCAGGAGTTCCTTCTGATTGGTCAATTTGCCCCACTTTTACCCCAATATCTGGCAATACAAAGAAGTTGTCATTTTTTGTAATTTCTGATAAATGCGCAATTCCTTTGTCAGTCAAATCAATTTGATTGTTCTTTTCTTCTACCACAAACCACAAATCTTCGTCCACTTCTGGCATCAATTTGTTGTTGTCTTGCATGTAGTGATTTTCGGTTTTTTGCAACAATTGTTTGATGCCTTCTTGAGATAAAAACTTAATCAAAGCTTTGTTTTTAGGCAAACCTCTATACACTCTCAATAATAAAAAACCTCCTTCTTTGTCTTTTCCTTTCGAAATCAATTTTTTAGCTTCTGCCAAAACACCAACTAAATGTTTGCGTTGCAATTCTACCAAATCCGCTACCAAGGGTTTTAGTTCATTAAATTCATGACGATCACCTTGAGCCACAGGACCAGAAATAATCAAAGGCGTTCTTGCATCGTCAATCAACACAGAATCTACCTCATCAATAATGGCATAATTGGGCGCTCTTTGTACCAAATCATCTTTAGAGCTTGCCATATTATCGCGCAAATAATCAAACCCAAATTCGTTGTTTGTTCCATACGTAATATCAGCATTGTACGCTTTTCTACGTGCATCAGAATTTGGTTGATGATAATCGATACAATCTGTTGAAAGTCCGTGAAACTCAAAAATAGGGCCCATCCAAGCGCTATCACGTTTTGCCAAATAATCGTTGACAGTCACAACGTGAACACCTTTTCCTGAAAGTGCATTCAAATAAACTGGCAATGTTGACACTAATGTTTTTCCCTCACCAGTCATCATTTCAGCAATTTTTCCTTGATGCAATACAGAGCCACCAATCAATTGCACATCATAATGAACCATGTCCCAAGTGACAGGTTTTCCTGCAGCATCCCAAGAATTTGCCCAATAGGCTTTGTCGTTTTCTAACGTAATATGCGCTCTTTTTGCTGACAATTCACGGTCAAATGGCGTAGCTGTAACTTCGATTTCTGGATTGTTTACAAAACGAATGGCAGTTTCTTTCACCACTGCAAAAGCTTCAGGCATGATGTGAAGCAACACTTCTTCAGAGGCTTTGTAAGACGCATCTTTTAAAGCATCAATTTCTGTGTAAATTTCTTCTTGACGGTCAATAGAAGCCGTTTTAGCTTCTGCTTCCAACACATTGATTTTGTCTTCAAACTCTTTGGTTGCCTCCGTGATTTTGTTTTTAAACTCTTGGGTTTTTGCACGCAAAGCATCATGAGAAAGTTTCGAAATTTCGGATTCAAATTTGCGAACGCTGTCAATAATAGGTTGTAGTGTTTTTAAATCTTTTTGCTGTTTATCACCAACAAAAATTTTAATAATTGAATTTAAAATACTCATTTTATGTGTTTTAGTTCAGTTAATATCTCACTGAATTTTATAATAATAGTTCAGGAAAAAACCATCCTGAAAAAATAGTTTCAGTAGGTTGTTATACAACAAAAAAAAAGCCTCTTGAGAGACTTTGTTTTATGTGTTAATATTCATCCTCGTTCCAAAGATAATCTTCTTCAGAAGGATAATCTGGCCAAATCTCAATGATAGAATCGTAAGGCTCTTCCTCATCCTCAATATCTTGTAAATTTTCTACAACCTCCAAAGGCGCACCAGTTCTAATGGCATAATCTATTAATTCGTCTTTGGTTGCTGGCCAAGGTGCATCTGCTAAATAAGATGCTAATTCTAATGTCCAATACATTTCTTATCGTTTAATTTTGTGCAAAAATAATTTTTTTACTCAATTACGCAAGTCTTTTTTAAGAAATATAATATAATAAAAAAAGAACGTGCTATAATTTTTCGGGAATCCATTTGATTTCCGCTATTGATAGGTCTTGAGACAACTTTCGTGCCAACACAAAAAGATAGTCAGAAAGTCGGTTTAAATACATTAAAATAGTATGGTTAAAGGGCTCTTCTTCGTGCAATGCTACTGTTAAACGCTCAGCGCGTCTGCAAACACATCGTGCAATGTGACAGAATGACACAGTAGTGTGACCACCAGGCAAAATAAAATGTGTCATTTGCGGTAAGGTGGTTTCCATTTGATCAATTTCGTTTTCTAAAAATACAATAGATGCTGCATCAATTTTCGGAATATTCAAGCGTTCATTGCCATTTTTCAAGGTTTCTTTTTCTGGTGGCGTTGCCAACATGGCACCTAAGGTAAACAAATCGTGTTGAATTTTTAACAAAGATTTTTTGACATCTTGACTGATTTCTTGGTCTTTGATCAACCCAATATAGGCATTCAATTCATCAACAGTACCATAACTTTCTATGCGAATATTGTTTTTTTGAACTCTTGATCCTCCAAAAAGCCCTGTAGTTCCCTCATCACCTGTTTTTGTATATATTTTCATTACTTTTTGTTGAAAATTAAAACGGCAAAGTTACAAAGATTGTTTCCTAAAACACTGTTAAACTCTGATTTTAAAATGTTCTTTTTCTTGCTCTTTTCTGAAGAATACCAACCCAAAATAATACAAATCAATGGTGACTGTGGCTTGCTTATTTTCGCAAATGGATTTCCATTGTTGCTGCGCTTTAAGGTTTCTATGAATTCTGTGAAACACCAAACATAATTTGGGCATAGCTGAGAAAGAATCATTCAAATAAAAATTCTCTACATCATTGATAAATAGTATTTTATAATCGCTATTTAAACTATTTTCTAACTCTTTTGGCTGCGAATATACGTGTTCCACTTTAAAATAATCACCTATCTTTTGTAGGATTTTCAGCTCTTTTTTAGATAGATTTTTTGCAGTAATATGGACTTTATGTTGCTCCAATTTTGCTGATTTTAGATACAATCCTTTCGTAACAAAATCAAACACAAAAGGCGAATGCACCCCATGTTGATTGGTGGAGGTGAGTAGAAATTGAATTCGAGCAATGAGTTTGAAAAACAACAATTATAAATTTGATTTTGAAGTGCAAAAATAGGGTCTATTTTAATGATAAAAAAATCACTATTTTCGTCATTAGAAAAAAGAAACAATAATAGATATGATTCCAGAAAACGAATACGCGCCATATTATAAAAACTACATTCAGCAAATCGAAAAAAACGGCAAATCGATTGTTGCCAATCTTGAAATTTCTCAAAAAGAATTTGAGGAATCGCTCTCTGAACTTTCCGAAGAAAAACAGCTTTATGCTTATGAACCTGGAAAATGGACTGTAAAAGAAGTGGTGCAGCATGTCATAGATACAGAACGTGTTTTTTGTTACAGAGCCTTGCGATTTGCAAGAAATGACAAAACGGCTTTACCTGGTTTTGACCAAGATTTGTTTGTGGCAAATGTGGATGCAAATGCTAGAAATTGGACAGATTTGTTAGCGGAAATGGCAATCGTAAGGCAAGGAACTATTTTATTATTTAAAAGTTTTTCGGAAGAAGCGTTGCTGAGAATAGGAGAGGGTTCAGGTAAAAACATGTCAGTCAGAGCTATTGGATTTTTGTGCTCAGGACATCAAATGCATCATTTAAAAGTGCTTAAAGAAAGATACTTTTAGGTTCAATATTCAAAGTTTCGGGTTTAAAGTTCAACTTTGAATTTTAAACTCGAAATTTTAAACATATTCAGTAAGCATTCGAAATTCCTGAATTTATTTTTTTAGAAAACTCCTGTATTGATGATGTTGTTGCCTTCAATAATTATAGAAAAATTACCAATTTCAATATTTGCGCCATTATTATTATCTTTTGAGAAAAATCCTGTAAGGACTAAATATTGACTTGAATCATTTACTACAGTATTTCCAAGAGAAGCAATTGTAATTTCTAATTCAGAACCCAACGCAATTCCATTTGAGTTACTTTTACCATTATATTCAATTTTTCCTCCAGTTTGACCAGGAATAAAAGCGGCATTTCCATGCAATATGATGGTAGTAATCAATCGATATCTATCACCTTCTACAATTTTGCGGTCAAAATCAGAGATGTACGTAAGTACTGGTGAATTTGTTTTGGTAGTATCTGCAGTTAAAGAAAGTTTTAAATTGTAAGGATTGCTCGTCAAATTTTTAGAAACTTTTACTTCTAGTTTGCTATGATCACCTAAAATCCATTCTGGTTCAACTCCTGTTCTTAAAACGTCTAGATCTGTAAATTTTATAGTGCCAGTAATTTTGGCATTTACTGTAAGGTTGATGGGTGTTTAATCAATAGAGGTTTGAGTACAGGAAAAGAGAAAAATTGACAATAAAACTGAAAGTAAAAATATTTTTTTCATTGAAACGCTTGTAAAATGTAAAATTAGTTCTTTTTTTAAAATTAAAAAATTAGTATTCAATTTTATCTTGTTTTTCCGTCCATTTTTGAAAAGGTTCTAATGCAATTTCTCTCCCAATCTGCTCAAAAGGAATGCTTCTTTTTTCATAAGGCAATGGAATTTCTTTGTATATAAAAGCATCATCAAAGCCAATATTTGCAGCATCTTGCTGATTACTTCCGTAAAAAACTTTGTCAGGTCTTGCCCAATAAATGGCTCCCAAACACATAGGACAAGGCTCGCAAGAAGTATAGATAATGCATCCATCCAACTGAAAAGAACCAATATTTTTGCAAGCATCTCTAATCGCGGTAACCTCTGCATGTGCAGTAGGATCATTGGTAGATGTTACTTTGTTATTTCCACGTCCAATAATTTCTCCATCTTTCACCACAATACAACCAAAAGGGCCTCCTTCGTTGTTTTGCATTCCTTGTAATGCTGCTTTTACAGCTTCGTTCATGTAGTTTTCGTGGTTCATTTTTTAGCTTTTAGGTGTTTGCTTTTGGCTTTTAGAAAATAGCTTTTAGCTTTTAGAAAATAAATTAAGAAGCTGAAATTTAAATAGATAACTTATTTATATTTAAACTAAAAACTAAAAACTAAAAATTTAAAACTAAAGTCTATTTCAAACTCCCAATCATTTCTTCAGGTTTTACCCAAGCATCATAGTCTTCTGGAGTTACATAGCCCAAACGAACTGCTTCTTCTTTCAAAGTAGTGCCATTTTCATGAGCAGTATTGGCAATTTCGGCAGCTTTGTAATAGCCAATTTTTGTGTTCAAAGCAGTCACCAACATCAATGAATTGTTCAATAATTCTTTAATTCTTGTGTAATTTGGTTTAATTCCAATGGCACAATTTTCATCAAAAGAAACACAAGCATCTCCTAATAATTGCGCAGATTGTAGCACATTTGCAGCCATCATTGGTTTGAAAACGTTCAATTCATAATGACCTTGTGTGCCACCAATAGTCACAGCAACATCATTTCCCATAACTTGTGCACACACCATGGTCATGGCTTCACATTGTGTAGGATTTACTTTTCCAGGCATGATTGACGAACCTGGCTCATTTGCAGGAATGATAATTTCACCAATTCCTGAACGAGGACCTGAAGCCATCATGCGAATGTCATTGGCAATTTTATTCAAAGAAACTGCCAATTGTTTCAATGCGCCATGCGTTTCTACGAATGCATCATGTGCAGCCAAGGCTTCAAATTTATTTTCAGCGGTGATAAAAGGCATTCCAGAAAATTCGGCAATATATTTGGCAACCAACACATCATAACCTTCAGGCGTGTTCAATCCTGTACCTACTGCAGTTCCGCCCAAAGCCAATTCAGATAAATGCGCTAACGTGTTTTTCAACGCTTTCAATCCGAAGTTTAATTGTGCTACATATCCTGAAAACTCTTGACCTAAAGTAAGGGGAGTAGCATCCATCAAATGCGTACGTCCTATTTTCACTACGTTTTTAAATGCTTCTGATTTTGCTTGTAACGTATTTCGCAATTGTTCAACACCTGGAATCGTAGTTTCTACAATTTTTTTATACACAGCAATGTGCATTCCTGTAGGAAAGGTATCATTGGAAGATTGTGATTTGTTTACATCATCATTAGGCTGAATCGCTTTTTCACCTTCTCCAATTTTTCTTCCAGCCAATTCTTGTGCTCTGTTCGCAATCACTTCATTCACATTCATATTGGATTGTGTGCCAGAACCTGTTTGCCAAATCACCAATGGAAATTGGTCATCTAATTTTCCTTCTAAAATCTCATCACAAACTTGTGCTATCAAATCTCTTTTTTCTGATGACAATACACCCAAATCACAATTGGCATAAGCAGCCGCTTTTTTCAAATATGCAAAACCATAAACGATTTCCAATGGCATAGAGGCTGCAGGACCTATTTTGAAATTGTTTCTTGAACGCTCCGTTTGTGCGCCCCAATATTTATCAGCAGGAACATGTACTTGTCCCATAGTATCTTTTTCGATTCTGAATTGTGTCATTATATATGAAGTTTAAACAAGTTACAAATTTACAAAAACTAAGGCAAAAGAAGTGTTGAAAGTTGCAAAACTCTAGGCAGTCTTTTTCAGTTTTTTGGTAAATTGTTGATAAGAAATTTTCTTTTTAAGATAAAATTAATCGATTTGATAGCAACATTTGAAAATATATTTTTTATTTTTGCGTTATTAAATTATCAAATAGAATACAATGTTAGATTTTTCGCAATTTTCAGGATTAGTGTTGTTCATGTTTATCTTCACAGCAGGTTTTTGGTTGTTATTATTTTTACTAACATTTGTAGTGCCTTATTGGATAGGAGGTACTATTTGGGAAAATATGAAATTAAAAAAAGAAGCTAAAAAAGCGGCTGAAGCGGCTGAAGAAAAATAGTTCTTCTTTTACAGATATTAAAAAAAGCTCGCATTTTGCGAGCTTTTTTTGTGATATAAAGATTTCAATCTCCTCAAAAAAAAGAGCCAAAAGGAATGCTTTTGACTCTTTTCCAACTATTAAAAACTAACTAACCAATAACTAAAATACAGTAGTAATGTATTTGTAGTTATATTTTCTTCTTGCATTCCAAAGACTTCTTTTGTATTGGAAAATTTCGGTTGAATTGCTTTTCTTATCTTCTTTAATTTTTATGTCTGTTGTATTCATGTTTTTTAATTTTATTTACTCTTATAGGACGTTTGCATTTCAAATACGTTACGAAACTATAAACTGTTTAACAAACTTTTAAGACTTACCGAGTTCAGATTGATATTGAACAAAATCTATGTAATCCATAAAAAAAGTCCAGCATTTGCTGGACTTTAGGTATATAAATAAGTAGTTATTTCTTATTGATTTCCTAAGATAATAGGCAATCCATCTTTACCAGAACCAATAACAATCACTTTACTATTCTCTGAACCTGCCAATTTTAAAGTAGCTTCAATTCCTTTTTCTTGTAAGATTTTATCGGTCAAAGAAGCACTTAAAATAAGATTGGCTTTTGCTTTTCCTTCTGCATCAATTTGTTGTCTTTCTGCTTCTTTTTTTGCTTTTGCAATTCTAAATTCATATTCCAATGATTCTTGTTCTTGCTTCAGTTTTGTTTCGATGGCATTTTTTATGGTTGTGGGCAATTTTACATCTTTCACCAAAACTCTTTTCACATTCAGGTATTGATCTTTTAAAATGATTTGTACTTCATCCAAAATTTCTTGTTCAATGACATCTCTTTTACTTGAATACAATTGTTCGGGTGTATAACGTCCAACAACACTTCTAGCAGCTGCATTGATAGCAGGATCAAGAAGTTCACGTTCATAATCTTCTCCTTTTGTTTTGATTAACAATCCTAAATTTTGAAACTGAGGTTCATACCAAATCGTTCCATTTACTTTTACTTCCAATCCATTGATTGATAACACATTCATTTCATCAGAAACAGATTGTTGACGTACTTTTCTGACAATCATTCTATTCCATGGAGCTACAATTTGAAATCCTTCTCCATAGGTTTTCTCGGTATTGATACCGCCTGTAAATTGTTCAAAAATTACACCACCTTCACCTGGTCCAATGGTTACTGTGGATTTTGAAAAAACGATTATTAACACTACTGCAAGGATAATTAAGGGGATACCTCCCTTTGGAAAATTAAACTCTAATGGATTTTTTGACATCTTTTTATTTTTTTATTTTTTCAAATTTACGACTTATAAAGTGGAATTACAATCTATGTTTTCAGAAAATTCTGAGATGTCCAATTCCAATGTGACATGTTCTATTTGAAATTCATCATGCAAAAGGGTGCGAATATCAGCTTTCAAAATTGCAACTTCCTCCCACAAAACGACTGAATTTTGAACAATCAAATGAGCTGAAAAAACAGTGTATTCACCATCCATAGTCCAAATATGACAGTCTTTTATGCCGATAATAGTTTCATTTTCTAATAATTTAGTTTTAACATCTTCCACAGAAATTTTTACGGGAACACCTTGCAATAAAATTACAAAACTCTCTTTTCCGTTTTTAAAAACATTGTACAAAACATAACAAGCTATTGCAATGGATAAAATGGGATCTAATACAGGAATTTCATAAAACTGCATGATGATACTAGCAGCTAAAATAGCCAACCAACCCAACACATCTTCAAACAAATGCAAAGCAACCACTCTTTCATTGATAGAAGTTCCTTTTCTGAGTTTTAAAACTGCAACACCATTGATGATAATTCCCAAAACAGCAAACCACATCATTCCTTTTGCATCTGAAACTTCGGGCGAAATGATTCTGGGTATTGATTTGATAATCACCAAAATTGACCCTATTAAAAGTATTGTAGAATTGATGATGGCGCCCAGCAAAGAAAAACGTCGAAATCCGTAAGAATAGGTTTTGGTTGCTTTTTTCTTAGAAATTTTTTGAAAATACCAAGCCATTCCCAGACTAACGCTGTCTCCCAAATCATGCACAGCATCAGACATGATTGCCATACTATTGGTATAAATTCCGCCAATAAATTCGACAATGGTAAAAAAAGTATTGAGTAAAAATGCAACACCTATATTTTCAGAGGAAGAAGAATGATGCGAATGTTGATGTGAATGATGATGTGAATGATGATTTCCCATACACTAAATTTTACCAATATATTTTCTTACAAACCATTCAATCGTCAATAATCCAATAATGACAAACAACATCCATCTCCAATCCAGCATTTCTTGCTCTTTTTTGGATGCTTTTTGAATCGTATAAAAGGATTCATTTTGAGAAAGATCTTGCAATAATGTCTCTACTTGATTTTGATAATACATTTTACCGCCAGAATTCAGGGCTAATTTTTTTAGTTTTTCTACATTCGCTCGTGTAAATTGTTCTTCCATTTGATACTCTGAAATCACAAATTGCCCTGATTTTGTCAGATTTTGTCCCAAAACAGTGACTGTATAACTGTACAAACCAGAGGTTAAATTTTCAATTGCCACTTGATAAGAATTGTTGAGTAAGGAGAATGGAAATTTCAAAACCTTTTTTGTGGCTTCATTTTTTAGGGTGATTTCAAGAGAAGCTCTTGGGTCAAATTTATAAGTATTATCCAAATAAAATGCGGAGATATTGATGGTTGAATTGGCTGAATATAAATTGTCAGCACGTACTTCCAAACGATTTCTTTTCTTGTTGGATGCTAAAAAGCTTACCAAATTCCCAACAAATCCATCAAACTCTTCAAAAGAATTTGTTTGTAAAAAATTGGCAGCTCGCCATTTCCAGAAACCTTCACCAAAAAGGGTGGCAAATTTATGCGTCTCCTCGTTTACTGTGGCTAGCAAAGGAGTTTTTGTTTGAATTCCATTGATATTTTGATACAACAATGTTTGGTATTCTTTGGTAAAAAGAATTTCTCCAAAACGATCTTTCAAAGGAGGAAAATCATCGAAACCAATATTATTTTGCAAAAAAGTAGCATACGAATTATTGAAAATAGCTCCGTAATTTTCAGTTTGATTGATGGCTTTTTTTTGAAAACCCAATTGTTGTGTATTTACAAAATTCCAATCCGTGTTTGCACCCGAAATAAACAAAAAAGGTAATTTGTTTGCTTTTATTTCAGAAAGGATATTTTTAAAACTATTTGTAACTTGATATAGAATAATTAACTGATAATCAGTAATTTGATACTTAAAATCATTGATGAACGAAATACTTGCTTTTCGTTGTTTATTGCTTTCAATTGACTTTTTAAGTACTCCAATATCAGGATGCAAAACAGAAGTTAAAATCAACACATTTGTTTGTTCATCAATCACTTCTACCGTAAAATCTTTTGCATTGTTTTTGATGTTTTTTTCATTGCTAATTTTTTGCAAAGACGCATTGTAAAAATGAATTCCTTTGGATGTTGATTCGATTGTTGTGGAGATGGTAACCGTATTTTTTTGTGGTGTAAAGAAAACATTTTTGCTAAAAATGGTTTTTCCTTTGGATGAAATTGTAAAGACCGAAGAAACATTTTCATTTCCCTCGTAATTCAGCAAAATTTCAACAGGAAATTTATTTCCTAAAAAACTGTAGGTATTCGCATTTATTTGGGTAATTTTTACATCCGAATACACTGTAGTATCTCCAAAAATAACAGGGTAAATGGGTTGTTTCGAATTTATAAATTCGTAATCAGACCCAATGGTTTGATTGCCATCTGTCAATAGAATAATAGGTGCAATTTTAGCTGCATTTAGTTTGTTTGTTTCTGCAATTGCCTCAAAAATATTGGTCTCATTTTCAGAAAAAGTGAGGCTATCTTGCAATTGTAAGGCTTTTCCAAATTGAAAATTTTGAATCTCAAACTTGTCTTTAATGACTGAATTAGTATTCAATTTATCCTGAAAACCCACTATATTTTTTGTTTCATTAAAAAAAGCAATGGAAGATGAGTTGTCTGTCAGTAAGGACAATACAGGTTTTTCGTTTTGATAAACCTCATTTTCAATACTCGGATTTATGAATAATGAAAACAACAAAAACAAACTTAGAGCTCTTAAAATCAACAAGAAAGGCGTGAATTGATGCTTCGTTTTTTCTTTATAATAATACTGAAAATAGGCTATTGAAAAACTCAATAACAAGGCTAAAAAAAGTAGAAATAGGACAGTTACTTGCAATAGTTTGATTTTAGCGGAAAGATAACTATATAGTCGGAAAAAGAAAAACCTACAACAGTATTTGTTGTAGGTTTTTTAAAACATTTGAAAAAAGAATTTACAGTATCAATTCATTCCTCCATCCACAGAAAGCGTTTGTCCAGTAATGTACGAACTCATATCAGAAGCTAAGAAAACGCAAGCATTTGCAATATCTTCAGGCTGTCCTCCTCTTTTTAATGGAATGGAATCTCGCCAACCTTGTACTACTTTTTCATCCAATTTATCGGTCATTTCTGTTTCGATAAAACCAGGAGCAATCACGTTGCTACGCACATTTCTTGAACCCAATTCCAATGCAACTGACTTCGAAAAACCTATAATTCCTGCTTTTGAAGCCGCATAATTGGCTTGCCCAGCATTTCCTTTTAAGCCAACTACGGAACTCATATTGATGATAGAACCACTGCGTTGTTTCATCATAGGACGAATCACAGCTTTGGTTAAATTGAAAACAGATTTCAGATTTACTTCAATTACAGAATCAAAATCCTCTTCGGAAATTCGCATTAATAAATTGTCTTTGGTAATTCCGGCATTGTTTACTAAAATATCTACTGTACCAAATTCAGTCACTACATTCGCAACAAGTTCTTGAGCAGCATCAAAGTTAGCCGCATTCGATTGATACCCTTTTGCGGAAATTCCGAAAGATTTCAATTCATTTTCCAACGCAATTGCAGCATCAACAGATGAGCTATAGGTAAATGCAACATTGGCACCTTGTTTGGCAAATTCAATAGCAATTCCTCTTCCAATTCCTCTTGTAGCTCCAGTAATAATGGCTGTTTTATTTTCTAAAAGTTTCATTTTTAATCATATTTAAAGTCCCAAAGATAGCTTTTTTTAGGAAAAAAGTTTTTTGAAAGCTAATTTTAATTACATTTAACGATTGGAAACTATCTAGCTATGAATCAATAAAATAGTTTCAGAAAACCAACTAACCAACTTTATTTATTATGAAAAAAACGATTACACTATTGCTGTTATTGACGTTTATGATGTCATTTTCACAATCCGTCGATTACAAAAAAGCTTCTACCAAAGAAGGAAGTAATTACTATGAAATCGTTGCGAAAAAACGATCAGAAATCAACTCATTACAGTCTAAAAAAATCATTTCTAAGTCAGATATCAAAGCCATAAAACACTTTGAGAGATGGGCTTATTATTGGAGAGATCGTGTAAATCCGGATGGTTCTTTTCCTTCTGCTTTAGAGGGTTGGAAAAATGCTGGATTATTGAATAAAAAAATAGCATCAAACCCAATGCAATCAAAATTGTCTCAAGAAAATTGGACAAATATTGGTCCTCAAAGCAATCCTGATGCAAATGGGTATCCAAACCCACCAAAATTAGGACGATTGAATGCTTTTTGGAGATTTATAGCTGCTGGGAATGAAAATAATAATGTATTAATAGTAGGCGCTCCAACTGGAGGAATTTGGAAATCAACTGATAATGGAGCAACTTGGTCTCCAAAATTTGACACTTTTGCCGGAATTGGTATCACAGATATCAAAGGTTCATCAACCTCTACAACAAGTGCAGGGGTTTTATATGCTACAACAGGGGATTATGATGCACAAGAAGTTCTCAATTCTATCGGAGTTTACAAGTCAACAGATATGGGAGAAACTTGGACTGCTACTGGACTGAATTTGAATCTGAATGATGGTAAATTATTAGGGCATTTGGTAGTGATTGATGACAATACAATGGTAGCAGCTACTGCCAATGACATTATGAGAACTACTAACGGAGGCACAACTTGGACTTCTGTTTTTACACCTGGTGGTGAAGATGTAAACTTTGGAAGAATGGCAGCACATGGAACAAATATTGTAGCTACAGATGCATTTGAAGGAGTCTATTTTTCAACGGATAATGGACTTAATTGGACTGAGTTGATTGCTCCCAATGAATCTGGTAAATATGCTGTAACTGCTGATGAAAATGGAAACTTTTTTATCCAAGACAAAACAGGACAAATTAAGGCATTAAGCTTGGTTGGCTCTGGATCTGCAACAAATGTTGGGACAGCTCCAGCAGGCTATGATCCGCAAGGAGGTTTTAATCAGGTTTTGGTAAAACGTAATGGGTTTTTCTTAGAAGGTTCAGTGAATGCAAATTCAAGTAATGATAATGGTGCAAGTTGGTACACTTCCTTAAATGGCTATAAATCAAATGCCAATGATCCTGGAGTTTATGTACATTCTGACCATCATCAAGCAGGATATTTAGATGCTGGTTTGTCTTTTTGGAGTGCGAATGATGGTGGATTGTATTTTATCAATTATACAAGTCCAACAGATCAGTCTCCTACAACTGTTTACAAATCAAATGGTGTTGTAGTTACTCAAATTTATACAATTTCCATCAATCCTTCTTCTGGAAATAATGATGATTTCATGATGGCAAATCAAGATAATGATGGATTTAGTAAAGAAAATGGAACTTGGGTAAGTGTTTCTGCAGGTGATGGAGTTTGCTCAGCTATCGATTATTCAAATCCAGGCATTAGATATTTAGGAGGTACAACAGGGTCGTTAACTCGCTCAGACAACACAGGATATTCAGGAAACTATCAAGGAAATCCAATTCCTAAACCCGCAGATGGAGAATTTGTATGGCCTTTTAGTTTGCATACAACAACTTCTACCATCGCTTTTGGAGGTTTTGACGATTTGTATAAATCAACAACTATATCAACAACCACTAGTGATAATCTAAACGAAATTTGGACAAAATTAAATGCAGGTGTGGGAAGTCCCATTTCTTTTGACAATCAAGGTGATTATATTGCAGTAGTTGGGAAAAACGGAATTACGCGTTCTAGCAATGGAGGAAATTCTTGGACTGCAATGACACAACCTACAGGACAACTTGTAAACTCATTTTCAATTAATGCTGCAAGTACCGCTGGGAATACTATTTATGCTACTGTTAAAGCATACAATGATGGCAATAAAGTATTTAAGTCTACAAATGGAGGTGCAACTTGGACAAACATTTCTGGAGATTTACCCAATATTTTGATGAAAAAAATCCTTTTCAAACAAAATCAATCTAGTGAATATCTGTTTGTAGCCACAGAATTGGGAGTCTATTTCAGTGGAAATGGAGGTACGAATTGGAATAAATTAGGTGCAAATCTTCCAAATGTGATTGTCAATGACATGAAAATAAATTACGCAAATGACAAATTATATATTGGAACTTTCGGAAGAGGTATGTGGGAAATCAATATTGCCAATGCAACTCTAGGAGCTGAAGAAGTGAGCTTTGATCATAAACCAACTGTTTTTCCAAATCCAGTGAATGACAATTATCTAACTATTCGATTATCATCAATCACTTCTCCAATTGATTATATGATTTATAATGTTGTTGGCGGTCTTGTTTCTAAGGGTAAATTGAATCAAAAAGACAACAAAATTTCTCTAGAAAATATCTCGAAAGGAATGTACATCCTTAAAATGAATGAAGGAAACAAAGTATTTACGCATAAATTTTTTGTTCAATAAATGATTTTATTGAAAAGAATAGGAATGTTAGTTGGAATCACTTTTGCATTGCTCTCTTGTAGCAGTGCAAAAGTGGTTTCTATTGATAAAATAGAAGTAAATCCAGGAGTTCTCAACACTGAATTGTATTATCGATTTATTTCTAAAATAGACACCAAAAAAGAAACAATTTTTAAGTCTGTTTCTATTGATTCAATAACAATTCTAAAATTTTCTGTTATTGACGAACTCACCCAATTACAAAGTGATTCAAAAAAATCATATCCAAAAGGGAAGTATCTTTTGCAATTTGATCTTCCAAAAGGAAAAATACTAAAAAACAAAAAAGATATTCTGAAGTTTACTTTAGAACAAAACGGCAAAAACTATTTTTTGACCTCTAAAGTTGACTCAATCAAAATAGTCAAACTTCGATAAAGAGATTTGATTTCTAACCAAAGGTATTTCACGAAATTTAGTGGATGTATCTTTCAAGAATGCTTTGTGCAATAGGTTTTATGAGGAATTAGATACTAATTTTACGAATTGCACTAGATATAATGGTGATATGAATTTTAGGAATACTTTGTGAACCTTTGTGGGATTTTGTGAAACTTTCCGCAATAGCTTTCTAAGTAATAAGACATTAATTTCACGAATAGTAACTTTATCTCTTTTTTTTTAAAAAGTTATTTTTATATAAAAACTTTGTAACAAAATAAATACTCCCTCGTCATGATAATGTACGACTGTTATAAGAGATGAAAAAATAGCAGTAAACAAAAAACCAATGAACCAATCAGACTTTCTAAAAATAGTATTACCGTTTAAAGACAAGGTCTTTCGTTTGGCAAAACGACTGCTTGTGTCAACAGAAGAAGCTGAAGATGCTACGCAAGAATTGTTTTTTAAACTTTGGAAAAGTAAAGATAAAATCGCTGATTATAACAATGTAGAGGCTTTTGCCATGACCATGACCAAGAATTATTGTTATGATCGCTTAAAATCAAAACAAGCTAGCAATCTTACATTGGTGCATAGCAATTATGAAGCAAAAGAAACGTCATTAGACAAGAAATTAGAATATGAAGATAGTGTAAATCAAGTGTATAAACTCATAGAACAATTGCCCGATCAACAAAAAATCATCATTCAATTGCGGGATATTGAACAATATGATTTAGAAGAAATTGGAAAAATGGTGGACATGAAACCCACAGCAGTCAGAGTAGCATTATCAAGAGCAAGAAAAACAATTCGTGAAGAACTCATTAAAAAACACAACTATGGAATCAGTTAACATAGAAAAAATCGTAGAAAAATACCTTGAAGGAATGACTACCTTACAAGAAGAAGCCACCCTCAGAAACTATTTCACGCAGGGAAATGTTGCTCCTCACTTGCAAGAATATCAACCACTTTTTAGCTATTTTGCTGCAGCACAAGAGGAACGTTATACCAAAACCATTCAGCTAACACCCAAGCAATCGCATCGAAAAAATCGCTATTGGTTGTCTATAGCAGCCTCAGTGGCCTTATTAGTAAGCGTATTTGTTGGCAAACAACAATACGAATTGTATCAACAAAAACAAGAAGCAGAACGCTTGTTTTCAGAATTGTCTAAAGGATTGCGCTTGATTTCTACCAACCTTCAAAAAGGAGAACAAGCAGTCGCTACTTTATACACCTATGAAGAAGCCGTTCAAAAAGTAACAGAATAAAACACAAACCAAGTAAAAGTTAAACCAAGTAAAAAGTAAAACCAAGTAAATATCGTAATCATGAAAAAAATAATTCTATTCATTGCATTAGCTCTTTCGCCAATCGTTAGTAATGCGCAGTCGTTTTTTGATTCTTTGGAAGACATGGATGGCGTTGATATGGTAGTCGTTACCAAAGATGCTTTCGAATTGATTTCAAAGTTCAAAAACGTAAAAATTGATGATAATGAAGGCATGAAAGTGTTTCAAATGATCAAAGATTTGAAAGAGTTCAAAATGTTTTCTACCAATAAAACTGCGGTTGCAGACAAAATGGAAATCATGGTAGAAACTGCCATCAAAAAACAAAATTTAACACAGTTGATGCGTATCAAAGAAGACGATTCTCGAATCAAAATTTATGTAAAAGCATCTAGCAACAAAGATTTTGTAAGCGAAGTATTGATGTTCATCAAAGGCATTAGCAAGCAAACCAACAAAAACTCAGAGTCTATGGTGGTTTCCTTGACAGGGAATATCGATATCAATAAAATGTCGAGTTTAGCGGATACATTCCTAAACGAAAATAAAAAATAAAAACTTATATAACAAGTAGTTGAGTGCTATCAACTCAACTACTTGTTTCATCTATTAAAACTGCATCCTCATGATCAAATCAAGCACAATCTTATCGTTATTGCTAGTTGTCTTTTTAGCAACTTCTTGCAACAATAACAAATCGCTTCAAAAATACCTGGTAGAAACGAGTGGTAAAGAAGGTTTTATGACCGGTGATATTCCTGTGAGCTCTTTAATTTCTCCCAAAACAGAAGTGTCTGAAGAGGTTAGAGAAACTATGAATAGCGTGAAGAAAATCAACATGGTTTTCTTAGCCAAAACTGCTGAAAATCAAGCCATGTATGAAGCAGAAAAACAAACGTTGAAAAACATTTTTACGAATAAAGACTACAAAAGTCTAGGGAAAATGAAAGCGCAAGGAATGAATATCAGTGTTTATTACACTGGCGAAACAGATTCTTTAGACGAAGTGATTGCTTTTGGATATAGCAATGAAGTGGGAGTTGGTGTGGCAAGATTGTTGGGCGAAAATATGAATCCTGCTAAAATGTTGGAAATGCTAAACAGCATCACAGTGGATGAAAACAATGTAAAAAACATTGGAAATCTCTTCGGAAAATAAGCAACCAAAAACCTCCATCTATAATTAAAAAAGCCAAGAATCATGTTGATTGTTGGCTTTTTTTGGCACTCGCAAAACTTCGGAATTCAAAACCTTGAAGGACAAATGGAAAGCATAGTAGGTAAATCGTAGATATTTAACGACGCATTAACAGCAACTGGCATGTAATTTGTTATTTTTGAACCCTAGAATATTAAAATGACTTATGAAGTTTTCTAACATCCTTTGTGTTGCGCTCTGCTTTTTGCAACAATTGATTTTTGCGCAAGATCCCACTTACCAACCTGAAAGAGAAAAAGTCCACAATCTAGTCCATACCAAACTGAATGTCGATTTCAATTTTGCTGCCAAAACCATGAATGGTGAAGCTTGGATTACTGCAAAACCTCATTTTTACAGCAGCAAATCCATCACATTAGATGCCAAAGCCATGTTGATTCACGAAGTAAAAATGAATCAAAAGCCACTGACTTTTACCTATGATGACCAACTAAAATTGACCATTCAATTGCCAAAAACCTATCAAAAAGACGAGGAATTTACGCTCTATATCAAATATATAGCCCAACCCGAAAAAGTATATCAAAAGGGGAGTGCTGCCATTACAGATGCCAAAGGCTTGTACTTTATCAATGCTGATGGATTGAACAAAGACAAACCTACACAAATTTGGACTCAAGGCGAAACAGAAGCAAGCAGCTGCTGGTTTCCTACAATTGATGCACCCAATCAAAAAACAACACAAGAGCTGTACATCACTGTTCCTGAAAAATACGCAACTCTTTCGAACGGAACACTTATCCAACAAACTAAGAAAGGGAATTTGCGCACTGATTATTGGAAAATGGATGAAAAACATGCACCGTATTTGTTTTTTATGGGAATTGGAGAATTTGAAATCATCAAAGATTCCTATAAAAACATCGCTGTTGATTATTATGTAGAAAAAGAATATGCCCCTCATGCCAAAGCTATTTTTGGATTGACTCCGGAGATGATTGGTTTTTTCGAAAGCAAATTGGGGGTGGCATATCCATGGGTAAAATACAGTCAAATGGTGGTGAGAGACTATGTTTCTGGTGCCATGGAAAATACCACTGCAGTGGTGCATGGCGAACAAGCCTATCAAAAACCTGGGCAATTGATTGATGAAAATATCCACGAAAATACGATTGCTCACGAGTTGTTTCATCACTGGTTTGGCAATTTAGTAACCTCGGAAAGTTGGAGTAATTTAACCCTCAATGAATCGTTTGCAAACTACAGTGAATACCTGTGGCGTGAGCACAAATACGGAAAAACAGATGCGGAAATGCATTTGTATGAACAAGTAATGGTCTATAAACAAGGGCAAAATACCGATAAAAAATTGGTGCGTTTTGACTATGCTGACAAGGAAGAAATGTTTGATGAAATCAGCTATAACAAAGGTGGCGCCATTTTGCACATGCTCAGAAAATATGTGGGAGATGAAGCCTTTTTCTTAGGATTGAAAACCTATTTAACCGAGTACAAATACCAAGCAGCAGAAGTGCATCAATTGCGATTGATTTTCGAAAAAATCACTGGAAAAGACCTGAATTGGTTTTTCAATCAATGGTATTTTGGGGCAGGTCACCCTAGTTTAGAGATTTC
The DNA here is from genome assembly GCF_015767435.1 of Polaribacter sp. BAL334. Taxonomy (GTDB): domain Bacteria; phylum Bacteroidota; class Bacteroidia; order Flavobacteriales; family Flavobacteriaceae; genus Polaribacter. The sequence continues at coordinate 22,782 of NZ_JADWOV010000305.1, forward strand.
ATATGATTACAATACCTTGCGCAAAACAGTTACCGTAAACGTATTGCAATTGCAAGCAGAAACCTTTCAATTTCCTTTTGCTATTGATATTTTTGAAGGTAACAACCGAAAAAGACATCAGGTTTTTGTTTCGGGAAAAGATGCTTCTTTTACCTTTCCGTATCAAACACAACCCAATTTGATTCAGGTAAATGCAGACGGAGTGTTGCTGTGCGATATCAAGGAAAATAAGGTGTTGAGTGATTATATTTTTCAATTGCGCAAAGCTGATAATTTTGAACATCGAAGAGAAGCATTGCTAGAAGTTGCCAAAAAACAAGAAGATAAAAACGCGTTTGATGCCATTGTAAATGCCTTGGATGATGATGCTTATAAAATCCGAATTTTGGCTTTGCAACAAATCGATTTGATCAACAAGTTTGCTAAAAAAGACGCCATTCAAAAAATCATGAAAATGGCAAACAACGACCCTAAAACTTTGGTACAAGCAGAAGCCATTCACACGCTAGGCAAATTGACAGACCCTGAATTGAAACCTATTTTCTTAAAAGCTTTAGAAAGCGCGTCGTATGCCGTTTTGGGCAAAGCCTTGGTGTCTATGTATTATGTGGATAAACCCGCATCAATTGCCAAATCAAAACAATTGCCTGATGAAGTGCGTCAGATTTTAGCCACGCCATTGACCCGAATTTTTATCGAAGAAAATGACGAAACAGAATTGCCTTTTGTAGCAAAAAATGTATTAGCAGGCATGTTTTTAACAGGCGATGATACTACCAAAGCGTTGTTTCAAAAAGCATTTAAGCAAATTTCGGAGACCAACAATACAGCAGCCATTCAAAATGTGGTAGATGATATGGTGGTAAAAGGCAAACAATATCAGCAATTCAATTTTGACAAAGTAGTCATCAACTTGATGCGAGGAATGATTCAAGATCAGCAAAAAGCCAACAAATCCAACAGCGAAAAAAACATTGCCATCATTAAAACTGCCATGGCAAAATTGTTGTAATAAAAGAGATTAGTGGTAAGTTTTTAGTTTTTGGTGTTTAGTTTTTTGTTTTTTGAGTGTTGAAGTTTTATTGCCATTACAAGTATTTATAAAACATTTCAGGGCTTTTTTTAAATTAATTGATAGCAATCAAACCAAAGTATCAAAAATTATTATAAAACATAATAAGCGCCTTCATTATGCAAGCAAAAAAACAATACTTTTACAATTCAAGGTAATTCTTAAAGTGTTTGCAAATTGTGAGTATTGATTTCAACATATCGTCAGTTTTAGTATTTTTTTTAATTGCGAATGGGGTGTTTGTATCGGTTTTATTATTGATAAAAAGAGACAATAAAAAAGCCAACCAATACCTCTCATTGTTAGCTTTTTTGTTAACCTTGTGGCTACTTGATACTTTTTTTGGAGTAGCAGATATTTATGGTAAAAATCCCAATTTATATTTTCTACCCATTTACTACTCATTTGCTTTTGGTCCTTTGTTATATTGTTACACATTGCAAATAACACACACCAAAAAACTATCTCTAAAAGAAAAATTCATTCATTTTATACCTGCTATCTTGCAAGGGTCATTGTATGTTTTCTTACAATTGAGTAGTTATCAGTTTCGTTTATATTTTTGGTTAGAAATTCATAGACCCTATACCTACGTTATTGAACTGGCAGTAAGTTTTTTATCATTATTGACCTATATATATTTTAGCAGGAGACATCTCTTGAAATACAAATTTATAATTGAGAACAATTATTCGAATCTTCATAAAATTACTTTGCAATGGTTAAGACAACTGCATTGGGTTCTTTTTCTAGTCTCACTTTTTTGGTTTTTTGAGACAATTGCTAGGGTAGTATGGAATTTGTATCCTTCCACACCTTTATCTTCTATAATGATGGGAGTAATCATCATTTTAATTGCTGTTGGAGGTCTGTTACAATCAGATTTAAAGATGATAAATAACGAATTTGAAACGATAGAGCAACCTCAACAAATAGCCCTGAATGACACAGAATTGCGCCAACTAGCCATCATAAAAGATAAAATGGTCAATGAACAATTGTTTTTGCAACCAGAATTGACATTGAAGGATTTCGCAAATTATGTGCAACTTCCCCCCAGAGAAACTTCCAAACTTATCAACCAAGGATTGCATCAATCATTTATCGATTTTGTAAATCATTTTCGAGTAATGCACTTTAAACTCCTTGTCAATCAAGTTGATATGAAAAAGATGAGTCTTTTGGGAGTGGCATTGGATTGTGGTTTCAACTCAAAAGCTACATTCAATAGAGTTTTCAAAAAAATGGAAGGAAAAAGTCCGTCAGAATTCATAAATGAGTCTCAAAACACGAATTAAGTCTTCTCAAAACATGTTTTGCAACGCTTAACGTTTCTTGTTATGTGATATTTGTACCATCATTTAAAACAATCTAAATATGGACAACAACACATTAAAATTTCCGAAATCTTTTATCAATTATTTCAAGTATGCAAAGGGAGTATGCTTTTTTATGATACTGCATTCTTCCATATATGCACAAGATGCATGGACTGATAAGTCTCGCATATTACCTGCTAAATTAAGGCTCATTTCCAACACCTTGACTGTAAATCACAGCCCAAACCCAAATTATCCTTCCCTCACAAAAGAGCCCGATAATCCATCCAAATATGTTTGGAAACACAGTACCACATTTTGTTCACCAACTCAAGATTTAGAAATTGTTGAAGCAGGTTCCTTTATTTGGTATAGTCCAAGTGGTTGGCAAGAAAACATACAGCTCTCTAAAGCAGCATTTATAGAAAAATTCAATTGCTTGCAAGGAATTTTAAAAAAAGGAATGTGCTATACTTATGAAAAAAATTATAGATATGGAGACCAGTTATATGGTGGTGATGCACTGTGGTACGTTATTGCAAAAGACGCTACTGGCAAACTTTATAAAGGATTTGGAATTATAGAAACAGAAACAGATTTACAAAATGACTAAGAATATATACATACTTGCAATGACCTTTTTTACGATTCAAATGGGTATTGTTAATGCACAATCTTATATGTTGGATGTTTCAACTTCTAGGTTGCAATGGACAGGCTATGCTGAAGCAGGAGGATACAGTCAATCAGGAACCTTACGTTATCAATCAGGTAATGTATCCATAGTGAAAGGTGAAATTAGTAATTTTACAATAGCTGTTGACATGACATCACTAATGCATGAAAACAAGGAGCTTGAGGGACACTTAAAACAAAATGATTTCTTTTTTGTCAGTAAATACCCAATCGCTCAGTTGAAATTTATTGAAAAAAAGAAGACTATATGTATCGTTGAAGTAACCATTCGTGGAAAAACGGAACAAGTTGAAATTACATTAAATCTAAAAAAATTAAAAGAGGGCTATTTAGTAAAAGGAAAAATGAAGTTAGATAGAACAAAGTTTGACATCAAATACAATTCATCCTCCTATTTTCAAGATTTAGGCAATTATGCTATAAAGAACGATTTTGATTTGGAATATGAACTCTTTTTTAAAAAGATGTAAGTGAACGAAAACATAACAATAAAAAATTTAAGTATGAAAATAGTATATCTATGCCTTTTTACGGTGTTCATTTACTCCTCAGTTTTAGGTCAAAATACATTGACGGCAAAACAAATAAAACTACTTGACAGCATTGCTACTCAAGATGTACCAAAAAATGCCCCTGGCATTGCTACTGCAATCATCCAAAACGGAAAAGTGATTTATGAAAAATATGCTGGCTATGTGTAAGCTTCCCCAAAATTCGGCCATTTAAAAATAGAATTCGACAAGCGACGCAGGAGCGCGTTCAGTAAAAATTATTAAATTTAAAGCCGAAAACTTATGAAGACAACCCAATTTACCGAAAACCAGATTGTTGCCAT
>NZ_JADWOV010000306.1 GCF_015767435.1 Polaribacter sp. BAL334
AGATATAAGTCAAGAGTGGATAAACGATTACAATTACAATAGACCACATAAATCACTTAAAAATAAATCACCAATTGAATACAGATTAAATGAATAAAAATTCTATTTTTGAATGGATCGAATTTAAGGGAAGCTTACACAACCTAAAATTATGTCTATGATACCTGTCAATAAATAATGGCTAAGGTTATTTAAGTTTTGAAGATAATAGTCAAATTCAATCAAACTATTGTATGAAAGTTTTTCAGGGTATTCGTTATTCCATAATTCAAGCACTTGTTGTTTTGCTTGTTCGTTTAGTTCAGTCGTCTTAATAATTTTTAAATTCTCTGTCATTTGTCCTTTTGAGTTTTGTTCGGTTAAGCTTGCCACTAACGTTGTTGTGTATGATTAGTTGCGTGTTTTAAGAACTAAAGTTAGTAAATAAAACACAGATAGAAAGTACGTGAGTACTTTCGTAAATTGGCTAAAACTAAGCAATTAATTATACACGGCAGTAGTTTTTTATTCAATCAATTCAAGAGATTCAATAGTAATACCTTGTCCACAATATTCATTCGATTCAGTCCAATTCAGTTTAACGGAAATTGGAAATTCTAGAGTTTCCAAATCAATATCTGAATTTTGAGGTAATTTAGAAAAACGATTTTCAGATTCTTCTCCATCTATATCAATAATCCAACCACCACAACAAGCGCATAAAGTCATATCAAAACCAGAAATTAAAGCAGTTGATTCAAATTCCTGTTCTGTGCTATTATCGTCATCACTATTACAACTTGTAAGTAGTACTAATCCTAAAACAATTGTCAAACTAATTTTTCCTATTTTCATAATTCTTTTTTTATATTATACTCAATAGATGCAGAAATCACCAATTGGTTGCGTCAAATTACTGCCAACGTTTATGTATAAGATTAGTGGCGTGTTTAAGCACTTAATTTAGCAAATAAACACCAGATAGAAAATCCGCGAGGATTTTCGTAAGTAGACGAGAACTAGCCATTAATTTTATACGGTGTTGTAGCACGTTTTTATTCACATTTATTTAATTCAGAATAATATTTAATCGGATTACGATTTTTATATTTTATTCCACTTAATGATTCGCAAAACTTTTCTTTGTCCGAATTTATTATTAATTCCAAAAACTCAATAAATTCCTCTGCATATTCTCCATCTGCAAAACTCGCAAGATTTAAACTCGGCAAGTAAAAATCAGAATTTTTTTCAGAAGTCACTTGTTCAAAAATCAGTCGAGTAGTATCATAGAAAAAGTCCGTTTTTCCCATTTTATGGTCAGGTCCAGTTGTTCCGTAATATAATCCGAATTCAGTATAGTTTTCAGGAACTAATTTTATTAAAATAGATTCAGGAATTTTCTTTTTCCCTAAATATAATTCAGATGCAGTATTTAAGTTTTTTTCGTATTCACTTTCATTCAGAGTTTTTAATTCAGTCGAATTCCCCAAAGTCAGAAACGAAATGATTATTAAAAATGGTAATGTCAAAATCTTGTTCATAGGTTTTTCTCAAATGTGCTACAACGGTTTTGTGTATGAGCAGTAGCGGATTTATTTCCACTAAATTTTCGGAAAGCAAGATACTTAATAAAATGCAAAAACGGTTCAAGTTTGCACTTAAACCGCTATTGCTTATACACTGTGTTGTGTGCCGTTTTTATTCCTTCAATTTAGAATTTTCCGTTGGTATTTTTCCATTCTGATTGTGGTGGAATAGCTTGAATTACGTCCCAATGCTCAACAATCTTCCCATCTTCAAGTCTGAATAAATCGTAAAATGCAGTATGCTCACCTTTACCAAATTTCCCTTCGCTCATTGAAAGCACAAAGTTTCCTTCTCCTAATACTTTGTGTAATTTGGTGTATTCCATAACCAATCCGTTTTCAGCAAAATATTTCATTGCTTCTCCAAATCCATCTAAACCATCAGCAACAGCAGGATTGTGTTGTAAGTATTTTTCAGGGTTGATATAAGTGGTTAATTTGTCCATTTCGTGCCCCAATAATACTTTTTCAATAAAGTCAGTAACTACTTTTTTATTACTTTCTGTTTTTTCCTTGTCGGTAATGTCTGTTGCTCCGTCAAATTGGGTTCTTCCGCTTGGGTTAGGTTTTTGGACTTCAATTAGGTTGTCCCAATGTTCTACAATTTTTCCATCTTCAAAACGAAAAACATCAAAACCTGCTTTTGGTCCAAAAAAGTCATATTCAGTATGTGTAAACACATAATTTCCATCTTCAAATGCTCTTACTACATTAGCTTTAAAACCACCTTCAGGTGCGTTTTTCATTACTTCGCCAAAACCTGCTAAACCATCACCAACAGCTAAATTGTGTTGAATATATTTTTCGGCATTAATGTAAGAAATTGGTGTTTGGTCTCCTGTGTTAAAACTGTTTAGTAGTGCTACTACTTTTTCTTTGTTTGATAATTCCATTTTTACTTCTTTTTTTGATTGTGAATGTTTAGTTGAATTGCAACTGATTATCGTGATTGCAAGCACGAGTATTCCAAGTATCGTTATTCCTTTTGCCATATTTTTATGATTTTAAAATTATGATACAAAGGTGGTTCTAAACTTGAATGTTTGAGCTATACAAAAACGCTAAATAACTGTAAAAATGGGAAAATTAATAAGCTAGACGAAATTGTTCTGGTGTAGACTTCGTATGTCTTTTGAAGTATTTATAAAAGTTGGTGGTCTCTTCAAACCCTGACTTATAGGCTATTTCTTTAATGCTTAATTCTGTATTGATAAGCAGTCGTTTAATCTGCCTTACAGCAATATCATCAATAAATTCTTTTGCTGATTTGTTGACGATTTCTTTTGTAATTGTATTAAGCGTTTTGGTGCTAACGCCTAATTTATTTGCATACTCTTTTACTTTGGTATAAATGTGAACATTACTTTCAACTAAATTCTGAAATTCGATAAATTCTTTTAAATACTTTCTCTCTAGGTCAAGGTTTTGGTGGTTTAATTTTATCCTTAAAAGCTTGGTCGTTAAAATATGCAATTCGCTTCTAATGATATGCATTGAGTAACTGTCATTTTTTTCAAAGAACTCGCTTTCTATGCGTTGCTTTATTTGTTGAATTTCTAAAAAGTCATTTGGGTATAACTGTAATTTTGGGCTACTCAATAAATCATTGAATAATTGAATTACTCTTAAGTTCTCCGATTTTTCTAAATAGCTTACTAAAAACTCATCTGTAAAAAGAAAGAGCGAACCGTTTATGGAATCACTTCTAAAAAACTTGTGTATTTGGTCTTTTCTAATGGTGAGGATTGTCCCTTTAGAGCATTTATATTCCGTAAAATCAATTGTGTGATACCCTGTTCCGTTTTCGATTAGGATAATTGCAAAAAAATTGACTTTGTGAAATTCTTCAATAGAGTGGTCTAAATCTTTTCGCTTAAAAAGGTTTTCCAACTTCAAAATATCAAATTGAGCAGTTGGCTTCTTTTTGTTTTGGAACTTTATTTGTTTAATATTCTCCATTTTTGTTCAAATGGCACACAACGTTTATGTATAAGATTAGTGGCGTGGTTAAGCAACTAATTTAGCAAATAAACACCAGATAGAAAATCCGCGAGGATTTTCGTAAGTAGGCGAGAACTAGCCATTAATTTTATACTGTGTTGTGTGTAGTTTTTTTTAATGAACTCTATCTTGTGCTACTACTTGGAATTCATCTTCATATAATATCATTCCAGGTTTTTCAACTTTTAGAATTCTTACGCTAATGTCATTTTGTTCCAAAATTGCTTTTAAATCCCACATCTTATTTATAAATTCAGTAGCAGAATCTCTAAACCAAGAAATTGCATTGATTGACCAATTTGTCTCGGAATAAGGTGGACAAGGAAGATTGTTGTTGAAATATCCGAATATATTATCTACCATATTTTCTTGATAATCTAACAAAAGTCCTTCTTTTCTTAAATATTCCACTTCAGTGAATAAGCCTGTTAACTCTCTTGGTGATTGAGAATCAGTACCAACTACAAATCTTAAAAACATTAGTTTTTTAATTTAATCATATTCAGTTTTATGGAACTCCAATAGTTTATCCGTAAATAGATTTATTTCTTTTTTCTCTTTTAGCTTAAAATCCGCAAACAATATCAGTCCGAAAACAACAAACACAATCGGCAAAATCCAATTTCCTTTAATCAGCGAAATTATTGAAATCAGAATTCCGAGTCCGAGTAAAACTTTCGCTAAAATATTCATTGGTGACTTAAAGTCAAATTTCAAATCGTAATTACCTGTGTCATTCACAATTCCGATTAGTCTGTGATTGTTTGGAAAACGATTCCGCATTAATTCAAACTTTTCAGTTCCGATATATCCATTATAGAATCCGTTCACAATTAATTTGTTCAGAATTCTTAAATTTTTATCACTTTTGGTTATCGTTTGTCTCATTCCTCAAATTACACACAACTAGTTTATATGCGCAACTTTATGTAACTTTTATAAAAAAACAAAGTTGCCCATTGAGCTCCCAAAATACAAATAAAACCAATACCAGTAACTTTAAACTTAAAAATAGCCAAAAAATCCTGTATCAAAAATCTGTAATACCCTATACCTCTTTTAAAACAGGGACACCTTTTTTTAGCAAGCGTTTCATTTTTTTGCTAGGTTGGTAATTGATATGAAACTTTTTAATGCTTTGAGGTGATTTCAGTTTGCTGGGATCGTCTGCCGCTGTGCATTGAAAACTCATTTTAAAAGTTCCTATAGCATCAAGCTCTATGACCCTACCTTGCTGCAAATAAAGCTGCATTTTTTTTCCTAATGACAGCAACACAGCTTTGATGTCTGCCTCAGACAAACTCGATTCACTGCTTATTATTTCCGATAATTCGTCGGTATCCATTTTACCTGTATGAATGGCTTGCATGATATACAAATCACTGTTGTTGTTTATGCTGTTAGATCGTTTGGTAATTCGGTATTGTAATGCCATAAATGTGTTTTTAAATGGTTGTTCGTGTTTCTTTGCAACTCCCTACCTGCGCAATTGCAGTTGCGTACGTGCCCAGTTGCCACTGCGTACCGTGAGGACTACCCAAATATAATACTATTTTTGACTAAAATATACTAGTATTATCAAATAAATATAGTAGTATTTATAGATAGATATTCTAGTATATTTTAGTCAATAATACTAGTATTTATAAGTCATAAATACTAGTGTTTTTAAGGTATTAATAGTACAATAGTTGGTAATTGGGCACTGAGGGAATGGCAGTTGCACACGTAGGCGATAGCAATTGGGTACGCACGGAATTGTAAAAATGCAGGTACCGGATTTCGATTACCGAACATCGAGAATCGACTATCAATACGCATCCACATCAATCACAAAACGAATAGGTCTGAATTCCTTAACGGCTTCAAAGGTGTCTTTAATTTTTTGAACCTGTTTTTTGGTGGCAGAAAGCGATTGTTTTGGGGGAATTTTAATCACCAAATTTTTGATATACTGATTTCTGATTCGCGACACTGAAGGAGTTGAAGGTCCCAACACATTTTCTCCAAAAACACCTTGTAATGCCTGGAAAAGCCAATTGATTCCTGTATCAACCTTCAAATATTCTTTGTGCTTTAGGGTGATTTTAATCAATCGGAAATAAGGAGGATATTTGTATTTTGAACGTTCTTGCAGCTGCTCACGAAACATTGCTTCGTAGTTTGCATTGGCTACTTGTTGTAAAATTGCATGTTCAGGATTGAAAGTTTGAATGACAACATTTCCTTGTTTTAAAGCCCTTCCTGATCTTCCAGAAACCTGCACCATCATTTGAAATGCGCGTTCATAGGCTCTAAAATCAGGAAAATTCAACATGGCATCTGCATTCAAAATGCCCACCAAAGACACGTTGTCAAAGTCCAATCCTTTGGAGAGCATTTGAGTGCCCACCAAAATATCGATTTCTTTTGCTTCGAAAGCACCAATGATTTTTTGAAATCCAAATTTGCCACGAGTGGTATCTAAATCCATTCTCCCAATGTTGAAATCAGGAAATAAGGCTTTTAATTCTAGCTCAATTTGTTCTGTTCCAAATCCTTTGGTATCGATGGTACTGCTTCCACAAGCACCGCAATTATTGGGCATTGCACGTTGGTAACTGCAATAATGACAGCGCAATTCGTGCTTGAATTTATGATAGGTTAAAGACACATCGCAGTTGGGGCATTGTGGTGAAAATCCACACGTAGTACATTCCACAATAGGCGAAAAACCACGCCTGTTTTGAAACAGAATTACCTGTTCTTTTTGGTCTAATGCCTGCTGAATGTAGCTCAATAATGTATCTGAAAAATGACCATTTAGCTGTTTTTTTCGTTGTTTTTCTTTCAAGTCAATCAGCTCAATTTTGGGCATTTTCACTTCTCCAAATCGCTTATTGAGAGATACATACCCATATTTATGCTGAGTGGCATTGAAATAACTTTCTAAAGAAGGAGTTGCAGAGCCTAAAACCATTTTTGCTTGATGCATTTTTGCCAACACCATGGCAGCATCTCGTGCATTGTATCTTGGAGAAGGTTCAAATTGTTTGTAAGACGATTCATGTTCTTCATCCACTACAATCAATCCCAAATTGGAAAATGGTAAAAAAATGGCGGAACGTGCCCCCAAAATAATTTGCGCTTTTGGTTTGTTTTCCAGCACATGATACCACACTTCCACGCGTTCGTTGATGGAATATTTGGAATGGAAAACCGAAATTTGATCGCCAAAATACTGTTCCAATCTCGAAATGATTTGAACGGTCAATGCAATTTCGGGCAATAAAAATAGGACTTGTTTTCCTTGCTGCAATTGTGCTTCAATCAATTTGGCATAGACTTCCGTTTTTCCAGAGCTCGTAATGCCATGAAACAATACAATCTCTTTTTCAAGGAAAGATTCTTGGATTTGCGAAAGGGCTTTCTCTTGAAACTCATTAAGATGTTTCAAAGGATTTGAGTTTCCTTGGAAAGTAATTCTGTCAACTTGCAAATGGTAAAATTCAAACACATTTTTATCCACCAAGGCTTTTAAAACAGCGCTAGAAATACCTGCTTTTTTCTCTAAATCTTTTGCTTTGATGGCTTTTTTGGCAGCATTCAATTGAAAAAATGTCAATACTGCTGTATGTTGTTTTTTGGCGTTTGACAACTCTGAAAGTAATTTTTCCAAAGAATGATCATCAGCAAATTGCGAATGCAAACGAACATATTTCTCCAATTTGGGTCGGTATTGTTCGTAAATTTCCTCCTTTATATAAATGACTGATTTTTTAATCAATTGGTTGATGATGGGCATTACTTTTTGCTTTCCCAAAATATCTGCAACTTGATGTATGGTCAGTTGTGATTGGCGCTGTAATGCTTCAAAAATCAAAAATTCTTCATCTTCTAGGATAGATTCATCTGTAAATCCTTGGTTTTTAAACACCACAGTTTCACTTTCTAGCAAGAGTGCTGACGGTAAAGCTGCTTTATACACCTCGCCCAAAGAACACATATAATACTCAGCAATCCACTGCCAATGCGAAAGTTGCTTGGAAGAAACGATGGGAGTTTCGTCTAAAATTTGATGAATTTCTTTGGCTTCATATAATAAAGGTTCGTTTTGATGAATGTCTAAAACCAAGCCTGTATACATGTTATTGTTTCCAAAAGAAACAGCCACTCGCATGCCTTTTTGGATAAAACCAGCTTCATCTTGGGTCACTGAATAGGTAAATGCCTTTTGAATTGGGATGGGTAAAATAACATCAATAAAGTAAGGTGAATTCAATGGAATGCTGTTTTGATTTCAAAATTACTTAAAATTTAGGTTATCATAATACTGTTCTCATAATAATATTGAGAACTGAATGATATGGTTCAGAGATACATTAATAAAAATACAGTATTAAAGTAGGGCTATTTTCAATACAACAACAAAATAAGGAATTCATAACGTTAAATTTAAAAAAAACTAACAAATCACTTGCGTATCTTTAAAATAAAATTATATATTTGTAGTAACATTTCAAGTTATTAATTAATCCCCCGAAATTATGACTGCACAAGAGTGGAAAAGTTATGGCAAATTCGTTCGTATTAACAACAACGATCTTTTTGTCATTGATACAGCAGATGAAACTTCATCTAAAGAAACAATCGTAATCATTAATGGATACCCATCAACCTCCTATGATTACCACAAAATTCTCCCAACATTAAGCGAATATTACAGAGTGATTGTTCATGACCATTTTGGTTTTGGATTTTCTGATTTGCCTGATACTTATTGCTTCTCGCTGATGGATCAAGCAAACGTTTGTATTGAGCTATGGAGAAAACTCAATTTGAAAAGTTTTTCAATATTGGCAGATGGATATGGTTCTAAAATTGCAAAAGAAATTTTGTATAAGAAAAACGCCAACTTGATTTCATTCAACATCAAGAAATTGTTGATTTGTAATAGTGTGAAAAATGATTTTTATTCAGATTTGAATACCATAACAGCATTGATTAGAAACAAAAAGTTAGCAAAATACAAGAACATCTTGATGAATTACAAGAACAACTTGTTTTATGAACTTTCTGTTGAAAATAAAAAATACGAAGACAAGGCTAAAATTGATAGAATTTGGCAAAAATTCAATGAATTAGAGCATCAAAAAGAAGCCTTGGTATTGTGCTGCTACAATGAAGAAACCTATTTGTACTGGCATAGATGGATGAGCGCTTTGAAAGAAACGAACATTCCTGTTAAAATATTTTGGCGAAAAGACGATTTTGCAAACATCAAAGACTTATTGCTAAATCTTGCATCAGATCATCACAACAATATAGAAATTATTGAAAACAAACATTGTTTTGTTTTGGATAGAGAACCTATCAATTGGTTGCTGATGATTCTTAGAGAACTAGATCAAACTGCATACCATTCCTATAAATATGAATTTGCAACTGCCTAAAGGAAGCAAATGAACATTTCTGACTGGCAAGCCAAGCATCAAACAATTAAATTGTTTAATCAAAGGGTATCATTCATCGATTCTGTAGTGGGTGACAAAGTAGTTTTAGTAATTCATGGTTTTGGCATGAGTTCATTCGATTACCATAAAGTAATTGATGAATTAAAACTATCATATCGTTTAATGATACCCGATTTGATTGGTTTTGGGTTTTCTTCCAAACCAACCAATTTTTATTTCTCTTTTATTGAACAAGCGCAGATGCTTTTAAGGCTGCTTGAGGAGCATAATATCAAAGAAGTTGCAATCATGGCGCAAGGTTTTGGAGCGAGTATTTTGTGTGAAATACTCTCCATTATTAACGCAGGATTTAGTGACTTAAAAGTGTCTAAAATTTGGTTATTGAATTTGAGTTTGTCCGTAGAATTGAGCCCCAATATGGAGGCACAAGGACAAATCTTAAAATATATCAATGCAGGTTTTATGAAAATGGTAAGTTCTTTTGAAATGTTTAAAAAATGCATTCGCTTGAATTTTTGTGATGCCAATGCCATTTCGGAGGAAGCTTTGAAAACTTCCTGGGAATTATTGCTTTTGAATGACGGACTGAAAACTTTGAATTTTATCAATTATTGGGGTGTAGAAATTCTACAATCCTCTAACAGATGGCTAGATGCCATTAAAAACACGAATGCTCCAATTGAAATAATTTGGGGAATGGACAAATCCTCAGGAGATATAGATACTCCTGAAAGAATCAACCATTTTTTGACTGTTGAAAAAACACATTTGATAGCCGATTGTGGCTATTTTCCAATGTTTGAAAAACCATCAATCTTCATTGATATTCTTAAGGGCGTCTAAATTGTTTTTGGACGCTTTTTTAGAACCTTCGTACAAATCGTACCGTACAAACTTACAATCCAAATCTCCGTTTTTTAATGGAATTCTGCGGGAAGTTTTCAAACCAACATGTTTCAGCGCATCAACGTTTGAAGTGATCAACCAAGCTGTGGAGCCAGGATAATTGTGTTTTAAAGTATCCCCTATTTTCTTGTAAAACTCAGCAAGTTCCACATTTAAACGTTCGCCATAAGGAGGATTGAACAAAATGGTTGTATTGCCAAAAACTTCCTTTTTAGAATTGAAAAAATTCACGTGATGTACTCCAATAAATTCCTCTAAATTGGCGGAAATGATATTTTGTTTCGCTTTAACAATGGCAGAAGGCGCTTTGTCAAATCCCATAATTTTAAAGTGAGAACTGCGAATTTTTTTCAATAAAGAATCTTGAATTGTAAAATACAAATCCTCATCATACTCTTTCCAGTTTTCAAACGCAAAATGTTTTCGATTGATGTTTGCAGGAATATTATTGGCAATCATAGCAGCTTCAATCAAAATGGTTCCTGAACCACACATGGGGTCAATAAAATTTTCATCACCAGTATAACCTGATAACAACACCATACCTGCAGCCAAAACTTCGTTGATGGGCGCAATATTGGTAGCTGTCCTATACCCTCTTTTATGCAAAGAATCTCCAGAAGAATCCAAAGAAACAGTTAACAAATCTTTTTGAATATGCACATGAATTTTTAAATCAGGATAATCCAAATCTACATCAGGACGTTTTTGATATTTATCGCGAAAATAATCAGCAATAGCATCTTTTGATTTTAATGCGATGTAATGAGAATTGTTCGTGAAATTGGGTGAATTGACTACTGCTCCAATAGAGAAACTGCCATCCACATTCAAATAGGTATCCCATTTTATTTTTTTTATGGCATCATACAAATCCTCTTCATCATAAATTTTAGTGACTTTGATTGGCTTTAAAATACGGATTGCAGTCCTTAAAGCAATATTTGCTTTGTACATAAAACCGGTATCACCCTTAAAAGAAACACTTCTTATGCCCTGCTCAACATCTTGTGCGCCCAAATTTCGTAATTCATCAGCCAACACAGTTTCCAAACCGAAAATTGTTGTAGCCACCATTTTAAAATCAGTATTCATATTGCTAAATTTCGATACAAAAATACATTTTCTAGCGTCGAAATTTCAGAAAAACACAAATTCATTTTTTCTAACCTAAGATTTGGTTACTTTTACACAACCAAAAAACATATGAGAACAAAAGATTGGTTTACAGACTGGTTTAATACGCCCTATTATCATATTTTGTATAAGGACAGAAATGATTTGGAAGCGCAGCAGTTTATTAGAAATATTACAGCATTTTTACCACTTTCAGAAAATGCATTATTGTTGGATTTACCCTGTGGAAAAGGACGTCATTCTGTATTTTTAAATTCATTAGGCTACAAAGTTATTGGAGCCGATTTGTCTGAAAATAGCATTCAATTTGCCAAAAAATTTGAGAATTCCAGCTTGAAATTTATCATTCAAGATATGAGAGAACCCTTTGATTTACAATACGATGCCGTATTCAATTTATTCACTAGTTTTGGATATTTTGAAGAAGATTCAGAAGATATTTTGGTCTTACAAAACATCAAAAATTGTTTGAAAGAAAACGGATATTTTGTCTTTGATTTTTTGAATGCTTCTTTTGTAAAAGACACTTTGGTGGCATCAGAAACTAAAATGGTAGACGGAATTACCTTTCACATTCAAAGAAAAATTGAAGATGGATTTATCCTAAAACACATTTCTTTTTTTGCTGATGGCGAACATCATCAGTTTACGGAGAGCGTAAAATATTTAGATTTGCAAAAAATGACTGCATTCTTTGAAAAAGTAGGATTGAATTTGAAACATGTTTTTGGAGATTATCAGCTACATCCGTTTGATGAAAACTATTCAAAAAGATTAATTTTAATAGCACAATGACCTATATTTTTTTACTCCTAGCTGTTCTATTAGGGGCGTCTTTGGTGATTTTTATTCAATTACCCAAAAAAGTAGTACGATTGCTATTGGCGTTTAGTGGTTCGTATTTGTTGTCAATTACCATATTGCATTTGATGCCCGAAGTTTTTACAGGAGACCAAGAATCGAAAAAAATGGGACTGTTGATTTTGATTGGAATTGTGATGCAATCCGTTTTAGAATCTTTTTCAAAAGGTGCTGAACATGGACATATCCATTTGCATGGACACGAACATAAATTTCCAGTATTGCTATTTATCAGTTTGTGTATTCATGCTTTTTCAGAGGGTTTACCCATAGAACATACCAACGAAAGTTTGCTTTGGGGAATTGTAGTGCACAAAATTCCGATAGCGATTGTATTGACCACCTATTTAATCCATGCCAATTTCTCTAAAAAAACAATTGCATTCTTTCTATTGGTTTTTGGGTTGATGAGTCCTTTGGGGGTTTTAGTAGCAGATAAAATTGATTTTTTTAGTATTTACAACAGAGAAATTACAGCAATCATCATTGGTGTTTTTCTACATATTTCTACTATTATTTTATTTGAAGGCTCTGAAAATCATAGTTTTAACTTCAAAAAGTTTATTGCCATTATTTTGGGGATTGTATTGACTTTTGTGACGGTTTAGTTTTTTTTAAAATAATTAAATATAAAAAAAAGTGGCTCTCGCCACTTTTTTTTATATTTAATTCCCAACTTCGTTGATAAATTTAATCCGCATCAATCGCAATTCGTCTTCATCATATTCACCATCAAATTCGTCTAAAGCATCTTGAATTTTGTCTGTTTTTGCTTCCATGAAATAATCATGAATTTCTTCTTGCTGATCTTCATCTAGCAAATCATCTACAGCATAATCAATATTCAACTTCGTTCCTGAATAAATAATGGCTTCCATTTCTTTAATCAGTTCACTCATTTCTAATCCTTTAGAATCTGCAATATCTTCTAAAGGTAGTTTTCTATCCGTATTTTGAATGATGTATAATTTCAATCCTGAGTTGACACCTGTACTTTTTACAATCAAATCATCAGGTCGTAAAATGTCATTCTCTTCCACATAATCCGCAATAAACTGCACAAAATCTTTTCCGAATTTTTTTGCCTTGCCTTCTCCTACTCCATGCACTTTTGACAATTCGTCTAAATTGATAGGATATTTCAATGCCATGTCTTCCAAAGAAGGATCTTGAAAAATGGCAAAAGGCGGAATTCCCAATTTCATTGCTACTTTTTTACGCAAATCTTTCAGCTGTCTCACCAAAACTTCGTCAGCAGAACCTCCTGAAGATTTCGCATTTGCGATAATCGTATTGTCATCTTCTTCACTATACGAATGGTCTTCCGTCATCATAAACGACGTTGGTTTTTTCAAAAAGGCTTCTCCTTCACTCTCCATTTTGATGACCCCATATTGCTCAATTTCTTTTTTAATAAAATGAACTACCAAAACCTGACGCACTAAAGCCATCCAATACGCTGCTGGTTTGTCTTTTCCAATACCAAAATAGGATTGCAAATGTGTTCTATGAGAGGTCAACAACGCATTTTCTTTACCAATCATGATATTTACAATCTCTTTGGCTTTGTATTGTTGTAAGGATTCTTTGACAACTTTCAACAATTTGACAACATCCTCTTTCGCTTCGTGTTTTTTCTTTGGATTGCGGGAATTGTCGTCCATATCTGCTCCATCACCATTGATTTCGTCAAAATCTTCTCCAAAATAATGCAACAAATATTTTCGTCTATTCATAGAAGTTTCTGCATAACCAACCACTTCCTGCAGCAATGCATGCCCAATTTCTTGTTCTGCAACTGGTTTGCTCGACATGAATTTTTCGAGCTTTTCAATATCTTTATAAGAATAAAACGCCAAACAATAGCCTTCTCCATCATCACGTCCTGCTCTACCCGTTTCTTGATAATAGCTTTCCAATGATTTTGGAATGTCATGATGAATTACGTAACGAACATCGGGTTTGTCAATTCCCATTCCAAAAGCAATCGTTGCAACCACCACATCACAATCTTCCATCAAAAACATATCTTGATGTTTTACCCTTGTTTTTGCATCCAAACCTGCATGATATGGAACTGCTTTGATACCATTTACTTGTAATATTTGAGCAATTTCTTCTACTTTTTTTCTACTCAAACAATAAATAATTCCTGATTTTCCTTGACGTTGTTTCACAAAACGAATGATGTCTTTTTCCACTTCTTTCGTTTTTGGACGCACTTCATAAAACAAATTGGGTCTGTTAAAAGAGGCTTTAAAACAATTGGCATCTGTAATTCCAAGTGTTTTCAGAATGTCTTCTTGCACTTTTTCAGTAGCAGTTGCTGTCAAACAAATCACAGGAACATTATCAATAGTTTTTATAATATTTTTTAAATTTCGATATTCAGGTCGAAAATCATGACCCCATTCCGAGATACAATGTGCTTCATCTATCGCAACAAAAGATATTTTTTGCGATTGTAAAAAAGTCATATATTCCTCTTTTATCAGCGATTCTGGAGCAACATATAATAGTTTCGTAATTCCGTTTACAATATCTTTTTTAACCTGATTTATTTCCGTTTTGTTCAAGGAAGAATTTAATACATGTGCAACTCCATTGTGTTCAGAGATTCCTCTTATGGCATCCACTTGATTTTTCATCAAGGCAATTAATGGCGAAACCACAATGGCTGTTCCTTCTTTCATCAATGCGGGTAGCTGATAACACAATGATTTTCCACCACCTGTAGGCATGATGACGAACGTATTTTCGTTGTTTACAATACTTTCAATTACTTTTTCTTGTAATCCTTTAAACTTATTGAATCCAAAATACTTTTTAAGAGGACTGTATAAATCCATATTTCTAAATTTTCTTTTTTAATATTCGTTCAAAAACGGAATCCTATTATTATATTTTTTGAAGTAACTTATTTTATAGTAAATTTGCCTGTTACTAATATATAAAGATATAACATTTTTTAATTAGATAAAAAAATAACTTTTGAAAGATTTTTCTACCATTATTGCTACTGCAAAAAATACCATTCTAACTGAAAGCAATGCTATTGCTAATTTAGCAAATTTTATTGATACAAATTTTGAAAATGCTGTAAAATTTATTTACAATTCCAAAGGAAGAGTAATAGTTACCGGTATTGGAAAAAGTGCCAATATTGCTACAAAAATCGTGGCTACATTCAATTCTACAGGAACTCCTGCTGTTTTTATGCACGCTGCTGATGCTATTCATGGCGATTTAGGAAACGTTTTGCAAGACGATGTTGTCATTTGCATTTCAAAAAGTGGCAACACTCCAGAAATTAAAGTACTGCTTCCTTTGATCAAAAACTATGGAAATAAAATCATTGCCATCACAGGAAATATGGATTCTTTTTTAGGAAAAAATGCTGATTTTACCCTGAATACTTTTGTTGAAAAAGAAGCTTGTCCAAACAATTTAGCGCCTACAACAAGCACCACAGCTCAATTAGTGATGGGTGATGCTTTGGCAGTTTGCTTGTTAGAATTGAAAGAATTTTCAAGTTCGGATTTTGCAAAATACCATCCAGGAGGCGCTTTAGGAAAGCGTTTGTATTTGCGTGTTTCTGATTTGATTGTCAACAACGAAATGCCTCAAGTAACTGAAAATGATTCCATTGTAAAAGTGATTGTAGAAATTTCGGAAAAAAGATTGGGAGTAACTGCTGTTGTTGAAAATTCGAAAATTCTTGGAATTATCACAGATGGTGATATTAGACGAATGCTTACAAAATCAACAGAAATCAATCATTTGACTGCGAAAGATATTATGAGTAAAAATCCAAAAACCATTCAAGAAGATGCTATGGCAATTGAAGCTCTAGACCGAATGGAAACAAATAGTATTACTCAAATATTAGTAACAAATCACGATGATAATTATATAGGAGTTGTACATTTACACGATCTAATCAAAGAAGGAATTTTTTAATGGCAGCACAACAAAAAGAAATGTCTTTTTTAGGACATTTAGAAGAATTAAGATGGCATTTAGTAAGAAGTGCAGTTGTAGTAATTATTTTGGCAGTTGGTTTTTTTGTATATTCTGAGCAAGTGTATGACTATTTTTTATTAGCTCATATTCAATCGGATTTTATTACCTACCAAGTTTTTTGTGACTTTTTTAATTTCTTTGGATTAGATAGTGATTTTTGCCATGTTTCTTTTTCAGATAAAAAATTGCAAAGTATCGAAGTTACATCACAATTAATGAATTCACTTTGGTCTTCCATTATTTTAGGAGTCATTGTGGCGTTTCCTTATTTATTATGGGAAATATGGCGATTTGTTTCTCCAGGATTGACAGAAAAAGAAATTAAAAGTTCTAGAGGATTTATTTTTATTGCTTCACTCCTATTTTTCATTGGTGTTTGGTTTAGTTTTTATGTAATTGCACCTATCTCAGTTCACTTTTTATACAACTTTCAAATTTCTGATAATATTGTCAATAGCTTTACGTTACAATCTCATATAAGCTTGGTAACCAATTTATTAATTGGCGTTTCTATCATTTTTGAATTGCCAGTTGTTATTTATTTTTTGACAAAAATTGGACTTTTAACACCTCAATTTTTAAGAAAATACAGAAAACATTCTTTAGTTGTTGTATTGATTGTTGCTGCAATCATAACGCCTCCAGATATTGCTAGTCAAATTATTGTTACCATTCCAATTATGATTTTGTATGAAATTGGAATTTTAGTTTCACTTAGAGTTATTAAAAATCAAGAAAAAAATGCACAAAAAAGTTCAAGAGTTTAACGAGTATCGTCAAAAAATGAATGAGAAAATTCTGGCAACTGATAATAAAGTTATCAAAAGAATTTTCAATTTAGATACCAATACGTATACTGAAGGCCATTTATCAGTCAAAACCAAAGAATTATTAGGTTTGGTGGCATCAGCTGTTTTACGATGCGATGATTGCATTGCCTATCACCTAGAAACAGCGTATAAAAATGGCGTTACAAAAGAAGAAATGATGGAAACCATGTCTATTGCAACGTTGGTTGGAGGTACCATTGTGATTCCGCATTTGCGAAGAGCTGTCGAATTTTGGGAGGCTTTAGAAAGTGAGAATTAATTGATTTTCTATTTTTAAGAGCAAATTAAGATTCACAAAAAATCAAAATTGGTACATTTACTTTATAATTCAAATAATAGTTAACCTAGTTTTCAAAAAATGATTTTAAGAGCTGAAAACATCCAAAAAATTTACGGAAGCAGAAAAGTAGTTCAAGGAATTTCTTTGGAGGTAAAACAAGGAGAAATCATAGGTTTATTGGGACCAAATGGTGCTGGAAAAACAACTTGTTTTTACATGATTGTGGGTATGATCAAACCCAATGAAGGTCATATTTATTTGAATGATGAAGAAATAACCAATGATGCCATGTACAGACGTGCTCAAAAAGGCATTGGATATTTGGCACAAGAAGCTTCTGTTTTTAGAAAACTTTCTGTGGAAGACAATATCATGTCTGTATTGCAATTCACCAAACTTTCTAAATCAGATCAAAAAAAGAAACTAGAATCTTTAATTGAAGAATTTCACATTGGCCACGTTCGAAAAAATCGTGGAGATTTATTATCTGGTGGTGAAAGACGAAGAACAGAAATTGCTCGTTGTTTGGCTTCTGATCCAAATTTTATTTTGTTAGATGAACCTTTTGCAGGTGTTGATCCAATTGCTGTTGAAGACATTCAAAATATTGTAGCACATTTAAAAGATCGAAATATCGGAATTTTAATTACAGATCATGATGTGCAAGCAACCTTAGCAATTACTGACAAAACTTATTTGATGTATAATGGTAGCATCCTAAAAGAAGGAACTCCTGAAGAATTGGCTGCAGATGAAATGGTGCGTAAAGTGTATCTTGGCAAAGATTTTGAACTCAAAAAGAAAAAAGTCCTTTAAGCTTTTTTAAACAAATTATTTACCATTGATAAAACTACATAAAAAGTAATTATCATCGGAATTGCCATATATTTCAACAAAACAATCATTGCTCCTGAAACTGCAAGAAACACATATTTCACTAGGTTCTTTTTCAAAGAAAAGTTTTTAAATTTTAGAGAAAAAAGCGGAATTTCTGCATTCATTAAAAAACTTAAGACTACTGTAATTCCTATTAAAAAATTATTATTTAATAGCAACGTTTTCACCATTTCAATATCCGTAGTTTGATAAATTAAGGGTAATGAAATCACAAATAAACTCATGGCTGGTGTTGGCAAACCAATAAATGAATCTGTTTGTCTGGTGTCTATATTAAACTTTGCCAAACGATATGCAGCTGCAAGTGTTACTAAAAATGCGACATAAGGTAACAATCCAAATTTCGGTTCAAATTGTCCAAAAGAAATTTCCATTTCTACATTTGGACCATTGATAACATTGGTTTTGATCAAAAAAAACATCAATAATCCAGGTACAACTCCACTTGTAACAACATCTGCCAATGAATCTAATTGTTTCCCAAGTTCACCACTAACTCCTAAAATGCGCGCTACAAATCCATCTAAAAAATCAAAAAGAATTCCGATTGCAACAAAAATTGCAGTCATTTCATAAAATCCTTTTACAGCATACATTGCTGCAACTGCACCACAAAAAAGATTGGCTAATGTTAATAAATTTGGAATATAACTTTTGATTTTCATTGGTTAGTTGATTGTATTGATAGGCTAAAGTAAGAAATCTATTGAAAGTGCTTTTGTGTTTTCAATCATTTTTTTCTCATATTTGTAAAAAATACGTCATATGCCCGTCTTTACATCCGATTTTTTACCAACTATTCCTTTCAGAAACAGTCATTTCAATACGATGTATAGACCATTGTTCATGAAAGATATTGCCAAGTATTCTCGAAAAAGAATCACCACTTGGGATGATGATTTTATTGATTTGGATTTTTCATTCGTTGGTTCAGATAGCTTAGCTGTTTTAATTCATGGTTTGGAAGGAAGTTCAGATTCCAAATACATGACTTCAACAACCAATCATTTGAATGCTAAAGAATTAGATACTGTTTGTTTCAATTTACGCAGTTGCAGTGGCGAAGATAATTTACTTTTATCAACCTATCACAGTGGAAAATCAGAAGATGTTGATTTTGTCGTAAATCATTTATTAGACAATTATGATTATAAAAACATCATAATTATTGGTTTTAGTTTGGGAGGAAATCTAACATTAAAATACTTGGGCGAAAAAAGTGATGAAATTTCACCAACAATCAAAGGTGGAATTGCAGTTTCTGTACCAATTGACATTGCCAGTGCTGAAAAGGAAATGGACAAAATAAAGAACAAACTCTATCTCGAAGTTTTTTTTAAAACCATGAAAACCAAGGTTTTGGAAAAAGCATACAAATTTCCTGAATTTCAGTTGGATAAAGACAAATTATTCAAAGCAACCAAATTCAAACATTTAGAGCATTTATATACAGTACCTGTTTTTGGCTTTGAAAGTCCAGAAGATTATTGGGAAAAAGCGAGTTCAAAACCATATATTTTAGCAATCAAAAAACCAACACTTTTGATCAATGCAAAAGACGATACTTTTTTATCAAAAGAATGTTTTCCTTTTGAAGAAGCTCATCATTCACCTTTTTTTCACTTAGAAACTCCAAAATATGGTGGTCATGTTGGTTTTATAAACTCTTTTAAAGCATATGAAAACATGTGGTTGGAAGATCGAATTGCACGTTTTATCAAAGAAAATATTCAAATTCCGATTTTGTAAACAATATCTCTCAAAATCGACTGTTATTTTACTAGGTTTTTAGATATTTGTTATTCAATTTTTGATGTCCTTGAAATATAAAATTTTACTTCTTTCAATGCTATTTCCAATACTTCTAAAGGCACAAGCTTTTAGAAATTATTCCAACGAATTTTTAACAATTGGTGTGGATGCTGCTGCTTTAGGAATGAGCAAAGCTGTGGTGGCAACTACGAATAATGTAAACGCAATGTATTGGAATCCAGCTGGTTTGGCAGGCATTGAAGACTATCAAGGTTCGTTAATGCATGCTTCTTATTTTGCAGGAATTGCCAATTACAATTATGCGGCTTTTGCCATGCCAATTGATCAAAAAAGCGCTTTGGGTTTTTCTGTAATTCGATTTGGTGTGGATGATATTTTAAACACAACTGAGTTGATTGATGGTGATGGAAATATTGATTTTAACAGAGTGAGTCTATTTTCTGCTGCTGATTATGCTTTCAATGTTGCGTATGCTAGAGATTTGATTTTTAAAGATGTAAAATTTGGTGTCAATGCCAAAGTTGTTCGCAGAATTATTGGTGAATTTGCTACTTCTTGGGGTTTTGGTTTTGATGCTGGAATCCAATTTGAACGAAATGATTGGCATTTTGGGCTGATGGTTCGCGATATTACCACCACTTTTAATAGTTGGAGTATCAATGAAACTGAGTTTGAAAAAATCAAAAATGCAATTCCTGGGCAAAATCAAGAATTGCCAGAAACTACTGAAATTACCAAACCAAAAGTGCAAATAGGTGTTGCTAAAAATTTCCGAATTGGGCGATTTTTTAATTTGTTATCAGAAGTGGATTTGAACATACGTTTTGCCAAAACAAATGATGTTATTTCCACAGATTTTGCAAGTATTGATCCTGCAATCGGCTTTCAATTGGATTACGAACGCATTGCTTTTTTACGATTGGGTATTGGAAATTTTCAAAATACAACCGAATTTGATAACTCAAAATCATTGTCTATGCAACCAAATTTTGGATTGGGATTCATATACAAAGGCATTCAAGTAGATTATGCATTGACAAATATTGGCAGTGTTGGAAATGCATTATTTTCGAATATTTTCTCTATCACGTTTGATTATAGCTTTTTTAGAAGATAATTTCTATGATAAAAAAATACGCTTTCCTCCTATTTTTTTTACTGATTTTCAAATCATTACAAGGACAAGTACAACTTTCTGTATATTCCGAAATTAGCATTGTTACTGCAGGTCCAGGAACGGAATTGTACGAAGCTTTTGGGCATTCAGCCATCAGAGTAAAAGATCCCATGTTGCAATTGGATTTGATTTACAATTATGGAATGTTTGATTTCAATCAACCAAATTTTTATTCAAATTTTGTCAAAGGAAAATTATTATACAGTTTAGGAAGATATCCTTTTGATTATTTTTTAGCTTCGTATCAGCAAGATAAACGTTGGGTAAAACAGCAAGTGTTGAATTTGAATCAAGATGAAAAACAAGCATTTTTTAAGTTTCTAGAAATCAATGCACTTCCTCAAAATAGCAATTATTTATACGATCCGTATTTTGACAATTGCGCTACAAAATTGGGAGATATTACTAAGACTATTTTAAATAAAAAGCTTGTTTTTAATGATGAACATCTTCCAAAAAATCAATCTTTCAGACAATTAATGAATCAAGAAATTCCTTGGAATTCTTGGGGAAGTTTTGGAATCAATGTGGCTTTAGGAAGCAAATTAGACCAAAAAGCTACAGCTGAAGGAACTATGTATTTGCCAAAATATGTATATGCAATCTTTAAAAATAGTACTATTAAGATAGATTCAAAATCAGAAAATTTGGTAAAAAGAGAAGATATATTGCTGAATTTTGAAGAAATTACACCAAAAAAATCCATTTTTAGTCCATTGTTGATTTTCTTACTTTTTTCAATTTTCGGAATTTTCATCACTTTTAGAGATGTTCAAAAGAATAAAAGAACCAAATTGCTCGATTTTACCATTTTCTTTTTCTCAGGAATTATTGGATTACTGATTGTGTTTTTATGGTTTTTTACCAATCATTCAACAACACCCAACAATTTCAACTTTTTATGGGCTTTTGCTCCTAACTTTTTGATTGCATTTTTACTTTTAAAACAACATCCACCAAAATGGATTTCAAAATATGCGTTATTATTACTGCTTTTTTTAAGCCTAATTCCCATTTTTTGGTTGTTAAAAATTCAAGAATTTCCAATAGCAGTAATTCCTTTACTCCTATTATTTGCAGTAAGGTTTTGGTTTTTAGCTAGAAAAAACCGTTACAATTAATTCTGAAATCTTTTTTTGATGAAAAACAAGCAACTTATTGAGTGTGTTCCCAATATTAGCGAAGGAAATGATCTTGAAAAAATTCAAGAAATTGCCCATGTTGTAAAGTCTGTGAAAGGAGTTCAATTACTCAATATTGATTCTGGAAATGCGGCTAATAGAACAGTATTTACGTTTGTTGGTGAACCAGAAAATGTGGTGGAAGCAGCATTTTTACTCATCAAAAAAGCATCAGAATTGATTGATATGAGCATTCAAAAAGGAACACATCCAAGATTTGGTGCTACAGATGTATGTCCTTTAATTCCTATTGCCAATATTTCAATGGAAGAAACCGTTAAATATGCGCATAAATTGGGTGAAAAAGTAGGAAAAGAGTTGGGGATTTCTGGCTATTTTTATGAATTTGCTTCCATAGAAGAACAGAAAAAAAACTTAGCGTCCATTCGTTCAGGAGAATACGAAGGATTGCAAGAAAAAATCAAAAAAAACAATTGGCAACTCGATTTTGGCCCCAAAAAATACAATGAACAAATTCGAAAATCAGGAATTACTGCCATTGGTGCTCGCAATTTTTTGATAGCTTACAATCTAAATTTGAATTCAACATCAGTCAAATTAGCCAATCAAATTGCTTCTAAAATAAGAGAATCAGGAAGTTTGGTAACACATGAAAATGGTGAAACTGTCAGAATTCCTGGGAAATTAAAAGCTGTGAAAGCCATTGGTTGGTTTTTAGAAGATTTTGGAATTGCGCAAGTTTCTTGTAATTTGACAAATTTTCAACTCAATTCCATGCATCAAGTTTTTGATGAAGCTACTAAAATTGGGGATGAAATTGGCGTAAAAATCACAGGTTCAGAATTGATTGGTTTGATGCCTTTACAAGCAATGATAGCTGCAGCTGATTTTTTCTTGACCCTAGAAAATAGATCAACTTCAATTGCTGAAGATGAAAAAATAAAGATTGCCATTGAAAAGTTAGGCTTGAATGATATTAAACCTTTTCATCCAAAAGAACGAATTATAGAATATGCCATGAACAATGTGCAAACGGAAATTGAAATTATCCCTTTTGAAAATCAATATTCAAAAGATTTTTACGAATTGAATGCAGAATGGCTTCGCAATTATTTTTATATAGAACCTTATGATGAGCAAGTTTTGAGTCATCCAAAAGAATATATTTTAGACAAAGGTGGATTTATTTTCTTAGCAAAATACCAAAATGAAATTGTGGGAGTTGTTTCAATCATCAATCAAAAAGATTTTTTTGAATTGAGTAAAATGGCTGTAAAACCTAATTTTAGAGGTCAAAAAATTGGAGAAATGCTTGTGAAATATTGCTTAGATTTTGGAAAAAATCAAGGTTGGGAAAGCATTACTTTATATTCCAATCGAAAATTGATTCCTGCAATAACTTTGTACGAAAAAATTGGGTTTAAAGAAGTTCCTTTGGAAACAAACGCACATTACAATCGTGCAGATATAAAAATGATTTTTGAAATCGATTCGTTTTATACAAAACTTTGAATCGCCAATTCATATCCTTTTAGACCAAAACCTACAATAATTCCTTTCGCATTTGGCGCAATAAAACTGTGATGACGAAATTCCTCACGTGCGTGAATATTGGAAATATGTACTTCAACAACAGGCGTTTGAATGGCTTTAACGGCATCACCAATGCCAACAGAAGTATGCGTATAAGCTGCTGCATTTAAAATAATTCCATCAAAATCAAACCCAACTTCGTGGAGTTTATCAATAATTTCACCTTCGATATTTGATTGAAAATAATGCAATTCTAGGTGTTGAAATTTTTGTTTCAAGGTATCAAAATACATTTCAAAAGTTTCATTGCCATAAATTGTTGGCTCTCTTTTCCCTAAGAGATTCAAATTTGGCCCGTTGATTATTAGTAGTTTCATACCTCAAAAATACAATTTATTCAACAAAAAAAAACGGAAACTTTTAAGTTTCCGTTTTGGATATGACGTATGATAAATAGTTTAAGCAATATCACGTTTATCCATATCTATTTCAGTAAATTCATCTTTTTTGAAATAGAAAATGTTGGAGTAGTTAATCTATAAATATACATTCCTGTTGCCAAGCCAGCAGCATCAAATTCTATAGTGTGTAATCCAGCGTTTCTTTTTTCATTTAAAATCACAGATACTGATTGACCTAATAATGAAAATACTTCAATTTTAACTTCAGCATCAAAAGGAAGTGAAAAATCAATAGCTGTTTTTGAATTGAATGGATTTGGATAATTTTGTTTTAATTCGATTTGTTTTGGCAATCTATTTAATTCATCATCTACTGAAAGATTTGTACCTGCTACTCTTTTATAAATAGCAATTCCAGGACCTGGAGTTGGAAAACTTTCAGTCATATCGCGTGCAGAGACAATAACATATTGCTCATCAAGACTAAGATAAGACCACTGAACTTGACAACCTGCACAATCACCTATTCCAGATTGTTCACTCACATTCCAAACTTTTCCACCAAAATCATAGGTTGTGATTTCTTTATTTACTCCAATTGTGAACTTTTCACCATTAAGCACATGCGTTCTGTCTTTGCCAGAACCTAAAAATTGTCCTGTTTCAGTCTCGAATAAAAGACCTCCAAATGTTGCTACATATTTTCCATCTCGTGAAACTTCAGCATCAAATTTTTGAGGTTCTATTTGCCAAATGAGTTCACCAGTTGCTGCATCTATTTTTGATAGTTCATAAGCTTTTGTGCCTGTATAAATATATTTTTTATCTGGACTAAAATTCATACCATTCACAAAAGGCCAAGCTGCAATGTATGTTTTCCATAAGATTTTCTTATCTGAAAGACGTAATTTAAAGAGATAACTATCTCCAGAACCAATGTAAAGATATTGATTGTCGTCCGAAAATCTCATTTCACGAACTTGACCAAATCCAGTTGTATATGGATACGTTTCATCGGGAAAAGACCATAAAATTTCCTTGTTTTGAATATTTGCTATAGTAACTTGACCACCAGCAGAAGTTCCAAAAGCAACAAAAGTTCCGTCATCAGACAACTCAATAGCAACAGATTCAAGAATGCGTCCAGTTGCAGAATAAGCTTCATCAGCAGTTGTTTTTATTTCCCAATGAACATTTCCAGTTTCACCATTTAAAATCACCATTTTATGCTCTTTAGGGCCAGGTGCAGGATTGACAATATAAGAAACCCATTTTCCATCAGAAGTCATATCTCCACCCCAAACTTCCCAACCTGTTTCATGACTCCAAATTTGTGTCCCTTCAAAATTCATTTTATAAATACTACTATTTTGTTTTAAAACAGTTGTATTCTCTGCTTTCCAGTTTTCTTGCCCTGGAAAAACCACAAAAGTTTGTTCAGTTTCTGATATTGCACCTCGCCAAAATCCTGTAGGAGTATTTATTACATTATGTAATTCATACTTTGGAATGATAATTCCTGCCTCTTTTCTATTAATTTGAATATTGGTCGCATTTTCTGAAGTAATATGTGTTACACTTCTTACATATGATGGCTGATCAACCACTAAATACCAATCCTTTCTTGGCAAAATATTGGCTTGAAAAGAAAGTGACTGATTGGCTGGACCTCTAGAAATTTCAATTAATTCCTGAGCATATGGAGTTCTGATGTAAACTTTGGTTTCTTGGGATGTATTTCCAGAAATGGAAGTGCTGTTCAAATCTGCAGGAATTATTCCACTAATTTGCATAGAACCGTTTATTTTTTCTAATCTTACAGGTCTTTCCCAATCCATAAATTTGATAGTTTTTCGAACAATATGTTCTTGAGGATTATTAAAATCATCAACTCGGAATTTGAATCCAATATCTCTAGAAAAAATGTCATTTGCATCTTTATCATTGATAGGTCTTTCTTTGACACCCTGAGACCAAATACTTACAATTGTTGAATCACCTGGTTCAAGTTTGATATGACCTCCATTGGGAAAATTTGCAAATCCACCAATCACACCATCATAATCAATTGAAATAAATGAAACCCCTAAACGATCAGGAGAACGATTTGTTCCATTATTTTTTACCTTAATTTTAAATTTAGGAAACCCATCTAAAGCTGTATTTATAGTATCATTACTAATCCACTCAAATGAATGATCTAAAAGGGATGAAACCTTTTTTTGATGAATATTTGAAGTTTTTTGAGCTTGAAGATAACTAAAAGATGAATAAAATAGAAAAAATGCTGATGCAATAAAGCGAGTAATCAAGGGTGAAGAAAGTTTCATTTTTATTAATAATTGATTTGAAAAACATCTTAAAAACCATTTAAGAATGGATTAATATTTTAAATATTGAAAATCAAATATAAATAAATTAATGAATATCATAATATTTTATGAATATTTTTATTGATATCAAAACTTTATATCTTTTAACTTATATATAATTAACTATTAATTGCAATTTACTTAAAAAAATAAAAAAAATTCAGAACATTTTTTTTAGAGATTGTAAAATAGTCTTTTTAAATCTATTGATTTTTTTAAGTACATTTATTCTATGAACTGGAATAAAGCCATCAAAGATTATCAACTTTTTTTACAAATAGAACGTGGTTTGTCTGCAAATACCATTGTTAGCTATAGTAACGATTTGCAAAAATTGGTACGTTTTCTTTCAGAGAATCAAATAGAAATTTCTCCAATTTCAATTGATGAAAGCACCATTCAGCAATTTATTTATGATGCTGCAAAAAAAATAAATGCAAGAAGTCAAGCACGCTTAATTTCTGGTTTGAAAAGTTTTTTTGACTATTTGGTTTTTGAAGATTATCGAAAAACAAATCCAACAGATTTGATTGAAGCTCCAAAAATTGGCAGAAAACTACCAGATACTTTATCCGAAGAGGAAATAGATGCATTGATTGGAGCAATAGATTTAAGTCATCCTTTTGGAGAAAGAAATCGCACCATATTGGAAACCATGTATAGTTGTGGATTGCGTGTCAGTGAAGTGACAACCTTAAAAATTTCAGATTTATTTTTCGAAGAAGGTTTTGTAAAAGTTCTTGGAAAAGGAAACAAAGAGCGATTTGTTCCTATTCATCAGCTAGCACAAAAATATATCAAAACATATATAAACGAAATCCGGATTCTTCAAGAGCCTAAAAAAAACTTTGAAGACACCTTGTTTTTAAATAGAAGAGGAAAAGGGTTGACACGTCAAATGGTGTTTATCATCATCAATGAAGCAGCAACAAAAATCAATTTGAAAAAGAAAATAAGTCCACATACTTTTCGACATTCTTTTGCCACACACTTGTTAAAATATGGCGCAGATTTAAGAGCTATTCAACAAATGTTAGGTCATGAAAGTATTACCACAACAGAAATATACGTGCATTTGGATAAAAGTTATTTGCGTGATGTTGTAGAAACGTATCATCCTAGAAGATAAAAAAATCCTACTTTTCAGTAGGATTTGAATTATATAATACTAGTGAAACTTTTTATTTAGCTACGTTTACAGCTCTAGTTTCTCTGATAACGGTTACTTTTACTTGCCCTGGATAGGTCATGTCATTTTGAATTTTTTGAGAAATACTAAATGACAATTCAGATGCTTTGGTGTCACTTACTTTTCCGCTTTCAACCATCACACGCAATTCACGTCCTGCTTGAATTGCATAAGCTTTTTGTACTCCTGGAAAACCAAAAGCAATGTTTTCTAAATCTTTCAAACGCTGAATATACGAATCCAATACTTGACGTCTTGCGCCTGGTCTTGCACCAGAAATCGCATCACAAACTTGCACAATAGGTGAAATTAAATATTTCATTTCAATTTCGTCATGATGTGCTCCAATCGCATTGCAAACTTCTTCTTTTTCGCCATATTTTTCAGCCCATTGCATTCCTAATAATGCGTGAGGTAAGTCACTTTCTGCATCTGGAACTTTTCCAATATCGTGCAACAAACCTGCTCTTTTAGCTAATTTGACATTCAATCCCATTTCTGCAGCCATGATTCCACAAAGGTTGGCAACTTCACGTGAATGTTGTAATAAATTTTGACCATAGGAAGAACGATATTTCATGCGTCCAACAATTTTTATCAACTCTGGATTCAAACCATGAATTCCTAAATCAATCACGGTTCTTTTTCCTATTTCGATAATTTCTTGAGTAATTTGTTTTTCAGTTTTTTCAACTACTTCTTCAATTCTTGCAGGATGAATTCTTCCATCAGTTACCAATTTGTGCATTGCCAAACGCGCAATTTCTCTTCGAACTGGATCAAAACAAGATAAAATAATTGCATCAGGAGTATCATCAACAATGATTTCGACACCAGTGGCAGCTTCTAAAGCTCTAATGTTTCTTCCTTCACGTCCAATAATTCGTCCTTTTACATCATCAGATTCTAGGTTAAAAACAGAAACACAATTCTCAACAGCTTGCTCTACACCTACTCTTTGAATGGTTCCTAAAACAATTTTTCGAGCTTCTTGTTCAGCTGTTAATTTGGCTTCTTCAATAGAAGTTTGCACAAAAGCCATTGCTTCTGATTTTGCTTGGTCTTTTAAAGATGCTATCAATTCTTTTTTAGCTTCATCAACAGAAAGTCCCGAAATTTGCTCTAACATATCAATGTGACGTGTGTGCATTTTTTCAAGATCACTTTCTTTTTTCTCTAAAAAATCTAATTTGGTATCGTAATCTTTTTCTTTGTCTTCAAGAATTTTTGTCAATCGTTTGTTTTTATCAATTTCAGATGCAACAATCGATTCTTTTTCACGAACTCTTTTTTCTACTTCTGAAATCTTTTTCTCTCTTGCTAAAATAACTTTTTCGTGTTCCGATTTTAATTCAATAAATTTCTCTTTTGCTTGTAGAATTTTTTCTTTTTTTATTGATTCTGCATCAATATTAGCTTCTTTGATAATAGAAGCAGCTTCTTTTCTTGTGTTGTCTAATATTTTTTTTCCTTTCGATTTTTCTAACGCTTTAAAGATTATAAAACCTATAGCTACTCCAGCTAAAACTCCCAATATAATGGGAAGAATCATTCCATCCATAATTTAAATTTAGTGTATAAAAAAGCCTACATTAGTGGGGTTTATATAAACTCTATTATTACATGATTAGGACTAACTAGCTGATCAAGGATCCATCCAAGAAACTAGTTCTGATGGCTTGCTTTAGCAACTAAAACTCATCCTCTATAATAGATTTTTGTTGAGTTTATCAAACAAATTACTAACGTAGGCAGTGTGTGTTAATGTATTTTAAAGAACTTACTCTAAATGAGCATTTACCAAATTGTTCAACTCATTTAATTTTTCTATTGCTTCTTTATTGGTGGAATTTTTATCTAAAGCACTGATTTCTAATTTTGAAGCAAATTGCAATGCACACATAGCCAAGACATCTTGTTTGTCGCTAACTGCATAGTTTTGCTCATAAAGAGTGATCAATTTATTAATTGCATTTGCGGCTTTGCGCATTCCTTCTTCTTCATTTGTGTTATTCACACTCAAAGGATAGGTTCTACCAGCAATTACAACATTTATCTTTAGTTTTTCCGCCATTTAAAGAACTTTATTCTTGTAACTGAACAATGCATTTATCAATTTCTCGAATTAAGGCATTTATTTTCAGCTTTGTATCTTTTGTATCTTTACTACTGCCCTCGATAGTTTTTGCAATTTTTAGCATTTCATACTCATTCTTTTGATTTGCTAAAATTTGTTCTTTTTCCAAAAGCTGATGATGCAATTTTGTATTCGATTGAAGTAAAATCTGATTTTCTTTTACCAAAAATTCATAATTCGAAAGTAATTTTTTTAAGGTAACTTCCAATAAATGAACTGCTTCAAGCGTATTACTCATGTTGCTTTCTAGAATAAACTATCCTTACAAAGTTAGTAATCTGTTTTTTATTTTACAACATTTAATTACTTTTTTATTAATACATTGATGCTAAACAGATTATCAAAAGATTATTTTTTTATATTTTTACCAAAAATAATTGTCTTTTGAAACATTTTACACTCATTTTCTTAACATTCATTTCATTCTACATCAATAGCCAAGAAAAATATCCGAAAGATTATTTTCAATCTCCATTGAAAATTCCCATTGTTTTATCTGGTTCTTTTGGCGAATTGAGAAACAATCATTTTCATTCTGGTTTGGATATCAAAACCCAAGGAAAAGAAGGTTTAGAGGTTTTAGCAGCTGGTGAAGGGTACGTTTCTCGTATAAAATTGAGTCAATTTGGATATGGAAAATCTATCTACATTACACATCCCAATGGTTTTACAACTGTGTATGCACATTTGAGCAAATTTGCACCAAAAATTGAATCGTATGTAAAATCTATTCAATACAAAAAAGAGTGTTATGAAATTGAAGAAACGAGATTTAGTGAAGATACTTTTCCGATTGAAAAAGGAGAAATTATCGCTTTTTCTGGAGATACAGGAGGTTCTGGAGGACCACATTTGCATTTTGAAATTCGCGATACAGAATCAGAAAAAATCATCAATCCGTTGTTTTTTAACTTTGCTATTCAGGACACAATTGCACCTATTTTTCAAAGTGTAAAAGTCTATTCTTTGAGCGAAAATTCACATATCAACCAACAAAATAATCATTTTCAATTGCCTATAAAAAAAATTGCTGAGGGCGAACATATTGCTGATAAAATTTCTGCACAAAATTTGATTGGATTTGGCGTTGAAGTTATTGATAAAATGGATAGTACGTACAATAAATTAGGAATTTATAGTCTTGAAATGCAGGTAAATGGACAATCAATGTATTATCATGAACTTGAAACATTTGATTTTGCTGAAAGTAAATTCATCAATCTTCATATTGATTATGAGCATTTTAAAAAATATAAGACTCGTTTCCAAAAAACATATTTGGAGCCAGCAAACGCATTATCTACTTATAAAAATGTGATCAGTTTTGGGAAAATCAACATTGAGAAAGAGTTTAATTATACCATAAACATTATCGCTAAAGATTTTTATGGAAACACAAGCATGCTCAAAATTCCTGTTGTTGGCAAAGATCATCAAGCTGATTTTAATAAAAAAATAGACTCTACAGCATTTCAAGTAATTGCTAAAAATTTCAATAAATTCAATTTAGAAGATGTTACCATTGCTTTTCCAAAAAATACTTTTTATGAAGATACTTTTTTAGATTTTAAAGTAGAAAAAGGAATTGCAAAAATTCATAATCCAACAATTCCTTTGGATGATTATTTTACACTTACTTTTGACGTTTCAAAATACAGTGAGGAAGAAAAAAAACAGTTGTACATTGCCAATCTTGAATATCCAAAATATCCAAGATATTTATATACCAGAAAAAAAGACAGTACCTTTTTCACTACAACAAAATATTTAGGTAATTATAGTTTAGTTTCTGACAATCAGAAACCTACTATAAAATTAATGTATATTAAAGATGGTCAATGGATTTCAAATTCCGAAACTTTAAAAGTAAAAATTAGCGATATTGGCTCTGGTATTGATACCTTTAGAGCGACTTTAAATGATGAATGGATTTTAATGGAATACAATCACAAAACAGGAATTCTTACCTACGATTTTTCAGATAAAATCTTGGTTGGTAGCAAACATTTGTTTAAAATTGTAGTTTATGACAATGTGGGAAATACGAACGAGCTTTCTGCTACGTTCTTTAAAAAACAAGTAAATTAGCCTTTGTGAAAAAACTACTCTTTTTATTCCTTTTTTTTCCTGCTTTTTTGGTAGCACAAAAAACAACAATCTTAAAAGGAACTGTTAAAAACAGCCTAAAACAACCTATTGAAAAGGTTTCTATCACTTTCGGAAATAAAGGAACTGAGACAGATGAAAATGGAAATTACTCCATCAGAATTCCCATTGATACTGAAATTACTGTAGTTTTTAGTCACGTTTCTTACCGAACTTTAACCGAAAAAATAATAGCAAACAATAGAAATGGAATTCGCTTTTCGCCAATTCTTTCTCTAAAAACGGAAGAACTCAAAGAAGTTGTCATCAAAGACAATAAAAAAGAAGCACAAGGAATTACAAAAATTGATATCAATAAAGTAAAAAATGTAGTTGGACCCAATGCTGGTGTCGAAAATATTTTGATGACCTTGCCTGGTGTAAATAATAACAATGAATTGAGTACTCAGTACAATGTTCGAGGTGGAAATTTTGATGAAAATTTAGTGTATGTAAATGGTATTGAAGTATATAGACCGTTTTTAATTCGTTCAGGACAACAAGAAGGTTTGAGTTTCATCAATACAAACATGATTCAAAATATCAATTTTTCTGCAGGTGGATTTCAAGCAAAATATGGAGATAAATTGTCATCGGTTTTAGACATTACGTATAAAAAACCTACGGAAACTGCCACAACAATTGATGCAAGTTTTTTGGGAGGAAGTGCCACTTTTGAAGGACAATTTTTAAATAAAAAACTGAGCACAATTACTGGAGTTCGTTACAGAGACAATAGTTTGTTTGTAAATAGTCAACAAATTGAAGTAAACTTTAGACCCAAATTTACAGATGTTCAATCTTATCTTTCGTATGAATTTTCTGAAAAGTTTAGTTTGAATTTTTTAGGAAATTTCTCCTTGAATAATTACAATTACAAACCTCTTTCAAGAAGAACTCGTTTTGGAACAGTAGCCAATCCATTAGAATTAATTGTTTTTTATGCAGGTCAAGAACAAGATAATTATTTGACTCTTTTTGGTGCTTTTTCGGCAGATTATAAAGTAAATGAAAACTTTACTTTAACCACAATTGCATCAAGATACAATACCCAAGAAGAAGAATATTTTGACATTGCAGCGCAATACAATCTAGGTGAAGTGGATGCTAATATTGGTTCTGAAAATTTTGGAGAGGTGGAATTTTCGCAAGGAATTGGTTCGCAACTCAATCACGCTCGAAATGATTTAGATGCTTTAATCACCAATTTTCAAGTAAGAGGAAGCATCAATAAAGACCAAAAACAATGGACTTTTGGTGCAAAATATCAAAAAGAAGACATCAGAGATCGCATTAGAGAATGGGAAGTGATTGACTCTTTGGGTTTTTCAATTCGTCCTCCACATCATGCAGGAAATAATCAGCCTTATGAACCTTTTGAAGGTGAAATTGTACCGTTTCAAAATATCAGAAAAGATAACAATGTAACAATTCAAAGAGTTTCAGGTTTTGTGCAATTTGACCAAAGAACTTTCTGGAATGACCATGAAATTTTTTACAATATCGGAATTAGAGCTCACAATTGGAGTGTAACCGGAAATGGAATTGCATCAAAAAATCAAACTATTTTCAGTCCAAGAGCGCAATTCGCCATCAAACCCAATTGGGAAAAAGACATGCTTTTTAGAATTTCTGGGGGTTTGTATGCACAGCCTCCATCCTATCGTGAATTGAGAGATTTCAATGGAAACATCAATGTGGATGTAAAAGCGCAACAATCCATTCATTTGGTGACAGGAATGGATTATAGTTATCAAATGTGGGAACGTCCTTTTAAATTAACAGTTGAAGCATATTATAAAAATTTGAATGA
Source organism: Polaribacter sp. BAL334 (assembly GCF_015767435.1). Lineage (GTDB taxonomy): Bacteria > Bacteroidota > Bacteroidia > Flavobacteriales > Flavobacteriaceae > Polaribacter. Next base: position 33,639 of record NZ_JADWOV010000306.1, read on the forward strand.
TGTAAATGCATATACTGTTGATAATGTAAGAATTAGGTATAGAGCTGACAATGCTGCAACTGCGTATGCATATGGACTTGATATTCGTTTGAACGGTGAATTTGTCCCAGGAAGTGAAAGTTGGGTAAGTGTAGGATATTTAAAAACCGAAGAAAATATCAATAATCGAGGATATATTGCAAGACCCACAGATCAGCGAATTAAGTTCGGAATTTTATTTCAAGATTATGTGCCGAATTTACCAAACTTAAAAGCGTATTTGAATTTGGTGTATAACTCTGGATTGCCTGGAGGTTCACCTGCATATGCTGATGTGTATCAATTCCAACAACGTTTGCGAGATTATAGAAGAGCAGATTTAGGAATTTCTTATGTTTTTACAGATGCAAATAAGCGTTATCAAACAGGATGGTTGTCTAATTTCAAAGAATTAACTGCTGGTTTAGAACTCTTTAACATGTTCGATATTCAAAATGCCATTACCAATACTTGGGTAAGAGATGTGTATTCTAAAACACAATTCGGAATTCCAAATTTTATGACAGGAAGGGTTTTAAACTTTAAGATTGGAATGAAATTATAAAAAAAGCGTTTCCTAGATTAGAAAACGCTTTTTTATAATATTTTGAATCTGATGGTTTTAATTTTTTTTATTGGATAATGAAATAGATTTTTTTTGCCACGAATTCACGAATTTTAAGGATTTCATTACAATAATTGTTTTCATCTTTGATGAAAAATCGAATTTATTGGATATATATTTAAAAAAAATCCGTGAATTCGTGGCAAATTTATTTTAAAATTCAATTAAGCTCAACAAGTGTTTTTTTGAAATTAGCTTTATTTCCCTAAAATCTGAGTTGCATGTTCCTTTGTTTTTACTTTGGTAAAAATTTCTTCAATAAAACCATTTTCATCAATTACAAATGTGGTTCTATGAATTCCATCAAACGTTTTTCCCATAAATTTTTTAGGTCCCCAAACTCCAAATGCTTTAATTACTTCTTTATCTTCATCTGCAAGTAATGGGAAAGGAAGTTCATATTTTGTTGTAAAACTTTGTTGTTGTTTGGCAGCATCTGCGCTCACTCCCACAATATCATATCCTTTTGCTAAAAAAACGGTATAATGATCTCTCAAATCACAAGCCTCTGCTGTGCAACCTGGTGTATTTGCTTTAGGATAAAAAAATAAAACTAATTTTTTACCTAAATAATCTTGCAAACGAATGGTATTTCCTAACTGATCTTTTGCTTCAAAATTGGGTGCTTTGTCTCCTTTTTTTAATGATGTCATTATGTTTTATTATTTTATTTTAAATCTTTTTCAAAAATAAGACATTTGACTAATTGATTATACTTAAAATTTAATTTTAATTTGTATTTTAAAAATATATTATCATGAAGAAATTTACCTTATTACTTGTTACATTTTTGATTTCAACAATAACAATTGGTCAAATTAAAAAATTCAAAGACATTTCAGAAGTTCAAACGTTTGCTAAAAAAACAGCGAATGATTTTTTAAACATGAACTTTGAAACTGCATTTAATGATATGAAACCTTATTGGGCTCTTAATGAAACTGAGGTTGACTCCATTAGAATCAAAACAGAAAGTTTTAAAGAATATTTTACTACCAATTTTGGCAAAGCTGTTGACGTGGTGAAAGTAAAAGAAACCAATTTGAAAAATGTACTTTACAGAGAAGTGTACGCAATTCGTTTTGAAAATTTTATATTGAGAATGAGAATAAGTTTTTATCAAAATAGTATTGGTTGGGCTGTGAAAGGCTTTGAATGGGATGATGATATTTATGCTGAATTGGATTAATCTCCCTAAATTTGTGTTTTAATTGAATTCAAATTCATGACCAAACAAGAGCGAGTTGATTTTATCATCCAAAAATTGCAAGAATTCTATCCAGAAATTCCAATTCCATTAAACCATAAAGACCCTTACACGTTATTGATTGCTGTTTTATTATCAGCTCAATGCACAGATGTTCGTGTCAATCAAATCACGCCTATTTTGTTTGCAAAAGCGGATAATCCTTTTGATATGGTCAAACTTTCTGTAGAAGAAATCAAAGAAATCATCAAACCTTGTGGATTATCACCCATGAAAAGCAAAGGCATTTATGGATTGTCAAAAATATTGATTGAAAAATATGATGGTGAAGTTCCTCAAAGTTTTGAAGCATTAGAAGAATTGCCTGCTGTTGGTCACAAAACCGCAAGTGTTGTAATGAGTCAGGCTTTTGGAGTGCCCGCTTTTCCTGTTGATACTCATATACATAGATTGCTTTTTCGTTGGAATTTATCAAACGGAAAAAACGTGGTGCAAACAGAAAAAGATGCCAAAAGATTGTTTCCAAGAGATTTATGGAACGAATTGCATTTGCAAATAATTTGGTATGGGCGCGAATACTCACCTGCTAGAGGTTGGGATTTGGAAAAAGACATCATCACAAAAACTGTGGGAAGAAAAACTGTTTTGGATGCATATTATAAAGGAAAAAATTAAAAAATCATTACCCGCAAAGACACAAAGAAACGTCAAGAAAAAAGTTGCAAACTTTGCGAAAAATCTTTGCGCCTTTGCGTTTAAAAAACAACCATAAAAAAAGCCTCAACATTTGTTGAAGCTTTTTCCACTCTTAATTCAAATTCAATTCAATGAAATTTTTTGATTTTGTTTTTACAATAGTTAGCGATTTGGAAAAATGAATCAAAAATTGAACTGTTTCTTTTGTTGGTTGCATCTGTATTTCAGATGACTTTTTTGAGTAAAGTTGCATCATATATTGAATTTAATGTCTTGATTATAAATTCTTAACGATACAATTTTATCTTTATTGTTAGTTTATTAAAATTATTTTATGTTTTTCTATTAATTTTCTCATATTGATGAGCGCATAACGCATTCTTCCTAAAGCTGTATTGATACTCACACCTGTACAATCACTGATTTCTTTGAAACTCATGTCTCTATACATACGCATCATCAACACTTCTTTTTGCTCTTCAGGCAATTCATTGATCAATTCTCTAACATCATCAAAAATTTGTTCTTGAATCAGTTGCTTTTCAGCATTCAATGAATCATCACTAATAATTGAAAAAATATCAAACTCATCCGAATTCTTAAAATTGGGCATTCTGTTGTTTTTTCTAAAATAGTCAATGATTAAATTGTGTGCAATTCGCATTACCCAAGGCAAAAATTTCCCTTCTTCATTGTAATTTCCTTTTTTCAACGTTTTAATAACTTTGATAAAAGTATCTTGAAAAATATCATTTGTGATGTCTCGGTCTTTTACTTTGCTATATATAAAACTAAAAAGACGTTGTTGGTGTTTTTTTATTAAAATTTCTAGAGATGCTTCATCCCCAAGAATATAATTTTTTACTAATAAACTATCAGAAGTGATTTTTGTTCTCATCATAACTACTTTTTTCGAAAGAAAATCTTTCAATTTTGATTAATTTGATATTAATTTTAAAAGTAGTTTTTTAGTATATGCGTCTTGTTTTGTGGTTATTAAGTGGTCAAATATAGAATTATTTTTTAGACAAACAAATAATTTTAACAATTAGAAATCAAAACTTTTTTTTAGTGAGTGATTTTATTGGTATTTTTATAGCTTATTTTTCGAAGCACATGAAGACTGATTTAGCGACTGTAAATCCAAAAGAAAACATCATCATTAAAGGCGCAAAACTCCATAATTTAAAGGATATTGACGTTGTGATTCCTAGAAATAAATTGGTCGTAATTACGGGTTTATCTGGCTCAGGAAAATCTTCTTTGGCTTTTGATACGCTTTATGCTGAAGGTCAAAGACGGTATGTGGAAAGTTTGTCTTCGTATGCAAGGCAATTTTTAGGAAAACTTGACAAACCAAAAGTAGATTATATCAAAGGAATTGCGCCTGCAATCGCTATTGAACAAAAAGTAAATGCCACAAATCCACGCTCTACAGTTGGAACTTCTACTGAAATTTATGATTATATGAAATTGCTTTTTGCCAGAATTGGAAAGACCTTCTCTCCTATTTCTGGTAATGAAGTCAAAAAAGATACCGTTTCTGATGTGGTAAATTTTGTCAAAGAATTTGCTGATGAAACCAAATTATTATTACTCTCTCCTATATATATACCTGAAAACAGAAATTTAGAAACGGTTTTTCAAGTGTTGGAACAACAAGGATATGCACGAATTAAATGGCAAGAAACTATTTACAGAATTCCTGATTTTCCTATAGAATCTTATAAAAATGAACCCATCTATTTAGTGATTGACAGAATCATTACCAAAAACGATGAAGATTTTTACAACAGATTGGGAGATGCCATTCAAACTGCTTTTTTTGAAGGAAAAGGAATTTGTTTTGTTGAAAATTTAGAAACTTCAAAAATTACCGAGTTTAGCAATAAATTTGAATTGGACAATGTGTCTTTTTTAGAACCCAATACGCATTTATTCAGTTTCAACAATCCTTATGGAGCTTGCCCAACATGTGAAGGTTATGGAAATGTTATTGGAATTGATGAAGATTTGGTCATTCCAAACACAGGGTTGTCCATTTATGAAGATGCCATTTTTCCATACAAAACAGATTCTTTCAGACATTATAAAGAAGATTTGGTTGCAACTGCGTATAAATTTGACATTCCCATTCACAAACCTTGGTTTGAATTGACAGAAAAACAGAAAGAATTGGTTTGGAATGGCACTAAAAGTTTTCATGGAATTCATCATTTTTTTGAAGCTTTGGAAGAAAAAAGTTATAAAATTCAAAATAGAGTGATGCTTTCTCGTTATCGAGGAAAAACTAAATGCAACACTTGTCATGGAAAACGCTTGCGAGTGGAAGCCAATTATGTAAAAATAAATGACAAAACAATCACTGATTTGGTAACACTTCCTCTGGATGAATTGTCTGAATTTTTCAATACGATACACCTTACTATATATGAAGAAAAAGTTGCCAAGCGATTGTTAGTGGAAATAAAGAATCGTCTGCAATTTTTGAATGATGTTGGTTTGAATTATTTAACACTGAATAGACCTTCCAATACTCTTTCTGGTGGCGAAAGTCAACGCATCAATTTAGCGACTTCATTAGGAAGTTCGTTAGTGGGTTCTATGTATATTTTAGATGAACCAAGTATTGGTTTACATCCAAAAGACACAGAAAGACTGATAAAAGTATTGAAAAATTTACGCGATTTAGGAAATACTGTCATTGTAGTTGAACATGATGAAGACATCATGAAAGAAGCTGATTATATTATTGATATTGGTCCTGAAGCAGGAACTTTTGGTGGAAATGTAGTTGCTGAAGGAAATTTTGATGAAATTTTACAATCCAATTCATTGACAGCTAAGTATTTAAACCATCAACTAAAAATAGAAGTTCCTAAAAAGAGAAGAGTTTCTAAAAACCTCATTCAAATTATTGGCGCAAGAGAACACAATTTGAAAAACATTGATGTCACTTTTCCATTAGAATGTTTAACCGTGATTACAGGTGTTTCTGGTTCAGGAAAAAGTACGCTCGTTAAAAAGATTTTATATCCTGTGATGCAGAAAAAACTTTTTGGTTATGGAGATAAAATTGGTCAACACACAGCTATCAAAGGAAGTTTTGAATCCATAAAGCATGTTGAATTTATTGATCAAAATCCTATTGGACGTTCATCGCGCTCAAATCCAGTTACTTATATCAAAGCTTATGATGACATCAGAGCACTTTTTTCCAATCAAAAATTAGCGAAAATCAGAAATTATCAACCAAAACATTTTTCATTCAATGTAGATGCAGGTCGTTGTGAAGTTTGCAAAGGTGAAGGCGAAGTAACGATTGAGATGCAATTTATGGCAGATGTGCATTTAGAATGTGATGCTTGTCATGGAAAACGTTTCAAAAAAGAAATTTTGGAAGTAACTTTTGCAGATAAAACGATTGATGACATTCTGAATTTAACCATTGACGATGCTGTGTCCTTTTTTACTGAAAATTTAGCAGGAAAAATTGCTCAAAAGCTGAAACCTTTGCAAGATGTTGGTTTAGGATACGTTACTTTGGGACAATCTTCCTCTACACTTTCTGGTGGAGAAGCTCAGCGAATTAAATTGGCATCCTTTCTTGTAAAAGGAACTACCAAAGACAAAGCCTTGTTTATTTTTGATGAACCCACAACAGGATTGCATTTTCATGATATTAAAAAATTATTAGGTTCTTTCAATGCGTTGATTGAAAAAGGGCATTCCATCATTGTCATTGAGCACAATATCGAATTGATAAAATGCGCAGATTACATCATTGATTTAGGTTTAGAAGGAGGAATTAGAGGAGGAAATATCCTTTTTGAAGGAACTCCAGAAGCATTAACCTTACATAAAACATCCTACACTGCGCCTTATTTAAAAGAAAAACTAGGATGATTGTTTCAAAATAATTATTTTGGACACATAATAGCAGGTTGTTGAAAATGAAAAAAGTTCTTTAAACTTGCTTATATATGCTAGTTAGTGGCAAGTTTTGCCAAGAAAACCTAAAAATATGCCTCGAATTAAAGATTTTTACATAACTCTTCAAACTGGAAAAGAAGAAGAAAATTTTAAGTATGATGATTTTTTCAATACTTATTCTCGTCCATTATGTTTTCACATTGGATTATATTGGACAAAAAAGTATAAAGCAAAATTAGATTTCAACAGAGTTGTTTTTGAAGATTCTTTTTTAAATTATAGCGAAAAAAAAATTGAAATTAATGATAGTAAAGTTCTTGTTGTAAATTTTAAATACTTTGAAAAGAAAAAATGGGATTCATTAGTTTCAGTTGGAAATGAAATCGAAATTCAAAATTATTACATTGAAATATTAAATAAAGGATTTCAAATAATTTTAAATGAGTTTCCAGAGTTAGTTGAAGTATTAAGAAATGGCATTCTAGACTTTATTAATAATCAATATATAACCCAAGGAACATGGATTAAAAAAACCAATGGAAAAGGTATTGTTGCAAAAATTGACTACAAAATGCAATTCTCTTTTAAAAGAAAATCATGTTTTGAAGCACATATTTTAGTAGAAAAAAATAAAAAAATCATTTTCGATAAGAAATTGAATAATTCAGGTCTATATGATGACTTTGTTCTCTATTATAATTTTAAAGAAATTGAAATAAATTCCGAAACTAAAGAAGTAATCATAAAAGACAGAATTGAAGTAACACATAAATTTAAGTTTGAGTAATAAACCTGCCACAAACACAGGTTTTGCGAGATTGCGGGTTTTCGGCTTAATTTAAAGTTGGTTTTATCTCTTTGAATTTAGTGTTTATCCGAAAGTTTCGGCTTCTTTAGTCCGCAACCACGCAAAGCCTGGGAACGTTTTAGGTAATTTGAGAAAATGACAAAATATAGTTCATCATCAAGCTTTTCGAGTTATGAAGCAGTAATTGCCTCATTAGTGTTTTTGGGAATTGGAATTGTAATAGCTAATTCTTCAGAAATCATTTGGATAAAAGTAATATCTATTCTAATATCAATCGGAATTGTTATTTTAATTATTCTTTATCAAAGAAAAAGAACATTCGATATTAAATTTTTGGAAAATGAAATTATAATTAAATACCCATTTTTAAAGAAAACCTCACAAGTTCCTTATGTGGATTTATTGCAAATTGAATTCATATCAGCATATCGAACACCGAACAGAAATAGGATAAAGTTCAAAATCGGAAATAAAATAGAATCTTTGAGATTTTTAACGGTAGCACAATCTGACCAATATATTGAATTTATAAAGTGGCTGAAATCAAAAAATGATAAATTGGAATTAAAAGTATTTCCATCTGACCACATAATTAATCATAAAATTCAAGAAGTTTACGGATTAAAATACCGAAAAATATTAAAGAAAACACTTTGAAAAAAACTACCTACAATAAGCTTTACAAAATTAATTGCTTGCTTTTTGCTTAATTATAAAAATCCTCGCAGATTTTTTTTGTTAGTTTTATTTACTAAATTTAATGCTTAAACAACACAACTAACTTTATACGTATTCCAAGATCAAATCCTAATAAAATTTACTATTTTTTTTATGCTACATGATTTTGAAGAACAACATAAGGTGTTCCTCTTTTTATGACTGCAAATGCTCTTGCAATTAGCTTGTTTCTAACATTATTTATCGCTA
>NZ_JADWOV010000307.1 GCF_015767435.1 Polaribacter sp. BAL334
AAATTGATTTTAGTTAATGCACTCTCTACTTCACTCCGTTTGAATCTTTTTTTGTTTGCTATACGATAAGCAGTTAAAATTTTTCTTTTAGTCCAATCATCAACTGTGACCAGAGAAACTGAAAGTATTTTTGCAACTTCATTTCTTGTGATCCAAATTGTTTGTTCTTTAGTTTGTTGTTTGCCTGATAAATCAACAAATAAATCTCTTATTGTTTTTGAAATACTTTGAACTAAATCTTCATCAGAAATATGATGGTGGATTTGGGTTACTTTTTTTGCGTCCATAAATTATATTATTATTTACGGCAAATTTCAAACATCTATTTTCAGAATATATTCCCTGAAAATGT
>NZ_JADWOV010000308.1 GCF_015767435.1 Polaribacter sp. BAL334
ATATAAGTCAAGAGTGGATAAACGATTACAATTACAATAGACCACATAAATCACTTAAAAATAAATCACCAATTGAATACAGATTAAATGAATAAAAATTCTATTTTTGAATGGATCGAATTTAAGGGAAGCTTACATATTCTTTTTTTAATATTAACAATAAGTTTGACAATAACTAATTATTCTAATTATCGTTATGAAAAAGTTCTAACTGAATATGGAAAATTGAGTTGTGAAGAAATGGAAAAAAAATATAAAGAAGACTTAAAAAATAATGAATTAAAGCATTTTTCAGGAGGAATTGCAGGAACAGGAAATTTGGGTAAAAATTTAAGGAAATATAATATTGAACATTTTGACCTTGGCTGTTTAGTTAGCGGAAATTTAGTTTGCTATAGTAAATTCGTTTCTGAACATTTAAAACAAAAAGAAAATATTGAAATTAATGAACTTTACGAATAAAAAAACAGTTGCCAACACCGTACAAAATTAATTGCTTGCTTTTTGCTTACTTGCGAAAATCCTCGCGGATTTTCTTTGTCAGTAATTATTTATTAACTTTATTGCTTAACCAACGCAACTAACCTTGTACAACAACGTTGGCAAACATTAACAGATGAGAATCCGAAAATTATTCGAGTAAATAAAAAAATAATAATTCTTAAAATTGAATCAAATAAATAAATTTTACATAACTCTAAATAAACATTTTAATTTAAATTTTACGAAAATTGAAAATTATTTTAACTTAATAAAATCCCAACTTATGTATAAAACAATTTTATTACTATTTCTGTTTTTTACTTTTTTTTCTTGTAGCCAAGACGAAATTAATATATCAGCTGAAAAACAAATAATAGGAGAATGGAAACTAAAACAATCGTCTAGATTAATATCAAATAACAATAACATTTATTATGAATATCAAAATTACGAGAATGTTAGTTATCATTTTAGTGAAAATAATGAAGTAATTATAGTAGGTAATTCTGAATTTGATAATGAAGGAAATTATGATTTTGAATTGAAATATGAAGTTTACTTCAATCCAGATCTAAATCAAGAACCAAAGACTAATATTATTGTTTTTAATGGAAATAAATATATTGTTCAAATTGGATCAAATAATAATTCGGAAACTCTTATTCTAACTAACTTTATTGACGGAAAAAAAAGGTTGTACTTTGAAAAATAAAACGTTTGCCAACACCGTACAAAATTAATTGCTTGCTTTTTGCTTACTTGCGAATCCCAAAGTCTCGGGACTCGCTGATTTTCTTGGTCTGTAATTAATTATTAACTTTAGTGCTTAAACAACGCAACTAAGTTTGTACGTATTCCAAGATCAAATCCTAATAAAATTTACTATTTTTTTTATGCTACATGATTTTGAAGAACAACATAAGGTGTTCCTCTTTTTATGACTGCAAATGCTCTTGCAATTAGCTTGTTTCTAACATTATTTATCGCTA
>NZ_JADWOV010000030.1 GCF_015767435.1 Polaribacter sp. BAL334
ATTCCGCTAGAAAGTGTGCCTCCTTTGATGTTTTCTTCCACCATTTTTTGGGCAGTTGGTCCATAGGCTCTGAAAGCAACTCTATTATTTTCCCAAGCATAATCATCTGTTCTTTCGGGTACAAATCGAGAGTAACAATATTCGATTGTTTGTTTGGAAGTTTTTTTTGAAATCTTTACAACCTCAAACTTCTCTTCTGAATGTGCTTTTATAGTGGGTTGAAATAGAAGTTGATCCATAGTACCATCACCATCCAAATCTACAGTTTGCGATACTAATAGTTCTTTTGTTTTCACATTCTTTATGCCATAAAGGCTTAAATCAGCAAGCTGTAATTGCTCTTTTGTCAATTCAATAGTTTCAAATTGTCGGTCTATAGTCAACGTATTTTTTACGGTGATGATAATCTTAGATACTTCTTTTTTGGATGAAAAAAAGAGCAGCAATGGACTTATCGGTATTAAAATTTTAGTTTTCATTTTAAACTATTCGTTAGATGGTTTTCCAATCGTAGCTAAAATACC
>NZ_JADWOV010000309.1 GCF_015767435.1 Polaribacter sp. BAL334
GGATAGAAATAGCCATCATTCCCACAGCCATTCCAATTGATCCCAAAATTAATAATGGCTTTCTTCCCCATTTATCAACAGTTAAAATTGCAACCACTGTAAAGATTACATTAATAAGTCCCATTATAATCGTTTGTAACATTGATGCATCTTTTGCAGCTCCCATACTTTCAAAAATACGAGGTGCGTAGTACAAAGCGACGTTAATTCCGACAAATTGTTGGAAAACTGATAATAGCACTCCAATAATTATAACAACTTTTCCATAAGCTAATAATTTTCCTTTTTTAGAGGAATCTAAGGAGTTTTTAATTTCGATAAGAACCTCCTTTGCCTTTTCGTCACCATTAATACGGGTAAGTATTGATAATGCTTTATCGTCTTTTTGTTGCAAAGCAAGATACCTAGGAGTTTCAGGCATAAAAAACATAAGAATAGCAAAAATAGATGCTGGAATTGCCTCTGAAATAAACATTCTTCTCCAACCAATTTCATTTATCCACTCAATAGTTTGTCCTTCAGCAATACCCCAATTAACAAAATACACTACCAACATTCCAAAAATAATTGCAAACTGATTTAATGAAACAAGTTTACCTCGAATATTTGCAGGTGCGATCTCACCAATGTAAATTGGACATACGGCTGATGCTAAACCAACTCCAATCCCTCCAATAATTCTATAAAAATTAAACGTCCATAATAAACCTATTGTCGGAACTCCTCGTTCAAAAAATAAAAATTCGGGGTTTCCTGAACCCAAAGCTGATAAGAAAAATAATAAACCTGCAATTATCAATGCATTTTTACGTCCAAAAAATGAGGATAAAAGACCCGATATAGCACCACCAATAATACAGCCAATTAATGCTGAAGAGACAGTAATACCATGTATAAAAGAACTTAAACCTTGGCTAGTAATTAAGAACTCTTGAATAGACTTCTCTGCTCCAGATATTACTGCGGTGTCGTATCCAAATAACAATCCTCCTAAAGTTGCAACTAAAGTAACAATATAAACATATAATTTATTCTGTTTCATTACTATATATATTGGTTAATTA
>NZ_JADWOV010000310.1 GCF_015767435.1 Polaribacter sp. BAL334
AACTTTAACGGATGTTACAGGAAAAACAATCCATAAATCTAAGGCTCAATTAACAATAGGTAAAAATGAATTAGCCTTTGACTTTAAAGTGAAATCGGGTATTTATCTATTAAAAGTATCAAGCAGCGAAGCAACGTATGGTACTACTAAAATTATTTTTAGATAAATAAAGTATTGAATATCTAATAAAAAAAGACTGTCAGAATTGACGGTCTTTTTTTTGATATCCATGTTAATGTAAAATATTGTTTTAGTAAAAAGCATTTGTGAAATTCGCATTCACTTTATTCGAGAAATTCGTGCAATTAGTGTCTTATCCTTTTCAAAAAATATTGCGCAAAGCATTCGTGAAATTTAATAGAAAATTAATTTGTGCTAATTCGTGTAATTAGTGTCTTATTCTTTTTAAAAAAATATTGCGAAAAGCATTCGTGAACTTGCTTTAGGAAACAAAAAAAGGGTTTGATTGTTTTCGATACATATTATGTTTCGTTTTACCACACAAAAAACAATTGAATTCACAATGATAATTGTTGTTTCAGCTAGAGCATGGTTTAGATAACAATTTTCAAACATTTTTAAACGTTAACTTCAAATTCTTTGTTATTTTTAGCCTCATGAAAACGAGCTATACTTTACAGGATTTGCCCTCAATTGCGAAAGAAATTATTGCCATTGTGAACAATAAAACTCTTCTTTTTTATGGTGAAATGGGTGTTGGAAAAACTACGCTGATTAAAGAAATTTGCTTGCAACTTGGAGTATTAGACAACATCTCCTCTCCTACTTTTTCATTGGTCAATGAATATCAAACTGCTGAAAATGAATCCATATATCACTTTGATTTTTATAGAATTACCGATGAAACTGAGGCTTTAGACATCGGAATTGACGATTACTTTTACAATGGCAATTGGTGTTTGATAGAATGGCCACAAAATATCAAAAATTTACTACCTTTAGATGCTGTTGAAATTCATCTTTCATTGAATGATGATGACAAACGCACTATTCAACTAAACTAATAAACTATGAGTTCTTTTTCTCCTTTCAGTAAAGAAGATTTGCTACCCCAAGAAGAAATGCTTGAAATACAAAAACGCAAAGGAGAGCTTTTTATAGGCTTGCCCAAAGAAACCTATTTGGGAGAAAAACGTGTTTGTTTGACTCCAGATGCTGTTTCTGCCTTGTGTGCGCATGGTCATCGAATTGTGGTAGAAACAGGCGCAGGTTTGCATGCAAGTTATTCTGACAAAGAATATTCAGAAGCAGGAGCCAAAATTTCTGATAATGTAGAAGAAGCCTTTAAATGTAACATTGTATTGAAAGTGGCGCCACCTACTGAAAAAGAAATTGGCTACATCAATCCTCAAACCATCTTGATTTCATCGCTTCAACTGAAAACACAATCCAAAGCCTATTTTGAGAATTTGGCAAAAAAAAGAATCACAGCTGTGGCATTTGATTTTATCAAAGACGAGCACAATTCTTATCCCATAGTAAAATCATTGAGCGAAATTGCAGGAACTGCATCTATTTTGATTGCGGCCGAATTGATGAGTGGCATTAACAAAGGAAATGGATTGCTGCTAGGAAATATTGGAGGCGTGCCACCATCAAGTGTGGTGATTTTTGGTGCAGGCACTGTTGGCGAATACGCAGCAAAAACGGCTATTGGCTTGGGTGCTAGAGTGAAAGTATTTGACAATTCCATCAGCAAACTTCGCAAATTGCAAGATTGTTTACATGCACCTATTTATACATCTACAGTGCAACCAAAATCGGTAGCCAAAGCGTTGATGCGTTGTGATGTGGCTATTGGAGCCATCAGAGGAAAAAACAGATCGCCCATTTGCGCTACAGAAGACATGATCAAAACCATGAAAGAAGGTGCTGTGATTGTGGATGTAAGTATTGATAGAGGTGGCTGTTTTGAAACTTCAAACGTTACTACACACAATACACCAACCTTTGTAAAACACGGAGTAATTCATTATTGTGTCCCCAATATTCCTGCCAGATATGCACGAACAGCTTCTGTATCCATCAGTAATATTTTTACTCCCTATTTGCTAAACATTGCCGAAGAAGGAGGATTTGAAAATTCGGCTCGATTTGATAGAAGTTTGCGAAACGGCATGTATTTTTATCATGGTATTTTAACCAATAAAACAGTTGCAGATTGGTTTGATTTGCCTTACAGAGACATTAATTTATTGCTTATGTAAGTCTATTTCTTGGTTAAAAAAGGTATTTTTGCAGCATAAATTCATACAATGTTACTGAAAAGAATTGGATATTATTTGATAGGAGTTTCCATTGGAGCCATTGCTGTTTCCTATATTTGGAAACATAAAAACGCTTCTTTTGATTATGGAATGGACGCAAGAACACTGAAAACCATTCGTATTAAAAAGCGATTGTATTCAAATGAAGCCTTGCAAACACTTCAAAATAAACAATTGGACACTACAGTAATCTCTAAGATTTTAAGAAACGCAGACGTGGATTTTAAAAAAGGAAAACCAAGACAAAAACCGTGTGCTGAGTACTATGTGACTGGCAAAGAGAGTCTGAAATACATCAGTTTGTATATTTCTAGATGCGATTCTACGGCAACTATTGAAAAGGTAATTATAGAGTAAACCGTATTTTTAACTTTCAAGTTTTCATAACCAATACAAAGTTTTTCAAAAGCGATGAAGCAAAAATTAGTGGTTCTTACAGGCGCAGGAATTTCAGCAGAAAGTGGCATCAAAACTTTTAGAGATGCTGATGGTTTGTGGGAAGGTCATGATGTGATGGAAGTGGCAACGCCTGAAGGTTTTGCGAAAAATCCTGCATTGGTTTTGGATTTTTACAATCAACGAAGAAGACAGTTGTTAGAAGTTTCTCCTAACAAAGCACACTATAATTTGGTGGAATTAGAAAATCATTTTGAGGTAGCAATTATTACTCAAAACGTTGATGATTTGCACGAACGCGCAGGCAGTAAAAATGTAGTGCATTTGCATGGAGAACTTTTAAAAGTGCGAAGTACTAAAAATCCAACAAATATCATATCATGGAAAAACGATCTCAATTTAGGAGATGTTTGCCAACAAAATAGTCAGTTGAGACCACATATAGTATGGTTTGGAGAAGAAGTACCTATGCTAGAAAAAGCAATTGAAATTACAGATAAAGCAGCCATCTTGGTGATTATTGGCACCTCTATGCAAGTGTATCCTGCAGCGAGTTTGGTGCATTATATTCAGCCAAATACGCCTATTTATTTTATTGATCCCAATCCACAAATTTCTGCAAATCAGTTTCGTAATTTGACAATTATTGACGAGTTAGCGAGTATTGGAACAACAATTTTACATGATCTTTTACTACAAAATAAAAGAGCTACTAAGTAGCTCTTTTATGTTTAAATCTTCACAGTCTTTTCAAAAATCTTACCTTGGTAAAAATTTAAAATAAGGGGTATTAAGGGGTGTTAAGGGGTGTTTCGTTAGGGATACTTTTTTTTATGATTTACTACTTTCACTTTAATTACACTACAAAGATAGTTTGCCTTTACTTTTTTTTTGAATAGATTTCGTTGTACTACATTTTAGTATCGATGAATGAACTTGTTTATTTCGATGAAAGCATATGAATACTACACACAATTGTGTTTTGAAGTTAAAACAAGAAAATGATTTTTTAGAAAGATTGAGAATCCTATGAATGAAAATAATAAAAAAACGATAAAAAAAATTATAATAAATCCAAACGCTTCATCAGTTCAGGTCTATTTGAACGGCTTACAGGCACTACATCTTTTTTGATAAGAACGCTATTATCTTCAATATCAATGATTTTTTTCACGTTAATTATAAAAGAACGATGTACTTTTAAGAAAAGTGATGATGGCAATTTGTCTTCAATCTTTTTCAAGGTAGAATGCACAACGTAATTTTTATCTTCTGTCTTAATATGAATATAATCCCCTTTTGCTTCAATTAGGTAAATACTTGCAAGGTCTATTTTGATAAGACGTCTATCAATATTTACATAAAAATCATTTTGAATTGAAGGTTCTTTTTCGCTTTTAGCTTCTTTTATTTTTGGTTTTTTTGACCCTGAATTTTGTGCCTTAACAATCGCTTTTTCAAATCTTGGCAATTGAATTGGTTTCAACAAATAATCAATAACACATTCATACTCAAAAGCTTCAATAGCAAATTGAGGATCAGAAGTTGTTAAAATAATTTTTGGTGGATTTTTTAAAGTTTTGATAAAATCTAAGCCACTGAAATCAGGCATGTGAATGTCTAGAAAAATAAGATCTACTTCATTTTCATTTAAAAACTTGATTGCTTGAATTGCACTCGAAAATTCTTCAACAACAGTAAGGTCGTTAAAGTTATTAGAAAGAGTTTGAATGATAACTCTTGCCATTTTTTCGTCGTCAATTATTATGCAATTCATAGAATTTAGATAGTTTTCAAAAAAGATGAAATTAATTGCAATAACTCTTCAAAACCTTCAAAACCTTCTAAATTATTGTTTTTAAGGTTGTGTTCATAGTCGTTTGCTAATTTATAACTTTTTTCGAGACCTAGAATACTAATTTTCGGTTTCATTCTATGAACATTTGATGCAAGCTTTTTGAAATCTTTTTCTGCTAAGCTATCATAATATTCCTGCTGCTCTGTAGGAAATTCATTTTTAAGGACATCAATAAGCATTTGCTTTACAGCATCATCATCTCTAGCTAATTGATCAATGTAGTCTAAATTTGGTTCTTCTGAAATCATTTTTTAAGGGTAAAATAAAAAGTAGTTCCAACATTTATCGTTGATTCTAACCATATTTTACCTTGGTAAAGTTCTATAATTTTTTTGACAATTGAAAGCCCAATTCCAGAAGATTTATCATCATTCTCTAATTTTTTGAAAGCAATGAATATTTTATCAAAATAATTACTTTCAATTCCTTTGCCATTATCGCTTATTGAAAACTTCCAAAACGTATCTTCTAGCTCAAAATTTAAGGTGATTATGGCAATTTCTTTGTCATTAAATTTAATGCCATTTTCAATAATATTGGTAAATAATCGCTCTAAAGTATAAAAATCACCATGTATCACAGGAAGTTTTTCAGGGAGAATCAGTTCATATTTTTTAGTTGTTTCTATCTTTTTTATGACTGATGTTAAAACACTTTTTAAATCTATATTTTTAAATTTACTTTCAACTTTACTGACTTTTGAATATTCAGAAATTCCGTTAACAATATGATATAATTTATCAACGTTTTCCTGAATCAAATCTAATTTTTCTATCCCATCTTTGTCAATAGCATCTTTATAATCTTCTTTGATCCAAGAAGTTAAGGCATTTATGCTTTGCAAAGGCGATTTCAAATCGTGTGAAACCATGTGAGCATAATAGTTGAGTTCGCGGTTTTGTTGCTCAACATTTTGAAGAATTTTATCTCTTTGATTATTAAACTTAATGATTTGTTTTGCTTGATGATCTATAAAATCAACAAGATTTGTAGTGTCAAGATCTAAATTGTCAAGACTATTATTTCCTTTTGAACTATATGATTTTAAGGTTTCAACAATATCTTGTAATTTTCCAATAATCTTATTTTGAGCATCATACTCTTTCTTTAGTAACTTATTTGTCTGCGAAAGTTCTTCTGAACTAATTTTTGTGGCTCTTTGAAGCATCACAAATTGATCATCAAAAGTATGATATGACTTATTGACCGCATCCAAAAATAGCAACATATCTGGATGAGTCTTTAATTCATTGGTTAAATATTTTCTAATTTGTCTGTTTAATAGTGAATTCATTTTTCGCTTATTAAGGTAATTGTCATTGTTTGATTGTGCAATTGACAATTATTTTCTCCGTTAAAAGGGGCAATTTCACCATAGGAATACAATCCGCATATGGTTGTTTTATTTCCAACTACTTCCACTACTTCATCAACTTCTTCTTCAACGCGTTGATCAAGTACTAATTTTCTTCCAATACAACTTACCAAAATGGCAAGTTCTGGTGATTTTTCTCTTTGATGATTTGCTTTATTAGCAGCGATTTCAGCTGCATTAATAATGCTGTCTACATTTGTCATCATCAATTGCACAGTAGAATTTTCGGCAATATCACCAGCCAAAATCATAGAATTATCCTTTTCATTGATGTTCAAAATAGTTCTTACAATTGATTCTTGTTCATTGCTAGATTTTACTTTCAATGGAAATAACAATGCTGCAGCAGGCAATTCTTTTGATTTTTCACCCAAATACTTTTTATACAAATCAAGTGCGGGTTTGTGATCTAATTCGTATAAAATATTGTCTTTTGATTTTGTTACAATCCTTTCAGGTCCAAAAGGTGTCCAACCATCATTGATAGCAAAAGAAATTTCTAAGTGTTCACCATAAAGACCAATGGCTACAATTTCGCCTGATTTCGGATTTTCATTATACGAACAAATTGTTTTTTCAAACCTAGCTGCATCACTACACAAAGCACCCGTGATTAAAATATCGTTGTTGGTAACTTTGTTCATACCATTTGCAAGTTGACTTCCATTGATGACACTTCCATCAGAAATTACCAAAACGTATTTTAAGTTTTCTTTGTCAAATTGTTGAATTAATGCATAACCAGCTTCATAACTATTTACAAACTGATTGTCATCTTTTACATTGACCGTTTTAATTGCAAAACTACTTTTTTCGAATTCAATGGCTGTGATTGTAATTCCATCATCATCAACAGAATGTGAAGAAATATCTCCAGCTGAGGAACCAAATACGATTTCACCATCGTTAAATATTTCTTTGATTTCTTGATAGATTTTGTTACTTTCTAGCAAATACCTATTTCCAAAAACCAAAACTAGTGGTTTACTTAAAGGAATATTTTCTCCCAAATATTGCCAATCAGTGTCAATGTTTCTTCTTAGTTGTACTGTTTTCATATTTTTTTTGCAATGGTAAAATAAAATGTTGTTCTTAATCCTTTTTCACTCTCTAACCAAATTTTTCCTTGATACAATTCAACTATTTTTTTGGCAATGGACAAACCAATACCTGTTGAATCCTCTCTTTTAGTTAATGATTGAAATATCTTGAAAATCTTTTCGTGATATTTTTTTTCAATACCAATTCCATTGTCTTTGACTGAGAATTGATACTGTGTTTCGTTTTCTGAATAATCAATTTCAACAATTCCTTTTTCTTTATCCGTAAATTTGATAGCATTACTGATAAGATTTTGAAATAATTGTTGAAACTTTGTGGCATCTCCAAAAACTGTAGGAAGCTCCTTTACAACAGTAACAGAAATGTTTTTAGGAATTAATATTACTTTGATAATGTTATGAACTACTTCATTCAATGCTACTAATTCATCATTGTTTTGTAAAGTGCCTGAACTTGAATAGGTTAAAATATTGGAAATTAAGTTTTCCATAGTTTCTAACGTCTTTTCAATGAGTTCTAAATTTTGATGTGTTCTGGTATCTAATTTATCTTTATTATCTTCTTTTATCCATGAAACTAACGCATCAATATTACGCAAAGGAGATTTTAAATCATGAGAAACAATATGCGCATATTCATTGAGTTCTTCATTTCGATTTTCTAATTCATTTAAAATCAATTCTTTTTGCTTTTCAAGTGCTTTAAATTCAGTGACATCTAAGTGAATTCCAATAGAACCAATGATCTCACCATTCAAATTATAATTTGGCGCACCACTAACCAACCAAATTCTCTCTTTTTTTGCTTTATTTTTTACTTTTAATTCATAGGAATTTGATTCTCCTTTAAGTCTTTTTACATTTTCATTTTGAATAATATCCAAACCTGTATCAAGTAATAAAACTTCACTTCCTTTTTTCCCAATCAATTCTTCTTCCTTAAAACCAGACATTTCACAAAAAGATTGATTTACCAATAGAATTTCGTCATTATTATTTACTTCTAACAATCCTAAATTCATATTGGCAATAATACTGCTGTATTTTTGTTTTTGAGCTTCTAAACTTTTACGATAATTTCTACTTAACGTCACGTTTTTGTAGGTCCAAAGATGACCTTTGTACTCATTACCATTTTTTATTGGGATAAAATCTCTTTCAAGAATTGTTCCATCAACCATTGATATTTCATCTCCTAAAACCATCATTTTATCAGCCAAAATAGTATCAATCCGAGTTACAAACTCATCAGGATTGTCAAACATGAATTTACTTTCATTGGCAGCATTCGAACAATCTTGTCCAACTAAAAATTCGGGCGAAACAGGAATTTTAAAATATTCGCAAAACTTATGGTTCGTTAATACTATTTTTCTGTTTTCATCTTCTAAAAGAATGGCACTATCTAAGTTTAAAATCAATGTGGAAAGTCTGTTTTCTGATTCCTTTAGTTTTTCATCAGAATTTTTTGCATCGGTAATGTCTCTAACAATTCCTTGAGCAGCAATGGGTTTTTTATTTTTATCGAAAACAACACTGGCATTGATGTGAACCCATTTTACTTGACAATTTTTCGTATAAATACGGGATTCATAATTTTTGAAAAAACCATGTTCTTGAAGTTTGACAAAAGACATTAGCGCATATTCTGCGTCGTCTTTATGTACTAAATCCATAACATTTAAAGGTTCTTTATCAATGTCATACCCAAAAAGCTCAATGGCAGCATCATTAAATTTAATGACATTTCCCTGAAGATCAATGACTACATACGCATCAACAATGTTTTCAAAAACACCTTCTAATTGAGATGATTTTTCATCTAAAAGTGTTTCTAGCTTTGCGTTTGATTTTTTAAGTTCTTCTGATAAATGGTAAAGCTCGAGAGATTTAGATTCCAATATTTTTTCTGCAACTTTTCTAGCCGCTTTTTCACGCTCAATGGTGCGAAGTAAAATATCAGTGTTCTCTTGGCTCATTAATTTTTATGAATGATAAACTTTATTTCAGTTCCATCATCATTTATTTTTTCTAATTCTACAGTGGCTGTTGAATTAAAATGAGCAAACGTTTTATTCATCAAACCAAGTCCAAAATAATGCATAGATCTGCTAGATTTATAAATCATTACCAGTGAATTAGCTGTTTTTTCTTCCACCAAAAATGTTGGCAATTCTGCATCAGGGTAAATCTTTTTTACCTCAACATGTATATGACTTTCAATGGATGACAACATATCTATAGGATCATTATAAGAAGCCAATAAACCAGCATAACTTGTTTCTATTACATAAAAAAAGTGTTCACCATACACCAATAACAAATCATCAATAGAAATTCCCGTATTGTTGCTTAAATTAGTTATTAGTTGAAGCATTTCATGAAAACGATATGTTCCAACAGCTGTGTATATTCCGTTAGATTCCAATGTAGATTGTTGAATAATTTTTTCTACCATTTCTAGACCAAATTTGAGTTCAACCAAATCTATAAACTCTCTGAATATAATTCCTTTCAATTTTAATATCTTTTTAATTCATTCATACTCCAATACGTTAAAACAGCTTCCATTTTTTTAACGTAATCTTCATACTTCAAAGGTTTTAAAACGTACCCAGAAACACCTATTTTATAGCATTCTTCAAGGTCTGATTTGTTATCAGAAGTGGTTAAAATTACAGTAGGAATATGTCTAAAATCCTCACTCTTTTTTATTATTTCTAAGAACTCAATACCACTTATCTTTGGCATGTTTAAATCTAACAAAATTAAATCAGGAAACCTATTTTTTCCTTGTAAAATTTCTAGCGCAATTTCAGCATCTTTCGCTTCAGTAAGTGTATGATTTAATTCCAATAATGAAAGTGTTCTTTTCATTTTCATTATTTCTAGAAAATTATCTTCAATCAATAAAATATCTAGTTGTTTATTCATAGGTTGAAACATTAATTAACATCAATGATACTGTAAATACACAATTTTTTGTGAGAAAATAGCATAATTTACCAAAAAGTATCGATGAATGACCATAAAGTGTAGATGAATCAATTTAAAACTTTGTTAAAAATATCAAATTAATGTTTGGAAATACTCAAATATTTCGCCATTTGAAATGACACTTCCTTTTTCAATCAAATCAAATATTTCTGTATTTCGTTCGGAAGTATAGCCTTTACTTCCTTTAAAAATTTCGACAGAATTGTCTAACGGATTGTGCATCAACCATTCAAAACCCTCTTGAGTAAGCAAATTGATGTCCCAAGTAATTTTGATGGCAATTCTGTGAATTTTATCAGCTTCACATTTAAAAAAATTGGCAGAAGTTTCTGAAAAGTGCTCTACATAAGTTGTTTTTGTCAAAACATCTTCCCAAACAATGTCCGAAAACACTTTCATCTCTTCTAAAGCTACATCAGGTTTTTGTTCTTTAATTTCATCCCATTCATTCACATCAATGCTTTGTGAAGCTAAAAAAAGGGCAAACTCTTGGTGTAAATTTTCGAATTGTTCTTTGGTTAACAAACGGTATTTCATAAAGTATAGAATTAAAAAAAGCTCGTTATTTCTAACGAGCTTTGAGGTATTTTTTGGGTAAAATTATTCAGCAACTACTTCGAAAGTAATTTCCGCAACTACATTTCTATGCAATCTGATAGATGCTTCGTATTTACCTAATCTTTTCACTGTACCACCAGTAACTTTCACGAATTTTTTATCCACTTCAGTTCCTGCTTTTGCGATAGCTTCAGCTACATCAATATTGCTTACAGAACCAAATAATTTGTCTCCTCCAGCTTTTGATGAAATTTTAATTTCATATCCTTTAATTGTTTCTGCTATTTTGTTTGCATCAGCAATTAATTTTGCTTCTTTATAAGCACGTTGTTTTAAGTTTTCTGCTAATACTTTCTTTGCAGATGAAGTAGCTAAAACTGCTTGTCCTGTAGGGATTAAAAAGTTTCTACCATAACCGTTTTTAACAATTACAACATCGTCTTTAAATCCTAAATTTTCTACGTCTTGTTTTAATATCAATTCCATATCTCTACTTCTTTATTATTTTAGCATATCACCAACGTAAGGCATTAACGCTAAATGACGCGACCTTTTAATGGCTTGAGCCACTTTTCGTTGATATTTTAATGAGGTTCCTGTTAAACGTCTTGGTAAAATTTTACCTTGTTCATTTACTAAATACAATAAGAAATCAGCATCTTTATAATCAATATATTTGATACCTTTTTTCTTAAATCTACAGTATTTATTTTCCTTTTTGGTTTCAATGTCAAGAGGTGTTAAATATCTAACATCAGCAGATTTGCCTCCTTTTGATTGTTGTTCAATAGTTTCCATGGCTTATTTTTTTGCAGATTTAACACGTTCTCTTCTTTTCTCAGCCCAAGCTGCAGCATGTTTGTCAAATTTAACAGTCAAATAACGCATAACGCTATCATCTCTTCTAAATTCTAACTCGAATGCAGCAATTGCTTCACCAGCTACTTTGTACTCAAATAAGTGATAAAAACCACTTTTTTTCTTTTGAATTGGATACGCTAATTTTTTTAAGCCCCAATCTTCCTTTGAAATCATTTCGGCACCTTTAGAAACCAAATAGTCCTCGAACTTTTGTACTGTTTCCTTTATCTGAGTATCAGATAAAACGGGATTCAAAATGAAAACAGTTTCGTAATGATTCATAAGTAAATATTTATTGTTTATTTTTAAGGGTGCAAATATAGTAACTTTTTAGAAATTATCAATTACTTATTTTAGGTTAAATTTTTTTTATATTGCATCACCAATAAATGACATACAAATGCAAATTCCTGAAATTCCGAATTTAATCCATTTTGCGATTCCTTTTTTCATTTTGACCGTAATAATTGAAGTCATTTTGACTGTAAAAGTAAAAATGGAAGACTACGAATTTAAAGACGCTGCAACTTCAATTGCCATGGGTTTAGGAAATGTTTTCTTAGGTTTGATATCGAAAAGTTTGGTTTTTGTTGTATTCCTATTTTTTTATGAATACCGATTCTTTACACTTCCATTTGCTTGGTGGTCATGGATTTTGATTCTGTTTGCCGAAGATTTTTGCTATTATTGGTTTCACAGAATAAGTCATGAAAATCGATTGTTTTGGGCAAGTCACGTAGTTCATCATTCTTCGCAGAAATACAATTTAAGTACTGCTTTACGACAAACTTGGTCTGGAAGTTTTTATTCTTTTATCTTTTGGATTCCCTTAATTTTAATAGGATTTCATCCCATGATGGTATTGACTCAAATTTCTATTAGTTTATTATATCAATACTGGATTCATACAGAATTGATTCACAAAATGCCCAAATGGTTTGAGGCTATTTTCAATACTCCCAGTCATCACAGAGTGCATCATGCTACAAATCCTCAGTATTTAGACCGAAATCATGCTGGTATTTTTATCATTTGGGACAAACTTTTTGGCACTTTTGAACCTGAAGTGGAAAAACCAGTGTATGGTTTGGTTAAAAACATCGAAACTTACAATCCTATAAAAGTGGCTTTTAATGAATGGTTTCAGTTGTTTAGAGATGTATTTACAACAAATACTAGTTTTAAAAACAGGATCAACTATTTCCTAAAACCTCCAGGTTGGAAACACGATGGCACTGGAATTCTTTCTGGTGATTTGAGAAAGGAATGGGAGAAAAACAATTAAAATATAGACAATTTTAATAATATATTTCAAAATTATTCCATAAAAAACCTAAAGAAAAATAAAGTTTCGCAAAAGGTTATTAAAGTAATTTCTTTAAATTTAAAATACAAAAAAAGGCAAGTGAAATCACTTGCCTTTTTGAATCTTAGTTGAAATCAATTAGGATTCAAAAGCGTGAAGTAATTCTTCATATACAACTTCGCCTTTGATGATATTCAATCCTTTTTCCAACGTTTTATCTCTGTTACAAGCTTCTCTCCAACCTAAATTAGCAATTTTTACAACATAATTCAAAGTTACATTGGTCAATGCTAATGTAGATGTATAAGGAACAGCACCTGGCATGTTAGCCACACAATAATGCACTACATCATCAATAATGTATGTAGGATCTTCATGAGTTGTTGGTTTTGTCGTTTCAAAACATCCACCTTGATCTACAGCAACATCCACAATTACAGTGCCTGGTTTCATTTCTTTCAGCATGTCTCTTGTAATCAATTTTGGAGCTTTTCCACCTTTTACTAATACTCCTCCAATAATCAAATCGTGCGTTTTAATATGCTGACGAATGCTGTATTCATTCGAAAAAGCAGTTATTACATTATTTGGTAAAACATCGTTCAAATAACGCAAACGTTTCATATTGATGTCCATAATTGTTACACTTGCACCCAAACCAGCAGCCATTTTTGCAGCTTGAACTCCTACTACACCAGCTCCTAAAATCAAAACTTTTCCTGGGGCAACACCTGGAACACCTCCTAATAAAATTCCTCTTCCTTTGATTGGTTTTTCTAGATATTTTGCTCCTTGCTGAATTGCCATTCTTCCTGCAACTTCAGACATTGGCGTTAACAAAGGTAAAGTTCCGTCTTCATCTTCTACGGTTTCATAAGCAATGCAAATCGCTTTTCTGCGAATCATGGCTTTTGTCAATTCCTCACTTGATGCAAAATGAAAATAGGTGAATAAAATTTGATCTTCTTTAATCAAATCATATTCAGATGCAATCGGTTCTTTTACTTTTACAATCATATCACTGATTGCATAGACTTCTTCGATAGTTGGCAATATAATAGCGCCAACTTCTTCATAATCTTTATCTAAAAAACCACTTCCTTCACCTGCAGTTGATTGCACATAAACTGTGTGATTATTTTTCTTTAACGCAAAAACGCCAGCAGGAGTCATTCCTACTCTGTTTTCGTTGTTTTTAATTTCTTTAGGAATACCTATAATCATGATTTTTGATATATGAATTTACGGTGTTAAAAGTACGTTGATTTTCAGAATTCTTAAAACAAATCCTGACTTTGAAGCGTTTTTATTTTAACTGTATTAGAAAATTAAATTAATTGATATTTTAGCAATATAATCATGTAAATTCGATTTTTAACTCAAAATATTATGAAAATTGTTAATGAGGTTTGTGAATTTTATGAATTTTCAAAACGAATCCACAGTAAGAATTTTAACAATTCTGGGGATTAAGTTGATTTTTGAAGACTTTTTCACACAATAAAACCACTTCTTTTGAAAGTGGTTTTTAGATTAAAAAGTGTCTTATTTTAAATTTTGACTCATGAAATTTTAATTTTTAAAAAAAATCAAATTTATTTGTAATTAGAATTTTAAAAAAGGTTTTAACGCTTTGTACCAAATACGATAACCTTCGGGTTTCATGTGAAGTTTGTCACTTGCAAACAATTCTGGACGATAGCCTCCATTACTTGTCAGCATGTCATTATAAATATCAACAAAAGTCATATTGGTTTCATTTTCAATATATTCTTTCATTAACTTATTGGTTTCTATAGTTTTATCTTTATACAAATCACCTGCAGGACTTGGTTTTATTGAAATATAAACAATAGGAACCTCAGGTAATTTTTCACGAATCATGGTGATTAATTTCTTGGTGTTTTGAAAAATGCTGTCTGCGGTAAATACTGGATATTTCAAATCATTTTCGCCAACATACATGACAATCTGGCTTGGATTGTAATCAAAAATGAGCTGATCTGCATAATGAATAATATCTTTGACTTGAGCTCCTCCTAATCCTTTGTTGATTACTTTGTATTTATCGAACTTTTTTTCAATATTTTTCCACAATCTAATAGATGAACTTCCTACAAAAACAATAGGATTTGTGGGTGGTTTGTATATTTTTTCAAGATTTTTAATTGTTTGAATTTCTTCAGAGTAAATAGTTTTGTTTTGCGAAAAAGCATTTGAAACAGAGACTATGACACTAAAAATAAAAAGAATGATATATTTGTCAATTCGCATGTCCGTGTTTATACTGTTTTTTATATCCATCCTGATTTTTAGGCTGCTTATTTTATTAATTATTATTGAGAATGAATTTCTGAAAGTTGATTTAAAAATTCATTATTTAATGGCTTTTCTATAAAACTAGTGATGTTTTTATTGAGTTCCGTTTTTTTCAAATCTTCTTTATTTACTGAGGATGAAAGCATATAAATAAAAAGAGAATCATATTTTTTTACTCCTTTCAAATCCAAGATTTCTAAAAATTCCCAACCTGACATTAGAGGCATATTGATGTCTAAAAAAAGAAATGTTTTGCTTTGGCTTTCTGGTGAAAAAAAGGTTGAAAATGATGCAATAGCCTCTTCTGGGTCTAAAAAAGAAATCATTTTTGCTTCAGGAAATTCATCTTCAATCAAAATTTCGCTCAACATATTATTGATAACGTCATCATCAACCAAAACAAAAGTTAATTGCTCATTCATAGAAATGTAATTTATATTTCAAATTCAATTTTAAACTCAGTTCCTTTATTAATTTCACTACTTACCGAAATTTTTCCACCCAAAGATTCTACCTGTGATTTTACCATAAACAATCCCAAACCTTTTCCATCTACATGTATATGAAATCGTTTATAGAGTCCAAAAATTTGCTCTTGATTTTTACTCATATCAAAACCTAGACCATTATCTTTAAAAAATAAAACAATATTTTTTCCATTCAAAGCACTTTTAATTTCAATCACCGGATTTACTTGAAACTGTTTGTATTTTATGCTATTTGTTATAAGATTATAAAAGATACTGTAAAGGTAGCTTTTAATGGTTATCATTTCACTAACTTCATTAAAATCTAAAACAAATCGAACTTGATCACTATTAATTTGATTAGAAATTGATGTGGAAATTTTTTCAACCAAATCCGAGAATTTAACAATTGTTTTTTGCTCGCTTATAGATTTTCTTATCTGCAAGATATTATTCAAATCTCTGATAACATTATCTAAGTTTAACACTGATTTGTTTAAGGCAACATCTAATTCTTTTTTCTTTTCAGGAATCAAATCCTTTGTGAGCATGTAATTATTAAGACCAATAATATTGGCAACTGGCGCTCTTAAATTATGAGAAACAATATTTGTAAACTGTTCTAAATCTCTATTTCGTTGAATTAAATCGTTCATGATTTTTACTTTTTCGTTTTCAATATTTTTTTGCAACGAAATATTTCTCATGATTTTAGATGTAGCAATTACATTGCCATTTTCATCTACTATTGGAGACAGCGTTAATGAAACATGAATTTCTTCGCCACTTTTTGTTACACGCAAAGTTTCGAAATGATCTAACAGTTCTTTATTTTGAATTTTTTCGGAAAGTATTCCATGTTCTTCATAGAAACTTGGGGTCATTAATTGAAAAATTGGTTTTCCAATAATTTCACTCGCTTTATAACCAAACATTATTTCAGCACCATTGTTCCATGAAGTTATGATATTTTCATTTGAAATAGCCATAATGGCATCATGGGTTGAATTTACAATCAAAGATGACAATGCTTGTTGCTCTTCGTATTTTTTTCGTTCGGTAATGTCACGCCCAATAGAATAATATTTTTTGGATATTTTGTTGATAAAAACGTTCCATTCAATCCAAATGGTATCACCTCCTTTTTTTAAAATTTGAACAGGAAAACTTTCAAGTGCTATTCCATTTCTTAAATCTTGAGCTCTTTTTAGTGCTTCAGTGACATTGCTTTCATGGATAATTTCGTCATATTCTTTCTTCAATAAATCTTCTTTAGCATATCCCAATGTTTTTAGCATTTTCAGATTTACAATTTCAAAAAACCCTTTTTCATTGGTTACAGCCAATAAGTCATTACTATTTTCAAAAAAATGACGGTATTCTTTCAATTTATTTTCCGCAATTTTATTGGCTGTAATATCTCTAATAATTACTTGGATATATGGTTTTTCATCAATTTTAAGAAGATTAAGCCTTATTTCAGCAATAAAAACGGTACCATCTTCTCTACAATGCTCCCATTCAAAAAATTGTGATTTTCCTTGATAAACTGCTTGAACTCTTTTTTTAATATCTTCTTCTGAAAGTGTTCCATCAGATTGATATTTTGGAGAATATTTACTTGGATTCCCACCAATAAATTGCTCTCTTGTAGTTCCAAATAAATTAAGTGCACTTTTATTACAATCTACCCAAAAACCATCTAAATACAGTAAAATTGCATCCACAGAATTTTCAAACAAAGACCTATATTTCAACTCCTTTTCTTGAAGCTCTCTATTTCGAAGATATTTTTCAGTAATATCTCTATTTACCCCAATAATTCTAAAGGGTTTTCCGTTTTTGTCTTTGATAATTTTCGCATCCGATTTTATGTAAGCTATTTCTCCATTCTCTTTGACAATTCTAAAACTAGAATCAAAAGGGTCATCATTTTCAAGAATCAAAGTTGATTCATACATGGCTCTTTCTCTGTCATCAGGATGTAATATATTTGCCCAATCATCATAATCAACAGTATTATTGGCCCTTTTTAAACCATACATTTCAAACATTTTATCATCCCAAATCATTTTTCTTTCTTCTATAATACCATCCCAAACACCTATTTTTGCAGCATCAAATGCCAATTTTAATCGTTGTTCATTTTCTTCAATTTTTTTATTTGTTTCAATCAATTGTAGTTCAATCAATTTTCTTTCGGAAATATCTTGACAGGTTCCAAAAATACTTATAGGAATTCCTTGTTCATTGAAGTTAACTTTCCAACGTTCTTCCACATATTTTAAATTTCCTTTAGCAGTAATGATTCTGTGTTCAACAGTATTGAAATCTTTTGAAGTAAAAGACTTAAAAAATGCTTCATTGACCAATTCTCTATCTTCTGGATGCACATAGCTTATAAAAGATTCGTGTGTAGGATTGAAAGTTGCAGAGTCTAACTCAAAAGTATGAAAGTTTTCTTCAGACCAAATTACATCTAGGGTTTCTAAATCTGTTTGCCAATTCCCAACTTTTGCGGCTTTTTGGGCTTGCAACAATCTAAATTCGCTTTCTTCAACTAGTTTATTTGCTTTAAGAAGCTCCTTGTTTTGCTCAATAATGACCTCA
This sequence comes from Polaribacter sp. BAL334, assembly GCF_015767435.1. GTDB lineage: Bacteria > Bacteroidota > Bacteroidia > Flavobacteriales > Flavobacteriaceae > Polaribacter. The sequence goes on from NZ_JADWOV010000310.1 coordinate 18,097, forward strand.
TTAACTTCTTTTATTTGAAATTCTTTGTTTTTAATATCTGTAATATCTTGAACTAAAGTCACATATTCATCACCAATAGCTACATAATAACTTTCAATAATTTTAAAATTTCCGTACTTACATTGTACTTTAGATTCTATAGGCTCACATCTTGTATTTGTTTTAATCGACTTTGCTACTTTGTCATCCCAAATTTTTCTGATTTGATTTCTATATTTTTCATTCGGATACACTTTTTGAAACCAAGCTTCTTCAGTTGGCACATCAGTAACTTCATAGCCTAACATTTCAATCAAAGTTTTATTGAAAAAAGTAATTTCATTATTCAATTTTTCAATACTCAACCCAAAAGGAAGATTTTCTAGAATTTGATTTAGCTTTTCAGCATCTTTTTTAATTTTTTCCTCAGCTCTTTTTCGTTCGGTAATATTCTCTGTAAAAGCCATGATACCACCAATTTCTCCAGAAATTTTATACCAAGGGCGAATTTCCCATTTCTCCCATTGTATATCGCCATTTAATCGCACAAAAATATCTTCATCTTTTTTTTCTGTAGCGCCTTTCAAACCACGTTGATGCACTTGTTTCCAGTCGTCTGTCATTTCAGGAAAAATATCGTAAAGGTTTTTCCCTATAATGTTGATGTTTTCTAATTTATAGCTGCTAATCCATTTTTTGCTCACAATCAAGAAACACATGTTATTATCAAACATTGCAATTTCAGTAGGATTGTCTTGAATAAATGAAGCTAATAACTGATCATATTCTTGGCAGTCATAAAAAGTTGACTTTGAATTATTGATTTCTTTGGTTTGCAACAAAACTGTTTTTTCATCAATAAAAGTAAATTGATGAAGTGAAAATTGGGCTGTAGAATTGTCATCAAAAGGAATGAGAACAATTCTCTCAAAAGAACTTTTAGTTGCTATACATTTTTGTAAATCATCAATTATTGATGAAACATTACTGTAAAATTCACTTGCTTTGACTCCAATGCATCCATTTTTTTTATAACTAAAATCACTGATCGCCAATTCATTCGCATCAACTAAATCAAAGTCATTATCTATATTTTGCCATATATATGATGGTATTGGCAGTGATTTAAAAACTGCTTGGAAAGTGTTAGGAAGCTGGTTTGGGGGAGTTTTCATATTCTTTTCAAATCAGTAATTGATTTAAGTTAGTAAGCAGTTTTATACATTCATTTTCTTCATATTGAAGACAGCATTTTATTGTTTTGATATTTATATCTAATTTAAGAAATTTTTGTTAATTAACACAAATTATTTTTGCTTAGGAATTTATGGTGAAAATTTGAATGAAAAACGTATGTTTTAGAGGTAGAAAATAGATTTACCACACTACATTAACCTGTTGGGTGTAATTGAGTTTTGAAATAAATTTGCCACGAATTCACGGATTTTTTAAAAATATGATTTCAATAAATTTAAATATTCATCAAAGATGAAAATAATTATGGTGATGAAATCCTTAAAATTGGTGAATTCGTTGAAAAAAATATATTTTATTATTCAATAAAATAATTGCACAACGTGTTACATTAATCCTTTCCAACCGCTTCATAAGTGGGTAAAGGAAAGCTCATTTTCATCAATTCAATTTTGTCAAACAATTCTCCAACTCCTAAACTAGACCAAATGATGAACAGACCAAGAATTATTTTAAGAATAAATAATGTCTTCTGTGGAATTTTTTCAATAAATAAATTTATAATTGGCAAAAAGAAAAGTATTGATAAAAGAATGATGAACAATCCATAAAAAGGATCATTTCCCCAAAATGTATTGACAAAACCGATATAAAAAAATAAAAGTCCAAATAAAAGATTGATAATAATACGGATTGTTGATTTTTTCATATGATATCAATTTTTAGGTTGTTTGATGATTTGAACTTTTAACTACTTTTCTTTTTTTTAGTATAAAAAAAACTGTGAAATACTTGATAAAGCACTTCACAGTTTTTGTTTTAATGATTTGAAAACTAGAAAGAAATACTGTTTAACTTACAGCAACTTGTCTATAACTTCCATTTTCTAATTTTTCTCTTATCGCAGAAAATGCTTTGATAGTTTCGTCAATATCTTCTTGTGTATGTGTTGCTGTAGGAATCAATCGTAAAATAATCAATCCTTTTGGAATTACTGGATACACCACAATAGAACAGAAAATTCCATGATTTTCACGCAAGTCATTTACCATTGCCATTGCTTCAGGAATGTCTCCTTGCAAATACACTGGAGTAATACAAGTTTGTGTAGATCCTAAATCAAAACCAGCTGCACGTAACCCTGATTGCAACGCATTTGTGTTTCTCCATAAAGTTTCTTTCAATTCTGGCATAGTACGCATCATATCCAAACGCTTTAAAGCGCCTTTTACCATTGCCATAGGCAACGATTTTGCAAACATTTGCGAACGTAAATTGTATTGTAAATACTGAATTACATCTTTATCACCTGCTAAAAAAGCACCAATTCCAGCCATTGATTTGGCGAAAGTTGCAAAATACACATCAATTTCATCTTGTACTCCTTGTTCAAAACCTGTACCTCTTCCTCCTTCTCCAAGCGTTCCAAATCCGTGAGCATCATCTACCATTAAACGGAAATTGTATTGTTTTTTAAATGCTGCAATTTCCTTTAATTTTCCTTGTTCACCACGCATTCCAAAAACACCTTCAGAAATTACTAAAATACCTCCTCCAGTTTGTTCGGCCATTTTAGTTGCACGTTTGATATTTTTTTCAAAGCTTTCCATATCATTATGACGATATACAAAACGTTTTCCTTGGTGCAAACGAACTCCATCAATAATACATGCGTGCGTATCAATATCATACACAATGATATCGTGTTTTGTAACCAACGCATCAATTGCTGACATGATTCCTTGATACCCAAAATTGAGTAAATATGCACTTTCTTTGTTCACAAATTCAGCACATTCTTGTTCTAATTGTTCGTGAAAATCGGTGTGTCCAGACATCATTCTTGCGCCCATAGGATACGCCATTCCATGTTCAGCAGCAGCGTCAGCATCCGCTTTGATAACTTCTGGGTGATTTGCCAATCCTAAATAATCATTGATACTCCAAGTGATTACTTTTTTCCCCTTGAAAGACATTCTGTTGGAAATTGGTCCTTCTAATTTTGGAAAAACATAATATCCTTCTGCTTGTGAAGCCCATTTTCCTAAAGGCCCTTTATCTAGTTTTATTCTTTCAAATAAATCTTTCGTCATAATCTATAAATTAAGTTTTGATGAGTACAAATTAACTGCTTTTTTTGCAGTTTATCAAGTATATTAAAAGGTTATTTATCATCGTAAAAACCTTGCTCTTTCATCCAAGCGTCACTGTAAATTTTATTCATATATCGTGAGCCATGATCAGGAAAAATCATTACAATGACACTGTTTGAATCAAAATAATTTTGAGAAGCAAATTGTTTGGTCGCTTGCACAACAGCACCTGAAGTGTATCCTGCAAAAATTCCTTCTTTTTTTACAATTTCCCTAGCTGTCAAAGCAGCATCTTTGTCAGAAATTTTTTCATAAATATCAATCACATCAAAATCAGTGGCAGTTGGAATCAGGTTTTTTCCTAATCCTTCTATTTTGTATGGACTGATTTCGTTTTTGTCAAAAATTCCTGTTTCATGGTATTTTTTCAATACGGAACCAATAGCATCAACTCCTAACACTTTGATGGATGGATTTTGTTCTTTTAGATATTTTCCTGTCCCTGAAATGGTGCCTCCTGTTCCACTTGCAGCAATCAAATGTGTGATTTTTCCTTCCGTTTGTTTCCAGATTTCTGGGCCTGTTGATCTGTAATGTGCTTCAATATTCAATTCATTAAAATATTGATTGATATACACCGAATTTTTAGTTTTTTTATGAATGGTTTTCGCTACAGAATAATAGGATCTGGGGTCATCAGGAGCTACATAAGCAGGACAAATATGCACTTCTGCTCCCATTGATTTTAGCATGTCTATTTTGTCAACTGAAGATTTGTCACTTACTGCCAAAATACATTTATAGCCTTTTACAATGCTAATCATAGCCAAACTAAAACCTGTATTTCCTGAAGTAGTTTCTACTATTGTTGAGCCTTTTTTGATGATTCCTTTGCGTTCAGCATCTTCAATAATATGCAAGGCAATCCTGTCTTTTGCAGAATGTCCTGGATTGAAAGCTTCTAATTTTGCGTAAAAAGAACCTTGAAAATCTTTCGTTATTTGATGTAGTTTCACCAATGGTGTTTGTCCTACAAGTTGCAGGATATTATCAGTGATTCCTTGGTTTCTAGTCATTATAATCGTTTCTCAAAAAAGCCATTTGCAAGATGGTTGCTGTAGAAATAGTGGTGCAAAAATACATTTCTTTACCAAATTTCAACAACATAAATAGTGAAATTGTCCAATTTAGCATAAATGTAAATTGCAACAACTTGTTTTTAAAGCGAATAACTCCTTCGTTTTTTACCTAAACTTTTTTACGATGCTTATGGTTTTACTGGCTTCTGAGTTATTTTGTTTTCCAATGCTAAGAAAAATGTATATTCTCTTGCAGTTTCTTTCAATGCTTCAAATCGTCCTGAAGCTCCTCCATGACCTGCTTCCATATTTGTTTGCAAAAACAATAAGTTTTTATCTGTTTTTAATTCACGTAATTTGGCAACCCATTTTGCAGGCTCCCAATATTGTACTTGCGAATCATGAAAACCAGTGGTAACAAGCATGTTTGGATAGGCTTTTGAACTTACTTGATCATAAGGTGAATAGGATTTCATATAGTCATAATAAACTTTTTCATTCGAATTTCCCCATTCATCATATTCGCCTGTTGTCAATGGAATGCTATCATCCAACATTGTTGAAACAACATCTACAAAAGGAACAGCTGCAATAACTCCATTGTACAATTCAGGATTCATGTTTACAACAGCACCCATCAATAATCCTCCTGCTGAACCTCCCATCGCATATAAATGTTTGGCAGAAGTATATTTGTTTTCAATCAAATATGTTGAGCAATCAATAAAATCAGTAAACGTATTCATTTTTTGCAACATTTTTCCATCTTCATACCATTCACGGCCTAAATATTCTCCTCCACGAATATGTGCTAACGCAAATACAAATCCTCTATCCAACAAACTCAAACGGGTTGTAGAAAATCCATCAGGAATGATTGCGCCATAAGAACCATACCCATATTGCAACAAAGGCGTGTTTTCATTCAACACCGTATTTTTATGATACACCAACGAAATAGGCACTTTTTTTCCATCTCTCGCTGTTGCCCAAACTCGTTTGCTGATGTAATTTTCTTTTTTGAACTTCCCTCCTAACACTTCTTGTTCTTTCTTGACATCTTTGGTCTTATTTTTCATATTGAAATCAATTACCGAACTTGGAGTTGTAAAAGAATTGTAAGAATAACGAATGATATCTGTATCAAAATCAGGAGTGTCATACACACCCACTGAATAGGTTTCTTCGTCAAAAGGCAAATAATAATCCTCAGTATTGTCCCAACGTTTGATGCGGATTTTGTTCAAACCATTGGTTCTTTCTTCTAAAACCAAATAGTCATTGAATATGGAAAAATCTTCTAATAAGGTTTCTTTTCTGTGTGGAATTACATCTACCCAATTTTCTTTGGAGGTAGCATTGATGGGCGTTTTCATCAATTTAAAATTGATGGCTTTGTCTTTGTTTGTCAATAAATAAAAATGATCTTTATAATGCGAAACGGAGTATTCCAAATCACGAACTCTTGGTTGAATTACGGTAAATTTTCCTGATGGATTGTTCGCATCTAAAAAACGAGATTCTGAGGAAACTGAGCTGTATGAACCAATAATGATGAATTGATTGGATTTTGATTTCGTTACATAGGTATTAAAAGTATCATCTTTTTCATGATAAACTTCCACATCTTCAGATTCTGAAGTTCCTAAAATATGCTTGTAAATTTTTTCACTTCTAAGGGTAATTGGGTTTTTCTTTGTGTAAAAAATAGTTTTATTGTCATTCGCCCAAACTGCTCCTCCAGTAGTGTTATCAATAATATCTTTTAAAATAACTCCTGATTCTAAGTTCTTGATTCTTAAGAAATACTGTCTTCTACTTACAGTATCAGTTGCAAAAATGGCATACTTGTTATCCTCAGAAATACTCAAACCTCCCAATTGAAAATATTCATACCCTTCAGCCATTTCATTCACATTGAAAAGAATTTCTTCTTTAGCATCCAAGCTTCCTTTTTTACGACTGTAAATAGGATATTGTTTGCCAGTTTCATAGCGTGTAATATAATAATATCCATTTTCTTTGTAGGGTACTGAAGAATCATCTTCTTTGATGCGCCCTTTCATTTCTTGGAACAATTCCTCCTGAAAATCTTTCGTATAAGCAGTCACTGTCTCATAATACGTATTTTCAGATTCTAGATATTGAATAACTTTTTGGGTTTGCGCATCTTTTACAGGAGCCACTTTTTGCTCGTCAGAAAGACGCATCCAAAAGTAATTATCAATTCGCACGTCCCCGTGTTTTTCAAGTTTTGTTGGTTGTTTCTCAGCTATAGGCGCGTTTGCATCAGTACTTTTCATAATTTTTGCATCATTTTTACAAGCGATTGCAAAAATAGTACTTAAAAACAATGTGCTCAGGATTTTTTTTCTCATTTTTTGATGGAATTTAATTCATGCTAAATTTAGTAATTTTGCAAGTATAAATACACTAAAACCTATAAATTATGTTTGGAGACTTATCAGGAATGATGCAAAAGCTACAAGAAACACAACAAAAAGTGGAAGAAACCAAAAAAAGATTGGATTCTGTGCTGATTGATGAAGTTTCAAGTGATGGAAAAGTAAGTGTAACTGTAACTGCCAATAGTCAAATCAAGTCTATATCAATCAATGATTCATTGCTTTCTGATACAGATGAATTGGAAGATTATTTGATTTTAACACTGAACAAAGCGCTTGAAAAAGCAAAAACCATCAACGAAAATGAATTGGCAAGCGTTGCAAAAATGGGAATGCCGAAAATCCCTGGAATGAATTTTTAGGCATTAAATCATTCGAATAAAACTAATTTTTTCTTTGCGAAACATTGTTTGTTAGTTCACGCTAATCAAACAATGTTTCGCAAAGTTTTTTTTAAAATATATTTTATCTGGAAATCTTTACGTAGCTAACATACCAAACATGGCAACCACAAAAATCATTGCATATAAAGAAATAATGATGATGGTAAAAACACCCATAAATTTGTAATGCGATTTCAACATCTGGAAAGATTCTGTTAAAATAGCATCTTCTTTTAAAGACAATGCAGCTTTCATTTTATTGGCAAATTGCATCAAATAATAAACTGGAAAAAGATAAATTGCTGCTAAGACTAAATAAATAATCGCTACCATTTTTCCCATATCAAAAGGCAATTGTTGTGTTTGTGGCATTGAGCCCATGATCGTACTTGCAAACAAGGCTATAATTACTAAAATTCCAATTCCGATAAAACCAATAATTGATAAGAAAAAAGCCCAATTCGCGGTTTCTTTCAAATATCCTTTGGCTTCAGAAGTGAGTTTTAATTCTGCTAACAGTGTAATTGGTTCATTCATAATCGATTTTTTTTAAAGTGATTCCCAAATATACTCGTTTTCTAGAAACTTGCAATGGTGGTTTTGATAATATCAATACACTCTCGCAATTGAATTTCTGTCATTACTAATGGAGGTGCAAAACGAATGATATTGCCATGTGTTGGTTTTGCAAGCAATCCATTGTCGCGCAATTTTAAACAAATATTCCATGCAGTTTCACTTTCTTCAGTATCATTAATGACAATCGCATTCAACAATCCTTTTCCTCTTATCAATTTTACCAAGTCATTATTTTCGGCAAACGCTGATAATTCTTCTCTGAAAATGCGACCTAATTTATCTGCATTTTCTGCCAAATGTTCATCACGAATTACTTCCAAAGCAGCCATTGCAACTGCTGCTGCAATTGGATTTCCTCCAAAAGTGGATCCATGATTTCCAGGTTTGATAACATTCATGATGTGATTGTCTGCAAACACCGCTGAAACAGGATATGCTCCTCCACTCAACGCTTTCCCAAGAATCAAAATATCTGGCTTTACTTCAGGTGTTCCTGAACAGTTTTTATCTGCGCAACTGCAATTTCCACAAGTGGCTAGTAAGCGCCCAGTTCTGGCAATTCCTGTTTGAACTTCATCTGCAATAAACAATACATTGTATTTTTCGCACAGCTTTTTTGCAGCACTTAAATATCCTTCAGAAGGAACATAAACACCAGCTTCACCTTGAATTGGTTCTACTAAAAAAGCAGCAATATTTCGATTATTTTGCAGTGCATTTTCCAATGCTTGGATATTGTCATATTCAATTTTGACAAATCCTTTTGTGAAAGGGCCAAAGTTTTTGCGTGCATTTTCATCATTTGAAAATGAAATAATGGTAGTTGTCCGTCCGTGAAAATTATTCTCACAAACTACAATCTCAGCTTCATTTTCGTCAATTCCTTTTATTTCATAAGCCCATTTTCTAGCAATTTTCAGCGCAGTTTCTACAGCTTCTGCACCTGTATTCATGGGCAACAATTTGTCAAATCCAAAAAAATTGCAGGCAAATTGCTCATATTTTCCCAACATATCATTGTAAAAAGCACGAGAAGTCAAGGTCAATGTTTGTGCTTGTTGCACCAAAGCATTTACGATTTTTGGATGGCAATGTCCTTGATTTACAGCAGAATACGCAGAAAGGAAATCATAATATTTTTTTCCTTCCACATCCCAAACATACACTCCTTCTCCTTTACTCAATACTACTGGCAAAGGATGGTAATTATGCGCACCATATTTGTTTTCTAATTCAATCGCTTGTTGCGAAGTAAGTTGTTCTAAAACAGTCATTTTTTTTGTTTTACTATTGATAAAATAACCATTCCTGTTCTACCTTTATCCTTCTAAACTCCAATAATTATTGGAATAGAAATTCAGCGTGGGAAAGAAATCATCCTCGAAGTTGCGCAAAAATACGAAAAAAGTTGAAAGATTTTAGGGTATCTGTGGTTTCTATTGTTCCATTGTTAAACTGTTTCATTGCTACATTGATACATTGATACATTGCTACATAAATTAATTGTTTAATTTTGCCCTCAATAAAAAAAGAAGTATGCCAAGTAGAGAACGCAATCCATTTGTAAAAAGAAACCAAATTTTAGAACTTACTATAGAAGATTATGCTTTTGGTGGCAAAGGAATTGCCAGAATTCGAAATGAAAAAGGCGATTTTGTGGTGTTTGTGCCCAATACATTGCCTGGACAATTGGTGAAAGCACAAATAAAAACATCAAGTAAAAAATATGCAGAAGCTGCTTTGATCGATGTTTTGAAACCTTCAGAAGATGAAATAGAAGTTCCTTATCAAGATATTCCTGGTGCACCTTACATTCAATTGCCAGTTGCATTGCAACACAAATACAAAAAAGAAAGCACCTTGTCTTTGTTTCAACGTATTGGAAATGTGCCTCATATTGAAGATTTGTTTGATGAATTCATCATTTCTCCCAACGATTTTCACTATCGAAATAAAATGGAATATGGTTTTTCTGCCATTGGATATGATCGCATCAACAAAACAGATATTGATATTTTTACCTTAGGATTCAAAAGACGTGGTGTTTGGTGGATGGGAGACAATTTGGAGAAAGATTCAGGATTGTTTGACAAACAATTGGAAGACAACATCAAAAACATCCGAATTTATTGTGAAAAAACAGGATTAGCACCTTGGCATGGTCCCAAAAAAGAAGGTTTTTTTCGATATTTTGTTGTTCGGAAATCATTCAAAACCAATGAATTGTTATTCAATTTGGTAACCACTTCTGATGGATTGGATTCCTTTTCAATGCCACAATTTATCTCCTTTTTACAAAGTCTTTTTGGCGAAAGAATGGCAGGTTTGATTCATACCATCAATGATGAAACTGGTGATAGAACCATTGCAACAGCTGGAAGCGAACAATTGGTGTTTGGGAAAGAAAAAATTGTAGAAGAATTATTGGGCTTGCAGTTCGAAATTAGTATGAAAAGCTTTTTTCAAACGAATCCAAAAGCGGCTGAAAAATTGTATAGCAAAGTGGTTGAATATGTGCTGGAAGACCAATCCAAAGTGGACAATACAGTGGTGATGGACTTGTTTTGTGGTACAGGAACCATTGGGCAAATTGTAGCCGCAAAGAGCAATAATGCGAAAATTATTGGGGTTGATATTGTAGCTTCTGCCATTGAAGATGCTCAAAAAAATGCAAAAAGAAACAACATTCAAGGAGTTCAATTTTTTGCGGCTGATGTAGGCAAGTTTTTAACGGCTCATCCTGAGTATACTAATAAAATTAAAACCATCATTTTAGACCCTGCAAGAGCGGGTATTATGCCAAAAACATTGCAAAAAATCATTGATTTGAATGCAGACAGAATGGTGTATGTTTCCTGCAATCCTGCCACTCAAGCACGAGATACTTCCTTGTTACGAGAAGCAGGTTATGAACTCAAAAAAATCAGTTTGGTAGATCAATTTCCACATACTTCACATATTGAAACGGTTGCCTTATTTGAGAAATAAACACGCAATATGAGTGTTTTCAAACTAGAAAAATCTATTTGAGTCAAACAAGTGCTTTATATATTTCAGTAAACACACATTCTTAAAAATAAAACATCCCAACAAAAATTGGGATGTTTTTATATATGATCAAAAAGAAGAAGTCTTACACATTGAATCTAAAATGCATGATGTCTCCGTCTTTTACAATGTATTCTTTTCCTTCAACACGCATTTTTCCTGCTTCTTTTACTTTGGATTCACTGCCGTATTTCACATAATCATCAAAAGCAATCGTTTCTGCACGGATAAATCCTTTTTCAAAATCGGAATGAATGACTCCTGCTGCTTGTGGTGCAGTTGAACCTATTGGAATTGTCCAAGCACGGACTTCTTTTACACCTGCAGTGAAATAGGTTTGTAAGTTTAATAAGGTATAGGCTGCACGAATCAATCTGGCAACTCCAGCTTCTTCCAAACCAATGTCCTCCAAAAATAATTGACGCTCAGAGTAGTCTTCTAATTCTGTAATATCTGCTTCTGTAGCTACTGCCAATACAATCACTTCTGCGTTTTCTTGTGCTACATTTTCTTTTACCAAATCCACATACTTGTTTCCAGATACTGCCGAATTTTCATCTACATTGCACACATACAACACTGGTTTTGCTGTGATGAATTGCAAGGGCGTAACAAATTCTAAATCAGCTTCACTAAATTGAATTCCTCTGATAGATTTTCCTTGAAGTAGCGTATTTTCTATATTCAATAAAATATCCAATTCTGTTTGTGCTTCTTTATTGCCAGTTTTGGCAGTACGTTTTACACGCTCCAAACGTTTTTGAACGGTTTCTAAATCTTTCAATTGCAATTCAATATCAATGGTTTCTTTATCTCTGATAGGATTTACAGAACCATCCACATGAATGATATTGTCATTATCAAAACAACGCAACACATGCAAAATAGCATCTGTTTCACGGATATTTGCCAAAAACTGATTTCCCAAACCCTCTCCTTTGCTAGCTCCTTTTACCAATCCAGCAATGTCTACGATTTCAACAGTAGCAGGCACCACTCTTTCAGGCACTACTAATTCTTCTAATTTTTCCAAGCGTTTGTCTGGCACATTCACCACACCAATATTAGGTTCAATAGTACAAAAAGGAAAGTTGGCACTTTGTGCTTTTGCATTTGATAAACAATTGAATAAGGTTGATTTTCCTACGTTTGGTAATCCTACAATTCCGGCTTTCATGAATACGTTTTTTAGCGGTGCAAATATAGTTGAATATTTAAGAATTTAAATCAAAAAAAAATCCCGACTAAAAAATCGGGATGTGATCGTGTTCAAATCAAAAGACTAGTCATTGTGCATGAAACTTTGTTTTGCCAGTAATTCTTCTTCTGTTTCCACATTGTTTTCATCGGGAACGCAACAATCTACAGGACAAACTGCAGCACATTGAGGCTCGTCATGAAAGCCTTTGCACTCTGTACATTTGTCTGCTACAATAAAATATATTTCGTCAGAAACAGGTTCTTGAGATTCATCTGCGTTTACTTTTTTTCCGTTTGGAAGAATTACATTTCCTTTAAGATTTGTTCCTTCCTTATATTTCCAGTCTTGAGCGCCTTCGTAAATTGCTGTATTTGGACATTCTGGTTCGCATGCACCACAATTGATGCATTCATCAGTTATTATAATTGCCATGGTTTATTTCTTATAGTTTGTGTAACTTTGCTGCTGCAAAAATAAACCCAAAATTATTTAGAAACAAATTTAATGGAGTTAATAAAAAGCAGATTGGAAGCTTTTAACAAATTGGGAATTTTCTTAGGACAATTTTCAAGAAAAAGCATTTTGAAGGATGAAACAATAGCATTCAATGAATTGTTTTTTAATGGTTTTTTACATCAATTGAAAATAGCGCAAGAGAAAAACAGTTGGTTTACAGAGGATAACCTATTGTTGGCTATTGAAAATTGGGCTGTTGCGCTACGCAAATCCAATTTAGAAACTTGGATTGAAAGAGAAAATTTGAAAGAAGTTTCTCCTAAAAAAGTTGCCATCATCATGGCTGGAAACATTCCTTTGGTGGGTTTTCATGATTTTTTATCGGTATTGATTTGCGGACATTCTGTGTTGGTAAAACAATCTTCTAATGACAAGCATTTGCTGCCTTTTTTGGCAAAATACTTAGAATATGTTGAGCCAAGTTTGAAAGGACACATTACTTTTACAGACGAAAAATTGACTGATTTTGATGCCATCATTGCCACAGGAAGCAACAATACTGCCCGTTATTTTGAATATTATTTTGGGAATAAACCAAATATCATTCGCAAAAGTCGCAATTCAGTTGCTGTGATTACAGGGACTGAAACTGAGGAAGATTTTGAAAAATTAGCTGATGATATTTTTACCTATTTTGGATTGGGATGCAGAAGTGTTTCCAAATTATATGTTCCAAGAGAGTTTGATTTCAATCTTTTTTTCAATGGCATCTATGGCAAAAAAGACTTGATTTACAATGCCAAATACGCCAATAATTACGATTATAACAAGGCTGTGTATTTGATGAGCGAATTTGATTTGCTCGAAAATGGCTTTTTGATGATCAAAGAAGATGAAAGTTACTCCTCTCCTATTGCGACTGTTTTTTATGAATATTATGACAATCCAATAGATTTAAAAATAAAATTATACCAAGACAAAGAACTCATTCAATGCATTGTTTCTAAAGGATTTTTGCCAGATGAAATTGCGTTTGGCGAAACTCAAAATCCACAGTTGTGGGACTATGCAGATGGTGTAAATACGTTGAATTTTTTGTCGCAAATTTAAAAACAAATGAAAAAACACAATTTTAGTGCAGGACCTTGCATTTTGCCAGAATCAGTAATCGAAAAAGCAGCTGCTGCTGTATTGAATTTTAACAATGATAATTTATCATTGATTGAAATTTCGCACAGAAGCAAACCTTTTGTAGATGTGATGGAAAAAGCAAGAAGTCTAGCTTTAGAACTTTTAGGATTGGAAAACAAAGGATATCAAGCCTTGTATTTGCAAGGTGGTGCCAGCATGCAATTTTTGATGGTTGCCTACAATCTTTTGAACAAAAAAGCAGCCTATTTAGATACAGGAACGTGGGCAAACAACGCCATCAAAGAAGCTAAAAACTTTGGAGAGGTTGCTGTAGTTGCTTCATCAAAAGACTTAAATTACAGTTATATCCCTAAAAATTATAGCATTCCAACTGATGCTGATTATTTTCATGTGACTAGCAATAACACCATTTTTGGTACACAAATGAAAGAATTTCCAGAAACCGAAGTTCCATTGATTTGTGACATGAGTTCTGATATTTTTTCTCGTCAATTAGACTTCTCAAAATTTGAGTTGATTTACGCTGGAGCTCAAAAAAATATGGGTCCTGCAGGAGCAACATTAGTAGTAGTAAAAGAGGAATTGCTTGGAAAAGTATCTAGAGTAATTCCGTCAATCTTGGACTATCAAGTGCATATCAGCAAAGAAAGTATGTACAATACGCCTCCTGTTTTTTCAGTGTATGTTTCTTTATTGACCTTAGAATGGTTGAAAAATTTGGGTGGAATTCCATTTATTGAAACGGTTAACAATCAAAAAGCAGCCTTGTTGTATGACGAAATTGATAGAAATCCATTGTTTGTTGGATTTGCTGCAAAAGAAGATAGAAGCATTATGAATCCAACGTTTAATTTGGTAGATGAATCTTTAAAATCCACTTTTGATGCGTTGTGGAAAGAAGCAAACATCAGTGGTATCAATGGTCATAGAAGTGTGGGAGGTTATAGAGCGAGTATGTATAATGCATTGCCATTGTATAGTGTTCAGGCTTTGGTGGATGTAATGCAGGAGTTGGAAAAAAGAAGTTAGAAGTTAGATTTTAGAAGTTAGATTTTATAATAAAATAAACTCCTTCCTATTGGGAAGGTTTGAATTGAATGAAAATATTAGCAAATGATGGCATTTCAAAAAGTGGAATTGCCTTACTAGAAGAAAACGGTTTTACCGTAATTACCACAAAAGTAGCACAAAATCAGTTGATTAAATTTATAAATGAAGAACAAATTAATGGTCTTTTGGTTCGCAGTGCAACTTCAGTTTCGCAAGAATTGATTGCAGCTTGTCCTAGTTTACAATTGATTGGAAGAGGTGGCATTGGGATGGACAAGATCGATGTAGAATATGCTATTGATCATGGATTGAAGGTTATCAATACTCCTGAAGCGTCTACAAAATCTGTAGCAGAATTGGTTTTTGCTCATTTGTTTGGAATGGTTCGTTTTCTGCATATTTCGAACAGAGAGATGCCGTTAGAAGGTGACACTCGTTTCAATGAATTGAAAAAAGCTTTTTCTCAAGGAATGGAATTGAATGGAAAAACGCTGGGAATTATCGGTTTTGGAAATATTGGTCAAGAAGTTGCAAAAATAGCTATTGGACTGGGAATGAACGTGATTGCTACAGATACCGAAATCAAAAAAGCAACTATTGAGTTGATTTTTTTCAATCAACAAAAAATGGTATTTCCCATAGAAACGCAACCTTTGGAAACGCTTTTGATTCAGTCAGATTTTATTACGTTGCACATTCCTTCTCAAGAGGAGTATACCTTGACAGCGAAAGAATTTGCGATGATGAAAAATGGTGTTGGCATTGTAAATACTGCTAGAGGTGGCGTTTTGAATGAAGTGGATTTGATCAATGCTATAGAAAGTGGCAAAGTGCAATTTGCAGGGTTGGATGTTTTTGAGAGCGAACCTACTCCAGAAATTCAAATCTTAATGAATCCTGAAGTTTCGTTGAGTCCTCATATTGGTGCTGGCACTAAAGAAGCTCAAGACAGAATTGGTATTGAATTGGCAACTCAAATTATTGATTTGTTTAAAAAATAGTTTTTTGCTTTTAGCATTTGTCAATTAGTAGTAAGATGTAAACTTTCAAACTTTGTGATGATTAAAGAAAATATACATAATTTCAAAAAAAATATTCCAGAAAATGTGACTTTGGTAGCTGTTTCTAAAACAAAACCAATTGCAGATTTAAAGGAAGCTTATGATGCTGGACAACGCATTTTTGGCGAAAACAAAGTGCAAGAAATGGTTGATAAATATGAAGCTTTGCCCAAAGATATTCAATGGCACATGATTGGACATTTGCAAAGCAACAAAGTGAAATACATGGCTCCTTTTGTGGATTTGATTCATGGTGTGGATAGTTTTAGCACGTTGAAAGAAATCAATAAACAAGCTGCCAAAAACAACAGAATCATCAATTGTTTGTTGCAGGCGAGTATTGCAGATGAAGAAACAAAATTTGGCTTGTCATTTGAGGAAATTACTGCCATTTTAGCCTCTAAAGAATTTGCTGAAATGAAACACATTTCAATTGTAGGTTTGATGGGAATGGCTACATTTACAAATGATACTTTGAAAATTTCCTCAGAATTTTCATCACTAAAAAAATTATTTGATGCATTGAAAGTATCCAATCCATCACTCACTATTTTATCCATGGGAATGAGTGGAGATTATCAAATAGCGATTGAAAACGGTAGCACTATGATTCGCGTTGGCAGTTCCATATTTGGAAATAGAAATTATATTCTCTAACTTTGATTATCTAAAGAAAAAGAAATTGTACGCAATCGTTGACATCGAAACCACAGGAGGTAAATATAATGAAGAAGGCATTACTGAAGTTGCCATTTACAAATTTGATGGTCATGAAATTGTGGATCAATTTATCTCTCTCGTCAATCCAGAAAAAGACATTCAAGAATTTGTAGTTCGTTTGACAGGCATCAACAATGGCATGTTGCGAAATGCTCCAAAATTCTATGAAATTGCCAAACGAATTATCGAAATCACGGAAGATTGTACAATTGTTGCGCACAATGCGAGTTTTGATTATCGGATTTTGAAAATGGAGTTTGACAGATTGGGATACGATTTTCAACGAAATACTTTGTGTACGGTTGAATTGAGTCAGGAATTGATCAAAGACGAAACTTCTTATAGCCTAGGAAAACTAACCAAATCATTGGGAATTCCGATGGCAAACAGACACAGAGCTTCAGGAGATGCTTTGGCAACTGTGCATTTGTTTAAAATTTTATTGGAAAAAGACATTCAAAAAAGCATTATCAACAAAGCGATTAAGTACTTTGATAAAAAGTATGAAAAAGAAAAGTTGAAAAAAATGATTGAAGAAATGCCCGAAAGTTTGGGTGTATTTTACATTCACGATGCAAATGGCACTGTCATTTTTATGGCAAAGCATAAAAATATGAAATCTGAATTGAATCGTGTGCTGATGAAAACCACAAAACGTGCCATCAAAGTGCAAACAAAAGCACAATCAATTTCTTATGATACTTTTGGAACTGAAATTTTAGTACGCTTAAAATATTACCTAGAATTGGATAACCTTTCGCCAAAATATAATTTTAAGAAAAAGTTCAAACTACAAGTTGATGATTTTAACCATCCTGATTTTCTGATTATTGATAAAGGAAGAATGGTAGAAGAACATGGAATCATATTGGTTGAAAATAATGAAATTGTGGGGTTTGGTCATACCAATTTGGCATTTCAAGAACAACAATTACCCATTTTGAGAAAAATAGTAACGCCAATAGAAAATAAATCGTTGGCAAAACACCTCGTAAAAAGTTACTTGAATAAAAATCGTGTTTCCAAAATTGTTCGATTTTAAATGAAAAAAACCTTCTTACTCCTATTCTGTTTCACAGCCTTTTGGATTGTTGCGCAAGAAAATAAATCTACAAAAATAGGACTTGCCACGCTTGATGAATTGAAAATGACCGTCTATGAAAAGGATTCAACTGCAAAAGCGGTTGTTTTGTATGAACATGCAAATACCTATTTGGATGAAAAAAATGATTACAAAACAAGAACTGATTTCTACTTTCGAATTAAAATTCTCAATAAATCAGCAGCTGATTTGGGAAATATCTCCATTGAGTATTTTGACAAAAAGCAAGTAATTGATATTAAAGGAGTGACTCACAACCTAACCAATGGTTCTATCGAAAAAAAATATCTATTAGAAGAAAATATTTTCACAAACAATGTGATTAAGGATTGGAATGTGAAAAGATTCGCACTTCCTAATATCCAAGAAGGGAGTGTAATTGAGTATCAATATAGCATTTTGTCTAATTATTTAGGACTGGCTGACTGGTCATTTCAATCCGATATTCCAAAAATAAAAAGTGAATATGATGCTGCCATTTTAGGAAATTATCAATACAATGTGCGTTTAATTGGATTTTTGACGCTTACTAAAAATAACCCTTCAATTAAAAAAAATTGTGTTCATATTGATGGTTTTGGAAGTGGAGATTGCGCTATTTATTCTTATGGAATGACAGATATTCCTGCTTTTATTGAAGAAGAATACATGCTAAGTAAGGTAAATTATGTTTCTAGAATTGCCTTTGATCTGATTTCATACACTGAACCTAGTGGTATTAAAAAAAACTACACAACAACTTGGAAAGAAGCTGATTTCAAACTAAAAAGTCAGTTTTTTAACAATCAAACAAATAAGAAAAGTTATTTTGAAAAAATACTTCCTTCAGAAATTGTAACAACTGGGGATGAATTAGAACGCGCAAAAAAAACATTTACCTTTATTCAAAATCATTTCACTTGGAATTCAAAAAACTGGACAAATGATGATGCAAAAATCAAAGATGCATTTGAAGAAAAATCAGGAAATGTAAGTGAAATTAATCTGTCATTATACAACAGTTTAAAAGCCACAGATTTAGATGTTCAATTGGTTGTTTTATCAACTAGAGACAATGGATTGCCCACAAAACTGTATCCAATAATTTATGATTATAATTATGTCATTGTAAAACTATCTATCAATGGTAGTGATTATTTTTTAGATGCAACTGATAAATTCTTACCATTTGGAATGCTTCCCATAAGAACTATTAATGGAGAAGGAAGAGTCATCAATTTTGATGAAGAAGGTTCTTGGATTTTGTTAAAACCAAGTCAAAATACGTCAATAAATACTGCTATTACTTTACAATTATCCAATGAGGGTGAAATTACAGGCAACCTAAAAACAAGAAGAACAGGTTATTACGCAGCTGATCATAGAAAAAAATTGTCTTCATTGACAAGAGAAGCATATATTTCAGAATTTGAATCTGAAAACGACTTAATTGAGGTTACTAACTACACACCTTTGTTTGAAAAACAACTAGATTTTCCTTTAGAAGAAAATTTTGACATCAAACTTTTACTTGATGAGAAAGATATTGAAATAATTAATTTGAATCCATTTATTCTAGAAAAAGTTGGAATCAATCCTTTCAAACTAAAAGAACGTGTTTATCCAGTAAATTTTGGGAATCGTTTTCGAAGAACATTTTCATTAAATATGACAATTCCTGAAAATTATGAAATTGTGCAAACAATAAAGAGCAAATCTTTTAAACTAGATAATGATGCTGGAATATTTATTTTAAAAAGTTCCGCAGAAAATAATTTGATAAAAATATTTGTCAATTTTAGCATCAATAAAAGTATCTTTAATGCTGATGATTATGCTTATTTGAAAGAGTTTTTCAATCAAATAATTATCAGTCAAAGAGACTTTATAACTCTGAAAAGAAAACCCTAACTATCACTATTTTATAATAATACGTCAAATGACGTATTATTTTTTCCATATTTATTACGACATTTGTTTGCAATCTATTTAAGTTAATCAATCATGAAAAAAATATCAATCATCGTAGTTAGTTTTTTCCTTTCATTTAGCATTTTTTCACAAGATGATTTTGGGACAGGTTTAAAATTTGATGAAAAATTGTATGAGGAAGTTCCTCAATCTGTACCTTTAATCACTAGAAGTTTTACGGCTTTGCCAAGCTCTTTTAGTTTAAAAGGCTACGCTCCTACTCCACAAAGTCAAGGAAGACAAGGTTCATGTGTTGGATGGGCAAGTGCTTTTGGTGCAAGAACTATTGCAAATGCTATCAAAAATAACTGGCAGTATAACACTTCTATGATCAATCAAAATACCTATTCACCTGCATTTGTGTACAATCAAATCCGTGTGAATAACAACTGTGAAGGTGCATACATAGAAAATGCCATGAAATTATTGAATACCTATGGTGCAGCCAAAATGAGTGAATTTCCATATACAGACCAAAGTTGTACTTCTGCTCCTTCTTCTTATGTATATTCTTCAGCAAGTCAGCACAAAATCATTATTTATGAACGCCTAGCAAGATGGGACAATCCTGTAAATTTGGTTGGAAAAGTAAAAAAAGCCATTTCTGAAAAAAATCCTGTAGTTATTGGATTATTTCAATACAATAGCTTGATTTTAGATGCAAATAAAGTGTGGATTCCAAATACAGGTTCCAATGGACATGCCATGGTTGTTGTGGGTTATGATGATAGCAAAGCTGGAGGTGCCTTTGAAATCATGAACTCTTGGGGAATAAATTTTGGGAATAATGGTTTCTTTTGGATGCGTTATGCAGACTTTGAACGTCAAGTGAAAACGGCTTATGTATTGATTGATAGAAGTGATGAAAACAACAATAACAATAATAACAACAACAATAATAACAACAATAACATCAATATCAACAACAACATTACTGTTGTGAACAACAAATTGGGTGGCGAATTGACATTGAAATTAAGTACTGGTGAAAATATGCCTATCAAATTAGCAGATGGCGCTACCAGAAACTTTAATATTGTAAAAGCAACAAATACGACTTATAAGGTTACTACTTCTTATACATCAGGCACACAATTCCGAATTTATTTAAAAAGCAAACAACGTGGTTATGTATATTTGATTGGATTTGGTTCTTCAGATAAATCTGTGAATAAATTGTATCCTTTTGATAATTTCTCTGATTACTTCAATTATGTGGATAGCGAAATTGCATTGCCTAATGAAGATTATTTCATTGAATTTGACAACAAACCAGGTAGAGATATTTTATGCGTATTATACAGCAAAGAAAAACTAAATATTGATGATATTGTAAACAAAGCAAGATCAACATCAGACGATTTTGTATCAAATGTGAAAGGTGCATTGTCATCGAGTATGTTTAAAGGAGCAGATGTTACTTTTAGCAGCGCTAAAATTTCTTTTGATGCATCCTCAAAAAGCACTGCAGAAAAAGTTGTTCCTATTTTTATAGAAATGAATCATCAATAAAAATTATAAAAAATGAAATTCCTAAAAAACAATCTACTACTTTTTTTCTCGGTAATATCGTTTCTTGGATTCGGTCAAACGTATGTTTACCAAGAGGAATTTAACGGAACTAATAATTGGCCAACAGGCAATAATGATACCCGCGAATTAAGCGTTTACAATGGTCGTTATTATTTTGATCACAAAAGAACTACAGAATCTTGTCGTGTTTCCACAGCAGATTATTTTACCTTATCTGATAGTGATGATTTTGAAATAGAAACCGCTATTGAAAAAATTTCTGGAGTTCAAGATTATGGGATTTCATTTTTATATGATTATAAAGACGAAAACAATTATAAAGAATTTGGAATCACTGCAAATGGATATTATAGAGTAGCAGAATCTGTGGGAGGAACCTACTCTACTTTGCAGGCTTGGGTTACATCTTCTTTTCTTAAAACTGGGAATTACGCATCGAATGTTTTGAAAATTACAAAAAAAGGAACTTCTGTAACTTTTTACATCAATGGTTCTTATGTGTATAATACCACACACAAATCCATAGTTGGAAAAAAATTAGCCATTCAATTGTATAGAAACCAAAAAATTTCTGTTGATTATTTTAGAGTAAAGAAAACATCTACAGTTATTAATAATAATACCTCACTAGGACAAACAATTTTGTTTGATGGTTTTAATGATAATAATAATAATTGGGCAACTCAAAACACAAGTGATGTTACGCTAGAAATTGTAAATGGAGGATATGATTTTGATCATAAAAGAGATGAAGGTGGCTTGAATACAACCTATGAGAAGAAAATTGATACCAACAGAGATTTTTATATTGAAGGTTCTTTCTTAAAAATGACAGGAGTTGAAGACAGGGGTTTTGGACTCATTTTTGGAAGAAAAGACAATGACAATCAGAATGAATTTTTCATCTCGGGAAATGGAATGTTTTACATTCAGCAAACATCCAATGGAACAGCAACAGCCGTTAAAGGTTGGACGAGTGCTAGCCAAATCAAAACTGGAAATAATCAATACAATTATTTGAAAGTTGAGAAAAAAGGAAGTGCGCTGAATTATTACATCAATAGTTCCCTAGTTCACACTCAATATTCTCCAACATTTTATGGTGATAGAACAGGTTTTATTGTTTATGGTCGTCAAAAAATATCCATTACTTATTTGAGTATGAGATATACAGGTTCAGACAACAACAACAATAATAACAATAATAATAATTTCAATAATAATATTGGTGAAAGTATTTTATTTGATGATTTTACTTCGAATGGAAATAATTGGATAAATAATTCGGGAACAGATTACGATTTTAAAATTAGTAATGGAAAATACTATTTAGACCATAAGTTAAATGAGAAAGGTAGGTTAACCGATATTACAAGAGAGTTTGACAGCAGTAAAGATTTTGAAATTGAAACCAAATTTCAACATGTTTCAGGAGAAACAAATTCACCTTATGGAATTTTTTGGGGTGGAAAAGGCACTAATTATTTTCAATTTTTAATTACGGCTACTGGGTATTATAAAGTAGTCAAAGTAGTTAATAATCAAAGTGAAGATATCATTAAATGGACAAAAACTACCTATATAAAAGAAGGTATTGGAGGTGATAATACTGTAAAAATTACCAGAGAAGGAGATTATTATAAATTTTATATCAATAATACCTACATTACTCGCATTGATTTTGAAAATTTCTTTGGAAATGAAATTGGGTATGGAGTGTATTTCAGACAAAAAATTGCCATAGATTATTTAAGTATCAAAGGATTAAAAGAAAACATAGACAACATTATTGTTACAAACAATGCTCTAAAAGTGCCTTTGTATGATGATTTTTCATCGAACAAAAACAGTTGGAATTTAGAAAACGCAGACGATTATTCATTAGATCTTACTGGTGGAAAACTCATCATGCATCGTAAAAAAGAAGGTGGAATTTTTATCAGTAGAGATGTAGATATTGATGATACTAAAGATTTTATCATAGAAACTTCGATAGGAGAAATCAATACTTCTACAGGTTGGTATGGAGTAACTTTTGGAAGAAAAAACTCTTCCAATGAGTTTAGCTTTTTACTTTCTGGAAATGGAAATTATAAATTCAGAAAGTTTGACAACGATGTTTACAAAGAAATCATTCCATTAACTTTTGCTTCGTCTATTAAAACAGGAAGCAATGCTGAAAACATCGTTAAAATTGTAAAATCTGGCACATTGATTCGTTTTTATATTAATAATACGTATGTAAATGAAGCGCCATTTCAACGGTTTTTTGGAAATAAATTTGGCTATACAATTTATCACGATCGTAAAATTGATGCAGATTATTTAGACATTAAATACCAAACAGAAAGCTACAACAATCCTCCAGTAATTGTAATTACTGATCCAATAGTTGAAGAAGTAAGAGGATTTAAAATTGTAGAAGCAAACACCATCACTGTCAAAGGAAATGCCACAGACACAGATGGAATTTTTTCAATAACGGTGAATGGAAAAGAAGCTGTTGTAAGCGAAAATGGAACTTTTGTTGCGAATGTTCCATTAGGATATGGAAAGAATGATTTGATTGTAAAAGCAACCGATTTAAAACAAGCTACTTCGTCGAAAAACTTTGTTATCAAACGAAATTCACCTGAAATTATCAATACAGATGTTACTATCAATGACAACAAAGAAACTCTTGACATTGGTTTCGGAAAATATTATGCATTGATTATTGGGGTTAGTGATTATGAAGATGAAAGCATTCAAGATTTGAATGGTGAGCCTACCAAAGATGCGCAAGCTTTGGCTGATGTTTTAGTAAATAATTACAGTTTTGACAAACAAAATGTAACGGTTTTGAAAAATCCGAAAGCCAATGATATTCTGAAACAATTTACCATCCTAAAAAACAAAATTACCAAAAATGATAACTTGGTTATTTTCTATGCAGGTCATGGAAATTATGACCAAGTAAGTGAAAAAGGCTATTGGATGCCTTCAGATGCTCAAATGGAATTTGAATTGAATGTGATATTAAATACCAGTATAGTAACGCTAATCAAAGCCATCAATTCAAGACACACATTATTGATTGCAGATGCTTGTTTCAGTGGAAGTATTTTAGTAAAAAACAGAGATTTTAAAACAGCCTCAAAAGCTGTTCAGAAAAAGTATGAATTGCCAAGTAGAAAAGCCATCACAAGTGGAACTTTAACAACGGTGCCAAATCAAAGTGTTTTTATGAAATATCTGCTGAATAGATTGACAGACAATACTGATAAATATATTTCAGCAGGACAATTATTCAATAAAATTGAGGATGCAGTAATCAATAATACTACTGGCGACAATCAACCACAATATGCACCTATTGGAAATACAGGTGATGAAGGAGGAGATTTTATTTTCATTAAAAAGTAATTAATTAACCAAACTTTCTTTTTTTTTATTAATTTAGCTCTTGATACAGCGTATGAATCAAGAGCTTTTAATTTTACAGTTTCAGCAACAAGATGTGCAAGCTTATGAAAAACTTTACAATGCTTATTGTAAAAGTATTTCAGGAGTTATCAATACCATCGTAAAAGATGCTGAAGTAACTGAGGAAATTACCCAAGATGTGTTTTTAAAAGCTTGGAACAATGCTGCATCTTATTCCCCAAGCAAAGGTCGTTTTTTTACGTGGTTATTGAACATTGCACGAAATGCTGCAATTGATTACACCCGTTCAAAAAAATATAAACAGTCACAACAAAACCAAACAACTGATTTTTTCGTAGATATACTTGAAACTCATGATGATTTAAATAGTAGCACAAATGCTATTGGTTTAAAAGAAATGGTAGAAAAATTAGGTGATAACTGTAAATCTTTGATTGAATTATTATATTTCAAAGGTTATACACAAGTAGAAGCTTCAGAAGAATTGAACATTCCTTTGGGAACCATAAAAACAAAAAACAAAACGTGTATTGGGCAATTACGCTCAGTATTGGGAGTATAAAATGAATATAGAAGAATACATAGCATCTGGAATTTTAGAACTGTATGTTGCAGGCTCGCTTTCTGAAAAAGAAAACGAAGAAGTGCACGCTGCAATTCAAAAATATCCTGAGTTGTTAGCAGAAGTGGAATCTATTGAAAATGCGATTTTACAACTTACGGCTGCTACGTATCAAGGTGAAGTTGCTTCTTTTGAATCCCTAAAAAATCAATTGGTTCAAAAAGAATCAAAAGTAATTCCAATTCAAAAATCATCCAATTGGAAATTGATAAGTGGCTGGGCTGCAGCTGTTCTTTTTGGAAGTATTTTAATGTACAATACTTTCCAAAACAAGCAATCAACTTCAGAAATTGTTTCTGAAAAAGAAGCTTTGGAAGCACAAATTGAAAAAACAAAAAATACTTTAGCTGAAAAAGAAAGGCTTTTGGAAATTTTAAGAGATAAAGACATTATTTCTGTACCTTTAGCAGGACAAGATGCTTCTCCTAATTCGTATGCAAAAGTATATTGGAACAAAAAAACAAATACTATTTATTTGGATGCTAAAGGGTTACCTGCTCCACCTAAAGGAAAAGTTTATCAAGTTTGGTCATTAAAAATAACTCCGTTAACACCAACAAGTTTAGGAACAATAGACACTTTTACAGCCAACTCAAGTAAGGTTTTCACTATCCAAAATCCGAATGAATCTGAAGCTTTTGGAATTACATTAGAGCCAGCTGGAGGTAGCTCCTCTCCTTCTCTAGACCAATTGTATGCTCTTGGAGCTGTGAGTTCTTAGAAAGTTGTTACTTTTCTGGTGCACAAATTCACAAATATTTTCTCACACATAAACATCAAAAAACATGCTTAACTATTTATCAATATTGAGATTTAGTGCGATTATTTTATTGAATTCCACTAATAATTCAACTAAAATCGCATCTCAAAAAACAACCAACATAGAAACTATTGGAGAAATATCTTTCTGGAATTCTTTAAAAGCATTGCAAGGAAAAACATTTGAGGGCACTATTGAAAATGCTCCTGCCAATGACGATTTTTTTGATAAAAAATTAGTAATGCATGTGCTTTATAGCGATGACGAAACGATTTTAATTCCTTTTAACGTTGGTGATAATTTATCGAGAACTTGGATTTTTACAAACAAAAATAACCGCATTCAACTGAAACATGATCATCGCATGAAAAATGGTGAAAATGACAAAATCACCATGTATGGTGGAATTGCTTCAAATCAAGGAACATCAACAATGCAAATTTTTCCTGCTGATGAAGAAACCCAAAAATTGATTCCTGCAGCATTTTCAAATGTTTGGTGGGTAACTTTAGATAACAACACTTTTACGTATAACTTAAGAAGAATTGGCTCAGATAGAGTATTTACAGTTTCATTCGATTTGACCAAAGAAATTGAAAAACCTGCACCTTCTTGGGGTTGGGAAAATTTTAAAAAATAACCCATTTTTTAAATCTAAAGTAATTTTTTATTAATATTCAAAAACTAATTTATTCATTTTTGTGAAATATTTATATCAAAAATAATTGAATAATGAATAATATTTAATAAAAATAACTTTTTCATAATTTATTATTACTGAACTTTCAATTTCATTGAAAATAATATAGCTTTACTTATATTTGAAAAAAAATAGATACAGTATGGATAAAGGTTTCTTATTTTCATCTTATGACGAGCTTCCAAATACGTGGGATGAAATGATTAGCAATACTGCTGAAATTAGGCCACAATATGAAGCAATTATTGAGTGCTTGAAGAAAATTTCACAGGAAGAACTCAGTAAAAAAGAAGAACTTTCCAAGCAACTTTTTATGAGTCAAGGTGTTACATTCACTGTATATAATGACAATGAAGGTATTGAGAAAATATTTCCTTTTGATATTGTTCCAAGAATCATCACAGGTGCAGAATGGGATTTTATTGAAAGAGGCATCAAACAACGCATCAAAGCACTGAACTTATTTATAAAAGACATTTATAATGAGCAATTTATCATCAAAGATGGCATTGTTCCTGCTGATTTGATTTATTCTTGTCCTAATTATCTGCGAGAAATGAAAGGGGTAAAAGTGCCTCATGATATTTATGTACACATTGCAGGGGTAGATTTGATTCGGAATAATGATGGCGAATTTTATGTATTGGAAGACAATTTACGCACACCTTCAGGAGTAAGTTATATGCTTGAAAATAGAGAAATTTCAAAGCGTTTGTATCCAGGTATTTTGCCCAAAAACAATGTGCGTTCGGTTTCTAATTATCCCAATTTATTGTATAAAAAACTGAAAGATTTATCTTACAAAAACAATCCTAATATTGTTTTGTTAACTCCAGGAATATACAATTCTGCGTATTATGAACACAGTACTTTAGCACGATTGATGGGAATTGAACTAGTAGAAGGAAGTGATTTGGTTGTAAAAAATCATTTTGTGTATATGAAAACCACTAATGGTTTAAAACAAGTGGATGTGATTTACAGACGTGTAGATGATGATTTTTTAGATCCTTTAGAGTTTAACGCAAACAGTATTTTGGGAGTTGCTGGAATTATGGCATCTTATCGAAAAGGAAATGTAAATATCATCAATGCGCCTGGAACTGGTGTTGCTGATGACAAAGCCATTTATGTATATGTTCCTGATATGATTCATTATTATTTGAATGAAGAGCCTATTTTAAAAAATATTGAAACCTATCAATTGGGCAAACCAGAAGAACTGAAACACGTAATTGAAAATATCAAAACCATGGTCATCAAAAAAACAGATGGAAGTGGTGGATATGGGATGTTAATGGGACATGAAGCAAGTGAAGAAGAAATAAATGACTACCTTGCTACCGTTCAAAAAAATCCAAGTGCATTTATAGCACAACCAATTTTAAAGCTCTCAACTGCGCCTTGTTATATCAATGGAAAATTATCTCCACGTTGTATAGATTTGCGCCCTTTTGCACTTTCTGGTAAAGATGGTATTGAAATATGCCCTGGTGGTTTGACAAGAGTTGCCCTAAAAAAAGGTTCGTTAGTGGTGAATAGTTCACAAGGTGGAGGCAGTAAAGATACTTGGGTAATTCAAGAATAATCATACAGATATGTTAAGTAGAGCAGCAAATAATTTAATTTGGATAGAACGTTATATGGAACGTGGCAATGGCATGTTAAGTTTGCTAAAAGTAAACTTTTCTGCCAATCAAGATTCGCCAGAATTGTTTTCTTGGTCGCCTATTATCAAAAACTACAATGCTTCTGAAAATGAATTTTATACAGAAGATGCTATTGAATGTATTGAATATTTAATTTTCAATGCAGACAACCCGAATTCTATTTTGAATTTAGTCACCAAAGCACGTGAAAATGCACGAAGTGTTCAGGAACATTTATCGCGCGAATTGTGGTTGTGTATCAATAATTATTATTTGTATTTGACACAAAAAGATTTGATAAAAAAGTTACGAACAGAAGATCCTGTTGTTTTCTTGGATGATTTGAAAAAATTTCATTTGATGTATATTGGCACTATGGACATCACTCAAGAACGTGGTCCCTCCTATTACTTCATGAATGTTGGACGATTTTTAGAGAGATTGATTCAAATTTCCGAATTTACAGCCATGAAATTGATTGAAGTTTCGAAAACAACTGACAGCTTAGAACAAAGCTTTTATTGGAAAAACTTATTGCTTTCTGTTGGTGGATATCAATTGTATTTGAAAACTTACAAGTCTTCTTTTCAAGAGGATAATGTGATTCACATGTTGTTTCAAGACCAATTATTTCCAAGATCTATGTATTATTGCGTAAATAAACTGAATCGACATGTAAAGCAATTGATTGATATTCAGGAACTGGAAAAAAATAATACCGAATTTTTACTCGGAAAATTGGAAAGCACCATTAAATATGCTACTATTGAAAGTATCAATCAGCAAGGATTGAATCAGTTTGTACTAGGTATCAAACAAGATATTAAAAACATTTCTTTTAGTATCAATACCGTGTACTTTTCACATTCAAATTAAACGCAACTAATGCCTACATTTTATATCAATCATCTTACTAAATATACCTATAGCAATACCGTTATTGATGCTGCCAACAGAATTATGTTGTTTCCCATCAATGATGCATATCAAAAAGTAACTTCTCAAAAAATCAACATCAATTCCAATCCATCAATTGAAACTCATACTGATTATTTTGACAATACAGTAGGTACTTTTATGATTGTAGAACCTCATTCAACCTTGATTATTGAATCGGAAATTGAGGTGGATGTCTATTCAAGAATGTTTCCTGAAGATATGATTGATCCTGTATTGCAATGGCAAACGTTGAAAACTATTTCACATAAAACGGAATTTATTGATTTTACAAAATTCAAATCATTTGCAGGTAGTGAAGAAGTATTAGCATATTTGCACACTTTTGATAAAAATACAGTAACACCATATCAATTTCTACAAGCTTTGAGTTCATTTATTTTCAATGAATTTAAGTATATCAAAGGGATTACAACCGTAAACACTACCTTGGATGAAGTATGGGAAATCAAATCAGGAGTGTGTCAAGATTTCACCAATTTTATGTTGCAAGCCTGCAAAATGATGGGGATTCCTGCAAGATATGTCAGTGGCTATTTGTGTCCTTACGAAAGTTTTTCACGTGGAGAAGGTGCAACACACGCTTGGATTGAAGCATTTATTCCCAATTATGGTTGGTTAGGTTTTGATCCAACCAATAATATCATTGCCACAGAGCATCATGTGCGTTTGGCAATAGGCAGAAATTATAACGATTGTTCGCCAGTAAAAGGTGTTTTTAGAGGTAAAGTTGAAGACAAACTTGAAGTAAATGTCACAGTAGATACCACCAAAAAATTTGTAGAAAAACAACCGATTTTCGAAACTACTGACCAATTTAAAGATGCCAATAGATACCAAAAAAACTTAGAAATATTGCAACAACATCAACAGCAGCAGTAAAATATTCAACGTTTTGAATTTAAGATTCAACGTTGAATTATTCTCAAACTTAAAGTAAACTGCTAAAATCAAAAATTCAAATAATTGATTTTCAGGGGTTCTGTTTCTTTTTCAAGAAAACTTACTGACTCAAAAATTCACTTTCACTCTCAATTTCTATGGGCGTTTTGTTGGGCACAAACCATCTTGCCGTTAAATTTCCCTTTAAAGTTATCGAATTTCCAGTTACTTTTAACCAGCTTCCTTCACGCAAACCCATGACAGGCGTATTGTTAAAAACATGAAACTCTTTGATGCGAGTTTCGCGAGTTTCGCCCATGTGTGTGGAATTTTGAACAGCATCTATAAAATGTGCATTCAAATTGAAAGGCAAGCATCCTAAAGTTTCAAAACTTGGCGGATATACAATGGGCATATCATTGGTTGTCATCATTGAAACTCCACAAATATTCCCTCCTGCACTTGTCCCTAAATACGGAGTTCCGTTTTCAAGTACTTTTTTCAATACAACAAGAATATCGTTTTTATACAACTGATTGACCAATTCAAAAGTATTTCCTCCACCTGTAAAAATTGCTTTGGCATTTTCTAACGCTTCTTTTGGGTTGTCAAATTGATGAATGCCAACTACTTTTTTAGAAATTTTTGCAAAAGCATTCTTTACAATTCGAGTATATTCATCATATGAAATTCCACTTGGTCTTGCATATGGAATAAAAAGTACTGTATCAGCATCTTTGAACAAAAGGCTTATTTCGGGTAACAAATAAGCTAAATAATCACTTCCATACACTGTAGAAGTACTTGCGATAATCATATTTTTCATACTCCAAAAATAAAATAATTTTACAATTATGCTTACATAAAAAAACAAAATTCTGGATTTAACATAAGATTACAATTCTATTAATATCAATTTAAGAAAGTTAATTTCTTAATTTGCTGTAAATAAATTTCTATGAAAATAAAATTACTTTCTCTTTTGCTATTTATTTCTTTTCATTGTTTATCTCAAGACAATAGTTTTACTTTTTATGGAAAAATAATTGATTCTGTAAACATTGTAAAAAATGTAAATGTGATTAATTTAAACACCAAAAAAGGAACATTTTCTGATGATGAAGGAAATTTTAATATTTATGTTTCAATTAATGACACACTTCAAATCAGTTCAATTGGATATGTAACAAAAAAAATACCAATATTAAAATTGCATTCTCAAAAAACCAAACACCTCATTTTTTTAAAAGAATATACCACAACATTAGCGGAAGTAATTATTAAAAAAAACAAATTATCAGGTTCTCTTTTATTGGATATTAAAAAAACACCCAAAGATTCTATTGGAGAAATCGTTAGAAATGTGGTTTCTAGCATAAAAAAGTTAGATTTTAATGCAATTTCAAAAACACCAATAAGTATTGATGAAGCTCATTTAACAAAAGCTTCTGTAATAAGATTGCCAAATTATTTTGAAGGTGTTGGAACTAAACTTGGAGGCAATTCAAAACCTTATCAATCATTGATTGAAAAAAATCAAAAAGTAACTAGCATTGCTGATAAAATTTTATCCGAATTTGGAAAAGATTTTTTCTTTGAAAAACTAAAAATTCCTCAAGAAAAATATCATCAATTTATTAGTTTTTGTTCGTATTCAAAAATATATGAAATGCATAAAAAAGGAGAAATTTTGGCTTTGATTGAATTTTTAACATCAGAAAGCAAAAATTACTTAAAAATTATGAGTGAATAAAGGACAAACCTTATTCACTTTCCTTATTAGCTTTAACAAAAGTTTAATTGGAAGCTCTATGTTTTTATCAAGTAAAACAATAAATTTGGGATTATAATCAAACAAATGTTAAAAAAATTATTTTCATTTTTTTTTATCCTATTAATTAGTTTCTCATTTTTTGCTCAAAAAAAGAACATCATTTTAAGCGGAAAAGTGATGGATTCTCTTGGAATCGTTAAAAATGCCAATATCATCAACCTTAAAACCAATCAGGGAACTTTTTCAAATGACGAAGGTTTGTTTCGAATTTTTGTTTCTGAAGGCGATAGTGTTCAGTTTTCTTCCATTCAACATTACACAAAAAAAATAAAGATAAATACCCAAATTTTCAATGATAAAACCATTGAAATTACCTTGACAGCTTCTACCTATGTTTTGGACGAATTTGAACTAAAAAAACACAATCTTTCTGGAAGATTGGGAATTGACACTAAAAATGTTCCTATTGATAAAAAAGACTCCCTGTTAAAAAAAGTGATGGATTTATCGAAAGTGAATATGAAAATCGTTGAAGGTGATGATTATATTGACACTAGAGTGCGTCCACAAATCGTAACTGTTGATCCAACTGCACGATTTGCTGGAGCTGGAGCCACTGCTAATATTGCTTTCAAATATTCAGAAAAACTGTGGGCTTTGCGCAAAGAATTGGAACGTAAAAAAGCATTTCCTTATAAGTTATTATCGGAATTGGGTGACAAATTTTTCTTTGATGATTTGAAAATTCCGTTAGACAATTATTTTCATTTCTTAGAATATTGCAATCCTTTAGGGATTGAAAAAATGCACAAAGAAGGACGATTGCTTGAAGTGATAAAAATATTAAAAACAGAAAGCGTCACATATCTTAAAATCATAAAAAATGAGTAAATTGCCTTTTTATTTGATTGAAAATAATTCATGAAAAACTATTCATTTTTACTCTTACTTTTTATCATTCCATTATGTTCTTTTTCAGTTCATAAATATTATTTAAGTCTCACACAAATCAAATTTAAACCCGAAGCTAAATCAGTTCAAATCATCATCAATGTTTTTATGGATGATATTGAATTGGCGCTCAATAAAGATTACAATATTGATTTACAACTCACTACCAAAAAAGAATTACCAAATAACGATGTGTATTTTGAAAAATATTTAAGAGATAAATTGCAATTCACCATTGACGGAACTCAAAAAAAATTCAATTATATAGGCAAAGAATATGAAAATGATTTGGTGTATTTTTATTTAGAAATTGAAAATATCAATCAAGTAAAAACAATTAAAATCAATAATAAAATATTGATCAAACATTTTCCAGACCAACAAAATTTGGTAAAAACCTCTATTGGAAAAACCAACAAAAGTGTGCTTCTTAACAAAGATGAAACTTTTGGAACCCTAGAACATTAATCAATTCAAACCTCAATACACATGAAAAAAATCGGATTTCTATTACTTTCTTTTGTTTTTTTGAGCACTTCCTATGCTCAGACTACAAAACAAGGACACACCAACGAAAACAAATTCAGACAAATGTATGATTTGTTGGCAACACCCAATGAACAGCACAATGCTACTGGTGCACCAGGAAAAGGCTATACACAACAAAAAGTAGATTATGTAATCGACGTCACTTTAGATGATGAAAAACAGAAAATTACAGGCGCTGAAACCATTACCTATCATAACAATTCTCCTGATAAATTGGAATTTTTGTGGGTGCAATTAGACCAAAATATGCGTGCCAAAGATTCAAAAACTCCAGATATCAATCCCAATAAAATTCCTGAAAAGTTAAGCAAAACTCGTTTTGAAAAAGCTTTTGAGAATGAACCATTTGATGGCGGTTTTAACATCATGAGTGTTACAAATGTAGATGGTTCTCCCCTTTCTTATACCATCAATCAAACCATGATGCGTATCAATTTGGTGAAACCATTGGCTTCTGGCGAAAAATTTAAGTTCAACATCAAATGGTGGTACAACATCAATAATCATAGAGAAGATGGAGGAAGATCAGGTTTTGAACATTTCCCAAAAGACGGAAATAACAACTATGTAATTGCACAATTTTACCCAAGATTGTGTGTGTATGACAATGTAGAAGGATGGCAAAATGACCAATTTTGGGGACGAAGTGAATTTGCCTTAGAATTTGGAGATTTCACTGTAAACATCACAGTTCCTGAAGATCACATGTTGGGTGCTACAGGGGTTTTATTAAATGAAAAAGAAGTCTTGTCAAAAACGGAACTGAAAAGATTGGCAGACGCTAAAAAAAGTTTTGACAATCCTATCATCATTAGAACTCAAGAAGAAGCTATCAACTTTGAAAAATCGAAAGCAACAAAAACAAAAACATGGAAGTTTTTTGCTGAAAACGTGCGTGATTATGCTTTTGCAACCTCAAGAAAATTTATTTGGGATGGAATGGCTGTTGATATCAATGGAAAAACAGTGATGGCTTATTCCTTGTATTCGAAAGAAGCAAATCCTTTGTATGGTGATCATTCTACAAGAGCAGTAGCTCAAACCTTAAAAACCTACTCTCAATACACGTTTGATTATCCTTATCACAAAGCAATTTCTGTGGACGGACAAATGGGAATGGAATATCCTCAAATTTGTTTCAATCCAGGAAGACCAAATCCTGATGGAACGTATTCTGACAGAGTAAAATATACCATGATTAAAGTAACCATTCACGAAGTGGGTCACAACTTTTTTCCAATGATTGTCAATTCAGATGAAAGACAATGGACTTGGATGGACGAAGGATTGAATTCGTATTTAGAAATGTTGGCAGAATTGGCGTATGATAAAAATTTCCCAATGTCAAGAGGATTGCCAAAAAATATTGTGAATTATATGAGTGGAGATCAATCAAAAATTGCGCCCATCATGTCAAAAGGAGACAATGTATATAGTTTTGGAAACAACGCGTATGGCAAACCTGCAACAGGACTTTGGATGTTGCGCGAAACTATTATGGGCAAAGAATTGTTTGACCATGCATTCAAAACCTATGCACAAAGATGGATGTTCAAACACCCAACTCCTGAGGATTTTTTCAGAACCATGGAAGACGCTTCTGGAGTCGATTTGGATTGGTTTTGGAGAGGTTGGTTTTTCACAACAGATGTTACTGATATAGGAGTTAAAGGAGTGAAAAAATTCTATTCTTCTTCAAGTTCAGACGACACCGTAAACTTTATTGAAGATACTTCTGAGGGTTTAGGATATGCAACAAGTCACTCAAAATACCATTACGAAATTACCTATGAAAAACCAGGAGGTTTGGTAATGCCAATCATTGTAGAATTTACCTATAAAGATGGCACCAAAGAACGAAAAACCTATCCAGCACAAATTTGGAGATATACAGATGACGAAGTAACCAAAGTTTTTTCTAGCTCAAAACAAATAGAAAGTATTGTAGTGGATCCAGATTTAGAAACGGCTGATGTGGATACTTCTAACAATAGTTTTCCAAGAGAAAAAAGCGATAAATTCGACAAATTCAAAAAAGAGATTAAAGGGTAAATTTGTAGTTCCATATCTTTTAAAAAAAGTACTGTCCATTGACAGTACTTTTTTTTTGGTAAAGGTTTGTTAAAATTATAGATTTTTCGCTCAAATTTAATGTGAATTACTACTTTAGTGGGCAATATTCAATTTAAATCAAATCAATACAAATGAGAAGAATTTATTTCGTTCTTTTTTCGTTTTTCTTCATCACAACAGCTTTTGTTGCGCAAGAAAAAATCGAAAAAAAAGGAACACAAAAAGGGCATACTGACGAGAATAAGTTTCGTCAAATGAAAGATTTGTTGGCAACGCCCAATGACCAACACTCGGCTTCTGGAGCACCAGGACATCAATACACACAACAAAAAGTGGATTATGTGATGGACATCCGTTTGGAAGAAAGTACCAACAAAATTTATGGTGATGAAAAAATCACCTATCACAACAATTCAAAAGACGTATTGGATTATTTATGGGTTCAGCTTGACCAAAACATGAGAGCTGACGATTCTAAAACTCCTTTAGCACAATCCAATGCAGCTTCTGCTTTTTTAACTCCTGAAGATTTCAAAAAAGAGTTTATGAAAGAAGGAAAAGGTTTTGGTTTCAACATCGAAAAAGTATCAACTGCTGATGGAAAACCATTATCTTATTTAATCAACTGGACAATGATGCGCATCAATTTGCCAAAACCATTGAATCCAGGCGAAAAATTTGTATTCAGCATCAAATGGAATTACAAAATCAACAACTCTGTAAAAGACGGAGGACGTTCTGGTTTTGAAGATTTTCCTGATGGAAACAACAATTATACGATTGCGCAATTTTTTCCAAGATTGTGTGTGTACAATAACGTAGAAGGATGGCAAAACATGCAGTTTTGGGGACGTAGTGAATTTGCGTTAGAATTTGGAGATTATGAAGTAAAAATCACAGTTCCTTCAGACCATATCATGGAAGCAACAGGAGATTTATTGAATGAAAAAGACGTGTTGACCAAAGAACAACGCAGTCGTTTTGATCAAGCAAGAAAATCATTCAAAGACCCAGTGATGATTGTGACACAAGCTGAAGCTGAAGTTACCGAAAAAGGACGTGCAACAACTTCTAAAACATGGCATTACAAAGCCAATATGGTGCGTGATTTTGCGTTTGCAACTTCAAGAAAATACATTTGGGATGCTATGGCTGTGAATATCAACGGAAGAACAGTGATGGCAACTTCCTTATATCCAAAAGAAGGAAATCCATTATGGGAAAAACATTCTACAAGAGTGGTTGCAAATACCTTAGAAGAATATTCAAAATTGACCTTTGATTATCCTTATTCAAAAGCTGTTTCTGTTCATGCTGATAGACAAGGAATGGAATATCCTATGATTTGTTTCAATTATGGTCGTCCAAATCCTGATGGAACCTATTCTGACAGAGTAAGAGATGGAATGATTGGCGTAATTACGCACGAAGTTGGGCACAATTTCTTCCCAATGATTGTAAATTCAGACGAAAGACAATGGACTTGGATGGACGAAGGATTGAACTCATTTGTTGAAATTTTAGCAGAATTGGACTACGATCCAAACTTCAATACTGGAAATTTACCCAAAGATATTGTACGTTATATGGGTGGTGATCAAAGCAATATTTCACCAATCATGTCTCAAGGAGATTACGTAAAACAGTTTGGACCAAATGCCTATACAAAACCAGCTGCAGGATTGTACATGTTGCGTCAAACCATTATGGGTCCTGAATTATTTGACCATGCATTTAGAACCTATGCAAGAAGATGGATGTTCAAACACCCAACTCCAGAAGACTTTTTCAGAACTATGGAAGATGCTTCTGCCATGGATTTAGATTGGTTTTGGAGAGGTTGGTTTTATACTACTGATGTAACTGACATTGGTATTAAAGAAGTAAAACCATTGTATTTGACTGACAAAGCAAGTGAGCGTGTTCAAAAACTAAAAACACAATACAAAGACTATTTTGATAGCTTGGGAGATTTAGTATATATTACGGATATAAAAGAAGATGCAAACCCAAAAGCGATGGCAAAATATGTAGATGGGAAAGAAGTACCTTCTTTTATTTATTCTGTTGAATTTGACAAACCAGGAGGTTTGGTAGTTCCTTTAATTGTAGAATTGACTTACAAAGATGGCACAAAAGAAAAACAAACCTTCCCTGCACAAATTTGGATGAGAGATGACAATTCAGTGAAAAGAGTATTTGCTTCATCACAAGAAATCATCAGCATCACTGTAGATCCAGATTTAGAAACGGCAGATGTGGACACTTCTAACAACAGTTGGCCTAAAAAAGAAGCTGATAAGTTTGATCAGTTTAAAAACAAAGTACAAAATTAATATCCAATTGATATAAACGTAAAAGCCCCAATTTTGGGGCTTTTTTCGTTTTTATATAAAAATGAATGCTGGTTCTTTACATTTATTTGGGAGAACTTTTGAGTGAAATTAAATCAAAAATGAATTTGAAGTATCATAAAATTTTATAGCCACATAGATTCTGTGTTGATTTCCAATTAAAATTTATATTTTTTTTATAATTTTGTGCTAAGTCAGTCATAGAGCTAGACTCTATAGCGTGTTAAACCAATTGAGTTTTCACGCTATTTTTTTTATTTAAATAATCCTTGTCATAAGATGTTTGGTTTTTATACAATGTAAAAATCATTTCTAATAATTTTCTTTGTACAGCTACTAGCGCTTTCATTTTTATTCCATGTTTTGACACTAATCTTGCATACAATTCTTTAAAGTTTTCATCCCATTTTACAGCAGTCAATGCCGGAAAATGCATTGCTTTTCGTAAGCTTCTATTTCCTTTTTTTGATATTCTAGGTTTTCCTTTTATGGAGGTGCCTGATTGTTTTTCTTTTACATCTAATCCTGCATAACTGGCTAATTGCCTTTTGTTTCGTATTAATTCAAATCCATTAGTTTCTGCCAAAACGATTACGGCAGTTAACTCTCCAACACCAGGTAATGTACAAATGATGTCTATTTCTTTTCTTATATTTTCATCACTTGCTACAATTACAGCTATATCATTTTTTATTTCTTTTTCTTGAGTATTCAATAGCTTGATTCTTGCCTTTATACGTTTTATACTTTTCTCATACGGTTCTGCTTCTGATAATTCTGC
Organism: Polaribacter sp. BAL334; assembly: GCF_015767435.1. Taxonomy (GTDB): domain Bacteria; phylum Bacteroidota; class Bacteroidia; order Flavobacteriales; family Flavobacteriaceae; genus Polaribacter. Next base: position 56,560 of record NZ_JADWOV010000310.1, read on the forward strand.
ATGCAATTGATTCTTTGCGGTAACCCGTTCTGCAACTATTTGATCACGTTCTCTAGTTAATTGCTGTAAGTTTTTATAAATACTTTTGGGACGTTTCCATAAATCTAGTTTCCTTTCTAGTCCAAATCTAGTAATTGCTTGCGAGCACGTTTTATCAGTAATGGTTTTAATATCTAAAGTTCGGATGTAATTGCTTATTTTGTTTGGAAGAACCACAGCAACATCAAAGTTATTCTTATCCAAATAATATGCAATTTTTTGATGATAAACCCCTGTAGCTTCCATTACATAAAGAACTTTTACTTCTTCTTTAGTTAACTTTTTTACCCAGTTTGTTAATCCAATAAATCCTTTTTCTGTGTTTTTAAAAACCTTGTATCTATACAATTCAATTGATAAATCTTCAAACATTCTGCCCAAAGTAACCACCAATTCTTTTTGAGCTACGTCAATTCCAACTACTTGTTTTAATTCTTTCATAACCTTAAAGTTTAAATTTATAAAGTGATGAATCTTCCTTCGTCTTGTCTCCTAATTGGATATTCTGGATATTAATTCTTGTTTAATTCCTTACATTCTGTTCAGACTCTAAAAGATAAAAAGGAATGAGGATTTTTCTATGTGTCAATATGTTTCTTTGAACTATTTTGGGACATATCTTCTCTCATTCCTTTTCACTTTATTTTTTCAAATTTATTGACTTTTATCTTTATAATCAATAACTTCGCAAACATAGGAGAAACATAGAAAAAAAGGCAGAGAAATACAAAGTCCTCTAAATAGAATGGTTGCTAATAAAGGACAAAAAAGGGGTAATAATTGGTTTTTATTAAAATATAATGTTATTTTAGCTGAGGCGAATATGTTTTTAAAACTATGAAAAAGTACTATAAACTTGCGTATAATAACTAGTTAGCAGTGATTTTAAAATCACATTTGGGAAATAACAGAAATGAGAAAGACAATTAAAATATTAGGTTCACTCCTATTCTTGCTTTTAGTGTTTGTTTATTTAAACTTCTTCTCAAGCTTTATTTTTCCTTGGCAAGAAAAAGACGCAATCCAAACGACACTAAATTGGGGCGGATTAGCAGAACTGCCAAAAGAAGCGGAAAATCTAACCGTTGAAAAAGAAGGAAGTGCTTTTACTCGAACTTTTATAGTAAAGTTTAACGCAAACCAAAAGGAAATTGAAAATTGGATTCTAAATAGCAAAAGACTTAAAAACAATAAACCAAAAGTTAGTGGCGAAACCAAAAGTTACGAAGTACATCCAGGCGAAAATGAATCTTTTGGTGGAAAAGTTAGCGTTGAAAAAGGGTTGGTGACAATCCGAATGAGCTGGAGTTAATAAAACCACTGCTAACAGCAGTTTGTAGCAACTGCGAAGCTTGCTCTTCTCCCGAAAGTCCTGCGGACTTTCAAAAGGTGTTTTGTACTTGGAATCATCAGTAATAAATAATCGCAGCTGCTACAATCTGCGGAACGTTGGCAAACATATGAAAAGACAGTTACTAACTTCAATAGTAATTTTAATATTAATGGTTTCCTGCAAAAAAGCAGAAACCAAAAAGACTGAAATTATTGAAGAAAAAACAACGACAGAAATAAAAATTGAAGAAAATATTGGAGAGGAACGATTTGTAGAAAATGACAGTTTAGCTTTTGCTTTTCAGTCTGAATTAGAAAAATTTACTTTTAAAAATCCGATGTTTAAATCAGCATCAAAACCTTATCAAAATCATCACGACAAAACAGTTATAGACACAATAAAAACTCTGACTTATGACAAAACCGAATTAGAGTTTTATAAAGCAGCCAATTGGGAACACATCATAGGAGGAATTATAAAAAATCCTGAAATAGAATTTTTTGATTCAATAAAAATTGGAATTAAAAAAGAAACACTTGAGAATATATTAAAAACTCAAATAGCAACTGATTTAGTAACACTTGGAAATTTAGAGCAAACCTCATTATTCACTTTTCAATTTGAAAACGGAATTCTAAAATCAATAAAATTTCAAGGTTACTTTGATTAAAGATACGTTTGCCAACTTAAGAAGAACTGAGTTAAAAAACAAACAATTTTTCAATATTTTCTTTGCAATAACCTCCTAAACTCGCTCAACATCCAAGTTTCAAAACATCTATAAATTACCAATTAAAAGTTTTTTGCACTGCTCCTATTCTATTCTTATACTGCAATAACAAATACCCAATACTGCAAAGAAAAGAAAGCTCAGCAGTTTTTCATAAAAAGCTGAGCAGCTTTTGTACAAAAGCTCAGCAGTTTTTACATAAAAGCTGAGCAGCTTTTGCATAAAAGCTCAGCAGTTTTTTTTAAAAGCTCAGCAGCGTTTATTTCACGCAAAGCTATGTGTTTTGTTATGAATGAACATGTTAGATTTTATTGGTGCCTTACAATTAAAAACTTGAATTACATCAAACAGATGAGTATATCAGTGCTTAGGAATTCCAGAAAGTACGTTGTTTGTTTAATTCCTCTTCTTCTTGTAAAAATTCCTCAGCTTCTTTTGCTGACAATACTTTTAAAAAAGACGGATGTTGCTCAATTGCAAATTCAATTTTGGTAACGATATCAGCAATTTCTTCGTTTTCATAATCAATTACTAAAGGCTCCTTAATCACCATAGATTGCAATACATTTCGCTTTTTGATGTTCAGTCCTTTTTTGTCAAAAGAACGTCTGAAACCATCAATTACAATCGGTACCACCACAGGTTTATACGTTTTGATGATATGCGCAGTTCCTCTTCTAATGGGTTTAAAAGGGGTTGTAGTTCCTTGTGGAAACGTAATTACCCAGCCATCTTTCAAGGCTTTTCCTATGTTAGAAATATCAGAATTTTTTACTTGTCTATTCACATCTTTTCCATCTGCTCTCCAGGTTCTATCAATAGAAACGGAACCTGCATACGCAAATATTTTGGGCAACAATCCTGCACGCATGGTTTCGCCAGCAGCCACAAAATAAATATTCAATTTTGGATTCCAGATATACCCAATATTATTGATGTTGTCTTCACGTCCTTTTAACGAGGCATTGAACACATGAAACATGGCTGCAACATCCGCAAAATAGGTTTGATGATTGGAGATAAACAAGACATTTTTATCTGGTAAATTTCTTAAAATATCAGAACCTTCAATATGTAAATTATTGAATTTTCGATATCTCCCATGCGAAATGACTCCAAAAACGCGAATCAACCATTTCTTTAGAAATAAATAATGTCCAAAAGGATTCCTTTTAAATAAAGGCATTTTTTAATTGATTTTAATGAATTTCAACTTCCAAAAATACAAAACAATTTAAGATTTTACTATCTTAAAAGCTCTTTAATTTCTGATAACATCATGGCTGTTGCTCCCCAAATGATAAAATCCTGAATTTTGAAACAAGGAACCTCCACTTTTTTCATATAAGAAGTATCTAAAATGGCAGAAGTAATGTTTTTTTCATCTAACAAATCACTCACTAAAACTTCAATGGTTTGGGCAACTTCGTGATTTAACTTGAAAGTTGGTTTCGTGTTTGCAAATCCCAAAAAAGGCGTTGCTAAAAAATTACTTGGCGGAATGTACACGTCTGTCAATTCTCTAATAATCTCAATATTTTTTGGATGAATGCCCACTTCCTCATGGGTTTCACGCAAGGCAGTTTCTTGTAAATTGGCATCATTTAGGTCTAATTTTCCACCTGGAAAACTTATTTGAGCAGAATGTGTTCCTTGATAACTAGCTCTTTGCGTCAATAAAAAGGTCGTTTCTTGTTGTTCATTTGGATAAAAAAGTGCCAAAACCCCAGCTCTTTTAGGGTTATTTGCCGCAATTTTCTGAGCATCATATTGCAATCGAAGTCTGGGAGCTAATAAAAACTGTGCCTCTAAACCACCCAAGTTTGATGCTTTCAAATCATTAATTTTTGAAGTGAATTCTGAAAAATTCATTTTGAATATGTACTTTTAACTTGTTGTTGATTTTGGCAGCAAATTACACAAAACTATGGATAAAAAATATCAAAAACTGTTGTTGAGTATCACACTTGATTTGATGGGTTTAATCCCTTTAATCGATGTTGTTTGGGCACCACTTTCGGCATTCATCATGGCAATTATGTACAAAGGTGTAAAAGGAAAAATTGCAGGATTGATTAGTTTTATTGAAGAAATTATTCCCTTTACAGATGTAATTCCTACGTTTACCATTCTATGGATTTATACGAATTTAATTGAGAAACCATCAGTTCAAAATTCAGAGTCTAAAGTTCAAGATTCAAAAGAGAACTTAAAAATCTAAATTTATAACCTGTTAGGTATAATTGAATTTAAAATAAATTTGCCACGAATTCACGGATTTTTATAAGTATGAATCCAATAAATTTGTATTTTCATCAAAGATGAAAACAATTATTGTGATGAATAACTTAAAATTTGTGAATTCGTGGCAAAAAAATCTATTTTATTATCTAATAAAATATTTATAAACAATAGGTTAAATTACAGTATTCTACTATCGCACTTCAAAAATCTATTACTCTTTGAATAAAAATCCCAAACCCAATCTGCTTAAAAACTTTTTTTCGAACGCCCAAAAGAATTGGAATTGCCCAAAAAGCCAACCCACAATGGGCAATGTAATTTGGTAAATAGGAAAAACCAATAAAATTCTGAGTGTCCAATACAACCAAGGATACATGGTTTCAGGAGAAATTCCTAAAAAAGCAGTGACAGGTTTTGCTACCCAAGCTGCAAATGAGCCGTTGATGGCAAAAACGATTAAAATGGCAAGAATAGACCAATTACTTTCAATTCCCCAACGTTCTTTTAATTTTTCCATGAAAATTATACAGCTTTTTTTGCGGTTCTAAACATCAACCAAAGTCCTATTAAAATCAAAGGAATACTCAATACTTGACCCGTATTGAAAAGATTGAAAAAACCTTCTTCTCTCCCTTCTGCTTGTTCTTCTTTTAAGAATTCAATCAAGAATCGCATCAACCATAAAACGGTCATAAAAAGTCCGAAAAGAAAGCCTGTTTTTTGTTTGATATTGGTTTTCCAATACAAATACCACATCACAAAAAACAATGCTAAGTAGCTAACTGCCTCATAAATTTGTGTTGGATGACGTGCAAAATCTTCGCCATTTGCTTTGAAAATCACCCCAAAATCAGAACCTGTTGCTTTTCCTACAATTTCCGAATTGAAAAAATTTCCCATACGTATGAATAATCCTGATAAAGCCACCATGATTGCCAATCTGTCTAAGATAAATAACCATGGTTTTTGAAGGTGTTTTTTAGCATAAAAATACATGGCTAAAATGATGGAAATTGCTGCTCCATGACTTGCAAAACCAGTAAAACCAGTAAATTTCCAAGAACCATTCACTTGTTTGAAAGGCAACACAATTTCCAACAAATGATCTTGATAATAATCCCAACTATAGAAAAATACATCTCCCAAACGCATTCCAATCAACATGGAAATAAAGGTGTACATGAACAAGTTATCTAACTTTTCAACTGGAATTTCATCTTTGATAAAGATTTTTTTCATCAAATGCAAGCCTAATAAAAAAGCCGAAACAAACATCAAACTGTACCAACGAATGGTAAAAAAACCAAGATTGATGCCTAAAGATGGATCCCAAGTGATTGCTAAATAGTTCATGGTATTGTTGTTTTTACAAATGCAAACTTAGTGAAGCTATTTGTATCTTCAAATAAGAAAGTGCGTTAATTCAATGTTTGTGGATTTTCTTTTCAGGAACTGGGTCATAACCACTTCCTCCCCAAGGATGACAACTGAAAATTCGTTTGATGGCTAACCAACTTCCAGAAAACAATCCATGTTTTTGCAAAGCTTCAATGGTATAATGTGAACACGTTGGACTGTATCTACAAGTTGAGGGTGTTAAAGGCGAAATCGCTACTTGATAAAATCGAACTAAAAACACGAATGGAAAAATCAAAACCTGTTTTAAGTATGGAGTTTTTGGTGTTGAGTTTTTAATTTTAGTATTTGAGTTCAAAATAGTTATTTTGAGAATCTTTTAAATTATATATTTTTTTAAATCTTTTGGATTTCTTTTGTTGTTCCAAAAGTAGAGTACATCAATTCTGTTTATGTCATCAAATACTTTGTAAATGACTGTTGTTTGTTTTGAAATTACAAAAACTCTGATGGCTCTTTTATTTGATTTTTTACCTAAATATGGATTTTTAGAAAGATTATTAACAAAATCATCAACCAAGTTCATAAATTTCTCAACTTCATCTAAATTCCATTTTCTCAATATAAACTCAATTTCATCTTCAAAAGAAATATTTGCTGAAGTTGTAAAATTAATTTCCATTAAGAAATATTGTATTTTTTCTTGGCTTTAGCAATTACTTCTTGATGCGAAATTACTTTTCCTTCTTCACTTTCATGTAAACTTTGATCAACAATTTCTTGAACCGTTTGTGGCATTTCATCCCAAACATCTTGCTCGTTAGAAATTTCTTTTTTAAAAAACTGCTCTAGCTTTTCAATTTTTTCTGTGCTTACAATCTTCATAAATTGCTCTAAAAGTTGTAATTTTCTGGTTGCAAAGTCCATAGTATTCTAATTTTAGTTAGGTAATTGTCACAATTACTCATTTTCTCATTAATTCACCGAAAAAGTAGTCCCTTCTCTCCCATCTTTTAACTGAATTCCCAAAGCTACCAATTCATTACGAATTTGATCAGACAACGCAAAATCTTTATTTTCTCTTGCCTCTTTTCTTAACTTGATGAGTAATTCAATCACTCCATTTAATTTGTTAGATGATTCTTTGGCAGTCTCATTCATCAAACCTAAAACATCAAACACAAAGGCATTGATGGTTTCTTTAAAAACAGCTAAATCTTCGCTAGTCAAACTTGCTTTTTGCTCTTTCATTTGATTGATGACTTTTACTGCTTCAAACAATTGTGAAATGACAATTGGCGTATTAAAATCGTCGTTCATAGCGTCATAACAAGATTGAATCCAAGCTTTTACATCAAAAGTAGATGCTTTTCCAGCTTCAGCAATATTCAAATAAGAAACTGCTTCCATCAACTTTGCATGTCCTTTTTCAGAGGCTTCTAAAGCTTCACCCGAAAAATCTAAAATGCTTCTATAATTGGCTTGCATGTTGAAAAAACGCACCACACTTGCCGAAAATGGTTTTGGCAAAATAGTATTTTCGCCTGTCAAAATTTCATTGGGCAAAATAAAATTCCCAGTAGATTTTGCCATTTTCTGACTGTTTAACAACAGCATATTGGTGTGCATCCAATAATTCACAGGCTTGATGCCACTGCATGTTTGCGATTGCGCAATTTCGCATTCGTGGTGTGGAAATTTCAAATCCATTCCTCCTCCATGAATGTCAAATTGTTCGCCTAAATATTTGGTACTCATCACAGAACACTCCAAATGCCAACCAGGAAAACCATCACTCCAAGGAGAAGGCCATCGCATAATATGACGTTCGTCTGCTTTTTTCCAAAGTGCAAAATCTTGTGGATTTTTCTTATCAGATTGACCGTCTAAAGTTCGGGTATTGTGAATTAAATCTTCTATTTTTCTTCCTGAAAGAATGCCGTAATTTCCTTTTTTGTTGTATTCTAACACATCAAAATATACAGAACCATTCACTTCGTAAGCAAAACCTTTTGATATGATTTCTTTAATCATTTCTATTTGTTCTACAATATGACCTGTGGCAGTTGGCTCAATACTTGGTGGTAAAAAGTTGTAATTTTTTAGCACATTGTGAAAATCAACTGTGTACATTTGAACCACTTCCATAGGTTCTATTTGCTCTAAACGTGCTTTTTTAGCGATACGATCTTCGCCTTCATCAGCGTCATTTTCCAAATGCCCTGCATCTGTGATATTACGCACATAACGCACTTTGTATCCCAAATGCAAAAAATACCGAAAAACGACATCAAAAAACATAAACGTTCTTACGTTTCCTAAATGTGCATTGCTATACACAGTTGGCCCACAAACGTACATGCCAACATATCCTTCTGTAATTGTTTTGAAATCTTCTTTTTGCTTGGTGAGCGAATTGTATATTTTGAGCTGTTGTTCTTTGTAACGTTCCATTAAAAAAGTGACTAATTTTGGTGGTTAAAGATAGGCACTTTCAGAAGAATATAGAAATGGAAAACTGTTAGAAGTTTGATAAAAAAAAGTATGTTTTTACAGATACTATACTATTGATTTACAGTTATTTGACTGTATTTTCCATTGACAAAAAAAGTAGTGTCCTTTGTTTTAATGATGAAATTTCCATTGATTTTTTTTGATTTATCGTGAAGAACATTCAATTTCATGGAAGGATTTACTGATGAATTTGGCATTGATTTTATTTCGAAAAGAAGGTTTTTATCTAAATTTTGAAGATTTATAATGGCATTTGTATACTGTAAATACAATAAAAATTTAGTGTAATCCGCATGTATTTTCTGAATGTTTATGCCTCCAAATTTTGTAGAAATAGCTACATTTTTATAAATATTTTGAATCTCAACATTTGAATAATTGGTGTTGATTTTTGTATTCGTAACTGATGCAATTTTTGCATCAGTTACGTTGTTTAAATATACATTGCTTTTAGTCAAATCATTGATGTTTACTGGCGAATAATTGATTGTCAACTTGCTATTATTCAAATTATTGGCATCAAAAGAGCCATATTTTACATTCCCAACAGCCACTGTGTTGGGTAATTTTACCTTACAATGACGTGTATTCAAATCGAAAGTGGCACCTTTTGGAGCTTTGATTTCAATTTTTTTGGTCACTTTTACTTTCTTACCATCAATCATCAAATTATCTGAATCTGCAGAAAATTGCATTTTTACTTTTTCCATTTCCATACGCGCTTTTTCCAGTTGTTGTTGCATTTTTTCTTTGTCAATTTTCTGAATATAGATTCTGTTTTTTTCCATTTCTTTCTTCATCTTCTCACGAGAAGCCTCAAACTCATTTCGCATTTTTTCTCGGTCTTTTTCCATTTTCTCTTTCCATTTTTTGTAATCTTTTGACTTTTTAAACTTATCCCAATCTTCTTTTGATTCAATTTTGATGTCATTTTCATCATCTTTGAAATGAAAAGAATATTTTCCATTTTTTTCGATAAGCTTGTCAAACGAAGGCTCATCCCAAAACATAAAGTCATTGTTCATTTTAAAATCAAAATCTACTTTTGGCATGACAATTTTGTCCATAAATGTTGAATCCAATTCGAACACATTTGGAAAATTGAAATTTGAATTATCCAAAAAAACTACATCGCTATTGAACGGAAAACGATTGTTGGTTTGTGTCGTAATTTTCACTTTACTTTTGTTGCCTAACGCTTCAAAATTCCAGTTTTTGAAATACTTTTCAGCAGCTTCTTTTGAAATTCCTTCAATTTCGATAACCGCCGTTATTTCTACTTCATTTTTATCCCAATTGGTTACAGAAATCTCTGTATTGGAAGCATTAATAGCAATTTCAACGTCTTTATCTACACTAAATTTTTCTGTGTATTTTCGGTCATACTTTTGAGCGAAAATGCTTGTTGTTCCTAATAAAACAACAAACGGAATGACTGTTTTATAAAATTTGTAATTCATCATTTTTTTTGTTTAGATTTTTAAATTGTGATAACTGTTTTTTTAACTGCTGCAGCAGTTCTAACCGCAATTGCAGGTTGCGAATCAATGCATCAATGGTGGCATTATTAACCCCTTTTGTATTGAGCTCTTTGGTTAATAATGTGTATTCGTTCATCAATTCTGCTATTTTTAATAAATAACCATCAATGAGTTCTTTATTGGAATTATCAATTTCTATTTCACTGATTTCTAGATTGATACTATTCACGTAATAGGTTTCAATCGTGTTGAATTCTGGTGATATTGTGCCCAGTGTCATTTCTTTTACAGGAATGTTTTCAAGTATTTTTTCTTCTTCATTCTTAAGAAAAAACAAACTACAAACACTTATTAAAATTGCTACAGAAGCCGCTATTGAAATCCATTTTACAGAAATTCTTTTCGTCTTTTTTTGATGTAGTTCAGCTAATAATAATCTCTCAAAATTTGCTTCATGATGCAAAGGCAAAGAAGTCTCTTCTTTCCTGATTTCTTTCGCTAATTTTTTAATATCTCGTGTCATACTCTATTTTTTAATGCTTCTTTAAGCTCATTTTTTCCTCGTAATAATTGCGTTCTAGACGTATTTTCAGTAATGTTTAAAATTTCAGCAATTTCTTGATGATCATAGCCTTCAATCAAATACAATGTCAATATAATTCTGTATTTCTCTTTGAGTTGACGAATTGCTTTTTTTACATCATCCATCGTAATTTCATGTTCCATGTGCCAATCATCTTCTTCAGAAATTGTCATTACCTCTCGAGAAATTGGAATGATATCTGCATTTTTTTTCTTCAACTCATCCATACTTTGATGGATAACAATCCTCTTTAACCACGCCCCAAAAGCCACTTCATTTTTATACGTATCTATTTTTTTAAACGCTTTGATAAATGATTTTTGCATTACTTCTTCCGCTAAAAAAGTATCATTTACCATGCGTAAAGCCACAGAAAACATAGCTTTACAGTACAAACCATACAACTGCATTTGCGCTTTTGCGTTGTTTTGTTTGCATAAATCAATGATGTTTTGATGTAGCTGTTTGGTTGGCTTCATGAATACTTTCTTACTTAAAAGACGATACATTTTTTTGGATGTTGCAAATTGAGTGAAATTTTATTTCTAAATTTACTTATTATTTGTAAAAATGGCTAAAAAACAATCAGCAATTCACGAAAAAGAAGGCGTTTCTCAACCAGAAACGACCAATCAACTGAGTGCTGAAAAAATCAAACAATTTCGTACTGTAAAAAATTCGACAGCTGAATTTGTGACGAATATTTTAGAGGGAAATATTCCTTTTTTGAGCAAAGCCATTACTTTGGTAGAGAGCACGAATTCCAAGCATCAAGAACAAGCCAATGAAATCATTGAAAAATGCTTGCCTTTTGCCAATAATTCTGTCAGAATTGGAATTACAGGGGTTCCAGGTGTTGGAAAAAGCACGTTTATAGAAGCTTTTGGAAAACACTTGACAAATCAAGGAAAAAAAGTAGCTGTTTTGGCAGTTGACCCAAGTAGCTCTGTAAATAAAGGCAGTATTTTGGGTGATAAAACACGTATGGAACAATTAGTGACCGACAAAAATGCGTTTATAAGACCTTCCCCTGCAGGCACTTCTTTGGGTGGTGTTGCTCAAAAAACTCGTGAAAGTATCATCCTTTGTGAGGCTGCTGGATTTGATACTATTATTATTGAAACTGTTGGTGTTGGACAATCAGAAACGGTGGTGCATTCCATGGTTGATTTCTTTTTGTTGCTGCAATTGGCTGGAGCTGGAGACGAATTGCAAGGAATCAAACGTGGAATTATTGAAATGGCGGATGCTATTGTCATCAATAAAGCCGATCATGGCAATGAAAAAAATGCCAAAATAGCTCAGATTGAATTCAATAGAGCGCTTCATTTATATCCATTAAAAGACAGCAAATGGCAACCTAAAGTATTGACGGCAAGTGCTATAAAATCTGTTGGAATTGATGCTATTGATAAAATGATTCAAGAATATCTTTCATTGACCAAAGAAAATGGTTATTTCCAGCAAAAAAGACATGAACAAAATACGTTTTGGTTACTTTCTACCATTGAAGAGCAATTGAAAGAGCGTTTTTATCAAAATCCAAGCATCAAAAAAGCGCTTTCTGAGGAAATTAAACAACTTGCCAATGGAAAAACTACGCCTTTTTTAGCTGCAAAACGATTGCTAGGAAAAGAGTTTTAAATTTTTATTCGTTAGTTTTTAGTTTTAGTAGGTATTACATTAATTTTTAATATTCAATTAGAATAGATTGTTTTTTTAGTGAAATGAAAAAAAAGAGGTTCTTATTCTAATAAAAATAAAAAGTTACTCTTAAAAATCGATTGTTTTCATAATTCTTTTGATTCAAAAAAACATAAAAGCAAGTTCTTTTGGTCAACTCATTTCATTGCAATAATTTTGCAAGCGATGAGAAAAAAACTTTACACACAATTCTTTGTTTTCCTAACTTTAATTGTTAGTGTTTTTAATTGTTATGCAACTACACCTCATCTATTTTCTAATTTTTCTTACTTAAAAGGTTTTCAAGAAAACATCAACAAAACTTATCAAGATATTGATGATGGAACTACTTTTGTTGCATTTAAGCCATCTATCAATATTGCAAACGAGTTGTTTATTATCGAGGAAATTCCTGTTGAAGATGTTGAAGAAAAAGAAGAGTCACTTTTACACAGCATTAGAAAATCAGTTTTTGGTTTCCATACATCTGCTATTCTTTACAGAGTATTATTTGAAAATGCAACGTTAAAAACCAAGGAAGATTCTCTTTATCAAAAAACTTTTGCAACCCATGTTGCTTTACATTTGTATCAAAAATTCGAAGTATATCGAATTTGATTCCTTACAAACAGGATTTCTTTCTATATCCTGTTAAATTCTATTTCCATTTTAGTTAGCGTCAATTAGTTCTTTCAAAGAATTCTAATTGTTATTTACCCATTTTCATTTAAATTTTTAATATCAAATCCTATGAGAAAAATTTTCATTGGTCTTCTAATTGTAACTTTATATGCAAGTTGCAACAATAACCATGAAGCTAAACATGAAGCTTCCAAATATCCAATTACAAACCCTATCCAAAAAGATACTGCAATAACCAAAGAATATGTAAGTCAGATTCACTCCATCAGACACATAGAAATTAGAGCCATCGAAAAAGGGTACTTGAAACAAATCTTTGTGGATGAAGGACAATCCCTTAAAAAAGGACAAATGATGTTTAACATCATGCCAAACATCTACAAAGCCGACTTTTTAAAAGCGAAAGCAGAAGAAAAAGTAACTGAAATAGAATATCAAAATACCAAATTATTGGCAGATGAGAATATTGTTTCTAAAAACGAATTGGCATTGGCTAAGGCAAAATATGACATTGCAAAAGCTGAAGTTCTTCTGGCACAAACCCATTTAAATTTTACGGACATCAAAGCGCCTTTTGATGGAATTATGGATCACTTGCATGTTAGAGAAGGAAGTTTGCTTGATGAAGGCGAACTACTTACAACCCTTTCTGATAACAGCAAAATGTGGGTGTATTTCAATGTTCCTGAGGCTGAATACTTGGATTATATCACCAGTGCAAAAAAAAACGAAAAACAACAAGTAACACTTTTAATGGCAAACAACAAACCATTTCCTGAAAAAGGAATTGTAGAGACGATTGAGGGTGAATTTAATAATGAAACAGGAAATATTGCTTTTAGAGCAACATTCTCAAATCCTGATCGTATTTTAAGACATGGCGAAACTGGAAATATTGTACTCACAATCCCTATGAAAAGTGCCGTAATCATTCCTCAAAAAGCAACTTTTGAAATTTTAGATAAAAGATACGTGTATGTTGTTGATGCAAATAATGTCATCAAACAACGTGAAATTGAAGTAATTGCTGAACTAGAAAATATTTTTATTATCGGCAAAGGACTTTCTAAAAATGACAAAATCTTGTTGGATGGCATTCGAAAAGTAAAAAACAATGAAAAGATTGTGAGCGAGTATGTAAACCCAATAACGGTCTTTTCTAATCTTAAATTATTTGCTGAATAAGCCCTACTAAAATTTCAAAAACATGTTTAGTAAATTTATAAAAAGACCCGTTTTAGCCATTGTAATTTCTGTAATGATTGTATTTACAGGATTGCTTGCCATAAAACAATTACCAATTTCACAATTTCCTGAGATTGCACCAACAACTGTTAATATTTTTATAGCATACCCAGGATCGAGTGCAGATGTTTTGGTAAACTCAACACTGATACCGTTAGAAACAGCTATCAATGGTGTTGAAGGAATGCGTTATTTAGCTTCGGATGCAACAAGTGCAGGAGAGGGAACATTGCGTGTAATTTTTGAACCAGGAACTGACCCAAATCAAGCAGTAGTTAGGGTAAAAACTAGAGTAGATCAAGTGATGCCTTTGTTGCCTGAATTAGTACAAAGAGAAGGTGTTATTATCACTCCTGTACAGCCAAGTATGTTGATGTATGTGAACCTTTTTAGCAAAGAAAAAAATATTGACGAAAAGTTTCTATACAACTATTCTTACACCAAAATCATCCCTGAGATTCAACGTATCAATGGAATTGCGAGTGCACAAATTTTAGGAAGTAGAAAATATGCCATGAGAGTTTGGTTAAAACCAGACAGAATGCGTGCATATAATATTTCTGCTGAAGAAGTGTTGGAAGCCATGCAAGACCAAAGTATTTTAGCAAGACCAGGAAGATTGGGACGAAGTGATGGAGGAAGAACCTCTCAAGCCTTAGAATATGTATTGACCTATGAAAACCGTTTCAACAAACCAGAACAATACAAAGAAATCATTATCCGAGCCAATGAAGAAGGACAATTGATCAAATTAGCAGACATTGCTGATGTCGAATTGGGCAGTGAGTTTTTTGATATTTACTCCAATTTAGATGGAAATCCCTCTGCATCGATTGTTTTAAAACAAACTATGGGGAGTAATGGTAGTGATGTTATTCTTCAAGTAAAAGAAAAACTGAAAGAATTGGAAGCTGAACTTCCTCCAGGAATTGAATTTCAAATAAGCTATGATGTTTCTAACTTTTTAAATGCTTCCATTGACCAAGTATTGCATACTTTAAGAGATGCCTTTATCCTTGTTGCCATTGTAGTATTCTTATTTTTAGGAGATTGGCGTTCTACATTAATCCCAATTATTGCAGTTCCTGTTTCGTTGATTGGAGCCTTTTTTGTGATGCAACTTTTCGGTTTATCTATCAATTTAATTACACTATTTGCATTGGTTTTGGCAATTGGAATTGTGGTAGATAATGCCATTGTGGTTGTTGAAGCTGTCCATGTAAAAATGGAAGAAAAGAATGTAACCCCTTATCAAGCATCGTATGAAGTTTTGGGCGAAATTGGTGGAGCCATAATAGCGATTACCTTAGTTATGGTTTCTGTATTTATACCTATTTCATTCATGACAGGACCTGTAGGTGTTTTCTATCGTCAATTTTCAATTACAATGGCAGGTTCCATTATTATTTCGGCAATTGTAGCCTTGACATTAACGCCAGTTTTGTGTGCTATGTTGTTGCAAAACAACCATGGAAAACCAAAAAAGAAATCACTCATTGATAAATTCATATACTGGTTCAACAACGGATTTGAAAAGATAACAGGTAAATATGTAAACATTTTAAACAAAATTGTTGCAAGAAGAATCATCACTTTTGGAATTTTAGCTGCCTTTTGTGTGGGAATCTTTTTCACAAGTAAAGTATTACCAGCAGGATTTATTCCCAATGAAGATCAAGGGATGATTTATGCCATCATTCAAACTCCTCCAGGTGCAACTTTGGAAAGAACCAATGATGTTGCAAAAAAATTACAAGCCATTTGCGAGGAAACTGATGGTGTTGCATCTGTTTCTTCTTTAGCAGGTTATGAGATTATGACAGAAGGGAGAGGGTCAAATGCAGGAACCTGTTTAATCAATTTAAAACCATGGTCAGATCGTGAGCACACTGTTCATGAAATCATGGAAGAATTGGAAGAAAAAACCAAAGATTTAGGAGCAATCATTGAGTATTTTGAACCTCCTGCAGTTCCAGGTTTTGGTTCTTCTGGTGGATTTTCTATGCGTTTATTAGACAAAACAAATTCTACAGACTATCATGAGTTTGAAAGAATCAATAATGATTTTATGGCTGCTTTGGCAAAACGCAAAGAAATTACAGGGTTGTTTACCTTTTATTCTGCAAATTATCCACAGTATAAATTGAAAATAGATAATAAAAAAGCGATGCAAAAAGGCGTTACCATTGGTAATGCTATGGAAAATTTAAACATTTTAATTGGTAGTACGTACGAACAAGGATTTATTCGTTTTGGTCGATTTTTTAAGGTATATACACAAGCTGCTCCTGAATATAGAAGACTTCCTACAGATTTGGAAAAACTTTTTGTAAAAAATGAAGCAGGAGAAATGGTTCCTTATTCATCCTTTATGAGTATTACTAAAGAGTTAGGACCAAATGAAATTACCCGTTACAACTTATACAATTCTGCCTCCATAAGAGGTCTTCCTGCAAAAGGATTTACAAGTGGTGATGCTATTGATGCCATCAAAGAAGTTGCTGCTAAAGAACTACCAAGAGGATATGATGTTGGATGGGAAGATTTGACATATGATGAAGCAAAAAGAGGTAATGAATCACTGTATGTATTTATCATTGTTTTGATATTTGTGTATTTCGTTTTAGCTGCTCAATATGAAAGTTTTTTATTGCCATTTGCCGTTATTTTATCACTTCCTGTGGGGATTTTTGGTTCGTTGATTGTACTGAAAGGCATGGGACTAGCCAATGATGTATATGCGCAAATCGGAATTATCATGTTGGTTGGTTTGCTGGGAAAAAATGCAGTTTTGATTGTAGAATTTGCCGTTCAAAAACGAAGACAAGGTGCCACTATTTTAGAAGCTGCAATAGAAGGTTCTAAAGCTAGATTTCGTCCAATTTTAATGACTTCTTTTGCATTCATTGCAGGTTTAATTCCATTGGTAATTGCTTCTGGTGCAGGTGCTATTGGTAATAGAACGATTGGAGGATCTGCTTTAGGAGGCATGTTGATTGGAACCTTATTTGGTGTCCTTATAATTCCTGGATTGTATTACATTTTTGCTACCTTATCTGATGGGAAAAATCTAATCAAAGATGAAAAAAGCGAACCACTATCAGAAGAAATTATGAAAAGTAGCGAAGACAATACCAATAGTAAGTTGAAAATCAAACTGAAAGAATTGAAACTTGTATTAAAAAAATTAACCAAAAGAAAAGAAGATGAATAATATACATCACTATAGATTACTATTTTTTATGGGCATTTTGGCACTTGCACTCCATTCTTGTGTCCCTGTAAAAGAAATCCGAAAAGAGCGTTCCAATGTTCCTGAAAACTACGGAAAAGAAACCATCGATTCTTTAAATACAGCTCAAATTTCCTGGAAACAATTCTTTGCTGACCCCAATCTCATTGCGTTGATTGATACTGCTTTGGTTCGAAATCAAGAACTGAATATCATGACACAAACTGTTGCGTTGTTTGAAAATCAGATTCAAGCTAAAAAAGGAGAATATCTTCCTTTTGTGGACATTAAAGGAGGTGCAGAAATAGAAAAAGTAGGCAAACACACTAGAAATGGCGCTGTTGAAGAAAGCTTACATATAGATGGAGAAAAATTTCCTGAACCATTTAGCAACTATTCTATAGGACTTGTAGCTTCTTGGGAATTGGATATTTGGAAGAAATTGCGCAATGAAAAAAAGGCCGCTGTTTTAGAATATTTATCTTCAGTAGAGGGTAAAAATTTTATGATTACCAATTTGGTTGCCGAAATTGCAGATGCGTATTATGAATTGATGGCACTTGACAATCAGCTGGAAATTTTGACACAGAATTTACAGCTGCAACAAAATGCGTTGAAGATTGTAAAACTTCAAAAAGAAGCTGCAAAAACTACTGAATTGGCTGTTAGAAGATTTACTGCTGAAGTGCAAAAAACACATAGTGAAAAGTTTGAAATAGAACAAAAAATCACTGTTATGGAGAACAAAATCAATTTTTTAATTGGAAAAACACCTGGCAAAATTGTACGAAATTCAAGCGTATTTTTGAACATTCCTATTGATTCCATTTATGCAGGAGTCCCATCACAATTATTAGAAAATCGGACTGATATCAAAAAAGCATCCCTAGAACTAGAGGCCTCAAAATTAAATTCTAAAATTGCAAAAGCGAATTTTTATCCTTCATTGGGTATCTCAACAGGAATTGGTTTGAATGCTTTTAAAACCGGACTTTTAACCAAAACTCCAGAATCTTTAGTGTACAGTTTTGCAGGAGATTTTATTGGGCCAATTATTAACAGAAATGCTATTAAAGCGTTGTATAAAAATGCCAACAGCAAACAAATACAGGCGATTTTTGAATATGAGAAAACTATTTTAAATGCTTATATTGAAGTTGCCAACGAACTTTCTAATATTCAAAATCTGAAAAAAGTGTATGCTTTTAAAGAAGGTCAAGTAACTACACTTACGGAATCTATAACCCTTTCAACACGATTATTTACCTCAGCTAGAGCTGATTATTTGGAAGTTTTACTTACTCAAAGAGAAGCCTTGGAGGCAAAAATTGCCCTTGTTGAAACTAAAAAAGATCAATTAATGGCAAACATTCATTTGTATAAATTTTTAGGTGGTGGTTGGAATTAACCGTATTTGAATTTTGTCTTTTGAAAAGAGTTTGTCATTTGTTTGACAAACTCTTTTTCATTTTAAAACTTGTCAAAAAACAAAATTATATATGAAATTTTACTCTGCACTTTGAACGATTTTGACATTTCTATGATTTTTTATAACTTACAATTGCTTACTGTCAAAACAATGCACTGATTTATTGACCAAGAGAAAAGTTACAAAGAATTATTCACCAGTAGTATATAGCATTTATTTGGTTTTTAAACGCCTAAATATTCATTAAAAATGCTTATATTTGAGGTAGTTACCAAATAATCAATCTAAAAAGTTCAATTTTAATGTAAGAATTAGTAAGTCTAGTATTTTTTATTGTAGCAACAAAATTCAGTTTACACCTATAAATCTGTTATTCGTCGTAAGTAAAAGACCAAATAACGTAAGTAGTAAATTTTAAAATTAACCAACTTTTAAATTTGCCCCCAAGTTAAAATCAAAAACCCCACAATTATGAAAACTAAATTAATCTTATTACTGTCATTATTCGCTTTCCTACAAAGCTGTTCTCCTGAATTCAAAAACGAACCTGAAGCTCCAACTGTATATGTTCCTGGAGACATTACTACGTTAACAGTTCCTAATGGTCATGATTTAAGACCAATTACATTGCAAAACACCAATGTTACTTTATCTGAAACTTCTCGTGCAGACATGGTAAAAGTGCGGATATTTAAAATTGAAAACACCACTTATAATTTATTATATGAGGGTTTTATCGATAGAGAAAAATCGATAAGCAGCATTATTAAAGTGCCTAATCACGTGAAAACATTATCTGTACAAGCAGATTTAGCAGCTGGTACTAGAGAGTGGATTGTTAGCCCAGCAGAATTACAAGGTATCAAAATAGAAGATGAAGAAAGAATTAGTACTGATGGAAAAACTAGTGCTACTGGAAAAACAAGTGCAAAAACAGCTTCTGATAATCCTCCTTCTTGGAATTGTAGTAATTTCCAAGAATTTAGTGGTAAGGACAATGGTGACTATAAAATTACGAGTGCTTCAACTCAAGGAATTAATATCAGTAAAAAAACGACCATCTATATTTGTAGTGGTTCTTGGAATCCTGCTTTTTTGAATGATAGTAAAGGTGAACTTACCATTTATGTAGGTTCTGGTGCTACTTTAACTCTTTCTGGAACTTTAAATTCAACAATTTATAACCTTGGTACATTCAATGGAACAAATGCAAACATTGCAAGTAAAGGTAAATTTGATAACTGGGGAACTACCAATTTTACTGGTAATTTTACAACCGATTCTAACGATATCAATATTTATTCAGGAGTATGCAATATTTCAGGATCTTTTAATTTAAATGATAATGGACACTTTGACAATGATGGAGGACAAGTAAATCTTGGCGGACATTTTACAAATTCTGGAAAATTTCATAATAAAGAAAATTCAAGTTTTAATGTGGCTGGAAATCTAACCATTAATGGAAATGGAGAATTTGAAAATGAGTGCAAAACAGTAGTATCTGGAAACTTTATAAACAATAAAAAAGCGGATTTTAAAAATGCTTCTTATACTGTAATTACGGGAAGTTTCATCAGCAATTCAAACATTGATATAGAAGTAAAAGAAGGTTCTATTTTAAAATGCGCTAGCATCATGACCAATGGTAAAATAAAAGGAGACAGAGCTTATTCAGTCATAGAAACTGGTGCTATCACTTTTAATGGTAGTGGCAGGTTTCAAGGAAGATTAGATATTTGTTCATCAAGCTATAAAGAAAGTATGGGTGATAATAGTGTAATTAATACTTGTTCTACCTTTATTTCAGCCAATGCTTGTTCCCCTGGATTTAACAATGCAGTTGATAACGATAAAGATGGTGTTATTGCAGGTGTAGATGTTGATGATAATAACTCAAAAGTAGCTTCTTACAACTATCCACAAGGAAAAGAAAGTTTTTTCACCTCTGTATATGAAGATTTATATCCTTGTATGGGAGATTATGATTTGAACGATTTGGTGCATAATTACAGCTACCAAGAAGGTGTAAATAATGGCGCAAGTAATAACGGAAAAAACACTTCTGTCACAGAAATTAAATTCGATTATAAATTTCCTGCAATGGGAGCTAGTTTTAATAACAGTTTTGTGTTGAGAGTAATGGATGGAGATAATAATGCCACGCTAACTTTAGATAACTCAACTCGTTATTCCATAAATCAAATACAACGATTGCATGATGATGTAAACAAAACCACTTTGTTTATTTTTAATAATCTAAAAACCATTTATACAACCAACTCGCAAGCTATTATTAATACTGTTAAAATTGATTATGCTGATATTCCAGTAATTTCTGGTAGCGTAACAAATATTGATGGTGCATATGATGAGTTTATGCTAAAAAGTGGAGAATTGGGTCAAGAAATACATCCTGTGTATAATAAATTTCACAGCAGCTACCCAGCTTTAAATAAACCATCAAAATATAATGATACTTCTAATTTTTCTAAATGTGATGATAAATCTGATGGAAATCAAAATCTTTTTGTGAATGTGAATAGATTTCCATGGGTGTTGAATGATTTACCAATCGATTTTCCATGGCCAAAAGAAGGTTTTTCAATCTTAAAAGCCTATCCTAATTTTGATAAATTTGTAAATTCAGATGCTACGTTAGATTGGTATACAAATATACAAGGAAACAGAAATTCATCATTTTTGATTAAGTAAAACAGTTAAACTATCAGTAAGTCACCCAATTATAGGATTTCTATTTTTGGGTGACTTTTTAGTTATGACTAACTAATCTGACTCCAAATTTTAGAAGTTTTGATCATTTCATTAAATGCTGTTTTGATACAAGCATTTCCTTCTTTCAATAAATTGGGATCTTCTTCCAACAATGCAATCGCTGTTTTTCTTGCCAATTGTAAAATTGCACCATCTTTAATAATATCTGCAATTTTCAAGTTTAACACTCCACTTTGTTGAGTTCCCATCAAATTTCCTGGACCTCGTAATTTTAAATCTACCTCTGCAATTTTGAATCCGTCAGTAGTTTCCACCATGGTTTTTACACGTGTTTTGGCTTCGTCAGACAATTTTACTCCTGTCATCAAAATGCAATAACTTTGGTCTGAACCTCTTCCTACTCTTCCTCGCAATTGATGCAATTGACTCAATCCAAAACGTTCTGCACTTTCGATGATCATCACACTGGCATTGGGTACATTGACACCTACTTCAATCACAGTTGTCGCTACCATGATGTGTGTTTCACCTTTTACAAATCGTTGCATTTCAAATTCTTTTTTCTCTGCAGACATTTGTCCATGCACAATACTAATTTGATATTGAGGCGTTGGAAAATCACGAGAAAGTCCTTCAAAACCATCCATCAAATCTTTATAATCCAATACTTCTGATTCTTCAATGAGCGGATACACCACATACACTTGCCTGCCTTTCGCAATTTCATCTTTCATAAATTTCTGTACAGAAAGTCGCTGACTGTCAAAACGATGCACGGTTTTGATTTCTTTTCTGCCTGGTGGCAATTCATCAATCACAGAAATATCCAAATCACCATACACAGACATTGCCAATGTTCTTGGAATGGGTGTGGCTGTCATGACTAGGATGTGGGGAGGAGAGGCCCCTCCAACCTCCCCAAAGGGGAGGCTTTCCAATTGAGATGAAATTGTTTTGATAACGTTGTCTATGTTTCCAATGACTTCTTCGTTGGTGAATCTGATGACTTTGAAACCTAATTCGTTTAAAATTTTTGTTCTTAGTTCGTCTGCTTCTTTTTGCTCTTTGGTATTGTGATAATTTCCATCAACTTCTATTATTAACTTTTTGGAAAGATTTACGAAATCAACTATAAACTCGTCAATGATGTGCTGTCTTCTAAATTTAGTATCTAATTGTTTTGTTTTTAATTGTTCCCAAAGTATTTGTTCAGCTTGGGTAGTTTGCTTTTTTCTTTCTATTTGTAATTCTTTTATCAAACCATAGATTGATGGACGTGCTGTCATGTATTTTTTTCTCAAAGTTTGAGCTCCCTCCCTTTGGGAGGGTTGGGGTGGGCTATTCTTCATCCACAATTTTGCACGTTGTGCAACTCCAAAGCGATGTTGCTCATCAATAATGGCAATGCCCAAATGATGAAACTGTACTTTTTCTTCTAATAAGGCATGTGTGCCTACTAAAATTTTTAAAGAACCATTTTCTAAAGATTCATGAATACTGCGTCTTTTTTTTGTTTTGGTTGAACCAGTTAAAAGTTCTACTGAAATGTTTACTTCTTTTAATAATTCGGAAATGGCATTGAAATGTTGGGTTGCCAAAATTTCTGTAGGCGCCATCAAAGCAGCTTGAAAACCATTGTCAATTGACAATAACATGGTAAGCAAAGCCACAATCGTTTTTCCTGAACCCACATCACCTTGCAATAAACGGTTCATGTGAATGCCTGAAGCTACATCTTTTCGGATTTCTTTCAACACTCTTTTTTGTGCGTTTGTGAGTTGAAAAGGCAAATGCTGATGGTAAAATTCATTGAAATGTTCTCCTACATTTTTAAACACCAATCCTTTTATTTTTGTTTTGTTGAGTTGGTTTTTTCTCACTAATTGCAGTTGAATAAAGAATAATTCTTCAAACTTTAAGCGATATTGTCCTTTTGCCAATGCTTCTTGACTTTTTGGAAAATGTACATTGAGAAAGGCTTCTTTTATGGAAATTAATTGATGCTCCTTTCGAATTTCTGGAGAAAGCGTTTCTTGAATTCCGTCGTGAAATTGCTTGAAAAGATGCTCTATATAGGTTCGGATTAGTTTGTTACTGATGCCTGCATTTGTCAATTTTTCTGTGGAAGAATAGACGGGTTGCATGGCCGATTGCAGGTTTTTTTGATATTCTGTTACCAATTGCATTTCAGGATGTGGCATGCTGAAACTGCCGTTAAAATGATTCAGTTTGCCATAAATTACATAAGGCTCATTGATTTTCAGGGCATTTGCAATCCATTTTTGACCTTTGAACCACACCAATTCCATAGTGCCTGTAGCGTCTTGAAAGGTTGCCACTAACCTACTCCCTTTTTGTTGGGCTACTGTTTTGATGTGTGTGATTTTACCAACAATTTGCACTTCGGCATTGGAGGGTTGCAATTGATTGATTTGGTAAAATTGGGTTTTGTCAATATATCTGAAAGGAAAAAAGTGCAATAAATCTCTACAGGTTTTGATGCCCAATTCTGTGTACAACAAAGTAGCCCTTTGGACGCTAATGCCGTTGATGTAAGTGATGGGATTGTTGAGATTGTGCATGTCTTGAGTTCAAGGTTTAAGGTTCAAAGTTTTGGGTTTAAAGTTTTGGGTTTAAAGTTTTGGTTGAAAATTTACATTTTGAAACCTAATTTATTTGTAAAAGCAAATATCAAACATCTGGAGGAGCATTGCAAATTTAGTTGGGTTGAATGATGGGTTGCATCATTGTATTTATAGTGTTACTGTGCTGTCATCTATGGAGCAACCCAGAGTATGGTACGCTATAACCCATAGTGTACTTCATTATAAGTACGCAATACCTATGCTATAACCTGCAAGGAACCTTTACTTTGCATCCTATTAACATGGAATATGCATTGACTTTTATTATGTTATAACGTTAGTTCCATTTCATTTTTATTGTAAACTACGGTAAAGGTAATTTGCCACAATTTTGCGGTGTAATGCCTTTTACTTTTGATTCAAAGTCGAACCAAAGTGAATCAAAATCATTCATTTATACTTTTTTATGAGTATTTTATGACATTCCGTCAGCTTTTTACAACGTTCCGCCTTATAGTTGAAGCATTCCGCTGTTCAGTTGATGTATTCCGCTATCGTAATGATACATTCCGCTAGCGGAACGTACCATTACGATGGCGGAACGTACCATTACGATGACGGAACGTACCATTAAGATGACGGAACGTATCATTACGATGGCGGAACGTATCATTACGATGGCGGAATGTACCATTACGATGGCGGAATGTATCATTACGACAATAACAAGAAGTATTAAGATGATGACAAGAGGCATCAATTTGGTGCAAAATATAAATCATTAAAAAATATCATTTTATTTTACTCCGTTAGCCAACTTTTTTATGATTGTTTTTATATATTGTGAGGGAATATGAGGGCTACTATTTTTTGTAAAAAGTTACATAAAGTTGCGCATATAAACTAGTTGTAGCACATTAAAAATGACCTATGAAACAGATATTAACTAATGTAGTTTTAATTATTTCAGTACTTGGACTTCTTGTCTCTTGTGACCGACCAGTTTGCAATAATACAAATCTGATTTTTGAAAACAACTTACCAGATTCAAAGATATATAAGGACGAATTAGTCAAGCGACTAAAAAATATTGACCAAGCAAAACTGACTTATTGGCTTCAAAAGTATGACGAGCAAAATGGAAAAGAATCCTTATACTTTCATATCCAAGGTGATGGATTATGTGCTATTCTTCATTTAACCATTAATAATTGGACTAAATTAGAAAATGTTAGAGAAAGAAAAGGAGTTGGTCGTCGAGGAGCAGAATTTACAAATTTGAAATTTAAAATTGTTAAAGATTCAATATCAACTGAATTTATATATAAAACATTTGATAGAATAATAGACTAAAAACGTGCTACAACAATGTATATAA
>NZ_JADWOV010000311.1 GCF_015767435.1 Polaribacter sp. BAL334
CTTGAGAATACTCAATAATCTTTTTGTTGCGCCATTCTTGCGCTGTTCTTTTACTGCTATTCATTAGACTTATGAATTCCTGATTGTCAAAAAATACATCCTCAGTATTTATTTTGTCACTTTGGTTCATTTTTTCTATTACAAATGACATTTGTTTTTCTAGCCTAAATAAAATGTCTTCAATATTTTCATTATAGTTATTCATAGCCTATTTTTTTAAAAGAGTTAAACATTCTAATAATTCGCTTCTCTTGTAGTAACGTCTGGAGCCAATGCCGTAGGCTTTGACTTTTCCTTTTTTCGTCCAAGCCCAAAGTGTGGAGCTGTCGACTTTTAGAAATTGGCAAGTTTCATCTCTAGACAATAATTCTTCTGAATTGTCTTTAGATTGTAATTGCTTTTGAAGTTCTTGAATACCGTTTTTAACGGAGGTACCTATAAGTTGTTGAAGTTGCTCAACGGATAGGGTTTCTAATAAAATTGAATTTTTTTGCATGACTTGTTTTTTTAAATTTAACAAGCCAAAATTCTAATTGAAGTTGTGTAGTCTATTGAATGGAATCGTGTTTTTTAGTACACGGTTTCATGTTGTTTCTTTTGCTTTATTATAAATACTATC
>NZ_JADWOV010000312.1 GCF_015767435.1 Polaribacter sp. BAL334
AGAAAACTAATGTAAAGTTACTTATTTTCATAGGATATCATTTTAATTATGCTCCGTGTTTATTTTATTTTAATTTTCCTGTTTAAAATCCGGACAAGGCACTTTCTCCTTTTCCAAATCGTATATAAAATCGGTTTTTAATTCGCCCATCTTCATTAGCAGTGTCTACTCTATAGTTGGATGCGTTTATTTTATGTAGATAAGTGGCTGGAATTTCTTGGGCGTAATTTTTACATCCTAATAGGATAAGGGCAAGCAGTGCTGTTTTTTTTAGTATGTCAAACTTTTCAAAAGAAATCATGAAAAGCGTGTAATGGTAACATCATAAATTTCAATTAGGTACTTGAATTAAAATTTTGGCTA
>NZ_JADWOV010000313.1 GCF_015767435.1 Polaribacter sp. BAL334
GTATACCCTGAAGAATTCCATCCATAAATAGCCTCAAAGGTGTCGTCTATAACTGAGGTATTTATCGTCAAAAAATTATTGGTGGCATCAGCTACACTATTACCATTGATATATGATGGAAATGGATTGGCTATTAAGTTCCAACGTCTTCCTGCACCTGAGTTTGCAGCATCGTTATTTTGAATCGCTATGGTAACATCTGCTGTGGGTACTATTCCTGTAAAAGATAATGTGCCTCCACTGGTGGTTGCCATTTGGTAGCCTTGGCCTAGTTGTAAATTCCCAGCAGTTGCACTGGTAGCGTTTGTCCAAGTATCTGTGGTATTGTCATAAGAACCTATTGCATAAAAACTTTTGTTTGTTGCTATATTGGCATTTTGTATGAAAGTACTAA
>NZ_JADWOV010000314.1 GCF_015767435.1 Polaribacter sp. BAL334
AGAAATGAAAGTCCAGAAACTGCTTCAAGACCTTTTGACGCAGAAAGAGATGGATTTGTTTTAGGTGAAGGTGCAGGTGCTATTGTTTTGGAAGAATATGAACATGCCAAAGCAAGAGGTGCCAAAATTTATTGCGAATTAGTTGGTGGTGGAATGTCTTCTGACGCGTATCACATGACTGCTCCTCATCCTGATGGAATTGGAGTAATTGCCGTGATGAAAAACTGTTTAGAAAACTCAGGATTACAACCAGAAGAAATTGATCATATCAATACTCATGGAACCTCTACACCTTTAGGAGATGTTGCTGAATTGAAAGCAATTTCAGAAGTTTTTGGTGAGCACGCAAAAAATATCAATATCAATTCAAC
>NZ_JADWOV010000315.1 GCF_015767435.1 Polaribacter sp. BAL334
AATTTATACTGTTCAAAACCAGCAATAATTCTATAGTTTTTGAGATGGTATTTTAAATGTAAATTGGTGTTGTTTACAGATTGATTATTAAAAGTCGCCCATTTATGAGAAGCCGACAAACTGATGGGTTTTGCCATAAATATTTCAACCCCAAAACCAACTAAAAATCGTGTTTTTTGAACATCATTAAAAACACTTCTAAATCCCAATCCAAACCAAGCATCAAAACGCTGCGTTCTAATTCTATAATATTTTAACATTGCAGAAAGCATGTCAAATGAATCTTTTTGACCATTACCTTTTTCTGAGAAAGTAGTGTAATTTACATCCAAAGAAAAGCGTTTTAAAAAACGAAAATCAACTCCAAAATCATTTCCATACAAATTACTGTTTTAGATAAAAAAATGATTGTAAATATCAAATCTAGTCAAATTATAA
>NZ_JADWOV010000316.1 GCF_015767435.1 Polaribacter sp. BAL334
ATGGAATCGCTTTCTAAAGTTATGAAAGCTGAAGAAGAACATTTTAGGTACGATGCAGAAGTCTTGTTGTATAAACCTTCTTACGAAATGATGGATATGAATCCGATTGTTCAAAACTATATGTATCATGCAAGCAATGGAGCTGCAGGTGAAAATAGAGACTTATCAAAAGAAGAATTTGGCAATATGCTTAAAGATACTAGACAAAAAAATGGTTTTGTAATGGCTGTGTATGAGTTTAGTGTAATGAATCAGCAGTTTAATCAAATGAAAGCCATGTGCGAGCAACTTATTGTATTAATTGATAAAGAAGTTGCATCTGATGATTAAATTCTTTCGAAAAATTAGACAAAGACTGCTCACTGAAAATAAGTTCAGTAAATATCTGATTTACGCAATAGGCGAAATTATAC
>NZ_JADWOV010000317.1 GCF_015767435.1 Polaribacter sp. BAL334
AAAGATATAAGTCAAGAGTGGATAAACGATTACAATTACAATAGACCACATAAATCACTTAAAAATAAATCACCAATTGAATACAGATTAAATGAATAAAAATTCTATTTTTGAATGGATCGAATTTAAGGGAAGCTTACAGAAGTTACTACTCAAATACAATTTCGGACTTCTTGCAAGACGATGAAACGCGAATTCTTGGACAACTAAGTTTGCATCACAATCATGCACTTGAAGACTTACAAAAAAACGCTTGGGTTAAACAAATAACAATTCTAAAAGACACACTGCAAAGTATTGACAACGGACAAATATATTTTGAATTTTCAATCCCACGTATGGGCAAGCGAGTTGACAACGTTTTAATAATTAACGACCTCATTTTTGTTTTAGAATTTAAAGTTGGTGACAATCAATATCAGAAACACTCAATAGAACAAGTGGTTGACTATTGTTTGGACTTGCAAAATTTTCACGAAGGCAGCCATCATGAAAAATTAATTCCTGTATTGATTTCAACAAAAGCAGAACCAATAGAGAACGTATTTAATAGCGAAGACAATCTATTTGAGCCTTTAAAAGCTAATCAACAGAATTTAAGTGACGTAATAAACAAGACACTTTTACAAAGCAACGGAAAACAAATAAATGCTACTGACTGGGAAAATTCAATTTACAAACCCACGCCAACTATTATTGAAGCTGCACAAGCTCTCTACAAGGGACACAACGTAAAAGAGATTTCAAGGCACGATGCAGGAGCAATCAATCTTTCAAAGACAACCGACTGCATCAATAACATAATTGAAACTGCAAAAAGAGAAAATAAAAAATCAATTTGTTTTTTGACTGGAGTTCCTGGTGCTGGGAAAACATTAGCAGGACTAAATATTGCTAACGAAAGAATGAAAGCGGATGAAGATGAACATGCAGTTTTTCTTTCTGGAAATGGGCCGTTAGTAGATGTTTTGAGAGAAGCCTTAACCAGAGATGAAGTTGCAACATCAAAAGAAAATGGTGAACCACTGACAAAAAAAGTTGCTGCAATAAAAGCTAATGCTTTTATTCAAAATATTCATCACTTTCGAGATGACAATTTAGTTTCTAAAAAAGCACCAGTTGAAAAGGTCGTAGTATTTGACGAAGCACAGAGAGCTTGGGCAAAGGAACAGGTAAGCTCCTTTATGAAACGAAAAAAAGGAGTTGAAGATTTTGACATGTCAGAGCCAGAATTCTTAATCAGTGTTATGGATAGACACGAAGATTGGTGCACAATCATTTGTTTAATCGGAGGCGGACAAGAAATAAATACTGGTGAGGCCGGAGTTTCTGAATGGCTTTCTTCTTTGAAAAACAACTACCCCCATTGGGATATTCATTACTCAAATTTGATTTCTAGAGACGATAATTATTTATCAGACACTGAATTACGAAATTGGGTTCAATCTGTAGCCACTGAAAAACATGAATTGCATTTATCAGTTTCTGTAAGGTCTTTTCGTTCAGAGAAAATTTCCGAATTAATGCACGAAATTTTAGAAGCAAAACATGAAAGAGCAAATACTATTTTAGGAGAAGTCAAAAATGATTTTCCAATTTTAATTACTAGAGACTTGACAACAGCTAAAAAATGGTTAAGAACTCAAGCAAAAGGAAGTGAAAGAATTGGACTAGTTGCAAGTTCAGGCGGTAGAAGATTAAGACCTTTAGGAATTGATGTGAAGAATGATATTTCAGCTCCAAATTGGTTTTTAAATAATTCAGATGATATACGTTCTTCTTATTTCTTGGAAGAAATAGCAACAGAGTTTGACATTCAAGGTTTAGAAATTGATTGGGTATGTTTAGCATGGGACATCAATTATTTTTTCAAGGATGGGAAATGGAATTGTCAATATTTTTCTGGGACTAAGTGGCAAAATATCCACAACGAAAATGACAAAACATATTTGCAAAATGCCTATAGAGTGCTTTTGACAAGAGCCAGACAAGGACTAATAATTTATATTCCAGAAGGTGACGACCTTGACCACACACGACCAAAAGAACTTTATGACAGCACATTTAATTACTTTCAATCATGCGGCCTAAAGACTATATAACTACCTTAGAAAAAGAAGCACGAACCGGTAACACGGGTTTGGCAAAAGTGGCGGTTCAGTGCACCGCAGACACATTTGTGGTTAATCAAAGTTTGGTTCTCCGCATCAACATTTGTGGTGAAGATCGCCACCTTCGCCAAGCCCGAAACCGTTAGCGATAATTATATAAAAGATACATTAGAAAAAGTTATGACTGACAAACCGAAGCTAATAATTTACGAAGAACAGCCTTTCAAAGTTGGAGAAGACACATTCATTGACAGTACAGCAGAAAACAACAATGCAGTTGTATTTGAAGACAATTGTGAAACTGGTTATTTTTACGCTGTAGACAGAAATGACCACTTGAAAGTATTAGACGGACTTCATATATATGATGTTTCAAACGTGACAGATAAGCACAAACCTTCGATTTTAAAAATCCTTTGGACTGAAAACGAATCAAAAACTTTTCTATCAATAAATAATTATTACCATGCAGTGTTTGACTTTAAGAATAAAGCTGGGTATTGTAGAAATGGGTTTCCTGAAACAAATAATTCGTGGACAAAAATAAAAGAGCGCAAACTAACTGACATATTAATTGACGATTTATCAAAAAACAAATAACTACCGCTAAGCCGTATAAAAATACGCTATTAACAATTTAGATTATTGAGAAGAAATAGCTAAGTTTTATTTCTTCATTTTGCTATTTAAATTCATTCATGTTTATTTTAAAACCTGCCACATCAATATTGGGTTCCATAAAGAAATTTTAAATGCAAAACAGCCCTTAGTTTGATATGTTTTACACCACTCACAATTCCCTCCTTTTTTTACACTGACTTCAACAAGCTATTTTGTAACTTTGTTGCCGATTAACAAAAACCATGAGATTACACAGAAACTTAACCTTTGCAGTTATAGACAGCATCAGAGATATTTTTAATGAAGGAGTGTATGCTGACAAAGCTGTTGAAAAAGCGCTACAAAGAGACAAACGTTGGGGTGCAAGAGACCGCAAATTTGTAGCAGAAACCATCTATGACATTGTGCGTTGGAATCGTTTATACGCAGAAATTGCCGAAGTAAAAGTACCTTATGATCGGGATAATATTTGGCGATTATTCACTGTTTGGTGTGTGTTGCGTGGCATTCCATTACCTGATTGGAATCAAATTGGGGATGTTCCTGTTCGAAGAATCAAAGGGAAATTTGATGAATTGTCAAGAATCAGAAAATACCGTGAATCCATTCCTGATTGGATAGATGAATTGGGCGTGCAAGAATTGGGAGAAGAACTTTGGACAAAAGAAATTGCGGCACTCAACCAACAAGCGGAAGTTGTTTTACGAACCAATACGTTGAACACCACCAAAGAAATGTTGCAACGAAAATTGAAAACAGAAGATATAGAAACAGAAAGCATTCCCTCCTATCCTGATGCATTGAAATTGGTGGAAAGAGCCAATGTGTTTACCACAGAAGCTTTTCACGAAGGGTTGTTTGAAGTGCAAGATGCTTCTTCGCAATTGGTGGCAGCCTATTTAGAGGTTGAACCAGGGATGAAAGTCGTGGATGCTTGTGCAGGTGCAGGAGGAAAAACATTGCACTTGGCTGCTTTGATGCAAAACAAGGGGCAAATCATTGCCATGGATATTTATGAAAGTAAGTTGAAAAAACTCAAAATAAGAGCTCGCAGAAACAAAGCACACAACATTGATTTGCGAGTGATTGACTCTACCAAAGTCATTAAAAAACTACATGAAAAAGCAGACAGGGTTTTGATAGATGCGCCTTGTTCTGGTTTGGGAGTTTTGCGCAGAAATCCAGATTCAAAATGGAAATTGCTACCAGAATTTATTGAAGAAATCAAACAAACCCAGCAAGAAGTTTTGCAAAACTATTCCAAAATGGTAAAACCTGGAGGCAAAATGGTGTATGCTACTTGCTCTATTCTTCCCTCTGAAAATCGTCAACAAGTTGACCTTTTCTTAACATCCGAAGCCGGAAAAAGTTTTAGTTTTGTAAAAGAGAATAATGTGTTTGCACATCAGTCAGGTTTTGACGGATTTTATATGGCATTGTTAGAAAAGAAATAAGTTTTTGCAATTTTTATTGTAAAAAAACTGCTAAGAAAAAGAATACGATTTTTTTGATAACCCAAATTTCATAGAATGAATATTCGTTTTACTTTTTTATTATTTTTAGTATTTTCAGTACAGTTATTTTCTCAACAAGCTTATTATAACGATGTCAATTTGAATTTGACTGGACTAACTTTGAAAGAAGCATTGGCTGTGAAAATAATCAATACGCATACAAGAACCTTGTTTTATGACCAAATTTGGAATGCCAGCAAAGCTACTGATGTCAACCCAAACAATCCCTCAGAAGTGATTTTGATTTATGGCTGGGAAAATGGCACTGATTCAGATGTTACCAATGATAGAACTCGAAACATCAATAATTTTAGCGGAAGTTCCGGAGATTGGAACAGAGAACACGTTTTTTCACGTTCTTTGGGAACTCCTGATTTAGGCGAAGCTGGCCCTGGTTCAGACGCGCATCATTTAAGACCTGCAGATGTGCAAAGAAATTCATCCAGAGGAAATCGGAAATTTTCAGATGCCAATGGTAATTCAGGCGCAACTTCAGAAATATATACAGACCCTATTGACGGAACAAATTCTGCTGGATGGTATCCTGGAGATGAATGGAAAGGCGATGTTGCACGCATGATGATGTACATGTATTTGCGATATGGAAATCGATGTTTGCCATCGAATGTGGGTTTAGGAAACAACACAAATACGCCTGATGACATGATTGATTTGTTTTTAAAATGGAACGCAGAAGACCCTGTTTCTGATTTTGAAAGACAACGAAATACCTATCACGAAAACACCAACAATCCTGAAGCGCAAGGAAATAGAAATCCTTTTATTGACAATCCACGTTTGGCAACCAGAATTTGGGGAGGTCCTGAAGCCGAGGATTTATGGGGGATTTACACAAGTGCTGATAATGAAGCTCCTTCAATTCCTACGAATTTAACGGCAACTAATGTTACTACTTTTTCTGTTGATCTTTCTTGGACAGCTTCCTCAGACAATGTTGCAGTGACAAGTTATGATGTGTTTGTCAATGGAAATTTATATAAAAATACCACTACAAATTCGATGATTGTTACTGGATTGGATTCTGATACAGACTATTCAATTACTGTTTTAGCGAAAGATATTGCCAATAATAGTTCAGCCCAAAGTGCGGCTGTCAATATCAAAACTTTGGTGGACAATGAAGCTCCTTCTATTCCCCAAAATATTTTGATTAACAATCAAACAACCACTTCTTTTGTAGTTTCTTGGGATGCTTCAACGGATAATACCGCTGTTACCTTATATGATGTTTTTGTAGATACTGTATTGAATGGAACCACTTCCGAAACCAGTTATACTGTTTCTAATTTGACTGCTTCAACAACCTACAGCATTCAAGTTCGTGCCAAAGATGTTAAAAATAATACATCAGAATTATCAACAGCTGTTGATGCAACTACTTCTGATATTAATCAAGTTTCAAGCGAATTATTTTTCTCAGAATACGTTGAAGGCTCATCAAACAATAAAGCTTTGGAAATTGTCAATAATACAGATGCAGATATTGATTTGGCAGGATTTAGCATCAAACGTCAAAAAGATGGTGGTGTTGATGGTGATGTTTGGGAAAATGAATTGCAATTATCAGGAATCATTTTGAAAAAAGATGTGTATGTTATTATCAATGGAAGTTCAAGTCTTCAAAAATTGATTGATGAAGCTGACTTTGTTCAACCAAATGCCAGTCAAACCAATTTTGGTGCACCCATCAATTTCAATGGAAATGATCCTGTTGGATTGTTCAAAGAGGGAGTTTTAGTTGATGTAATTGGAACCTATGATGGAGGAAGTGCAAATTTTGCCATAAACAAAACTTTACGAAGAAAAAATGGTGTTTCAAAACCCAATACCACTTTTGATATTGTAAATGAATGGGATTCTTATCCACAAGATACTGTAGAAGATATTGGAACTCATAGCAGTATTTTGAGTTTACAAACTTTTGAGAATTCAGGATTTACATTGTTTCCAAATCCCGTAAAATCTAAACTTTTTATTACAAATACTCTTGGAAACGAAATTTTATCCATTTCAATTTTCAATTCCATTGGAAAAAGAGTTTTTATTACTCAACAAATCTCAAAAGAATTGGACATACAGTTTTTATCAAAAGGAATTTATTTTATTAAAATATCTACTGAAAATGGTATCTTTGCCAAGAAATTTCTTAAAGAATAATGGTTAAAAATATACTATCTCTACTCTTATCATTTGTATTTATTATTGGGTATTCGCAAATTCCAGCAAACTACTATAGTTCTGCAACTGGAAGTGGTTATACTTTAAAAACCCAATTAAAAAACATCATCAAAAATGGGCATATTGATCAAGGTTATGGCTCTTTATATGATGGATATATAAAAACGGATAATGATAATTTTTATGAAAATGATAATACAGTTTTGGACATGTATTCTGAAAATCCAACCGGAAATGATCCATACAATTATCAACACAATCAAAGAAATTGCGGAAATTACAATTCAGAAAACGACTGTTATAACAGAGAACATATTTTTCCACAAGGTTTTTTTAATGAAAATCTTCCAATGCGATCGGATATACATCATGTAATTCCTTCAGATGGATATGTAAATGGCAAAAGAAGTAATTTCCCTTTTGGTGAAGTTTCTAATGCAAGTTGGACTTCTGATAACGGCTCAAAAGTTGGGACAAATACTTTTGACAGTTTCAAAGGAACTGTTTTTGAGCCCATCAATGAATTTAAAGGTGACATCGCAAGGATGTTGTTATACTTTGCAACTCGATATGAAGATGAAGTTTTGAATAGTTCTTGGGATGATCATGACAGTGCTGAAAGTAATCCTTTAAATGGAAGTAAAAACCAATTTTATGAAAGTTGGTATATTCGATTATTACACAAATGGCATACTCAAGATCCTGTAAATCAGAGAGAAATTGTTAGAAACAATGAAGCTTACAAATACCAAGGAAATAGAAATCCATTTATTGACCATCCAGAATATGTTGCCCAAATTTGGGGAAATGTTCTTTCTACAAAAATAGTTGAATTGGATGATTCTGTGAAAATGTATCCAAATCCCGCAGAAGGAAATTCACTTTTTTTCAAAACCTCTGAATCTGTAACCATTCAGATTTTTACGATTTTAGGAAAACAAATACTGTCTCAAAAGATGGATGAATCAACATCTCAAATGGATATCACCTCCCTAAAATCAGGAATTTATTTGGTGAAAATTTCTTCTAGTAAAATTTCTATCACTAAAAAGTTGATTAAAAAATAAGCCATTATTGATTTTTAAATTTCATATTTACGAACACGTGTTCGTAATGTTGATATCTTTTCATTGTATATTATATTCCTGAAAACTAGCTTTATAAAACATTTTTAAAGGCATTTTCATGAAAAAAATGATCTATTTTTTTGCGTTTATTTTATCTTCAACCTTTTATTCTCAGGTGCATACTACCTATTTGTGGCACATGCAACAACCTATTTATTGGCCCGATAAAAGCACTAGCAATCCCTTTGAATACCAAAAAGTTTGGGAATCGAATTTCTTAAAAAATAATGGGGGAAATATCTATGCTGACGGATTGTCTCATCCATTAAATAACTTAGAAGAAATTTTTGGGAAGGCGGATAGAGTAAATGCTTATCAATGGGAAACTAAAAATTCTATAAATGCTATCAGACATCATATGAATGCTGGAGCACAAGTAAATTATGGTGCTTGCTTGATTGAAAACATAAATTCTTTGGCTGCAAAAAATGCTTGGGGATATGTTCCCAATTGGCAAAATCATATCAAAGAAGCCCAAGGCTGGAAAACATCAGGTGGGTTTCCAAGGATGGATATTACTGGTTTTTCTTGGCATCATGTATTGAGTCCATTAGTGAGTGACCGAGTGTTGAAAAAAGAAATTCAGGGACATAAGTATATCATTCAACAAAATTTTGATGGAAGTTACTCAAAAGGTTTTTGGCCAGCTGAATGTTCTTTTTCGGAGCGAATTATTCAGGTTTTGGTTGAAGAAGGTTTTGAGTGGTCTGTCATTGCCAATAGTCATTTGGCTCGAACATTGAATGATTATCCAAATTCAAATTTTGGAACTTCTGGCGTGAATACAAATCCGCCAAATAAAGCGGATAAAGTTGATACAAATGGCATCAATTGGTGGAATGGTCAAATTGATGGTAGAGGAGGCACTTTTGCAGCTCCATATTCTTATCAGGCACACAAAGCTAAATATGTTAATCCAGTAACAGGCACTGAATATAAAATTACGGTGGTTCCTATGGCAGATTTATTGAGTTATAAAGATGGCTTTTCTGAACAAAGTACCCAAGATATTGATACACATATTGCGCCATTTTCAAATCCTAATCGTCCATCCATAATTTTGTTAGCACATGATGGAGACAATGCTTGGGGTGGAGGCGCAAGTTATTATCAAGAAGCCGTAAAAAATTTTACAAATGTAGCTGCCAATAAAGGATATACACCTAATACAATTCAGCAATTTTTAAATGACAATCCTGTTCCTGAAAATGCTATTGTAAAAGTAGAAGATGGTTCTTGGGTAAATGCTGAAAATGATTGGGGAAGTCCTCAATTTATCAATTGGTTATGGCCATTATACACATCCAATTTTGAATTTGACCCAAATGGTTGGACTGAAGATGCAAGAAATTGGGCAGTTTTAACTGCTGCTGAAAATTATGTCATCATGTCTGAAGATTTAGAGGGAGTTTCATCGATAGAAAATATTGTACATCCCTCTTCAAATTCAAAAAAATCTGCATTGGCTTGGAACGCATTGTTACCAGGTTTTACAAGTGGCTACATGTATTATGGCAAATCAATTGACATGGAAATAAAGCCAACAATTGCTTCTAATAATGCCATTACTTACGCTAAAGAAGTGATTGATGCCAATCCAAATGTTGATAACACAAAACCTTCTGTTTTTATTCCTCAAAGGTATCCATACAATCCTGGAGAAATTGGTTTTGGACCAACCTATGGTTATAAACAACACTTAAATTCAGCCGATTTCACAGTCTGGACTTTTGGCTACGATGTCAGTGGAATTCAAACAGCAACATTGAAATTCAGGGTTGATAAAGATGGAAAAAATCCTATTGAGACCAATGATAATGAAACATACGTTGGAGGAGATTCTGTAGAAAATTGGCAAAGTATTTCAATGATTGAAAAAGTATTTCCAAAAGGAAATATAACTAACGATTCTGAAATAGATTTTTTTGTACTTCCTGAATCTATTGCTAATTTATATTATGCAAAAATTCAAGGATTGTCAGAGGTATTGTTAGATTATTATGTAGAAATTACGGATACAAAAGGAAACATGACAAAATCAAAAATTCAACATGTTTGGGTGGGAAAAAATTTAGATGTTGCTCCAAAAGTAAGCTTTACTCCAGAAAATTCGTATTCTCAAACAGCTATTGAAGTAACTATTTCAGCTGAAGATTCAACTGACCAAAACCCTACTATTTATTATACTTTGGATGGTTCAACACCGACAATCAATTCTAATTCAGCTAGTAAATCAATAAAAATATCCATTTCAGAAACCACTACTTTCAAAGCTTTCGCAGTTGATAATGAAAATAATGAATCGGAAATTGTTACAAAAACATATACAATTGGTGCCATTCCTGATATTACTGTTTATTTTAAACCGCCTTCAAATTGGTCAAATGTCCCTAAAATTTATTGGTGGAATGCAGCTCCAAATGGTAGTTTGGCAAATCAAACTTGGCCAGGAATCAATATGGAAGTTCATGATAATGAATGGTTTAAACATACCTTTTCAGGAGTTACATCCATCAATGTAATTTTTAATAATGGTTCAGGAGGCAATGGAAATCAAACTGAAGATATCACAAATGTTACTCAAAATTTATGGTATGAATGGGGTTCAGGAATATTGTCAACAACAAATAATGTGAAATCAACAATACAAATTTATCCAAATCCAGCCACAAGTTTTGTGAGAATTGAGAGTAATTGGGAAGTAGATGCATATCAAATTCATGATGCTTTGGGAAAAATTATGCAACAAGGAAGAATTGATAATCAATTAATTGATGTTTCGAACTTGAAAAATGGATTGTATTTTTTGACATTGCAAAAAAATAATATCCATATCAAAACTGTCAAAATTATGAAATAGTATGTTTGTTCAAAACATCGTGAATAACTCCTAAATTTCTGTGAAGTTATGCGTTAGAAATCATTTGAAAAAAAGTAAATTTGCACTTTATTTTTAATCAAATTAGCAACCCATGATTCATTTCTTTGGCGATCAAAAAACAACCGTATTTGCTGTTCAATCTTCTCAAGAATTTTCAAACGAAACTATTTCAAAATTGACTTGGTTGTTTGGGAATCAACCCAAAATAAACGCGGCGTCTATTGACGCCTTTTTTATTGGACCTAGAGCAGCCATGATTACTCCTTGGAGTACAAATGCTGTTGAAATTACCCAAAATATGGGCATTTCTGGCATCATCAGAATTGAAGAATTTACAGCTTGCACCTCTGATTTTGCTGAGTATGATCCTATGATTTCAGAGAAATTCAACGAATTGCATCAATCTATTTTTACCATCAATATTCAACCAGAACCTATTTTAGAGATTGAAAATATTGCTGCTTTTAACAAGCAAGAAGGTTTGTCATTGAGTGATGAGGAAGTTACATATTTAGAAAACGTTGCTAAAAAAATAGGAAGAAAATTAACAGATTCTGAGGTTTTTGGATTTAGTCAAGTGAACTCAGAACATTGTCGTCATAAAATTTTTAACGGAACTTTTGTGATTGATGGAGAAGAGCAACCCACTTCATTATTCAAAATGATTAAGGAAACTTCTAAGCAACATCCTAATGATATTGTATCCGCATATAAAGATAATGTGGCTTTTATAAAAGGGCCAAAAGTGGATCAATTTGCTCCAAAAACTGCTGATAAACCAGATTTTTACCAAATTACTCCTTTTGATTCTGTCATTTCTTTAAAAGCAGAAACACACAATTTTCCAACTACTGTAGAACCATTTAATGGTGCTGCAACAGGTTCAGGAGGAGAAATCAGAGACAGATTGGCTGGTGGAAAAGGCTCTATTCCTTTGGCAGGAACCGCAGTTTACATGACCTCTTATTCTCGATTAGAAGAAAATCGTCCTTGGGAACAAAAGTTTGATGCCAGAAAATGGTTGTATCAAACTCCGTTAAATATTTTGATTAAAGCTTCTAATGGTGCCTCCGATTTTGGAAATAAATTTGGACAGCCTTTGATTTGTGGTTCGGTTTTTACATTCGAGCACGAAGAAAATCAAGCTTCAAGTGATGCAAAAGCTCGCAAATTGGGCTTTGATAAAGTGATCATGCAAGCAGGTGGAATTGGCTATGGAAAAGCAGATCAAGCCATAAAAGATGCTCCAAAAGAAGGAGATAAAATTGTGATTTTAGGTGGAGAAAACTATAGAATTGGAATGGGTGGTGCAGCTGTTTCTTCTGCAGACACAGGAGAATTTGCATCAGGAATTGAATTAAATGCTGTACAACGTTCCAATCCTGAAATGCAAAAACGTGTAGCCAATGCGATTCGTGGAATGGTGGAAAGTGAGGAAAATTTTATCATTTCCATTCATGACCATGGTGCTGGAGGACACTTGAATTGCTTATCAGAATTGGTAGAAAGTACTGGTGGATTGATTGATTTGGACAAATTGCCTGTGGGCGATCCAACTTTATCTGCAAAAGAAATTATTGGTAATGAATCTCAAGAAAGAATGGGATTGGTCATTGCTGAAAAACATTTAGAGACACTTCATAAAATAGCTGATAGAGAACGTTCTCCCATATATGATGTTGGTGAAGTAACTAGCAATGAACAGTTTACGTTTCAATCAGCATCAACTGGAATCAAACCTATGGATTTCGCTTTGGAAGATATGTTTGGTTCATCTCCCAAAACTATTATGACCGACAAAACTGTGGTCAGAAATTATAAAAATCCTAGGTATAAATCTAAAAATTTACATATTTACCTTGAACAAGTATTGCAATTAGAGGCAGTTGCTTGTAAAGATTGGTTGACAAATAAGGTAGATAGATGTGTGGGAGGAAAAGTTGCCAAACAACAATGTTTGGGTTCTTTACAAATTCCGTTGAATAATGTAGGTGTGATGGCATTGGATTATCATGGAAAAGAAGGAATTGCAACTTCCATTGGGCACGCTCCTATTTCCGCTTTGATTCATCCAGAAGCTGGTAGTAGAAATGCCATTACTGAAGCGTTGACAAACATTGTTTGGGCACCTTTAAAAGATGGATTACAATCTGTTTCTTTGTCAGCAAATTGGATGTGGCCTTGTAAAAATGAAGGGGAAGATGCACGATTATACAAAGCTGTAAAGGCAGTTTCTGAATTTGCTATTGAATTGGGAATCAATGTTCCAACTGGAAAAGATTCGCTTTCTATGAAGCAAAAATATCCGAATGAAGACGTAATTTCTCCAGGTACAGTCATCATTTCTGCTGCTGCAAATTGCAGTGAAATAACCAAAGTTGTAGAACCTGTTTTGCAACTTGATGGTGGAACTATTTATTATATCAACCTTTCTCAAGATGCGTATAAATTAGGAGGAAGTTCTTTCAACCAAATTTTAAACACCATTGGAAATGAAACTCCAGATGTAAAAAATGCTGATTTTATTAAAAAAACATTCAATTTACTTCAAAAATTCATCAAAAATGACCAAATCAATAGTGGTCATGACATTGCTTCTGGCGGATTGATTACGACTTTGCTAGAAATGTGTTTTGCAGAAGTACATTTAGGCGCTGAATTTGACCTTTCGATTTTGAATGAAAACGATGTGATAAAGTTGCTTTTTGCTGAAAATGCAGGGTTGGTTTTTCAGGCAAACGCTACTATTGAAGAAGAATGCAAGCAAAATGGCATTGAAATTTTCAATATCGGAAAAGCCACCAATTCAGGAAAAGTTATCATCAAAAATAACGAAGATACATTTACTTTTGATGTTGCTGAAACCAGAGATATTTGGTATAAAACTTCTTACTTATTAGACCAAAAACAAACTGCAAACAACTTAGCAACAGCTCGTTATCAAAATTATAAAAAGCAACCTTTGCAATTCGTTTTTCCTGAAAATTTCACTGGAAAATTAGCAGAAGTTGTTGGAAATATTTCTCCAATAAATCAACGTCCGAAAGCAGCTATCATTCGTGAAAAAGGTTCCAATTCGGAACGTGAAATGGCAAATGCGATGTATTTGGCAGGTTTTGATGTGAAAGATGTTCACATGACCGATTTGATTTCTGGAAGAGAAACTTTGGAAGATATTCAGTTTATTGGTGCTGTTGGAGGTTTTTCAAATTCGGATGTTCTGGGCTCTGCAAAAGGTTGGGCTGGCGCATTTTTATACAATGAAAAAGCCAATAAAGCACTTGAAAATTTCTTTGAAAGAGAAGATACATTATCTGTTGGAATTTGTAATGGATGTCAACTTTTTATGGAGTTAGAACTCATCAATCCTGAACACACAGTGCATGGAAAAATGCATCATAATGATTCTAAAAAACACGAAAGTTCGTTTACCTCTGTAAAAATTCAAGAAAACAATTCTGTAATGTTATCGACTTTAGCAGGCAGTGAATTAGGTGTTTGGATTTCACATGGAGAAGGAAAATTCCATTTACCAGAAACTGAAGAAAACTATCAAATTGTTGCAAAATATGGTTATGAAGGCTATCCAAATAACCCTAATGGATCTGATTTTAACACAGCTATGCTGTGTGACAAAACTGGTCGTCATTTGGTAACCATGCCACACATTGAGCGTTCAACGTTTCAATGGAATTGGGCTAATTATCCAAAAGGCAGAAAAGACGAAGTGTCACCTTGGTTGGAAGCTTTTGTGAATGCACGAATTTGGGTGGAAAATCAAAACAAGTAATGAAATTTTCAAAAGAGGAAAAAAAATTTTGGCAAACGCATTATCATTTTGACAAGCCTTCTCAACTTTATGAAAACTGGCAACAAATTTGGTCTGCTGATGGCAATGAAGATGATGATTTTTTTTGCTTTTTCACGAAAAGAGTTACTACAATTCAAGATGTGTATTTAAAAGATACTTTAATTACTGACAAAGCTGTAGCATATATGGTGCAATTTAAAGAACTGAAAAGTCTTTTTTTAAGAAGGCATGATAGGATTACGAAAGCATGCATTCCATTTATCAACCAAATGCAGCAGTTAGAGAGTTTAAATATTACAAGAACAAAAATTACACTGACTGATTTGTGCGATTTTTTAGAGAATCAAACTCTTAAGGAAGTTTTTTTAGATGCAGAGGATGATGAAAAAAACATCCTTGAAAAAGCTTTTATGTTGAAAGAACGAATGCCAAATTGTGATATTTTTCTGAATTGTTCGTCTTCAATTGATGCTTTTGGAATTAAAGAAAAGCCTATATTTAGTTGAATTTCAGCAAAATATAAACACTTTTTTATATTCTAATAAATTACTACATTGTCAATCTTAAACTTTGAACAATGTCAGCATCCATTTTACGCGTTTTTGATTTTGCCTATTATCAATTGGAAAATCATCCATCAAAAAGATGTTTTAATTATAAAAACGAGCAAAAATGGGAAGCAATTTCCACCGAAAAATACATTTCTGATGCCCATAAAGTTAGTAGTTCATTATTGAAATTAGGCATACAACCTTCTGATAAAATTGCTGTTATTAGCACTAATAACAATCCCAATTGGCATATTTTAGACATTGGAATTTTGCAAATTGGTGCTCAAAATGTTCCTTTATATGCGACTTTGTCTGAAAAAGATTACGAATATATTTTACATCATTCTGATGCAAAATATTGTTTTGTTTCTGACAATGATTTGTATCAAAAAGTAATTTCTATTCAAAACAAAACACAACTTATAAAAGTATTTTCCCTTGAAAATAGTAACACTGATTATGATTGGAATTCATTTTTAAAAATTGGAACTTCTAATGATTTTATTGATGAAATTTCAACATTAAAAAAATCAGTAAAACCTTCAGATTTAGCGACAATTATTTATACTTCAGGAACTACAGGAACACCAAAAGGTGTGATGTTAACCCATGAAAATATAGTATTTACGGTATTGAAAACTGCAAAAAGAATTGATTTAAAAGAAAATAACTCAAAGATTATCAGCTATTTACCTATTTGTCATATTTTTGAAAGAGCAGCATCCTATTACAACCAAATGATGGGTTTTGAAATTTATTTTGCTGAAAGTATTGACAAACTTGGTGAAACTATCAAAGAAGTAAAACCTCATTATTTGGCAGTTGTTCCAAGATTATTGGAAAAGATTTTTGATAAAATTGTTGATAAAGGAAGTCAGTTAAATGGATTAAAAAAAGGGTTGTTTTTTTGGGCTTTACATTTGGCAGAAAAATATGAACCATTTCAAAAAAATGGTTTTTGGTTTGATGTTCAATTACAAATTGCCAGAAAATTAATTTTTTCAAAATGGCAAGAAGCTTTGGGTGGAAACTTGCAATTTATGATTTCAGGAAGTGCGCCTTTGCAAGAACGTTTAATTCGGATTTTTACTGCTGCAGGAATTACCATTTTTGAGGGTTATGGATTGACAGAATCTTCGCCAGCAGGAACTTTAAATGAACAGAAAAACAACGGTTTTAAGATTGGAACTGTTGGAAAACCATTAGAAAATGTGGAGGTAAAAATTGCTGATGATGGAGAAATTTTAATCAAAGGAAAAAATGTAATGCTTGGTTATTATAAAAATTCCGAATTGACAAACGAGACCATCATTGATGGATATTTACACACAGGTGATATTGGAATTATTGATGCGGAAGGATTTTTAAAAATTACAGACCGAAAAAAAGAAATTTTCAAAACTTCTGGCGGAAAATATATTGCACCAGCTGCATTGGAAAGTGAGTTTAAAAAATCGCGTTTTATAGAACAAATCATGGTCATTGGCGAATCAGAAAAAATGCCTGCTGCATTGATTCAACCAAATTTCGAATTCATTCAAAAATGGGCAAAACGTCATGAATATTCAATTGCTGATGTGGCAACTGATGAAAAATTAATCAAACGAATTCAGAAAGAAATTGACTTTTACAATCAAAAATTTGGCAAGTGGGAACAGATTAAAAAATTTGAAATTACGCCTGATGAATGGACAATTGATGCAGGACATTTGACGCCCACAATGAAAATGAAACGAAA
This sequence comes from Polaribacter sp. BAL334, assembly GCF_015767435.1. Lineage (GTDB taxonomy): Bacteria > Bacteroidota > Bacteroidia > Flavobacteriales > Flavobacteriaceae > Polaribacter. Next base: position 16,554 of record NZ_JADWOV010000317.1, read on the forward strand.
AGTAATCCAAGAAAAATATAAAAACTTAGTCCAAAAAATATATAATTCATAAAATATCAAGTAGTTTCATAAGTATTTGCAAAAGAGAGGTAAATTTATTACTTTGGCGTATCATAAAATGAACAATATGCAAACAGGAATTAGTAGATTATTTGATATCCCTTACTTTCAACTTGAGACGTATAACCTCAAAAATGCATTTTCTACAAAATATGAAGGGAAATGGAACTCCATTTCATCCAAAGAATATGTAGATTTATCCAATCAATTGAGCAGAGGTTTATTAAAATTGGGAATCAAACCCAATGACAAAATTGCGATTATTTCAACCACCAATAGAACTGAGTGGAATATTTGCGACATTGCTGTATTGCAATTGGGTGCACAAACAGTCCCAATTTACCCAACAATTTCTAAAGAGGATTATGAATATGTCATCAATCACTCAGAATCTATTTACTGTTTTGTTTCAGATATCACTGTGATTGAAAAAATCAATCAAATTAAAGCAAACACTCACTTAAAAGGCATTTTTACTTTTGATGATATCAAAGGAGAAAAAAGTTGGAAAAAAGTATTAGAATTAGGAAAAGATGAAAGCAATCAAGAAGAAGTTGAAATCAGAAAAAACGCTGTAAAATCAACTGATTTAGCCACCATTATTTATACTTCTGGAACCACAGGAAAACCGAAAGGTGTTATGCTGACACATGATAATATTGTTCAGAATGTATTGTGTTCTAAAAAACGAGTTCCTTTAGAATATGGAAATTCGAAAGCATTGAGTTTTTTACCTGTTTGCCATATTTTTGAACGCATGATTTTGTATTTATATCAATATTGTGGAGTAGATATTTATTTTGCAGAAACAATTGAAAAACTTTCTGAAAATGCGCAAGAAGTTAAGCCAGATGTCATGACTGCTGTTCCTAGATTGTATGAAAAAATATATGATAAAATTGTATTGAAAGGAGAAGATTTAACAGGAATCAAAAAGAAATTATTCTTTTGGGCTTTGAATTTAGGCTTGAAATACGAACCTTATGGCGCCAATGGTTGGTGGTATGAAAAACAATTAGGATTGGCCAGAAAACTCATTTTTTCTAAATGGCAAGCTGCTTTAGGTGGAAACTTAAAATTGATGGTCTCAGGAAGTGCTGCTTTGCAACCAAGATTGACAAGAGTATTTGCAGCAGCAGGAATGCCAATTATGGAAGGTTATGGATTGACAGAAACATCACCAGTTGTATCTGTAAATGACCAAAATAATGGTGGTTTTAGAATAGGAACTGTTGGAAAAGTTATTGATGGAATTGAAATAAAAATCGCTGAAACTGGAGAAATTCTGGTGAAAGGTCATAACGTGATGCAAGGCTATTATAAAGATCCTGAAAAAACAGCTGAAGTGCTTAAAAATGGATATTTTCATACTGGTGACAAAGGTGAGATTGACAAAGACGGCTTTTTGAAAATCACTGGAAGAACCAAAGAAATGTTCAAAACATCTGGAGGAAAATATGTTGTGCCACCTTTATTAGAAGGCGAATTAAAACAATCATTATTTATTGAACAAATCATGGTTGTTGGTGAAGGTGAAAAAATGCCAGCTGCCATTATTCAACCAAACTTTGAGTATTTAAAAGATTGGGCAAAAGAGCATGAAATTTCATTTTCAACACATAAAGATTTGATTGAAAATCCAAAAGTGATTCAAGTTATTCAGGATGCAATTGATTCTTGCAATAAAAAATTTGGCAATTGGGAGCAAATTAAACGATTTGAATTAACTGAAAAAGAATGGACAATTGATGGTGGTGAATTGACACCAACAATGAAAATGAAACGAGATGTTATCAAAGAAATCTATAAAGATTTATACAACAAAATGTATAGTAATTAAAATAATACTTACAAAAAACAAAAAGAGCAACTAGTTACATTCAACTTGTTGCTCTTTTTTTTATTTAAAAAAAAGTTAATGTAAAATCTTGAATAGCAATTCTTTTAAAATATCCTCTTGTGATTGATTTGCTCCAACACCTTTACTTTTCATATCAGCATCTCTCAAAAAAGAGAGAATACTCGTTACTTTTTGAATTGGATAATTTCTTGAAGCTAAAAAATATTCATCCACAAAATAAGGGTTAATTCCTAATGCTGATGCAACCGATTTTTTTGATTTATCCTGCAAACCATGAAAAAAAAGCAATTGTGTAAAAAAACCATTCAACAATGAAATAGTCATTACCAGTGGATTATTCTTAGGATTTTCAGCAAAATAATTAATGATCCTATTAGATTTTAAAATGTTCTTCTCCCCTACTGCTTTGCGCAATTCGAAGTTGTTAAAATCTTTTGAAATCCCAATATTCTCCTCAATATGTTTGTCATTTATAATAGTTCCTTCAGGAAGAATCAATACCAATTTGTTCAATTCATTGGAAATTTTACTCAAATCTGTTCCTAAAAACTCAATCAACATCAGTGCAGCTTTTGGCTCGATTTGGTATTTTTTTCCATTCAAAACTCTGCGAATCCAATCAGAAACTTGATTTTCATAGAGTTTTTTACTGTCAAAAATCAGCCCATTTTTAGCGATGATTTTATATAATTTTTTTCTTTTATCAAGCGTTTTATACTTATAATTGAGCACTAAAACTGTACTTGGTTGAGGGTTTTCAGCATAAGAAGCTAAGTTTTCAATCGTTCTGCTCAAATCTTGCGCTTCTTTTACAATAATTACCTGCCTTTCTGCCATCATTGGATACCGTTTTGCAGCAGCAATGATATCTTCAATGGTCACATCTCTTCCATACATCACTTGTTGATTGAATCCTTTTTCAGATTCATCCAGCACATTTTTTTCAATAAAATCAGAAATTTGATCAATATAATACGATTCTTCCCCCATCAAAAAATAGATAGGTTTTAAAATTTTTCTTTTAATATCTGCTACAATGTCGTTAATTTCATTCATTTTATTACTTTTGATTGATGCAAAAACTCAATCTTCCATCTTATTCGTTCAAACTCAAAAGTAAGGAAAATAAGACGCTTATTTTTGATAAATTCCGAAAAAAATATGTGGTTTTAACTCCCGAGGAATGGGTTCGTCAGCATGTTGCCTATTTTTTATTGGAAGAAAAAAAATATCCAATTTCTTTGATTTCTGTTGAAAAACAATTTCTTATTAATACCTTAAAAAAAAGAACTGACATCATCATATTTAACGCTTTGGGAAATCCTGAAATTATGGTGGAATGTAAGGCTCCTTCTGTAAAAATTACGCAAGAAACTTTTGATCAAATTGCGAGATATAATTTAAAAATAAAAGCTAATTATCTTTTTGTTACAAATGGTTTAGATCATTTTTACTGTCAGATGGATTTTGAAAATGAAACCTATATTTTCTTAGAAGAACTTCCTGATTTTATTAAGAAAACTTTATAACGAAACTCATTTTTAAAATGTAAATTCGCACCTTGTGAAAATAGCAATCGTCATATTAAATTGGAACGGAAAAAAACTACTGGAAAAATTCCTTCCTTCCATCGTTAATTTTAGTTCTGAAAAAGCTGAAATATTTGTAGCCGATAATGCTTCAACTGATGATTCTATCAAATTTATCAAAACTTTTTATCCCTCAGTAAACATCATCGAAAATAGCGTCAATGGTGGATATGCAAAAGGTTATAATGATGCTTTGCAAGCTGTTGAGGCTGATATTTATTGTTTGATAAATTCGGATGTTGAAGTTACTGAAAACTGGCTTCCTCCTGTGCTAGATGTTTTTGAAAAAAATAAAAATGTAGCCATTATACAACCAAAAATATTAGATTATAAAGATAAAAGTAGCTTTGAATATGCAGGAGCTGCAGGCGGTTTTATTGACTTTTTTGGATATCCTTATTGTAGAGGACGAGTTTTTAATTCCTTAGAAAAAGATACCCATCAATTTAATGATACTACTGAAATATTTTGGGCTTCTGGTGCTTGTTTTTTTATTCGTTCTGAAGTTTATCATCAATTAGAAGGTTTTGATGAGAATTATTTTGCACATCAAGAAGAAATTGATTTGTGTTGGAGAACAAATAATTTAGGTTTTGACATCAAATATGTGGGAACATCTACTGTTTTTCATATTGGTGGAGCCACTTTGCAAGAGACAAATCCTCATAAAACCTATTTGAATTTTAGAAATAGCTTGTTAAATGTGGTGAAAAATGTGCCTAAAAAATGGTTTTTAATAGTAGTTTTTTCAAGATTGATGTTAGATGGAATTGCAGGAATCAAATTTTTAATTGAACTAAGACCAATCCACACATTTGCGATACTAAAAGCACATGTTAGTTTTTATAAAAACCTACCACTGTTCCTCAAAAAACGCAGAAAATTATACAAAAAACAAGCCTATTTTTTACACATCAGTATAGTTTGGCAATATTTTGTTTTTGGAAGAAAGAAGTTTCAAGATTTAGATTAAACTATTTATATGATTAAATTTTATTAAGTGTTTTTTGGTTGAAAATCAACAAAGTAAGAAATCATATTTTCAAAACAAATTCTTCTTGTTATATAAGTGAAATGCTTTTTTGTAAAATCCATCCTTCCTTATTGAAATATTTCCGAATATGAATACTAGATTTTAATAAATTAATCTATTAAAATTTTATAGAAGTATAGTAATGATAATCATTCATAAAATATATTGCAAAAACAAGTAGAAATCATTTTATATTAATTAAATTTTAATGACACTCAAAAACCAATGAAAATATTTTTTAAAACCAATAATATTTAAAATAAAGCAGCTACCCATTTTAGGTAGTACAATTGGGTAGTAAAAGAAATAATTTTACAGCATCATAAAACTTTCAAAAAATGAAAAAACTACTCACAATTATATTATTTACGATTCCTTTCTTTTTCTATTCTCAAATAAATTTAATTAAAGATTTTTCAGGAACAGCATCAAGTAATCCTGGAAATGGTAAATCAGAAAATTTTTTTGTACAAAATAACTTGCTGTTTTTTAATGTTCAAGAATCTGATGGATTTTTTAGATTGTTTAGTTCAGATGGAACGGAAGCAGGAACTGTAGCATTATTAAATGAAAGTTCTAAGAGATTAATTAGCGAAAAACCTACTTGGACGATTGCAGAAAATGAAAATAATGCATTACTTTTTTTAGCTTATTTTGAAAATGCTTCAAATTTACCGGGAGCTTACAATAGAGCTTATTTTAAAAATGGAAATTTGTATGCTCCTTTAAATTACTTTACAACAGCTCCTTTACCATCAGCTAATGAAGGTCAGTTAATTTATGTAAATCTTCCTGCAACAAATTCTTCACTGCCATCAATATTATATTTTATTGATGAAAACAATCTTGTAAGAATATCCCTAAATGGAAGTAATGCAGTTTCACAAGGAAAAGTTGCTTCAGGTTGGATAACTATCAATGATATTTTTAAATTTAATGATGATATTTATTTTGTTGGTGATGAAGGTTCAGGAAATGGAATTGAATTGTACAAACATAATATATTAAATAATACTATTTCTATGGTTGGAAACTCCAATATAAATCCCACAGGAGATAGCAATCCATCAGATTTTATAATTGCAAATAATAAACTTTATTTTACGGCATTTAATGGAACAGAAAGGCAATTATATGTTCATGATCCTAATGCAATTGTTCAAATAGCACCAATAAATAATACTATTGATGCTGAAGAACTTACAATTTTAGATACTGGTACTACAATATCTCTAATTTTATCATCCACTGTAAGTGGAACAAAAAGACTTGTAAGAGTTAATACAGCAAATGATAATGCTAATTTATTGGCAAATGGGGGAACAAATCCTTCAGGATTTACACCTTTTAATGGATTTATTTACTTTTCAGCTGATGGTGCTAATGGAAATGAATTATACAAAACAAACGGCATTAATACATCAACAGGTTTAGTTGCTAATATTAATACTTCAAGTAATAGTTCACCAAGAAATTTTTTAGAGTTTAATGGAAATCTTTATTTCAATGCAAATGATGGAATTCATGGTGAAGAACTTTGGAAAATAGATACTTCAGATAATGCAACATTAGTCCAAGACTTTGTTGTTGGTTCAGGATATTTTGCTCCAATACCACTTGCAGTATTTAATAATAAGTTGATATTAAGTGGTTTATTGAATAGCAATGAAAGAGAATTATTTGCATATAATGAAATTCCAACACTTACTTTTGTACCAGATGATAATTTTGAACAGCAACTAATTAATCTAGGATACGATACTGTTTTAGATGATTATGTAACTACCTCTAATATTTTAAATGTGGAAACTTTAATTTTAGATGGTAGTGGTGGACTTCCTATATCAGATTTTACTGGTCTTGAAAACTTTAAAAATTTAAAAAAGTTCCAGTCAGTATTGAATACTGAAACAAAATTAGATTTTAGTCAAAACACAAAAATTGAAAATGTAGAGATTACTGATTTTACACTATCAAATTTAATTTTAAATCCTAGTAACAACCCTAATTTAAAAGAATTTATATTTGGATTTACCCAACTTACAAGTTTAAATTTAAGTGGATTTTCAAAATTAGGTTTTATTTATTGCGGATTTTCAAGTTCTCAATTAACAACAGTTGATATCAGTAATACCACAAATGTTAGTTTAAATGTTAATTTAACAGAAGCAAATGCATTGCAAACTTTAATTAGTGATAATTCAACAGCTTTAACATCCTTAACTTTAGACTCTAACGTTTTAACTAATTTAGATTTAACAACCAATATTAATTTAACTAGTTTATTAATAATAGGTTCAACACTATCTGAGCTTGATTTATCAAATAATGACATGCTAACAAATGTTTTATTATTTAGTACTCCAATATCTGCAATAAATCTCAAAAACGGAAATAATACTATTTTAACCAACTTTAGCTCTAATAATGGTAATGACAGTTTAAATTGCATTCAAGTTGATGATGAAAATGCTGCTACCAATGGTTTAGGAGTTTATGCCTCTTGGCAAAAACCAGCAAGTACTGTTTATTCTGAAAACTGTTCGTCATTATCTGTTAGTGATTTTAATAAAATCCATTTGTCAGTTCATCCAAATCCAACAGAAAATACTTTTTCTATAAAGGGAGATTATCAAAATATTTTACAAATTGAAGTTTATGATATTAATGGTAGGAAATTGAAAACTTTTTATAAAACACAAGAAAAATATTCAATTTCAGAATTAAATTCAGGGGTTTATTTTCTAAATATAAAAGGTGAAAAATCATTTTTAACCAATAAAATCATTAAAAAATAAATGCTAGAACAATTCAAAAAATACAAACTTGAAATCTCTTTAACTGTTTTATATTCTATTTTACTTTTAATAGTAAAGGTTTTACTATTCTAGAGTAATTAGTTTTTTGTTAGATAGATTAATTCCTTTAAAAAGGAATTAATCTTATTTTATACTTAAGATAAATAAAAAAACATATAAATGATTAATAAAGTAAAGATTATAAATACCGAAATTTTATCTGATAATTGGTATACATATAAGTAAAATAGCCTATCAATACTCTAAAAAGGATGGCTCTATTAAAACGCAAAGCAGAGAATGCTATGATAGAGGTAATGGTGCAACAATATTTATTTACAATAAAGAATTAAAATCAATTATACTAACAAGACAATTTAGACTTCCAACATTTGTAAATGCTAATAAAAGCGGAATGCTGATTGATGCTTGTGCAGGACTTTTAGATAAAGATAATGCAGAAGAATGTATTAAAAGAGAAACAGAAGAAGAAACAGGTTATAAAGTTACTGAGGTTAAAAAATTTTTGAGGCATATATGTCTCCTGGATCTGTAACTGAAATACTCTATTTTTTTATTGCTGAATATTCAAAAGACATAAAAGTATCAGATGGTGTAGGAGTTGAACATGAAGAAGAAAATATCGAAGTTTTGGAAATTTCAATTGACCAAGCAATGAAAATAATAGAAAATGGCGAAATAAAAGACGGTAAAACAATAATGTTACTTCAGTATCTAAAACTTAATAAAATACTTAAATGAAAATTAAAAATTTAATCTTAATTACAACAATTTTAGCTTTGCAAAACTCACTTGCCCAAAAATCAGTTGAGGATTTCGGGTATAGACATTTTAGTATATCATTTCAAAATGATTCTGTTGATTTTATCGTTAAATCTAAAGTAGGAGATGAACTGAAGAAGAAGCCTTTATTTATTTTTATTCAAGGTTCACAGGCAAAACCCTTAATTAAGTATGATAAAAATGGAGCTCATTATTCGCCTTTTTCATTTAGTGAAAAAATATTTACAGATAAATTTCATTTAGTTTGTATCAATAAACCTAATATTCCTTTAATAATAGAAAAATCTCAATTAGGTAAAAATGGGGAGTTTACAGATAATATTTCAAACGAACCTCCAAAGGAATACACAAAAAAAGCAAATTTAATTTATTACACAGAAAGAAATAATAAAGTCATACAGTATCTTGAAAAACAATCTTGGGTTGATACAAATATGATGGTTGTTGCTGGTCATTCAGAAGGAAGTTCTATTGCAGTAAAAATGGCAGTATCAAATAAAAGAATCACCCATTTAATATATTCAGGAGGAACTCCCTATTATTCCAGAATTTTATCAATGATTACTCAAGATAGAAAATTAGAAAACGAAAAAGAAAGTTGGGTTGAAAGTGATTTTGAATACTGGGAAAAAGTAAATCAAAATCCATTTGAAGACACAAGACAAAATGGATGGAATGCTTACAAAGGAACTTTTACTTTTTCTGAATTACTAAATGACGATTTTAAACGTCTTACAATTCCAGTTTTGATTTCTTATGGTACAAAGGATGAAGCTTGCCCATTTAATGATTTACTTCGTATAGAAATGATTCAGGAAAACAAAAAAAATATACATTTTAAAGCTTATTTTAATAGAGAACATAATTATTTTGAATTACAACAAAACGGAAAAGTAAATTATGAAAAATTTGGTTGGGATATAGTTGGTACTGATTGGTTAATGTGGTTAGCTTTAAATAAAACATAAAAAAAATAAATTAAAGTATTAATTTTTTAATATAACCGTTAATTTATTCTCACAATTTAATTTAAAAACAAAACAAACAATTATGAAAAAAATAATTTTAGGTTTAATTATAGTTTTAATTGTTTCTTGTAAAGAAAAACAAAAGATTGGATTTTCTATTAAAGGAAAAACAAACGGATTCGAAAATGGTACATTAATTTATCTGAAAATTGATAATAAAACTTTAGACTCTACAAAAGTTGAGAACAACACTTTTAAATTTAATACTAAACTGCCATTATCTCCAATAAAATTGTTACTTCATAATAAGGATTTTTCGAATTATAGGATTTTTTGGGCTGAAAATAATGCTATGATATTTGATGCAAGTAAAACTGATTTTAGAAATGCTAAAATTACGGGATCTGAGGCAGAAAATTTAAGCTTTAGTCTTAATAAAAAAATCGAAACTTTATCAATAAATGAAAGACAAAAAATGGAAATAGAGTTTGTGAGAAGCAATCCTAATAGTATTGTAAGTGCTGATATATTATCTATTTACTCTACAACTTGGGGAAAAGAAAAATCAAAAGAACTCTTTTTGCAATTTTCAAAAAACATTAAAAACTCAAAATATGGAAAAGAAATTGAAGAATATTTAGAGTTCAATAAAGAACCAAAAATTGGCGAACAATTTATAGATTTCGAATCTGAGAACCAAAATGGTGAATTTAAGAAGTTGTCTGAATTAAAAGGGAAAACAGTTCTTCTTGAGTTTTGGGCGTCTTGGTGTGCTCCTTGCAGAAAAGAAAACCCAAAACTTTTAGATATATATAAAAAATATAATTCAAAAGGATTTGAAATATTTTCAGTTTCATTGGATGAAGACAAAAGTAGTTGGATAAGAGCAATTAATGAAGATAATTTAATTTGGGAACAAGTAAGTGATTTAAAAGGTAATAGAAATAAAGCTTCATTAATTTATGGGGTTAGTGGAATACCTGATAACTTTTTAATTTCCGAAAATGGTAAAATAATTGCAAGAAATTTAAGAGTGGACAAACTAAATAAAAAGTTAGAAGAAATACTGAAACAATAAAAAATTTCAATAAAGAGAAAGTAGCTATATTATTGAATAAAATTTATTTTAATGATAATCAGACTTTTGTCAAAATATTATTCCAGGAGAAACAAAAAATACAATTACAGTAAATACTTGTGGAATTTACAGTTTTTATTGTTGTACTATATATTGTCCTGATGTATGCACGTATTTAGGAGATACTTTTCATACCAAATTGAATTTTGGAAATTGGGACTTTTGTTCATCTCTTGGTGTTGATGATTCAAAATCTAATGATAATCTTGGTTTATATCCTAATCCAACAGTTGATATTTTATTATTAGGAGGGAAAAAAGTTGGTATAGATATTTTTAGTGAAATTGAAATTTTTGATATGACCGGTAAAAGTTTAAAAACTTTAAAAAATCATAATTCTAAAAATCCAATTAATATTTCAGAATTGGCCAATGGTGCATATATTATTATTGCTAAAAATACTGATGATAAAGTTTTTAGAAATCGATTTATAAAAAAATAAGTCAGAATTTTTATTAAATTTAAAAAGTATTTTGCATTTTTTATTGTACCGACTACAAAAATCTAATAAATTAAAAATAATTTTATTCTGTAAATTTGGTTTAATTTTAAAGTAAAGTGTTGATTTAAAATGCAATATATCTTAATAGAATAATAATTTTTAAAGATCTTTCCATATCTTGTTAATAAAATGTGAAATAGCAAAAATGAAAAGCAAGCCATGTAAATCAATGAAAAAAAATACAATCATAATCTTATTCTTATTCATAGCTTTTAAAGCTTTTGGACAAACAAATAAAATTTCTAAAATCCTTTCAAATAATGAAGAAATAGATTCGCTTATAAAAGCTTTTGATTATGATTCCGTTGAAAAAAAATTACAAAATTCAATAGACTTAGCTAAAGAAATAAATTTAGATTCCATTTTTGCCATTGTTTTTGAAAGCCATGCAAAATATTATTATTATACTGGAGATTATGAAAAAACATCTAATTATCTCATTAAATCTGCAAAAATATATGATGAAATAGGACAAAAAAATAAAGCTATTAAAATGTACAATAACATTGCAGCCATACTTAGTTCAATAGGTTCATTTAATAAAGCTTTAAAAATTAGAAAAAAAATATTAACCTTTAAGGAAACAGATAAAGATCTTTTATTTAAAACGAGTGTGCTTTCTAATATTGGATCAGACTATAGGAAACAAAACCTAAATGATAGTGCATTTTATTATATTAATTTCGCTTTAAAAATTTCTAAAAAAAATCATTTCAAAGGTTTAATAGGTGCTAATTACCAAAAACTACAAAAAGTATATTTAGATTTAAAACAATACGATTTATCTATAAAATATGGAGATTCAACCTTTTTTTATAAAGAAGCTATAGAACGCCCATTATATGAAAATGCAATAGTAAATGCCGCAAATGCTTTGTATGAAGTAAAACAATATGATGCGTCTTTAAATAAATGTAATCTCGCCATAGAATTAATTAAACAAAGCAGAATGCTTGTTAATTTACCTCAAGTATATGAGTTAAAAAGTAAAATATACGAATCTCAAAACAACTTTAAACTTGCTAATTTATTTTTAAAAAAAAGGAACAATTTAAAGGATAGTATTTTAACCACTGACAAACAAGAAAAAATTCTCGAGCTAGAACAAAAATACCAAACTGAAAAAAAGGAAAAGGAAAACTTAAAATTAATTCAAGAAGCATCAGAAAAAGATTTAACCATCGCTAAAAAAAATAATTATTTACTTTTTGGTTCATTAATTTTTTCTGTAATCGTAATTTCATTAATCATATATCAATTACGAAAATTCAAAAACAAAAATGAAGCATTGCAAAGGGCAATTGAGAAAAGAGAACAAATAGAAAATGAACTTGAAATTGTTAGAGACAACATAGCCAAAGATTTTCATGATGATTTGGGAAATAAATTAGCTCGTATAACTGTTTTATCAGAGTATATGATTCAATCAGTAAAAAATTGGAATAAAAGTAAAATTATTGAAGCCTTAAAAAAAATCAACTTAGACGCTGATATTTTATACAAAGGTACAAGAGATTTTATGTTTTCTTTAAAAGCTAAAAGTGACTTTACCGAAGAATTATTTACTTATTTATCAGATTTTGGAGATGAATTTTTTCAATCATTTAATATTGATTTTTATGTTGAAAAAAAGTTAGATTTAAATAAAAAATTACCCTATTACTGGAATCGACAAATTATTATGATATTTAAAGAGGCAATGACAAATGCTGCAAAGCACTCACATTCAACTACAGTAAAATTAACTATGAAAATTAAAAACAATGATTTAGATATTATTTTTGAAGACAATGGTATTGGTTTTAATTTTGATAAAATAAGTTCTAAAAACGGGCTATCAAATATGCAATTAAGAGCAGAAAAAATGAATGTATTATTAACAATATCTTCATCAAAAAAAGGTACAAAAATTAGTTTAAATGCAAAAATATCAAATTAATTAAATTAAATTAAAATGAAGTATAAAGTTATGATTATTGAAGACAATGAACCGCTAAATGATATTTTTTGTGAAATCATCAATAACTCTGACACTTATAAAATTATAGGATCTTATTTGAATGCTGAAAATGCTTTAAATTATTTTAAAGATGAATTACCAGATATTGTTTTAATGGATATTGAACTTCCAGGTATGAATGGGATACAATGTACAAAAGAAATAAAAAAAATAAACCCTAAAACATTAGTTATTATGATTACCGTTTTTGAAAATTCTAAAACAGTTTTTGATGCATTATGCTCAGGGGCTTCAGGTTATCTTACAAAAAATACAACTTCTAACAAACTAATTTTAGCTTTAAATGAAGTAATTTTAGGAGGCGCTCCAATGAGCATTAATATTGCAAAAATGGTGGTTGAATCCTTTAAAAAAGCCCCAGATTCAGTATTAACGGAAAGAGAAACTGAAGTGATAACAATGTTATCTCAAGGCAATAGTTACAAAACGATTGCATTGAATCTTGAAATAAGTATCAATACAATTAAATATCATATTAAAAATATTTATGATAAGCTTCAAGTACATTCCAAAGAAGAAGCTATAAGAGAAGCATCCATAAGAAAGTTTATATAAGTAAATTTACTTTTATAAAATATCCAAACTTCCTTTTCCTTCTCTAATTACTGTTGGCTCAGAAGTTGTCAAATCGATAATTGTAGATGCATAATTATCTCCATATCCACCATCAATAACCAAATCAACTAAATGCTGCCATTTTTCAAAAATCAATTCAGGATCAGTAGTATATTCCAAAATATCATCTTCATCACGAATTGAGGATGAAACGATTGGATTTCCTAAAGTTTCAACAATGGCTCTTGCAATATTGTTATCAGGAATACGAATTCCGACAGTTTCTTTATTCTTAAAAGCTTTGGGTAAATTGTTACTTCCAGGTAAAATAAATGTGTAAGGTCCTGGCAATGCACGTTTTAATATTTTAAAAGTGGCAGTGTCAATTTGTTTTATATAATCTGACAAATGACTCAAATCATTACATACAAAAGAAAAATTTGCCTTTTCTAGTTTCACACCTTTGATTTGAGCAATTCTTTCCAATGCTTTTATGTTGGTAATATCACACCCCAAACCATACACAGTATCTGTGGGATAAATGATTAAACCGCCATTTTGTAATACTTTAACAACCTTATCAATTTGCTTTTGATTCGGATTTTCATTGTACAATTTAATGAATTCTGCCATGATTTAAAAATACAAAAAACTCTAGTTGTAATTACAAATAGAGTTTTGATTTTGGATAAATACGGATTTTTATGATTTATCAATCAAACGAAATCCTTCTCCATGAATGTTTAATATTTCTACATTTTCATCATCTTTCAAATATTTACGCAATTTTGCAATATAAACGTCCATACTTCTTGATGTGAAATAATTGTCATCTCTCCAAATTTTTGTCAATGCCAATTCACGAGGCATCAAATCATTTTTGTGAATGGCTAGCATTCTCAACAATTTACTTTCTTTTGGTGATAATTTAATTGGTTCTATTGTTGAAGGTGATGACAAATAACGCAATTTCGAATTGAATGAAAAACCACCAATTGTAAACTCAAAAATTTGATCAGATTCCGAAGTTTTATCTGATTCCTTGCGTTGTAAAATTGCCTTAATTTTATGCAATAAAACCTCAGAATCAAATGGTTTGTTCAAATAATCATCTGCACCAACTGCATACCCTTTCAAAACATCTTCTTTTAAGGTTTTGGCTGTCAAGAAGATAATTGGAATTTCTTTGTTGGTTACTCTAATATCTTGCGCTAAAGAAAATCCATCTTTTCGTGGCATCATTACGTCTAAGATACACAAATCATAATCGCTATTTTTAAACATTATCAAACCTTCAATTCCATCTTTTGCAAGTGTCACATTATAGTCATTTAATGATAAATAGTCTTTTAAAACAGTTCCAAAATTTGGATCGTCTTCTACTAATAAAATTTTTTTACTTCCCATTTTATATTTAATTTAAAGGTAATTTAACTGTGAATATGCTTCCTTTTCCTTTTTCACTTTCTACAAATACTGTTCCATGATGTTTTTCTACAATTTCCTTTACGTAAGCCAATCCTAAACCATGGCCTTTTACATCATGAATGTTTCCTTTTTGCTCTCTATAAAACTTGTCAAAAGCCATTTTTTGAGCTGCTTTTCCCATCCCAATTCCTTCATCTTTGATTTTAAAAATGAAAAATTTATTGGTACTTTCTGTATAAATATCAATTTTAGGAGCATCAACTGAATATTTAATGGCATTTTCTAACATGTTTACAACCACATTCAATAAATGAAATTCGTTTCCTGAAATTTCTGATGAAATTGCTTGAAAATGCTTTTCAATGCTTCCTCCTCTATCATCAATTAACAAACTTACGTGGTTAATAGCATCATCTATGATGTCGTGAACATCAACAGTATCCTTACTGATGGTCAATTGATTTTTTTCTAATCGTGAAATTCGCAATACATTTTCCACTTGCGAATGCATTCTTTTGTTTTCATCGCGAATCATTTTTACATAACGTAACACCTTTTCTGAATCTCCTAATATTTTTGGATTTTTGATGGAATCTAAAGCCAAATTGATGGTAGCAATTGGAGTTTTAAATTCGTGTGTCATGTTATTAATGAAATCTGTTTTGATTTCTGATATTTTTTTCTGTTTGATTAATTGATATAATGAACTTGAAAAAGCAATGATAATGACAAAAATGAAAAACAAAGACAATAATAAAATGGACGAAATACCCGATAATATGTGTTCATTTTTCGATGGAAAAGTGACAAACAAATTATATTCTGGCTTATTATTAGAATCATACAAAAGCGGATATTCATAACTCTCATTGATATTGATGGTATAATATCCTGATTTTAATTTGGTTGCCAATCCTTCATTTGTATAAACGCCATATTTAAAGTCTAAATGAATATTATTTTTATCAAGTTCTTCTTTTATGGTGGCATTTAACTCTCTGTTACTTACTCTTTTGTTTAGTGGATTTACTCTTTTAAAATCTTTCATTATTTGAGTAAACTGACTTTTTTCTAAACTTTTCATTCTTCCTAAAAATGAAAAACGTTCAACATCTTCAGCATTGAAAATATTGTCTGGACTTTTGATAAATTTACTTTGAAAAAAATCTTTTTTTCCAGTAACTCTTGTAAAAATTATTTTTTCGTCGTCTAAAAAATCTAACGGAATTTCAAAATTTTCCTCTAAAACAGTCGTCCCAAAAGTGATTTTAGTATTGTTTGCGGTATCAATTTGTTGAAAAAGATAATTTTTTATTTGCGCATTATCTGCAAGTGTTTTGTGTTCTAAAATATCTTGGATTTGAATCTCAATAAGTCTTTCCTCCTTTTCATTGATTCTTTCAGCAACACGTCCTAAGGATTTTTGAACATCATTTTTAAACTGTTCTTTTCTACTTTCAACGGCATTATTAATCCAATAGAGTTGCACAGCAATAATTCCAATTAAGGAAATGCTCATCAATACAACTATGAAAATAAACATCTTTTTTCCCACGTATCAAAGTTACGTGATAAAAGAATTGAAAATTAAACTTTCTGATAAAAATTAACTGAAATAACGGAAATTTAAGAGTGTTTTAACAATTCCATTACAAATACTTAAAAGCATCAGCGCTTTTCTGTTAAAATATTATGAATATATTTTACTTGATTTTTCGTATTTTCAAGTGTATCATTGATGATAATGTAATGTGATTGTATCATTTTAGATTCTTCACTCAGTTGATTTTGTATTCTGTTCAAAACAGCTTCTTTGGAGCAATGATCTCTTTCCATAACACGCTCAATTCTAGTTGATAAACTAGCAAAAACAGTAATAATCACATCACAAAGCACATTGCTTTTGCTTTCAAAAAGAATCGCATTTTCATAAATAATCAATAATTTATCTTGATTTGTATGAATAAAATTCTGAAAGTGATTGCGAACTTCAGGATGAACTATTGAGTTTAAGATGGCCAATTTTTCAGGATTTTGAAACACAATTTTCGCTAAGAAATCTCTCTGTAATTCACCGTTTTTATAAGTCTCATTTCCAAATTCTACTATTACTTTCTCAGCAATAATTTTGGAGGAATTCATCAACTTTTTTGCTTCTTCATCAGCAGTGTAAATTGCAGTATTTTTATAGGCTGCAAAAAGTTTTGCAACTGTAGATTTTCCACTTCCAATTCCACCTGTTAAACCAACAACCATAGATTATTTTTGAATTAAAAAATCAATTTTTGTGGGAATAATTTTAACATTCTCAACAAAATCTGGTTTTAAAACTATTTTCGGAATCAAATATCCCAATTCATTTTTTTTAGACATTTCATAATCACATTCAACTACAAATGAAGCTTCTGAAACCCTAGAAAATTGCGATAATGCAACAACAAAAGTCACTAAAACTGTTTCCGAAAGTGTGGTAATTTTAATATCTGAAGGCACATTTTGTAACTTAAATGGAACTTGTAAACTGCCTTCTGTAAATTTGTCAACTTTTGCTGAAATTACTGCTTTTGAAGTAGTTAGCTTTATATTTTTAATTTTAGAAGGCTTTAAAATAGCAACATTATTGGAAAAATCTGCATTTACATTGGTCAACTTCAAACTTTCCAATTCCAAAAAATCGATATTTTTTAATTGACTTTCAGCACCAGAAATTGTGATGGAGTCTGGAGCTATTGTAACATCACCCAAAAGCTTATATCCTACTTGATAATTGATATTCAAATTGGGTTTCAAAGCCACTTTTTTAGAATATAAAGAACCAATTTTCACATAAATTGTATCTTTTAAAATATTTTCAATTTCAACTCCTGAAATGAATTGCTTTTGAATAGTTGTCAACTGATTTTTAGGCAAAACATAGGTTTTTCCAGATGCTTTTTTTGAAAAGTTCGAAACATCTATAGTAATTTCTTGATCAAAAATCTGCGACCAAAAAAGTCGAAAACCAGTACCTTTCACATAAAATGCTGTTTTTTGTGGAGATGTTTCTAAAAGAATATTTTCCTGAGGAATATTGGTAAATGTTACTTCATAAGAGATCATCGTTTTGTATTCTTTAGAAAAAGTAATCAATACCCAAATCAAAAAAGAGGCTATTAAAAATACAAAAAATGATTTCGATATTGTTTGTGAAGTTTTCAAAAGTTGATTCTTTAATTAATACAGTCGAATATACCTAATTTGAAATAAAAAAAGTGAACATTTTCAAAAAAAGAAAACGTTCACTTTCATATTGTAATGATGTAAAAATCTAACTAACTTCTGTGTTGTTATACTTTTTGCTCAATTCCATAGAAATTGCAGAACGCTCAAACTTGATTTTTCCTGCAGCTGTTTCAATAGTAACTGTATTATCAGATTCGTGGATTTCAGCAATTTTTCCGTGAATTCCACTAGAAGTTACTACTCTTGCTCCTTTTTTAATACCTGCTTGAAACGCTTTTTCTTTCTTTTGACGAGTCATTTGTGGACGAATCATGAAAAAATATAATACTAAAATCATCGCTAAAAAAGGTAGCATGCTTGCTAAACCTCCAGCTTGTAAAAAAATAATTGAAATCATGGTTAATTTGTTTTTGGAATTACTGAACCTTTTAATATTAAGGTTTCCATTCCTGATTCAGTGTTGGTTGTTAATGTAATTGATTTGCTTTGTCTATTTGGTTTTCCAGAAGTGTTAAAAGAAACTTCAATATCTGCTGAATCTCCAGGTTTTATAGGGTCTTTTGGCCAAGTTGGAACTGTACAACCACAAGAAGCTTGCGCATTTGTAATGATCAAATCTGTTTTTCCAGCATTCGTAACTTTGAAAGTTGTTTCAACAATATCACCCTCATTTACAGTGCCAAAATCATACTCAACTTTATCAAAAGCGATAGTTGCAGCGCCTTTTTTTATTTCTGTATCTCTTGATTTAGCTTCCTCTAAATTTTCTTCATTAATTTTTGCTTTTGCATCGCTATTTGCACATGAAATAGTAATGAATAATGCACTAAAAAAGGTCAATAAAATGGATATTTTTCTCATGATTTTAAAATTTTGGTAAAAGTAACAAATATTTTTTTCAATTAACTATTTACAGTAAACCTCTTCCTATTTTAACAATTTTTTGATCTCTTTCAAATTCTTTCGAAATTTTATCTAAAACACCATTGATAAAATAACTACTTTTTTCGGTTGAATAATCTTTCGAAATTTCAATGTACTCATTAATGGTAACTTTCACAGGAATGGAAGGGAAATTTAAAAATTCAGCTATTGCCATTTTGATTAAAATCATGTCAATATCTGCAATTCTGTCTGTTTCCCAATTGGGAGTTCTTTCTGAAATTTCTTTTTCATACTCTTTCATTTTCAAAATTGTTTTTGTAAACAATTTCGAAACATATTCTTCATCGTCTTTGTCTTTGTATAAACTTCCCATTAAAAAATTTGCATTGTTTTTTGACTTGCTCAATGTTTTTAAAACCCAGGTATTTACAAAAGGAATATCATCCACCCAAGTAATCATTTTATCCTCAAAATACTCTGCTAATTTTTCATTTGGAGCAATAATTTCTCTAAAAAAATCAATCACAAAAGAACGATCCACATTGAAAGAGTCTTCAACAGTATCTAAATAATTTTTATAAATTTTACTGTTTTGGAGTTCGTCATAAATTATTTTTACATATTCATCATCCACTTCCCAATTTTTCAATTTGTTGATTTCGCAATAACTAATCAAACTAACACTTTCTTGGATTGTATTAATTAATCTGTTGTTTAAAAATTTGGTGTTGGGTTTTAAATCTTCTTTTGTAGCAAGAATTTTCTTTTTAGAAAGTGCTATTTTTTTTGCAGCAAGTTTTTGTACTTCAATAATTAATAAAAGATTTAGTACATACAAATCAAACATTTTCAGAATGCTATGCTTCAAAAATTTTTCCTCTTTTACGATATCATCGCTTTGAGATTGTTGCATTGCATAAATGGATTGCATTACTTTAACTCGAATATGTCTTCTGTTTATCATCTAAAAGAACTTAAATAAGATGCGTTTTTCGCGATGCAAAAATAGCACTATTTTCTTTTTTGAAGGAAATCTTTTTAATTCTTTTTTTAGAAATGATTTCACAATGAAATTGGTATCTTCGTGCTCTATTTTTATCAAAAAAACACTTTTGAAAGCACTACAGCATTTAAACAAATATTTTGCGAAATATAAATGGCGTATTTTGATTGGATTGTTAATTACAGTTCTTTCTAAAATTTTAGCGCTCAAAATTCCTCAAATTATCAGACAATCATTGAATGTGGTTGAAGAATATCAACAAGGAATTGTAACTGACATTGCTGAAGTTAAAAAAATATTATTAATTAATGTTTTGATTATCATTGGTGTAGCTTTACTGAGTGGATTTTTTACGTATTTGATGAGACAGACTATTATTGTCACATCAAGGTTGATTGAATTTGATTTGAAAAATGAAATTTATCAACAATATCAACGTCTTTCTCTGAATTTTTACAAGAAAAATAGAACTGGTGACTTGATGAATAGAATTAGTGAAGACGTTTCCAAAGTGCGTATGTATGTTGGTCCCGCAATTATGTACACCATGAATATGTTAGTACTTTTTATTGTTGGATTTGCGCAAATGTTAAAAGTAGATGTAAAATTGACAATTTACACCTTAATCCCTTTTCCATTTTTAGCTATTTCCATTTATTTTTTAAGCACAATTATCAATAAAAGAAGTACCATAGTTCAGCAATATTTGTCAAAATTAACCACGTTTACTCAAGAATTTTTCTCAGGGATTAATGTGGTAAAATCTTACGGAATTGAAGCTTCAATCATTAAGGAATTTGATACAATTGCTGACGAAAGCAAGGAAAAAAACATTCAATTACAACATGCAAATGCCTTATTTTTTCCATTGATGGTTTTATTAATTGGAATCAGTAATATCATTGTAATTTACGTTGGAGGAAATTTATATATTGAAGATAAAATCCAAATTGGAGTTGTTGTCGAGTTTTTATTGTATGTAAATATTTTGACTTGGCCTGTGGCAGTTGTTGGTTGGGTAACGTCTATGGTGCAAGAAGCTGAAGCATCTCAAACAAGAATTAATGAATTTTTAAATGAGGTTCCAGAAATTGAGAATTATTCCAATGAATCCATAGAAATTGAAGGAAAAGTCACTTTTAAGGATGTTACTTTTACCTATGAAGACACCAATATTACTGCTTTAAAAAACATCAATTTTAACGTAAATTCGGGTGAAACTTTAGCGATTTTAGGAAATACAGGTTCAGGAAAATCAACCATAATTGAATTGATTTCACGATTGTATGATGTTACTGAAGGGTTGATTTTGTTGGATGACAAACCTATCAAAGAGTTGAATTTGAATGATGTAAGAAATCAAATTGGTTTTGTACCTCAAGATCCATTTTTGTTTTCAGATACGATTGAAAACAATATCAAATTTGGCAAACAAGATGCTACTGAAGAAGAAATCATGGAAGCTGCAAAAAATGCAGTTGTTCATGAAAATATTATTGATTTTGCAAACGGATATGAAACGATTTTGGGCGAACGTGGAGTTACGTTATCTGGAGGACAAAAACAGCGAGTTTCTATTGCAAGAGCCATTATCAAAAATCCAAAAATCCTTATTTTTGACGATTGTTTATCAGCAGTTGATACCGAAACTGAAGAACGAATTTTGGCAAATTTGGAAAAAGTATCGAAAAGCAAAACCACATTTATCATCAGTCACAGAGTATCATCAGCCAAAAATGCCGATAAAATTATTGTCTTAGAAGATGGTAAAATCATACAACAAGGAACTCACAATCAATTGATAACCGAAAACGGTTACTATAAAAACTTGTACGAACAACAACTTTTAGAAAAAGAAATCTAAACTTTATGAGTATCAAGTAAAATATTTTATTAGATTTGTGCATAACATAAACGAAATTATAACACTATTTAAAAAGAATTATGGCAGAGAGAGTTGAACAGGAAGAAATTTTTTCACAGGTTTTAAGAGCAGGAAGAAGAACGTATTTTTTTGATGTAAGATCAACAAAAGCAGATGATTATTACTTGACAATTACTGAAAGTAAAAAATTCACACACGATGATGGTTCTTTTCATTACCAAAAACACAAAATTTATTTGTACAAAGAAGATTTCAATGATTTTCAAGAAATGCTAACCAAAGCAACTGATTATATATTGAATGAAAAAGGTGATGAAGTGATTAGCGAGCGTCATCAAAAAGACTTTAAAAAGGAAGATGATGAAGAAAATGAAAGTGAAGAAATAAAATCTTCAAGTAGTTTTACTGATATTTCTTTCGACGATATTTAAAAGAAATTTCAAATTTGTTAGAAATCATAATTGACAAATTTTAGCAACAATTTTTAATTCAAGTTTTATTTACACTAAGAAACCGTGAGCATTTTGTTTGCGGTTTTTTTATAAAACTGATTTCATTGTTTTACTTTTTGAAACCGTTTCTTGCCATTCTTTTTCAGGATTGCTATCTTTTGTAATGCCACCACCAATGAATAAATTTGCGATTGTATCCTCAATTTTCATACAACGTAAATTCACAAAAAGTTGAGTTTTATTTGATGTAGATTCTTTAGAAATACCATTTAATTCTCCCAGAAAACCCGTATAAAATTCTCTATCATAGTTTTCATGTTCTAGAATAAATTCTTTGGCATCATTTCTCGGCAAACCACAAACTGCTGGAGTTGGATGCAAACTTTCAATCAACTCTTTTAAATTTGATGTGGAAGAATGTAATTTTCCTGAAATTGCAGTTTTTAAATGAAATAAATTTCCTGCTTTTACAGTTTCTGGATTCTTAATTTGGATACTTTCAACCTTGTTTTTTAATTGATTTTCAATAAAATCAGTTACTAGAGATTGTTCTTCTAATTCTTTTTGTTGCCAAACTACAGATGAAAAATCATTAGCAACTTGTGTTCCTGCCAAAGACATCGTTTCAAAACGAAGATTTTCAACTATCAAAAGTGTTTCTGGAGTTGCTCCCAACCATAAACCAACATTTGGGTGAAACCAAACATATACAAAGGCATTTTGGTATTTTTGAAGTAATTTTTTATAGACAGAAACCACATCAAAAAAATCCAATTGAAGGGATTCTTTTCTTGAAATTACTATTTTTTGAAACCTCCCTTTCTTGATTTCATCAATAGCTTTTTCAACCATTTTTTGATGATGTGGTTTTTGAGATGGATTTTCAATAAACTGATTTTCTACAATTATTTCATCGCTAAAGTCTATCTCTTCAGTAAAAAAATCAGATTCATTACTTGGAAAAAAAACAGGTTTTCTAGAAGCATCAAAAGGAGCGAAAATAAAACCTCTTTGAGAAAAATCGTCCACCAAAAACAAAGAATCATTTTTTTGTAATACCGATAAAATCTCTTGTGTGTTTGGTTTTCTATACACCACAAAAGGTTGCTTTTCTTGGTAAGAACGGGCTATTTTTTGGAAGATTTTCAATTCAAACAAAGGATCAATTGTTCTCTAATAAAATCAAATCTGTTCCAAATAATACCATGATCACCTCTTCTAATTTGAATTAATTCAAATTGCTCTTTAGGAAATTGGGCTGCTAATTTTTCGGAATTTGCATAAGGAACTAAATCATCATTCTCACCATGAATAGCCAAAATTTCATTCGAATTTTGATTCCAATGTTTTTCAAATACTTTCAAATCATTTTTGTGAGAAAGCTTCTCTTTAGCAGCTTGTTTCCAAATTGGAGGCACCAACCAACGAGTTGCTTTCCATTGATAAAAATTTAATAACCAAGGCATTACCTCTCTATTACTAAAAACTGCAGGTGCTAACAATACCGCTTTTTTATAACGTGTTGTATCGGCTAAAACGATTGGACCTCCATACGAATATCCTACAACAACTGTTTTGTTTTTGGGCAAATCTTTGGTGATGCTTTGCAACATATCTCTTTCAAAAGCAATGGATTCTTGTACATCATTTGCATCATCATAATTGTATCCAACTCTATCATAACTTACAAAATTTGCTTTTGAATATATCATAGAATCTTTCATGTATTTTACGAAATCCAAACACGACCCTATAGTTCCATGAACAAAAACAATGGTTGGTAAAACAGTATCATTTACAATAGACAATTTTCTATATTTCAAATTATTAAAATTATGATAAGAAATTTTTGGATTCAATGACACATCCTCAAACTCACTTAAAATGGCTTTATCCGATTTTGGTGACGTGTAGAAATAAAAAAGTCCATAAATTAAGGTAAACAAACACAGCAAAATGATTGAAAAAACTTTTAAAAATCTTCTAAAAAAAACAGAAATAAACATCTTTTACTTTTTATCCAAAACAATATTTGTGAGCTTACAAATAGAAATTAGATGCTGCTCATCATCAAAAATCTTAACTTCCCACAAATGAATCGTTTTTCCTTTGTGAATTTGCTTGGCAACTCCATAAACTACACCTTCCTTGACACTTTTTATATGATTGATACTCAACTCAATTCCTTTAATCATTTTCGTTTCAGAATCCACAAAAAACGCTGAAGCACAACTCCCAACA
Source organism: Polaribacter sp. BAL334 (assembly GCF_015767435.1). GTDB lineage: Bacteria > Bacteroidota > Bacteroidia > Flavobacteriales > Flavobacteriaceae > Polaribacter. Next base: position 40,998 of record NZ_JADWOV010000317.1, read on the forward strand.
GTTTCAGCTAATGCAGCAGTTGCACCACCATGTAACAAACCATAAGGTTGATGAACACTACTATTTACAGGCATTTTTGCAGTCAATGAATCTTCAGTCACATCAATAAACTCGATATTCAAAGTTTGCATCAATGTGTTTTTGGAAAAACTATTTAAAGTATGAAGTATTTTTTGCTTGTCCAATCAATTTCAAATTTAAAGGCGTAAAAATACACATAAAATATCGTATTTTTGTTACGTTTTTTTATAGAAGTTTATGTACAAAATTCGAGCAATCTTAGATACACAAGAGGATATCATCAGAACTATTTTGGTTGATGATACTATTAATTTAGAAAAATTACACATAATTATTGCCAAATCTTTTGGTTTTGAGGGTCATGAAATGGCTTCATTTTACAGAGCAGATGAAGATTGGAATCAAGGCGAAGAAATTCCATTGTTTAACATGGCTGAAGCTGGCGAAGATATTTGCATGGAAAACTGCATTCTGAATGAAACGTTACCAGAAGTAAATGACAAATTAATCTATGTGTATGATTTTTTGAATATGTGGACTTTTTATGTGGATGTTGTAGAAATTTCCGATGAAAAAAGAACAGATTTACCCAGAACAATTTTGGCTGTTGGTGAAGTTCCTAATGAAGCTCCTGAAAAGCAATTTACTGCAGATGACTTTGAAGACGATTTTGATGAATTTGGTGATGATGATATGATTGATGAAGAATTTGATAGTTTTGATGACATTGAATATCCTGAATATTAGTCTCTGAATAATTTTTTGAAATTGTTTTTAAAAGTTTTTTGTTGGGTTTATGTAACAATATGATTTTTAAATCGTCCTAAATAAACAACTAACTAAAAAAACTACTTTTTGGAAACGATACTTTCAATCAAAAATCTTGACAAAAAATACGGCGCTGTTCATGCCGTAAATAATCTTTCTTTTGACATTAAAAAAGGAACTGTTTACGGAATTTTAGGTCCAAATGGCAGTGGAAAATCAACAACTTTGGGGATTATTTTAAATGTTGTCAACAAAACTTCTGGAGAATTTTCATGGTTTGATGGAAAACTTTCTACACATGAAGCATTAAAAAAAGTAGGTGCTATTATTGAGCGTCCAAATTTTTATCCTTACATGACTGCTACTCAAAATTTAGCGTTGATTTGTAAAATCAAAGGAATTTCGACTGAAAAAATCGATGAAAAATTAAAAACTGTCAATCTTTTTGAGAGAAAAGACAGCAAATTCAAAACATTTTCTTTGGGAATGAAGCAACGTTTGGCAATTGCATCAGCATTGTTAAATGATCCTGAAATTTTGATTTTAGACGAACCAACAAATGGTTTAGACCCTCAAGGAATTCATGAAATTCGTCAAATCATCAAAAAAATTGCAGCAAATGGAACAACCATTTTATTAGCTTCTCACCTTTTGGATGAAGTGGAAAAAGTGTGTTCGCATGTAGTTGTCATCAGAAAAGGGGTAAAATTATACAGTGGTCGTGTTGACGAAATGACTTCATCCAAAGGATTATTTGAATTAAAAATCGAACAAGACACCCAAAAATTGATTCAGATTTTAGAAAATCACAAAGATATTGAACGAGTTTCCCTGGATCATGAAACCATTATTGCAACATTGAAAAATGATATTTCTGCATCCGAAATCAATCAATATATGTTTGAAAACGGACTTATTTTATCGCATTTAGTAAAACGCAAACCTAGTTTGGAACAACAATTTTTAGATTTAACAAACAACAATTAACCTTCAAAAAATACGTCATGTTCAGACTACTTTCTATAGAATTTCATAAATTAAAATACAACAGAGCAAGCAAAGTGTTGTCTATCATTTACTTTGGATTGCTAACTTCCATCGCCTTAATTGCTGCTATTAAATTTGAATTTGGTAGTTTTAAATTACATCTTGCTGATGCAGGAATTTTTAATTTCCCTTATATCTGGCATTTTAATACGTACATAGCTGCCATTTTAAAATTCTTTTTATTGTTAGTCATTGTTTCCATGATGTCTAATGAATACAGTTATAAAACACTGAAACAGAACTTAATAGATGGATTAAGCAAGAAAGAATTTATCTTATCAAAATTTTATACAGTCATTGCATTTGCTTTGATATCTACCATTTTTGTTTTCGTAGTTTCATTGATATTAGGATTGATTTATTCTGATTACGATGAGAGTTCCATCATTTTTTCTGATATGGAATATTTGTTGGCATTTTTTGTAAAACTACTTGGATTTTTCTCTTTTGGATTATTTTTAGGAATTCTCATCAAACGTTCTGCTTTTGCTGTTGCAGGAATGTTGGTTTGGTTGATTGGCGAAAGTATTTTCAAAGGATATTTATATTGGTCTTTTAGAGGTGCAGAAAATGTGAGTGAAAAAGTAGATCGTTTTATGCAATTTCTTCCTTTAGAAGCAATGACAAATTTAATCAAAGAACCTTTTTCAAAATTAGGAGCTGTAAGAAGTGCCGCAAATACAATGGGTGAAGCTTTTACAAAAAGCTATGATGTAGAATTTTTAGCAATATTAATTGTACTTTTTTGGACTTTTATTTTCATTTTTTCATCTTATAAAATTCTAGAAAAAAGGGATTTATAATACTCCAATCTTTAAACAAAACTGCTCTAAATTGAACTTTTTAGGGCAGTTTTTTTATGTCAATTTTTCTTTTTCCAACATTAAGTGTTAAAATACTACGCTTCAACTCTTTTTTAAATATCTTTGAGTTTTACAGATTTTTTAAAATCAAACAATAATAAGCGAGATTTCAACTTTTATGTTCAACGTTTTCAGATTATTTATTTTCTTAGTACCCTTTTCAATGTTCTCACAAAATGAAACTATCAATTGGTATTTTGGAAACAAAGCTGGTATCAAATTTGAAAATGGAAGAATTATCAATTTAGATAATAGTGAAATGAATGCTCCTGCAAATTGCACCTCTATTTCTGATGAAAATGGGCAATTGATGTTTTATTCTGATGGTGCAACTGTTTGGAATCGAAATCATGAGATTATGAAATTCGGAACAGGTCTTATAGGTCAAACCTCTCATTATCAATCTGTAATTATTGTTCCAAAGCCCAATTCAAATAAAATATATTATCTAATTTATACTCGTTCAGAAAGTGTCCCTTCACTTTCATACAACCCTGGTACTTATTATTCAGAAATCGAATTTAATGCTGAAAATCCACTTGGAATCGTCAATACTAAAAATTTTCTTTTAAATAAAAATGCGCCTTCTGAAAAATTAACTGCTGTGCATCATAAAGATGGAAATTCATTTTGGCTACTAACTTTAAATGCAGAAGATGAAGACAACTCATCACCAAAAAAGATATTCAATCTCTTTAAAATCGATGAAACTGGAATAAACACCACTCCTACTGAAATTATTGCAAATGAGGAAATTGAAAATTTGGGTGTCATGAAATTTTCTCCTGATGGAAAAAAATTAGCAATTTCTGCAAATACAAATAATGATTCTTTAAAGAGAATTATTATTTATGATTTTAATACGGAAACAGGTGATTTAACTTACTCAACAGTTTTAATTGTAAATCAAGGACTTGCTCTTTTCCCATCAAATGGAATTGAATTTTCACCTAATGGAAAATATATGTATGTATCCATTAGTAATGGAACTAGATTAGTTCAATACGAAATGAGTGATTTAGATTTTGGAACTGATCCAAAAACTTATCTTTTCTCAAGTAGCAATCCAAAAATTGAAAGTCTTCAAATAGGAAATGATCAAAAGATTTATGTTGCTTTTGATGATGGTGATGAAGGCTATGGTTTTTTAGGAGTCATCGAAAATCCTGATGAAAAAGGCGTATTAGCAAATTATAGACACAATGCCGTTCGTTTATCTCCAAATGCCTCCAAAAGAGGATTGCCAAATTTTATACAATCCTATTTTGCCTCAAAAATAACTACTGAAAACGTTTGTTATGTAGATGAATTTTCATTTTCTGCAACTTCATTTGCATCAATTTCTAATATTTCTTGGGATTTTGGTGATGGAACAACTGCAAATGGAATCAATGTAAAGCACACGTATTCAAGTCCTGGAAGTTATACTGTTTCTGCAATTTTAAATATTGGTTCACAAAATATCACTGTTTATAAACAAGTAAGAGCATTTGAATTACCAATATTAATAGCAAACCAAGAATTGGTAGAATGTGATGAAGATTTAGACGGACTTTCCACTTTTAATTTATTGAATATCAGAGATAAAATTTTAAGCAGAGGTTCAACAGATATTTCAGATTTTTATTTGAGTCAAGCTGATATTTCTTCAAATTCAAAAATTTCTAATCCTGAAAACTTTCAAAATATAAGGCCAAATCAAGAAATCTTTGTCAAAGTGACCAATGAAAATGGATGTTTTGAAACTACGTCATTCTTTTTAAGAACTCGTTTTGTAAGTTTAGGAAACATAGAAAATGTATATATTTGTGAAGATTCTGATGGAATTATTGGAAACGCTGAAGGAGAATTTGACACGTTTATCCTTGAAAATTCTATTAGAAATCAATTGGGTTTGGCAAGTTCTTTAAGACTTTCTTTTCACCCAACTTTTCAAGAAGCTCAAACCAATACCAATAAATATACAGGACTTTTTAATGAGAAATCAAGAACTATTTTTTTAAAAGTTTTGGAAGCTGATTTGAGTTGTGGTGGCATAAAACCGTTCAACATTGTAGTGAATAGTGAACCAAAAATCAATCTTGAAGAAGTCTATACTATTTGTTTCATTCCTTCTTCAAAACCTGCTGTAATTATAAGCGCTGATAGTAGCAATGACAGTTATGAATGGAGAAATAGCGCTGGAAATATCATTAGTACTTCCCAAAATTTTACACTAACTTCTATTGGAGAATTTTCTTTGACGGTTTATAAAACAGAAAATAATTTGCGTTGTTCCAATTCAAAAACTTTTCAAGTAGTAAATCCAACTCCTCCTGAATTTTCACAAATCATTGTAAATACAGAAGATGAAACCAATAATATCATTGAAGTTTTCATCAATGGAAATAGTTTGTATGAATTTTCATTGGATAATATTAACTTTTCAGGAAGTGTTACTTCTTTCACATTTTCGAATGTTGCTTCGGGTTTAAGAACGGTATTTGTTCGCGATATAAATTCGTGTGAAGAACCAATTCAAAGAACGGTATCTGTGATTGGTTATAAAAAATATTTTACACCAAATGGTGATGGAGACAATGATTTTTGGAATATTGAAGGCCTGGATAGCAACTCTTTCAAATCAATAAAAGTAGTTATTTTTGACAGATTTGGAAAAGTAATTGCTTCCATAACCGATTTTACAACTCCTGGTTGGGATGGCAGTTTCAACGGAAAAAATCTTCCAGCGAATAATTATTGGTTCACTTCAGAAATTATTGACAAAGACGATAATGTCATCAAAAAATCTGGAAATTTTAGCTTAATTCGAAATTAACAACAGCGTTCAATGCGTATTTTTGCAAAATGAAATTTACGTTAGAATCCAACTTTTCACCAACTGGAGATCAGCCACAAGCGATTAAAGAATTGACGCATGGAGTTATTTCTGGAGAAAAATTCCAAACGTTGTTAGGCGTAACTGGTTCTGGAAAAACGTTTACAGTGGCCAATGTTGTGCAAAATGTAAACAAACCAACCTTGGTTTTGGCACATAACAAAACACTGGCAGCACAATTATACTCCGAATTCAAGCAATTTTTCCCTAAAAATGCTGTAGAATATTTTGTTTCTTATTACGATTACTATCAACCTGAAGCTTATATTCCTGTCACTGGAACTTATATTGAAAAGGATTTATCCATCAATGATGATATTGAACGCCTACGATTGAGCACCACTTCTTCCCTACTTTCTGGAAGGCGTGATGTGTTAGTAGTTGCTTCAGTTTCATGTTTATACGGAATTGGAAATCCTGTTGAATTCAAAAAAAATGTGATTCCTGTGGGAGTTGGACAGCAAATTGCAAGAACCAAATTTTTGCATCAACTAGTCACAAGTTTGTATTCCAGAACTGAACACGACATCAAAAGTGGAACGTTTAAAGTGAAAGGAGATGTTGTGACGATTTATCCTTCTTACGGTGATAATGGCTTTAGAATTCATTTTTTTGGAGACGAAATCGAAGAAATTGAATCTTTTGATTTGGAAAGCAATGCCATCATTGAAACTTTTCAAGAATTGACCATTTATCCTGCAAATTTGTTTGTTACTTCTCCTGATGTATTGCAAAATGCCATTCATCAAATTCAAGAAGACATGGTAAAACAAGTGGATTATTTTACTGAAATCGGAAAACATTTAGAGGCAAAACGTTTGAAAGAACGAACAGAATTTGATTTAGAAATGATTCGTGAATTGGGCTATTGTTCAGGAATTGAAAATTATTCTCGCTATTTAGACGGACGTGAACCTGGCACAAGACCTTTCTGTTTGCTGGATTATTTTCCTGAAGATTATCTCATGATTATTGATGAAAGTCATGTGACTGTTCCTCAAACCCATGCCATGTATGGAGGTGACAGAAGCAGAAAAGAAAATTTGGTGGAATATGGATTTCGTTTACCTGCAGCCATGGACAACAGACCTCTAAAATTTGAGGAGTTTGAAGCCATCCAAAATCAAACCATTTTTGTAAGTGCCACTCCTGCAGATTATGAATTGCAGAAAACAGAAGGTGTTTTTGTGGAGCAAATTATTCGTCCAACAGGGTTGCTAGATCCTGTGATTGAAATAAGACCAAGTCTGAATCAGATTGATGATTTGATTGAAGAAATTCAAATTCGAGTTGAAAAAAACGAACGAACTTTGGTCACCACCTTAACAAAAAGAATGGCGGAAGAACTCACAAAATACCTTACAAGAGTAGATATTCGTTGCAGGTATATTCATTCAGATGTGGATACTTTAGAGCGTGTTGAAATCATGCAAGATTTGCGAAAAGGGTTGTTTGATGTATTGATTGGCGTCAATTTGTTGCGTGAAGGATTGGATTTGCCTGAAGTTTCGTTGGTTGCCATTTTAGATGCTGACAAAGAAGGTTTTTTACGTTCACATCGTTCGTTGACTCAAACTATTGGACGAGCAGCTAGAAATGTGAATGGTTTGGCGATTTTATATGCGGACAAAATCACCAATAGCATGCAAAAAACCATTGATGAAACCGATAGAAGACGTGAAAAACAAGTGATTTATAACACTGCAAACAACATAACTCCTACTCAAATCAACAAAAAAATAGACGATTCGTTGTCCAAAAGTGCCATTTCTAGCTATCATTATGACAATGCGATTCAAAAAGTAGCCGAAAATTCGTTGGAATATTTGCCCAAAGAAGAAATTGAAAAACGCATCAGAGAAAAACGCAAACAAATGGAGGCTGCTGCAAAATCGTTGGATTTTATTGTCGCTGCAAAATTGCGTGATGAAATTGAAGTTTTGAAGAAGAGTTTGTAAGATTCGAAAATAATTTACAATCCTAATTCAAAAACTATTACGATTTTATATTTCAATTTTATTCACTAATTTCGGAAAAATTAAAAAAACGAATTTTAGTTATAAATCTATGAAAAAGAAAACCAACTTCTATTTTGTATCAATGCTTTGTATATTGATGATTTCATCTTGTTCAAAAGATAAAATTAAATACACTAAAATGCCTTATCCTTTATTGGGTGATGGAATTGGTCTTGAAAAAGTTACTTTTTTAGTAAAGGACCTAAAAAAAACACGCAATTATTTTGCAGATACTCTAGGATTTGACATGGGCAAAGAAGATACCTTTAGTAAAGGCCAATTTGAAGGTACGCTCACCACTGGTATTTATTTTCCTGACCTTACATCAATCGAGTTTTTTGCCTTGCAAGATTCTTTAATCACCAAAAACACACCTTCTTTTATTGCTGATTTTTTAGCAGTTGACCAAGGAATTCAAAAATATTCCCTTTCTAGTTCTTCTGTAGATTCAACTTATTCATGGCTTACAAAGCAAGGTTTTCAGTTAGATTCTATAAAATCTTATCGTACGCAAGCAACCACTCGCAAAGGTTGGTCTGGTGATAATGGTGGTTCTCAAGAAAAAAGTATCGATTTTAAAAATGCTAATAAAGGATATTTCCCTACCTTTTTACAAGGAATTGATTCTGATTATAAACAAATGAATCAAATGTGGAAAACCTACTATGGTTATGGTCGAAGTTTTTCAAATCATCCAAATGGAGTGGTTGGAATTGTAGGTTTTCAAATTGCAGTTGACAGCCTTGAAGTTGCAAGTGATAATTTTCAAAATATGGGATTTATTGAAATAGAAAATAAAAATGCTAAAAATTCAGTCCGATTTAAAGTTAAAAGACATCAAGAGTTGGAGTTAAAATCACCTATTTCTGCAGATGATGAGATTTCTAAATTTTTAAAAAAGTGTGGCTCAGGAGTTTTTTCCATTCGTTTTGAAGTAAAAAATATGGATTCTACTTTTCATTATTTTAAACAAAGATTGCCAAAAAAGGCGTTTTCAATAGATGCTAAAAAAAGTCAACTAATTATAAAAAGGGAATTTGCACAAGGTGTTCAACTTGAATTTATACCCGAACCAAAAGAACAAGCCATCATGGCTCAAAAACTAAGGATAGGGGAAAAATTAGACAGTGTAGCTTCTAAGAATGCTGCAAATTTATATCAAAAATATTGTGCACTTTGTCATGCCAAAAATCGCGAAGGCTATGCTGCAGACAACGCTCCTTCTCTTCGTTCTCATTCATTGTTAGGCACTTCCAAAAACAGTAATTTTATGCGCTATACCATTCAATTTGGACGTGCAAATACAGCAATGGCAGGGTATTTAGATTCTCAAGGTGGACCCATGGAATATATTGAAATCGAGTTGTTATTGCAATGGCTGTATGAACAAAGTGGTCTAGAAAAAGAGATTGAAATCTCAAGAGAACCCGTTAAAGGAGATATTACATTAGGAGCAAAAGTGTACGAAAACAATTGTGCGGTTTGTCATGGTAAAAAAGGTCAAGGAATTTCAGCACCTGCACTTGGAAATCCAATGTTACTGGCAACTGCAACTGACGAATTTCTAAAATATGCCATTACTGAAGGTAGAGATGGTACACCAATGGCAGCATTTAAAAACGTACTAAGCAAAAAAGAAATTAACGGAGTTACCGCATTTTTAAGAAGTCGTGCATCTGGTTGGAATGTACCAAAAACAACCCCAGTAAAGGTGCCAAAACCTGAAGAATATATTCTTAATCCTAAAAATAAAAATCCGAAATTTACTTTAAAAGAAGGTCTATACGTTCCTGCAAAACAAGTGTTTCAAGCCTTAAAAGACAGTGCTCGTTTTGTGATTTTAGACGCACGCTCTACAGTTGCTTGGAGGCAAACTCACATTCCAGGGGCTGTTCCTGTGCCTTATTACGAGGAACCAGAAACTTTTATAAACGACATTCCTAAGGATGATACATGGATTATTGTCTATTGTGCTTGTCCGCATGCAGCCTCAAGACGCGTAGTAAATACTTTGAGACGTTATGGCTTTAAAAAAACTGCCATTATTGATGAAGGTGTACTTGTTTGGGCGCAATTGGGCTACCCTGTGTTGCATGGTGAATAACTACTAAAGAAAATATGTTACATAAAAAAGCCTTGTTTTCACAAGGCTTTTCTAAATATATATTAAACTAAAACTAAGCACTCAACACTTCTTGCACTTTATCAGCAGCTTCTTGAAACTCAGTAGCTGAAATTATTTTCATTCCTGAGTTGTCAATCAATTCTTTTGCTTCTTTTGCATTGGTTCCTTGCAATCTACAAATAATTGGCACTGTGATTTTATCTCCCATATTTTTGTAAGCATCAACTACACCTTGTGCAACTCTGTCACAACGTACAATTCCACCAAAAATATTTACCAAAATTGCTTTTACATTCGGGTCTTTTAAAATGATACCAAAAGCAGTTTCTACTCTTTGTGCATCAGCAGTACCACCAACATCTAAAAAGTTAGCAGGCTCTCCTCCTGATTCTTTAATCAAATCCATAGTTCCCATTGCCAATCCAGCTCCATTTACCATGCATCCAACGTTTCCGTCTAAATCAACATAGTTTAAGCCAGCAGCTTTTGCTTCTACTTCAATCGGATTTTCTTCACGCAAATCACGCATTGCTTCATAATCTTTATGACGATACAACGCATTTTCATCCAAAGAAACTTTTGCATCTACAGCCATAATTTTATCATCCGAAGTTTTTAAAACAGGATTGATTTCAAACATGGAAGAATCCGATTTGATGTACGCAGTATATAAAGCTGTTACAAATTGCGTCATTTCTTTAAAAGCAGTTCCTGATAAACCTAAATTAAATGCAATTTTACGCGCTTGAAAAGGCATGATTCCCAACAAAGGATCAATTTCTTCTGTAAAAATTAAATGTGGTGTTTCTTCAGCAACTGTTTCAATATCCATTCCACCTTCAGTAGAATACATAATCATATTTTTTCCAGTTGCTCTGTTTAACAAAACAGACATGTAATATTCTTCTGGTTTTGAATCTCCAGGATAATATACATCCTCAGCAATCAATACTTGATTTACCAATTTTCCTTCGGCAGAAGTTTGTGGTGTAATCAACATCATTCCCAAAATATCATTTGCAATACTTTCTACTTGCTCTAAATTCTTTGCCAATTTTACACCCCCACCTTTTCCACGTCCACCTGCATGAACTTGTGCTTTTATCACATGCCAACCTGTACCAGTTTCTTCTGTTAATTTCTTAGCAGCTGCAACAGCTTCAGCAGGAGTACTTGCTACAATTCCTCTTTGAATTCTTACTCCAAAACTACTTAATATCTCTTTTCCTTGGTATTCGTGTAAATTCATTTGTATCGCTTTTAAAACGCTTGCAAAAGTACAAATTCAAAAATTAAAATTTGGAAATTTTTTATTTAAAAAACTTTAAACTTAGCATATCTATCAAAAAACAATATTACTTACTTTTTGCGTTTTAGTTGTTTAAGAAATAATTAATACGAAAAATGTAACATTCACAATTTTATAATGTCTTTTACCATGAATCATTATTTTGATTCCTTAAAAACGAACCAATCAACCAAAAATAAATGTTCAGAAAAAAATCTCTATTAATCGTTTCATTACTTTTTTCAAGTATTGTATTCTCCCAAAGCAAAAAAGAAAGAAAAACTATCAAAACAACAAGAGTTGAAATTGCTCCAAAAATCGATGGAATTATTGATGAAGACGCATGGAAAAACGCTGAATTATGCAAGGATTTTGTAACATTGAGACCTTCAAATGGAGAACTTGTTGATGCTAAATATCAAACAATTGTAAAAGTTATTTATGATGATGAAGCAGTGTATATTGCCGCGCAAATGCTTGATCCTGATCCTAAAAATATTCCAAAAGAATTTGCTGTAAGAGACAATTTTAGTCAATCCGATTTCTTTTTAGTGACCATAAACCCAAATGATGACGGACAAAATCCGTTTGAATTTATAGTTCAAAGTACAGGAAATCAAGCAGATTCTAAAGTTTCAAACGGAAATGAAGATTTCAATTGGAGCGCAGTTTGGGAAAGTAATGTTTCGATTGATGAAAAAGGTTGGAATGTGGAAATGAAAATACCTTATGGAGCACTTCGTTTTGCAAATAGACCCATACAATCTTGGGGGTTTAACTTTCATAGAAGATTAGAAAAATTAAACGAACAACACACTTGGACACATATAGATAATACTGTTGGAAGATGGACACAATATGATGGTTTGATTGAAGATTTTAGAGATATAAAACCTCCAATAAGATTAAATTTTTATCCTTATGCATCTGCAACTAGCAATACATTTCAAGGAAACACAAGCTATGATTGGAGTGTTGGAATGGATATTAAATATGGTATCACAGATAATTTTACTTTTGATGCTACTTTGATTCCTGATTTTAGTCAAGTTGGTTTTGATGATGTTGTTTTAAATTTGGGTCCTTTTGAACAGCAATTTACGGAACAAAGGCAATTTTTTTCAGAAGGAACAGAATTATTTAACATTGGAGGATTATTTTATTCTCGAAGAATTGGAGCTGCTCCAATTGATCAATTTAATGTGTATAATTCTTTAAATAGCGATGAAGAAATTATTGATTATCCTGAAAAAGTGACCATGATGAATGCAATAAAAATATCTGGAAGAACTAAAAATGGATTGGGAATTGGTTTTTTCAATGCTATTACGCAAAAAACAGAAGCTACTATAAAAAACAATGCAACAAATGAAATCAGAAAAGAGGTAATTGATCCTTTTACCAATTTTAATATTTTGGTTTTAGACCAACAATTCAATCAAAATTCATCCATTTCATTAATCAATACAAACGTTTCAAGAAATGGAAGATTCAGAGATGCAAACGTAACTGCTTTAGATTGGCATTTAGAGACCAAAGACAGCAAATACAATGCAGATGGTTCTATTAGAATGAGTAACATTTCTGATGATACAAACAACCCAAACACAGGCTATACTTTTGATAATAGTTTTGGGTACAATTCTGGACATTGGTTTTGGGAATTGGGTTATAATTTTGAAAACAAAGATTTTAATCCAAATGATTTTGGTATTTTATTTAGCAATAACGAACAAACCATTTATGGAAATGCAGGATGGAGAACGCTTCAGCCTACTAAAAAATTTAATAGATATAGTTTTAATTTTTATCAAAATACCAATTTCCAACATTTTTCAGGAGTTTTTACAGGATTTCAAGCAGGATTAAACTTTAATGCTCAAACAAAAGAACGTTTTTCATTTGGTGGAAATCTAAATTATGGTACAGAAACAAAAGATTTTTTTGAGCCAAGACAAGGAACTACAAGTGGTATTTATTTTCTACAGCCTGAAAGAAAAAATATAAATATTTGGATTTCTACCAATTCACAAAAGCTTTTTGCTGTCGATTTTGATCTTTTTTACAGTGATTTTTCAAACAATCCAAAATCTGGTTATGGTTTTGGTTTGGCTCCTCGTTATCGTTTTAGCAATCAGTTTTCTTTACGCTATCAATTGAATTTTAGCAAAACCAATAATGACCAAGGTTTTGTTGATCAAAATGCAAATGCAATTATTTTTGGAATGAGAGATTTCAAAAATTATACAAATACGATTGGAGGAAATTATAGTTTTAGCACCAATTCATCTTTATCATTAAGCTTAAGACATTACTGGAGTTCAGCAAGTTACAATGACTTTTTTAATCTAAATAGCAATGGAGGTTTAGACGAAAACAATACCTATGTTGGAGAAAATGTAAATTTCAATAACTGGAATTTAGATTTGAATTATATTTGGCAATTTGCACCTGGAAGTCAACTCATTGCATTTTATAGAAATTCAATTTCTAATGCTGATTCCAACTCAAATTTAACTTTTTTTGAAAACTTAGATAATTTATTCAGTCAATCCCAAAGACATACTTTTTCTATTCGCTTTGTATATTTTATTGATTATGAAAAAGTAAAGAAAATGATTTAGTGATTTTGATTCTTTTATAAAACAAAAAATACCTTAAAAGTCCGTCTGATTTTTTATACTTTCGTGATAAATTTGAAATAACTTATGATTGTTGCAGAAAATATTCACAAATATTATGGTGATGTTGAAGTATTGAAAGGCGTGAATTTACACATCAAAAAAGGTGAAATTGTTGCTATTGTTGGGCCTTCAGGTGCTGGGAAAACCACTTTATTGCAAATTTTAGGCACTTTAGATCAGCCTCAAAAACAAATTGATTTTACATTGAAAATCAATCAAATTTCTTTAAAAAATCTTTCTGACAAACAGCTTTCAGAATTTAGAAATAAACACATTGGTTTTATTTTTCAATTTCATCAATTATTGCCCGAATTTACAGCGTTAGAAAATGTGTGCATTCCAGCTTTTATTGCTAAAAAATCAAAAAAAGAAGCTGAAAACGAAGCAAAAAAAATCCTTGATTTCTTAGGATTGTCTCTCAGATTGCATCACAAACCTAATGAACTTTCTGGTGGTGAGCAACAAAGAGTGGCAGTTGCAAGAGCTTTAATCAACAATCCAAATGTGATTTTGGCTGATGAACCAAGTGGAAATTTGGATAGTGAATCTGCAAAAAACCTACATGAATTGTTCTTCAAATTACGTGATGAATTTGGACAAACGTTCGTTTTAGTGACGCACAATGAAGAATTGGCAAACATGGCTGACAGAAAACTCACCATGATTGATGGAAAGATTATTTAGGAAATGAATCAACAAGATTTAAAAGATTTTTTAGACGAAAAAGTAGCACTTTACAACAATCCAAGCTTTATTGAGGTTGATCCCATTCAAATTCCGCATCAATTTTCACGAAAAGAAGACATTGAAATTGCAGGATTTTTGACAGCAACCATTTCTTGGGGAAATCGAAAAATGATTATTCAGAATGCATCTAAAATGATGGAATTGTTGGAACATAGTCCTTATGATTTTGTCATGAACCATCAAGAAAATGACCTAAAATCATTTGAAAATTTCGTTCACAGAACTTTTAATTCATTTGATTTACAGCAATTTATAAAATCACTAAAACATATTTATCAAAATTATGATGGATTAGAAAATGTGCTTTCGATAAATGATACATCCAGAAATTACCAAATATCAATTCATCATTTTAAACAACTTTTTTTTGAAATTCCGAATCATATTCGTACTCAAAAACACATTTCTGATCCTTTGAAAAATTCGGCTGCAAAACGCATCAACATGTTTTTACGTTGGATGGTTAGAAATGACAATTCAGGAGTTGATTTCGGTATTTGGAAAACGCACAATCCAGCAAATTTGTCTTGTCCTTTGGATGTTCATTCTGGAAATGTTGCCCGAAAATTAGGCATTTTAAAAAGAGCACAAAATGATTGGAAAGCCTTAGAAGAATTGGATAAAAAACTCCGAAAATTAGACAAAAACGATCCTGTAAAATATGATTTTGCCTTGTTTGGTTTGGGTGTTTTCGAAAAGTTTTCATAAGAAATCAACAATTGTTTTTATTTCATTTTAATTGTGATATTTTAGACAGCTAAATTTCTAATATCATGAAAAAAATAGTTTTCTTATTTGTTTTTATATCGCAAATTTTTTCGGCTCAAGATGCAAGAATTCCTTTGGATACTATGGTTGTCACAACAAATTCTGTGATTATCAAAGGAAAAACAGTTCCATACAAAGCCACAACAGGAATGCAACCAGTTTGGAATGACAATGGTGAAATTATTGCTTCTTTGTACTATACTTACTACAAAAGAACTGATGTAAAGAATGATGAAGATCGTCCAATTATCATGTCTTTTAATGGTGGCCCAGGTTCTGCTTCTGTTTGGATGCACATTGCTTATACAGGCCCAAAAGTGTTGAAAATAGATGATGAAGGATATCCTGTGCAACCTTATGGAATCAAAGACAATCCAAATTCTATTTTAGATGTGGCAGATATTGTATATATAAATCCAGTAAATACGGCCTATTCAAGACCTGTTGTTCCTGAAGGAAAAAAATTGGATAAGTCTCTTTTCTTTGGAATTAATGCAGATATTACTTATTTAGCAGGATGGCTGAACACCTTTATCACCAGAAATAATCGTTGGAAATCTCCCAAATACATCATTGGTGAAAGTTATGGAGGCACAAGAGTGATGGGTTTGGCTGTAGAATTACAAAACAAACAATGGATGTATTTGAATGGTGTAATTATGGTTTCACCTGCTGATTATAAAGTGTTAAGAACAGAAAGTTCCCTAGATTATGCCATCAATCTTCCCTATTTTACTGCTACAGCTTGGTACCACAAAATGTTACCAACAGAACTTCAGAATAAAGATTTATTAGAAATTTTACCAGAAGCTGAGCATTTTGCCATCAATAAATTATTACCTGCCATTGCAAAAGGCGGTTTTATTTCCGAAAATGAAAAAAATGTAATTGCAGAAAAAACAGCTTATTATTCTGGATTGAGCAAAAAAGCGGTGCTTCAAAATAATTTAGAAATATCTCCCAGTTTTTTCTGGAAAGAATTATTGAGAGATAAAACTGGTCAAACAATTGGACGATTGGATTCAAGATATTTAGGAATTGACAAGCGAGAAATTGGCGAAAGCACAGATTACAATCCTGAGTTGACTTCTTGGTTACATTCTTTTACACCCGCAATCAATTATTACATTCGAGAGGAATTGAATTTCAAAACGGATGTAAAATACAATCTTTTTGGCCCTGTTTCTCCTTGGGATAATAACAATGACAATGTTAGAGAAGGTTTGCGTCAAGCAATGGCTCAAAATCCATACTTAAAAGTATTGATTCAGTCAGGATATTATGATGGTGCAACAACGTATTCAGCTGCAAAATATACCATGTGGAAAACGGATCCAAGTGGAAAAATGAAAGATCGATTTACTTTCAAAGGTTACAGAAGTGGACACATGATGTATCTAAGAAGTGAAGATTTACAAAAATCAAATGATGATTTGAGAGCATTTATCATGAATAGTTTATCTAAAAACAATCCAGCAAAATACTAACTAAATGCAGTTTAAAAACCCTGAAATTTTATACCTGTTATGGTTGCTAATTATCCCCATTTTAGTACACTTATTTCAGTTGCAAAAATTCGTAAAAGTACCTTTTACAAATGTTGCTTTTTTACAAAAAATAATTCAGGATTCTAGGAAGAGTTCAAGACTAAAAAAATGGTTGATTTTAGCCACAAGAACACTGTTACTTTTAGCGATACTTTTTGCATTTTCACAACCTTATTTTAATGATCATAAAAACACGAAAAGTGAAAATATCATACTGTATTTAGATAATTCTCTAAGCTCACAAGCAAAAGGAGAGAAGGGTTTTTTACTACAAGTTGCCGCTAAAGAAATCATAGAAAACGCTCCTCAATCAAATAACTATTCCTTGTTGACAAATGATGAATTTTATGATGATATTTCCTTTTCTGAACTAAAAAAAATAGTGTTAGAAGTGAATTATTCTTCAAAAAAGCCCTCTTTACAAAGTACTTTTTTAAAAATAAATTCATTTTCAAAAAATAAAACAAAAACTTCAAATGAAATTATATTAATATCTGATTTTCAGAATATTTACAATAATCAGTTTACAAATGTAACACCTCCTTTTTCAATTATTAAACTGACAGAATCTCAAAAAAATAATATCTCTATTGATAGTGTTTTTACAAGTAATTCTTTGGAAGAAACTGTTTTACATGTGGTCGTAAAAAATCAAGGAGAAACTAAAAAAAACGTTCCAATTGCATTGTATAACGAAAAAGAATTAGCAAGCAAACAATCTTTTTCTATTGAAGAAAACTCAACCAAAACTATCTTGTTTCCTATTCAAAAAAAGGAAGCTTTTATCGGAAAAATAATTATATCTTTTAGCGATACTTTTTCATTTGATAACACTTTTTATTTCCATCTAAAATCACCCAAAAAAATAAACGTTTTAGCTATTGGAAATGAGGTGGATTTTTTATCAAAAATATATACAGAAGACGAGTTTGCTTTTACTCAAAATGCGCCTGAAAATATCAACTATAATTTGTTGCCAAAACAAGAGGTTTTGATACTTTATGAACTCGAAAAAATTTCGGAAATTTTATCCAAAAGTATCCAAGATTTTATTTCAAAAAGTGGCAGTGTTGTCATCGTTCCAAACCCAAATTCAGACATCAATTCTTACAATCAATTTTTGCAAAAATTTTCATCATCAACTTTTTCAAGCAAAAATATTGATTCTCTAAAAATTACAAATATCAACGAAAGTCATCCTTTTTTTAAAAATGTATTTTCAAAAAAAGTAGAAAATTTTCAATATCCAGTTGTCAATCATTTTTATGAAATCAACTCAAAAAATGATTCCAAAATGGTCACTTTTGAAAATACGATTTCATTTTTAAGTGAAATAAATACTCCAAGTGGAGCTTTGTATGTTTTTGCAAGTGCCATCAATAAAAAGAATAGTTCTTTTCAGAATTCTCCTTTAATCGTTCCGATTTTCTACAATTTCGGGAAATTCAGTTTTCAACAATCCCAATTGTATAATTATTTAAACGAGGAAAACAATATTGATGTTGAAGTTCAATTGCAAAAAGATGAAATTTTAGAGATTTCAAATGCAACAAGTACTTTTATTCCGATTCAGCAAACCTTTCAAAACAAAGTAACCATAACAACCCAAGAAAATCCGTCTGAAGCAGGTTTTTTTGATATCAAAAAAAAGGATGAAATCATTGAAAAAATTGCTTTTAACACACCAAAAGAAGAGAGTTTACTCCAATTTTTAGATGTTACTCAACTTAAAAAAACGAATCCAAACATCACAGTTTCTGATGCTGTTTCGAGTGTTTTTAAAAACATCAAGAAAAAAAACGAAGTTCAATCACTTTGGAAATGGTTTTTAGCCTTGGCAATTGTATCTTTGTTTTTAGAAATTTTAATTCTGAAATTCTACAAACCATGAAAACACTTCTTAAAAACGCAACCATTATAGATGTTGAAAGTCAGTTTCACTCTCAAAAAAAAGATGTTTTAATTGCAAATGGTATTATAGAAAAAATTGACACTACTATTGAAGTTTCTTCAGATACAACCATAGTTTCACTGGAAAATTTACATATTTCTTGTGGTTGGTTTGATACAAGTGTTTGTTTTGGAGAACCAGGTTTTGAAGAACGAGAAACCATCAAAAATGGTTTGCAAGTTGCTGCAAAAAGTGGATTTACAGCTGTTGCCGTAAACCCAAATACACATCCTGTAATTGACTCAAAATCGGATGTTGAATTTCTGATCAATAAGGCAGCAAAAAGCGCTACAAAATTAGTTCCAATTGGAGCTTTGACTAAAAATTGTGAAGGAAAAGATTTGGCTGAATTATTTGATATGCAACAATCTGGAGCCATTGCATTTGGAGATTATGCAAAACCAATTTCGAATGACAACTTGATGAAAATTGCATTGTTATACGCTCAAAATTTTGATGGTTTAGTGCTAAGTTTTCCAAAAAACAATTCCATTGCAGCTGAGGGAATTGCGAATGAAGGCATCAATAGTACACAATTGGGTATGAAGGGAATTCCTGCATTGGCAGAGCACCTTCAGATTTCTAGAGATTTATTTTTATTGGAGCATACAGGTGGAAAATTACACATTCCAACAATTTCGACTGCAACCTCTGTTGAATTGATTAAAGAAGCCAAAAAGAAAGGTTTGAAAGTAACTTGTAGTGTAGCTGTTCATCATTTAGTTTTGACAGATGATAAATTGCATGGTTTTGATAGCAATTTTAAAACAACACCACCATTACGAACTTCTGAGGACGTAAAAGCATTGCAAAAAGCGGTAAAATCTGGAATTATTGACATCATTACTTCTGATCACAATCCAATTGATATAGAACATAAAAAAGTTGAATTCAGTGAAGCAAAAAATGGCGTCATTGGTTTAGAAAGTGCTTTTGGAGCGTTAAATAGCGTTTTAGAATTGACAGATTTCATTCCATTATTAACCCATAAACCAAGAGAAATTTTTGGTTTGGAAAAAGTTTCTATCAAAGAAGGAGCTGTCGCTGATTTATCATTATTTAATCCAACAGAAAAAGTTGTTTTTACATCTAAAAATATTTTGTCAGCTTCAAAAAACAGTCCATTTATTGATAAAAATCTTCAAGGAAAAGTATATGGGATATTTGCCAATAACCAACTTGTACTATCATAAAAACAGCTGAAAATCAAATTAATACATTTTACAACTATTTTCTTCTTTCATAAAAAATCATGAGTTTACAATATTTAGTTAGAGCTCCCAAAAAAGCTATTGAAAATCCACCTTTGTTAATTTTATTGCATGGTTATGGAAGCAATAAAGAAGATTTATTTTCATTTGCAAATGAATTACAAGACGAATTTTTAATCGTCAGTGCAGAAGCTCCTCATGAAATGGGTTTTGGTGGATATGCCTGGTATGCCATCAATTTTGATGCAATGAATGGAAAGTTTTCTGATTTGGAACAAGCGTCAAAGTCTATTGATGTGATTGCCAAATTCATTGATGAAATTCAGTTAAAATACAAAACGAATCCTTCAAAAACATTTTTATTGGGTTTTAGTCAAGGGGCCATTTTGAGTTATTCATTGAGCTTTTTTTATCCAAATAAAGTACAGTATGTAATTGCTTTAAGCGGTTATATCAACCAAGAATTGCTGCCAAAAGAAATTTCTAATAAAATTAAAAACAGCATATTATTGTTCACATGGTACTGTTGACCAAGTATTACCTATTGATTGGGCAAGAAAAAGCAGTCCTTTTTTATCAAACTTAGGGTTACAAAATGTGTATTATGAATATCCTGTTGGTCACGGAGTTGCTCCACAAAATTTTTACAGCTTCAAATCTTGGATTCAAGAACGATTGTAATTATTACAATGCGCTAAACTTGAATTTTTAATCCATCAAAAGCTAAAAAAACATTTTTGGGTAAAATTTTAGAAACCTCAGAGTGAAAACCTAAATTATGACTAATGTGAGTGAAATAGGTTTTTTTAGGATTTACTTGTTTCACAAAATCCAACGCTTCTTGCAAATTAAAATGAGTAGGATGAGGATCTATTCGCAATGCATTCACCACCAAAACATCCAAATTTTTTAGTTTATTGATTTCATTTTTTGAGATACTTTTCACATCCGTTAAGTAAGCAAAATCTTGAAACCTAAATCCTGAAACCGTCAAGTTTCCATGTAAAAAATTGATTGGACACACTTCTAATCCTTTCACAACAAAAGGCTGATCATCAAAAATAATTGGGGTAACACTTGGAGCGCCTGGATATCTATTCACTTTCGTGAAAATATATTCAAATCTTTTTTCTAGATTTTTGAGTGTTTGATGATTCAAATAAATAGGCATTTCACCAATTTGATAACAAAAAGGACGTAAATCATCCATTCCAGCAGTGTGATCTGCATGTTCGTGTGTAAAAAAAACACCTTGCAGATTTTGTACATTTTCACGCAACATTTGCTGTCTAAAATCAGGACCACAATCAATCACAAAGTTTGAACCTTCCCAAGATATCAAAATTGAAGAACGTAAACGCATATCTTTAGAATCTTTAGACAAACAAACAGGGTCATTGCTTGCAATCATAGGAATTCCTTGGGAAGTTCCAGTCCCCAGAAAGGTAATGTTTAACAGTTTTTTAGTACTATTCATCAAAACAAAAATAAGATAAATTTGCTGAAAACTCCTTAAAAATAGTATTTTTGTAGGAATCAAAAAGCGTTTTAAAATGGCAATTTCTTTAAAGGGAGATCAAGAAATTAGTAATGTGCTTGATACCAAAAGTAAGGCACTGAGAATCAATTTAAATAAAGACATTTACGGGACTTTTGCAGAAATTGGTGCAGGACAAGAAACTGTTCGTAATTTTTTTAGATCTGGTGGAGCTTCAGGAACAATAGCGAAAGCCATGAGTGCTTATGATAAAGATTTTTCTGATTCCATTTATGGCATGGAAGAAGATGGACGTTACGTTTCTCAATCTCGTTTGCAAAGAATGTTGCGCCATGAAATGGATTTGATTGAAGATAGATTGAGTAGAGAAAAACATCCCAATAAACTATTTTTCAGTTACGCAAATACAGTAACAACGATAGATTTTGCTAGAACATTTAAAGGTCATGGTTGGGTTGGAATTCGTTTTCAATTAGACCCTTTAGAAGGTTATAATGAAATAGTTTTACATCTTCGATTTAAAGAGACTGACGCTCGTTTGCAACAAGAAACGTTGGGTGTTTTAGGCGTAAATTTAATTTATGGCGCTTTTTATTTGAATGATAATCCAAAAGAATTGGTGAAATCTTTTTATGACAATTTAGGAAGTCATCAATTGGAAATTGATATGGTTAATTTTTCAGGACCTCGTTTTATGTATGTTGACAATCGTTTAATGAGTTTGCAATTGCTGAAAAACGGAATGACAAATGCTGTAATGTTTGGTCCTGATGGCAATAATTTATTACCAGCTCAAGTGCTTTATAAGAAAAATATTTTGGCTTTACGTGGAAGTTTCAGACCTGTTACGAAAGTAAATATGGACATGTTTGAAAATTCAAAAAAATTATTTCTTGCAGAGAAAAAAGTAGATAAAGACAAAACGCAAATCATTTTTGAAATCACCTTGAGCAACCTTACAGCTGAAGGAAAAATAAATGAACGGGACTTTTTAGACAGAGCAGAATTATTGTGTTCACTAGGTCAAAATGTAATGATTACCAACTTCCAACAATACTTTAAATTGGTTGAATATTTCAGCGAATTTACCAAAGAAAGAATGGCTTTGGCAATGGGTGTTTACAATCTAATTCAAATTTTTGACGAAAAATATTACCGCGATTTGAGTGGTGGAATTTTGGAAGCTTTTGGAAAACTATTCTTTAGAGATTTGAAAGTATATATGTATCCTTATCACGATCAAGAAACTGACGAATATATCAACAGTGAAAATCTAAAAGTGCACCCAAGAATGAAAGAATTGTATAAATTTTTCAAAAATAATGGACGCCTTGTGGATATCAAAGATTTTGATAAAAACAGTTTAGATATTTTCTCAAGAACCGTTTTAAAAATGATTATGAATGGAGAAAAAGGCTGGGAAGAAATGCTTCCTGAAGGAATTGCAGAAACTATAAAACAAAAACGTTTATTTGGATATTCAAGAGCAAGAAGTAAAAAGTAAAATATTACCACATTTCCGTTAAACCTTTTACTTACCTTTCAGTCTTATAGAAAAATATTTTTTTTGATAAGCGAAATTACTTTAATCGAACAACTAAAAAATGCCTCCTCAAAAAATGAGGCATTTCGAGAATTGGTAAAACAATACAAAGAACGCTTGTATTGGCATATCAGAAAGATTGTAATTTCGCATGATGATGCTGATGATGTACTTCAAAATACTTTCATAAAAATTTTTAAAAACATTGAATCTTTCAACCAAGAAAGCAAATTGTATTCTTGGATGTATCGAATTGCAACGAACGAATCCATTACTTTTATCAACAAAAGAGCCAAAGAAAAAAATATTGATATTGCAGATGTGTATAAAGAATTAGCAGGTTCTTTAGAAAGTGATGATTATTTTTCTGGGGAAGAAATTCAATTGATTTTACAAAAAGCCATTGCAACTTTACCTCAAAAACAACAATTGGTTTTCAATATGAAATATTTTGACGAAATGAAGTATGAAGAAATGTCTGAAATTTTAGAAACCTCAGTTGGTGCCTTAAAAGCGTCTTATTTTCATGCAGTTAAAAAAATTGAACACTTTATAAAATCAAAAACAGATTAAACCTTTTTAGAATTTAATCGTCTAAACAAGTATGAAAAAAGAGTTAAAAAATAGTATTGATTATTTGGACACAAAAACCGCTAAAAATTCAGGTTTTTCAGTTCCAACTAATTATTTTACTGAACTTGAAGAAGCTGTTTTTACTGAAATTTCAACTACTTCTTTTCCCAAAGAAACTGGCTTTGCAACTCCTGATGATTATTTCATTTCACTAGAAAATAGAATTTTAGATAGTATTTCAGTAACAAAAAAAGAAACCACTGTCATTCAATTTAAAAATAGAATTTTTAAATTTATTCCTTATGTAGCTGCAGCATCTATAGCTTTATTCATCACTTTAAATTCATTCTTTTTTAAAGAAACCACTACATTTTCATTAGATTCTGTTTCGCAAAATGATATTGAAAATTGGCTAGATTCAAAAACTTTTACAAATACTGAAATTGCTAATGTATTAGGTGATGAATTTTTAAACCTGAATGATTTTTCATTTGCTGAATTGAAAACCGAAACTTTAGAAGATTATATAACAACTATTGACACTCAAGAATTACTGAACGAAATAGACAATTAAAACCAGATGAAAACAATTATAACATGTCTTTTTTTATGCATCACTATAGGATTTTCCTCCTTTGCACAAGAAAAAAACGAAAGTAGAGAAAAAATAAAAGCTTTAAAAATTGCTTATTTAACAGAGAAACTTGCACTTACAACAAGCGAAGCTGAAAAGTTTTGGCCTATCTATAACTCTTTTGACAAAGAACAACATGAGCTAAGATATAAACAACGCTATGAAATCATGAAAGCAATTAAAGAAAAAGGAGATGTTGATGCCATGGATGAAAAAGAAGCTGAAAAATTAATCAACTTAAAATTAGCTACAGACAAGCAATTGTATGAATCTCAAAAAGAATTCGTTCAGAAAATCAAAAATATAATCTCCTATAAAAAAGTCATGAAACTTCAAATTGCCGAAATGGAATTTAGCAGAAAACTTCTCAGAAAATACCATCAAGGAGATAAAAAAGATTAAAAAAAGGAGCAAATTGCTCCTTTTTTTTATTTGACTAATGTCATACAAATAAATAATTCTGGTTTGTTTGCTGTAAATTGTTTCAGCCAAATTGTCAACTCTTTGATTTCATAAGGCAACAATCTTTGTAGGGCTTTTTCTAATTCCTTGCAAAACAATTCCGAATTAAAACTTACTTTTTGTAAAACCGTTTTTGTGTACTCAAACATTGCTCTAGCCATATTCATATTTAGTTTTAAGTTAATTTCGCAATACTTTCGAAATCGATTTCGATGATACAAATCTAACTAAAAAGACCAACATTTTATAAAATGTTGGTCTTAAATTTCTGTTGAATAAATGTTAATATTACAAACTGTTGATTTTTTCAACCAACCCTTTTGCTTTTGTTTCCAATTCTTGGTTTAACATTTTAAAATGTGCTTTTTTATCTTGAACTTTCTTAGTGTTGATTTTTGCAATTAAATCATCAAAAGTAACGATTGCCTCGTCAATAATTTCATTTCCTTTTTTTGGTTGATTTTTCAAAGCAGCAACATCCAGTGCATATTCAATTACGTCACCTAAAACATAATTGATATCTTTTTTTAAATTTTTAATACTTGCCATAATTTGGTTTTTAACGGATGCAAAGATACTTTATTTCTTTAAAAGAAAGGCAATACTTCTTTGATATTTAATACAGTGTGAAAATTTTTATCAGAAGTATCATTTTCAGAAACTTCTTCGTGAATCCAAGTGGTGTGAAAAGGAATGTGAATGGCTGCTGAACCTATTTCAAGCACAGGTAAAACGTCTGATTTCAATGAGTTTCCAATCATCAAAAATTCGGAAGGTTGAATGTCTAAATGCTTGATTAATTTTTGATAATCTTTCGCTTTTTTATCAGTCATCACTTCAATATGATGAAAATATTGGGATAGATTTGATTTTTCCAACTTACGTTCCTGATCTAATAAATCACCTTTTGTGGCTAAAATGATTTTATATTTTGGATATAAATGTTGCAAAACCTCTTCTACTCCATCTATTAATTCTAAAGGTTTATTGAGCATATCTTTTCCAATATCCAAAATTTTATGAATCACATTTTGATTGATTTTATAATTGGATAATTCCAACGCAGATTCAATCATTGATAACATAAAACCTTTGATTCCATAACCATACAACTCCAAATTTCTGATTTCTGTTTTGAACAATTCTTGATCAATGGTATTTGCAGTTTCATAGGGTGCTAATAATTTCGCAAATTCAAGCTCAGCTTCTCTAAAATAAGTTTCGTTGACCCAAAGCGTGTCATCAGCATCAAAAGCGATTACTTTGATATTTTTATGCATTTTTAAGAAATTCAATTGCTTTTTTCAAATCCTCTTCTGTATCAATTCCAATTGATTCCACATCAGTTTCAATCATTTTAATTTTCTTTCCAACTTCCAAATATCTGATTGCTTCAATTTTTTCAGCAGCTTCCAAGGGTGTCATTTCTCTGTGATAAAAATCGATTAACGCATGTTTTCTAAACGCATAAACACCTTTGTGTTTGTAATATTTCACTTCAATTTCTTGATCTCTATGAAATGGAATCACACTTCTTGAAAAATACATGGCAAATCCAAAATTATCTGTAATTACCTTTACATTATTCGGATTTTCAATATCTTCTTTATTGGAAATTTGAACTTTTAAAGAAGCCAAATCAATTTGATTATGAATATCGATTGTAAACGCATCAATCAATTTTGATAAAGAAACTGCATCAATAAAAGGTTCATCTCCTTGCACATTTACAACGATATCTGCGTCCATAAATTCAACTGCTTCCGCAATTCTGTCAGAACCACATTCGTGTTCTTTTTTACTCATAATTACATTTCCTCCAACGTTTTGAATGGCATTGGCAATGACTTCAGAATCAGTTACTACATACACATTTTTGAACAATTTGGTTTGTAAAGCAGCTTCATAAGTCCATACAATAACAGGCTTTCCTCCCAAATCTTTCATCAATTTTCCCGGAAAACGAGTAGCACTATAACGTGCTGGAATCATTGCAATTACGTTCATTTTATTCAATTATTTTATATAAACCTCTAATAATTCTGACTGGTTTTCAGCAGCAATTTCAATATTTTTGATACTTGCAGGAACCAAAAGCGTTTCTCCCATTTCAAGCGTTTCTGTTTGGTTCCCGTATGTAAAAGTTGTGGCACCTTCCACACACATATAAATCACAAAACTATCTTTATCACTGTGATTTACAGCAATTTTTCCATGTAAAGGAAGCACATTTGTGGTAAAATAGGGACAAGAAACAATTTCTGAAGACTCGTTTTCAACTTTTGAATAACTCGTTTTATAGGATTCTTTTGCAGAATAATCAATGGCATCAATGGCTTCTTCTGTGTGTAAATCTCTAAAAGTTCCATCAGGATTTGCACGATCCCAATCATAAATTCGGTAGGTTATATCTGAAGTTTGCTGAATTTCCGCAAGCATTACTCCTGCTCCAATTGCGTGGACTCTTCCTGTTGGAATAAAATAAACATCGCCTTTTTGAACTTCATCAATATTTAAAATAGCTGTCAACGTTTTGTTTTCAAGATGATGCAAATATTCTTGAGAAGTGACTTCTTTTTGAAAACCCACAATCAAATTGGCTTTTTCATCTGCCTGCATCACATACCACATTTCTGTTTTTCCAAATGAGTTGTGACGTTTTTTTGCCAAATCATCATGAGGATGCAATTGAATACTCAAGGCTTCTTTTGCATCAATATATTTGATTAACAATGGGAATTTTTCTCCAAAATGAGTGTAAATTTTTGTTCCAACCAAATCACTTTTATATTCAGCAATCAATTCTTTTAAGTTTTTTCCTTTTAAAAAACCATTCGCAACTATTGAAGTATCTCCCTTAACATCAGAGATTTCCCAACTTTCGCCAATATCTTTTCTGTCAGAATTTTTGTGTAAAAGTGTTGCTAATTTTTCTCCTCCCCAAATTTTATCTTTTAAAATGGGTGTAAATTTCAGAATGTGTAAATCTTTCATAATTGTATTTTTTCGATGCAAATTTACGGTTATTAAAAGATTTATCAATTAGTAAAAAAAATAATTAACTTTGGAAAACTAACAATTTGAAAATCAGGTATTCACTAAAACTAATTTACTATGGGCATTTTTTGGGATTTAATTCAGCAAAACGAAATTCAAGAACAAGGAGAAAAAGCTAAAAACTTAGAAGAAAAAGTAGCTCTTCTAGAAAAAAAACTAGAAAAAACAAACGAAACTCTTCAAAAAACATTGATAGCACTTGAAAACTATTTAGGAAAAGACATTGATGGTGATGGAAAAATGGGTTCTTTATGATTAAATTCTTCAGGAAAATCAGAAAAAAATTGCTTGAACAATCTAAAATACGAAGTTATTTTGTGTATGCATTTGGTGAAATTGTATTGGTGGTTATTGGAATTTTAATTGCATTGCAAATTAATAATTGGAATGAGGTTAGAAAAGATCAAAAACAGGAAATTAAACTATTAAAACAACTACAAACAGATTTAACTGCAAACGAAGTAGAAATTAATGGATTAATTAAAAGAATCAACATCAATAAGGCTGCTATGGATAGTCTATTGACAAATCTTAAAAACGAAGAATATGTAGCTAAATTCCCAATTTATGTTGCATTAATTCATCGTAAAAGTTTTTTCAATAATTCTAATTCTGGCTATAAACTTATCGGAAATGGCATGGCTAAATTAATAGCGAATGATAGCCTTCTTAATGGTATTCTTCAACTTTACGAAAAAGACTTTGTAAATATTTTGACAAGACAAGATTTGATGAATGATAAGATTGAAAATAAAATGTATCCTCTAACCAATGAACTTTTCAAAATTAACACGAACATATCTTTACAATTAAATGAATTTGATGTTGTTGCATCTGAAATCTATATTCCATTAGACTTTGTGTCGCTTACAAAAAATCAGAACTATATTAACAACCTTATTCAACTCAATAAGACTTTTGAAATACGCCTTTCATACTTAAAATTAACAAAAGAAAAATTAGCTTTAGTACTTCAACTTATTGATAGAGAATTAAAAAAATAAAACATTCAGAAAAATATTAAGATGATTAAATTCTTTAGAAAAATAAGACTAAACCTTATGGAAACAGGAAAAACCGCCAAATATTTTAAATACGCCATTGGTGAAATTATATTAGTTGTTATTGGTATTTTGATTGCATTGCAAATTAACAATTGGAATGAGATCAGAAAAAACAATAAAAAGCATATTGATTATCAGCGCAGTTTAATCAACGACATAAATAAAGATATTGAAAGTATTGATAACATATTAATTTCTTTTGAAGAATCTATAGAACAGCACAATAATTTTACCAAAAGATTAAGCCAACCAAATGCTTCTTATGATACCTTAGTAAAAATAGCCAAATACGAATTTTTAGGCTATTTCAACAATATTGACGCCTTTCATACCGCTACTTTTCAAACGTTACTTTCTACAGGTGATATTGGTTTATTTAATGAAAATATAAGAACACAACTCATAGAGTTAAACAATCAACAACAAATTACACTTGTAGTAACAAAAGAAGCAGTTGATCAATATTTAGACGCACTTGTTTCTTACAAATACCTTAGTAATATTTCTATAAGCACTATAAAATCTGGTAATCTTTATGATGAGTTTTGGAATAATGTTGATAAAAACGAATTGGTAAAAGACTTTTATTTAGTAACCTTAAGGCACAATAATATTAATCGGACTTCAAAAACTGCTTATATAAAATTGCGAAAAGATTTAATTAAAATACTCAATAATTTTAAAGAAAAAGAATGATAAAGTTATTTAGAAATATCCGTCAAAACCTGTTTATGGAAAACCTGTCTGCCGAACAGGCAGGAAAAACATCTAAATATTTTAAATATGCCATTGGCGAAATTGTATTGGTGGTTATTGGGATTTTAATTGCTTTACAGATAAATAATTGGAATGAGCATCAAAAAATTAGGGCTTACGAAATAACAATGTTAAAAGAAGTAAGTGTTGCTTTAGAGACAGATTTGGCACTCTTGGACAGAAATATTCCCTATCTTGAAAATGCTTTGAAAAGTTTTTGTAAGCTAGGAATTATGAAAAATGATGTTACAATTTCACAAGATTCGTTACATTTTCACATAGAAATTATTCACGAATACGGATTTCTCTTAAACCTCAATACAAGTCCTTACGAAGCCATAAAATCGGGTGGAATAGATAAAATAAGCAATCTTAGCATAAGAAATCAGTTGTCTAAATTGTATGGAGATAAAATTCCTTTTGCTCAAACCTGGATTAATGAAATATTTAGAGCTGAACTTTTTAATAAAATGGAACTAATTTCAACCCTATTTTATGTAAAAGCAGTTACGCTAAATGGAAGAATTACCAATGAAACTATCATTGAAAATCCAAATATTATCTATAATAACAAAGATTTTGATAAACTTTTACTCACAAGTTGGCCATTGTCGCAAACTATTATGAGACTAAAATCAATTCGTGATGAAATGTTAGATTTAAAAGAAAATATTGTTCAAGAAATAAAACGTTAAGTATCAATGATAAAATTCTTCAGAAAAATCAGACAAAAACTGTTGGAACAATCTAAAATACGAAGTTATTTTGTGTATGCATTTGGCGAAATTGTATTGGTGGTTATTGGGATTTTGATTGCATTGCAGATAAATAACTGGAATGACAATAGAATTACAAAAACAAATGCGTTGAAAGTTTCAAAAAGACTTTTAAATGAAACAAAAAATAATCAAAAAGAATTAGCTTTATTTATTTTAAGAGTTGATAAATCTAAAGAATGTGCTGTTCAATTATTAAAAAGAATAGGGAAAGACTATCAAAAACAAGATGAGCATTTCATTGACAGTTTGCTTTTAGGAACTTATTCTGTGTATAATTATGATTTTAATACTGCCGTTTTGGATAAGGTTTTATCATCTGGCGAATTATCGAGCATTAAAAATGATAGTATTGAGGTTTTTATGTATCAAATTAAAACCCTACAAAAGGGTTATGAATTATCTGAAAATTTATTAATCCAGCATATAAATGAAAACATTGCTACTTTTTGGAATGATAAAATATCTATGAGAAAAATAGATTTTCAATTTTCAAAAACCGGAAAAGATATTGGAGATAGTCAATTAGAAAAAATTGATAATCGAGCCATTTTAGGCAATCTTATTTTTGAGAACATTATAAATGACAGTTATTATCTATTAACAGGATTACAAAGAAGGTATAATGAATTGAATAATAAGCTATCAAAATTAATACATGCAATAGAACAACAAACAAAAAATCAATGATGATTAAATTCTTCCGGAAAATCAGACAAAAATTAATTGAACAATCTAAAATACGAAGTTATTTTGTGTATGCTTTTGGCGAAATAGTTTTAGTGGTAATTGGTATTTTGATTGCATTGCAGATTAACAATTGGAATCAAGAAAGAATAAGCAAGCAAGAAAATCAAATCATTTTAAATAATTTGAACAAAGAGTTTAAAGAAAATTTAATTGAACTTAATAGTAGCCTTCTTAAAATGACTACTCTAGTAGAAAGTTTGGAAAAACTTTTATTACAACTTAGAATTCAAGAAAACCCAATTACAGAAACTGAATTTGACCAAATGTTAGCAAATACTTTTACAACTCCTTTTTGGGCACCAAGTTCGTTTGTTTTAGTTGAGTTAAAAAATTCTGGAGCACTTACAAAACTTACAGATAACAACTTAAAAACGTTGCTTTTTAAATGGGAAAGAGAATTTGATAAAATGAACACTGCACAAAAAGGTTATAATGAGTATGCGTCTCTTTATATCGAATATTTAACTCTTTTTGGTTCTGTTAGAAATTTAGATGCTTTAGACCCATCTGTGAAAGATTTAAAAAAATCAACCATCGCTAAAAACGATTTAACAATGTTAAAAGATCCTTTATTTGAAAATAGAGTTGATAACTTTTATTTTTTAAGCAAAGCTTTAATAAACAGATACTTAGAACTAAAAATACTAATGACTGAAATTATAAACTCCTCTAAAATGGAAAACCAATGAACAAATTCTTCCGAAAAATAAGACTAAAATCATTAAAAGAAGCCAAAAACATTTCGTATTTAAAATATGCTTTTGGTGAAATTTTATTGGTAGTTATTGGAATTTTACTAGCACTTCAAATCAATAATTGGAATGAAAACCGAAAACAAGAAAATGAACTTAAAAACATTTTAAGAACCATACATGAAGATTTAAAAACCGATACATTGAGTGCTACAATAATTATTGATTATTATATTGAAGTTGAAAATAATAGCGAAAAAATTATCAATAATGAGATTACAAAAGACAATTATGCTGAGTATCCATTTGTAAAATCTTTAGCAAGCAGGTACAGACCTTTTGTGATACAAACGAAAGGTTTTGAAATGGTCAAAGATTTTAGTTCTAAAAACGAAATACAAAACGATTCAGTTTTTATTAGTATTTCACAATTTTATACACCATTTTTGCAACTTTTTGAGGACAGTAATGAGTTTATAAAGAATGAAGTTATAAGAAATATTGAAACTTATAAAAAATACGATTGGTTTATTGATTGGAGCCAAGGAAAATCGAATGATGAAATGATGTTGTATTTTACTGAAAATAAAGAATATAAAATTCAAGTTGCTGCGCATAATTTGTTGGCCGTCAAAAATCATTTAAGATTTGTAACTGGCTATAAAGAAGGCGCCATAGAAATCATGAAACAGATAGAAAACTCAATCTCTAAGAAATAAATAATGGACGGATTTGGAATAGTTTTAACGATAACTATAATTCTATTTGCTAGATTAGGAATTAGATTATTAAAGCAATATTTTAAAAATAAAGAAAAATAATATTTAATAAGTTGCTATTGATTTTAAGTAAATTTTTTAAGAATTATTTAGGCTTGTTAAAATAATACTAATTGAGGTAGTATATTTGCATTTTTAGCTATCTTTCAGCCAATTTTTTTGAATTTTCAGTGGGGAAAAAATTCATACTTTTTGTATTCATAATTGTTTCAAACTTTACTTTTAGTTTGGAAAGGACTTTATATGTAGATAATTTTAATGATATTTTGGGAAGTCCTACCAAAGAAGATAAATTACTTTTATTTGCTCAAAAAAATAATATTAAAATATTGATTTTGTACGATTTAAATAAAGTCAATAAACGAATCACACTTTCTGACCCAAGAAACAATAATATTCTTGCGGAATTTATTCAAAAAGCCAAACAAAAATATCAAATCAAAAAAATTGGAGCATCAGGAGAATCTGCTGATTTTTTTGTGAAAATTATCAATGTTTACAACAATTCACGTCAAAAATCGACTGAAAAATTTGATATTTATAATCTAGAATATGAATATTGGTCAAGCAAAGCATCAGGAATTGATGGTTATTATTGCGTGAATTATTTGGAAGAAAATGGCATTCCTTGTGGCAGAGAAGGTTCGTTTAAATTTTTTATTGACAATCTAAAACAACTGAAAAATCTTTCAAAAGGAAAACCTCACAAAGTTGAAGTTGATGCTTTTGTTGGATATTATACACAAAATGAAATTGTAGAAATTTCTAAAAATTGTGATCGATTAATTATTCAAGCTAATGGAAAAGATCCTAAATTTTGCTTTGCCTCTACTCAAACAAATTTAGAATCTATTCTCAACTCAAACATCAAAACAAAAGCTAGCATTATGTTTTCAACTACGATGAATGATTTGGGCTATTGGCTTAAATTTGAAAGTTTAGACAGAGGTGAATTTTTATTTTTCTTAGAAATGAATGCGAAAAATAATCAGTTAAAAAAGAAATTAAACATTGAAGGATTTACTTATCACACGTATTCTTATCTTGAAAAATCTGTGAGTTATTATTACTATAATAGAAATTAATCAAACTTTTTTTTATGAGCTATATTGAATATATCTCGCAATAAAAAATATTAAATATCTGATATTTAACATTTTACATCAAGTAATAATAAAATTAAAAATCAAAATAATATATTTATATTTGATTCAAATTTTTTCAAAATGAAACTAAAAACTGATTTCTTACTTTTCGTTTTTCTGTTGATGTTTTTCAAGATTTCTGCATCAAGAATCATGTATGTTGATAACTTTATGAATATATTAGGTTCATATACTAATGAAACTAAGTTACTTGACTTTTGTAAGGAGAACAAAATCAATAGTATCATTCTTTATGATTTGAATAAAGTTAATAAGGTTTATAAATTGTCTGATAAAAAGCAAAATGGAATTTTAGCTAAATTCATTTCCAGAGCAAAAACAGAATATGGAATTTATCAAATAGCGGCTTCTGGAGAAACATCTCAATTTTTTATTGATGCAATTGTTCCTTATAATAATTCAAGAAAATCATCCAATGAAAAATTTGATATTTTTAATATTGAGTATGAATATTGGAATATAGAGTCAAACAAAGAAGATGGTTATTATTGTCAAACTTATCTAAAACAAAATAAAATTCCTTGTACTAGAGAGGGAACTTTTTCTTATTTCATTAAATCATTAAAAGAAATGAAATCTCTTGCAAACAAAAGTAAACATAAAGTAAAAGTTGGAGTTTATGTAGCTAATTATAATGAAAAAGAAATTAATGAAATTGAAAAATATGCAGATAGAATTTCAGTTTATGATTACACAACCTATCCTGATAATTTATTTCATTATATAAAAGAAAGGCTAGACATTCTAGTGAACTATAAATCAAAAGCAGATATTTATATTCTTTTTTCATCAGAGATGAATTTTATTGGAAAATATTTATCTCAACACACTTTGGACGATATAGAAAATTTATTTAGAAAAGAATTATTAGCAGAAGAACCTGGATTAAGAGATAAAATAAATTTGAAAGGATTTACATATTATAATTATGGTTATTTAGAAAACAGTTTTAAGCAGCAATTCAATAAAAAATAATGGAACTGATTTTTAAAATCTATCCTTCAAAACTCACAAAATTTCTTGGAGTTTCATAAAGCGTAATTTTCAAATCTAAGTTTGAAGGCAAGTGTTTGCGAAGTTTTTCATACGTTACAACGCAAATATTTTCAGCTGTTGGATTCAATTCCTTGAATTCAGGAACTTCAATATTTAGGTTTTTATGATCAAAACAATCTTCAATTTCTGATTTAATCAAGTCTTTCAAAATCCCTAAATCATACACGTAACCAGTTTCAGGATTGATTTCTCCTTTTAAAGAAACAATCAATTCATAATTATGTCCATGAAAATTAGGATTGCTGCATTTGCTAAAAACTTCGAAGTTTTTTTCATCAGACCAATCTTTTCTATACAATCTATGAGCTGCATTAAAATGCGCTTTTCTATGAACGGTTACTTTTGGCATTTGCTAATTTTTCGTATGATTTATTAAAAATAATTTGAAACCAAGCCGTATAAATGTCAGGATTGTTTTCAATATCTGATTTTACATCTTCTAAAGACATCCATTTATAGCTTTCCACTTCTTCTTTATTGATGTTAGGTTCTCCATCAAAACTGCCAATTAAAACATAATCTAGCTCGTGCTCAGTCAAACCATTATCAAAAGGCGCTTTATAAATAAAAGAGAAAACTTCTTGTAAATTGGTTGAAAAACCCATTTCTTCGAACAATCTTCTTTGCCCCGCTTCAATATTACTCTCTCCTGCTCTTTGATGAGAACAACAGGTATTTGTCCATAAAAGTGGAGAATGATATTTGGTTGCAGCTCTTTGCTGAATCATCAAATCACCATTTTTATTAAAAATAAAAACAGAAAAAGCTCTATGCAAAAGTGCTTTTTCATGCGCTTCCATTTTCGGCATTAACCCAATTTGATTGTCATTTTCGTCTACTAGGATTACTAATTCTTCCATATTTGGCAAAGATAAACCAAACTAATTGCATAAAAAACTTAAAATATCGCTAAAACAATTAGATTTTTCTATTGTTTTATGTTGATGTCTTATCTTTGAAAAACAAATTGATATTTTAGCAAAGGTGAAGGTATTTTATAAATTTTCTGTTTTCATTTTAATTTCTTTTTCAATTCAATGTACTTCTACAACCTCAAAAAATGAATCGAAAAAAACAACTATTGAAAAAGATACAATCCAGCGAAAAACTGAAAAAAAAGTCACAATTGATGCAGATAGTTTGAATAACAAAAACACGGAAACTTTTTTAGAAGCCTATGGGAAAGAGCATCATGAAACAAAAGTGATGATTAAAACAAAATTTGGGAATATCAAAATTCAACTTTTTGATGACGTTCCTGTTCATAAAGCAAATTTTATATTCCTAACAAAAAATAAGTATTTTAACAATACTGTGATTTACAGAGTTGCCAAAAACTTTGTCATTCAAGGAGGAAATTCTGATAATTTATTAACCCAAAAACAGCGAAGTAAATACGGAAATTACTTATTAAAACCCGAATTCAAAAAACACAGAACTCACAAATATGGTGCACTTGCTGCAGCTAGAGAATGGGAAAATAACCCTGAAAAATTATCAAGTCCATTTGAATTTTATATTGTTCAAAAAAAAACTGGCGCACATCATTTGGATGGAGAACACACGGTTTTTGGAGAGGTAATTTCAGGATTTGAAACTATGGAAAAAATCTCAAAAGTGAAAGTTGGCGTTGATGAATGGCCTATAGAAGATATCAAAATTACCATTGAAATTTTAGATTGATAATTGCAAATCTAAACTGTATCTTTGCACCTCAAATTTTGTAAATGAGTTTTTTAGAAGAAATACAACGTAGAAGAACCTTTGGAATTATTTCACATCCAGATGCAGGAAAAACGACTCTAACAGAAAAATTATTACTTTTTGGAGGCGCTATTCAGGAAGCAGGAGCTGTTAAAAATAATAAAATAAAAAAAACAGCCACTTCCGATTTCATGGAAATTGAGCGCCAAAGAGGAATTTCTGTAGCAACTTCTGTATTAGCATTTATTTATAAAGATAAGAAAATCAATATTTTAGACACTCCAGGTCACAAAGATTTTGCGGAAGATACATTCCGAACTTTAACAGCTGTTGATAGTGTCATTGTGGTTATTGATGTTGCAAAAGGAGTAGAACCACAAACAGAAAAATTGGTAGAAGTTTGTAGAATGAGAAGTATTCCAATGCTCGTTTTTATCAACAAATTGGACAGGGAAGGAAAAGATGCGTTTGATTTAATGGATGAAGTTGAGAAAAAATTAGGATTACATGTGACTCCTATGAGTTTTCCAATTGGAATGGGATATGATTTTCAGGGGATTTACAATATTTGGGAAAAAAAATTAAATCTTTTTTCAGAAAAATCAAAGACTTCTATTACTGAAAGCATTGAGTTTACGGATGTTTCCAATCCAGCATTGGAAAAAGAAATTGGCGAAAAAGCAGCAAATACGTTAAGAGAAGAATTGCATTTGATTGAAGAAGTATATCCTCCTTTTTCTCGTGAAGAATATTTGAAAGGCAATTTACAACCTGTGTTTTTTGGTTCTGCTTTGAATAATTTTGGTGTAAAAGAATTGTTGGACGCTTTCATAGAAATTGCTCCTTCACCTCAACCTAAAAAATCAGAAGAGCGTTTGGTAGATTCCAAGGAAGAAAAAATGACAGGATTTGTGTTTAAAATTCATGCAAATATGGATCCAAAACACAGAGATAGATTGGCTTTTGTAAAAATAGTTTCAGGCGTTTTTAGAAGAAATTCTCCATATTTACATGTAAGACATGGAAAAAATCTAAAATTTTCGAGTCCAAATGCCTTTTTTGCGGAAAAGAAAGAAATCGTAGAAGAATCGTATGCAGGAGATATTGTTGGTTTGCACGATACAGGAAATTTCAAAATTGGAGATACGTTAACAGAAGGTGAAATTTTGAATTTTAAAGGAATTCCAAGTTTTTCTCCAGAACATTTTAGATATGTAAACAATGCTGACCCTATGAAATCCAAGCAATTATTCAAAGGTTTGGATCAGTTAATGGATGAGGGAGTTGCGCAATTATTTACGATTGAAATGAATGGTCGAAAAGTAGTTGGTACAGTTGGGGCACTTCAATATGAAGTAATTCAGTATCGTTTAGAGCATGAATATGGTGCAAAATGTACCTATGAAAACTTGCAAGTTCACAAAGCTTGCTGGGTGGAAGCTACCAATCCAAAAAATGAAGAATTCAAAGAATTTTTGAGAGTAAAACAACGTTATCTAGCCAAAGATAAGCAAGGACAATTGGTTTTCTTGGCAGATTCTGAGTTTACGATTCAAATGACTTTAAGCAAATATCCAACTGTAAAATTGCATTTTACAAGTGAATTTAAATAAACTGATTATGAGAAAAGTTATTACTCTATTTTTATTTTTTTTTATTATAAAAAATAGCATTGGCCAAAATTTAGGAATAGACAACATTCAAACAAAAACATTAAAAAATAGCATAAGACTAAACCATATTTTTATCAGTCAACCTGATTATACTTTTAATTATTCTGATGGATCTCAATATACATTAAAACCAAAAATGGGATTAATGGGTTTGAATTATAATATTGGTTTAACAGATTGGTTATACACTGGTGCTGGTTTTCATGCTGCAACTTTTGGAGATCAGGGAGGATTGTTTACTTTAGGTGTAAATTTGGGATTGAATTTACCAATTTATAAAAACTTATTTTTTGATGCAAACGCTCATTTTGGTGGAGGTGGTGGATTCAGGACTCTAGTTGGAGGTGGTGCTATTTTATATACAAATGTTGGACTTCAATATAAATTTAACAATATTTCATTTGGTGTACAATATGGTAACTTAGACTTTTTTACAGGAATTCAAACAGGGGATAATGTTTCGTTTTTTATAGAAATCCCTACAAATATAAGAGCTGGTTCTTATGCGAACGCTCACAAACAATTTACTGTTAACGATAATTTTTTAAATGATTTTTGGAAAAAACCTGCAGTAAAAAGTGTCCAACAACTAAAATTTGATTTTTTCTTTCCCATTGGAAATACCAGAACAGATGGTAACGGTAACTTTAACCAAGCTGAACAAATTAACCACATTTTATATATTGTAGGATTCGAATATCAACGTTACTTAACACATAACTCTTTCTTATACACACATTTAGATACAATGTATAGTGGTTTACGTTCTGGATTTATGGATCTGTTTTTTGGTTATGGAAGAAATTTTATAGAAACTGAATATGTTAATTTTTTTGCCAAATTTGGTTTGGGAGCTGCAGGAGGTAGAATTTATCCTGAAAATGGATTGACCATGTACCCAAGTTTGGGGGTAGATCTTCGTTTTTCTAAAAACTTAGGATTAAGTTTACATGGAGGTTATCACAGATCTATTGGTGCTTCTTTTGAAGCTCTTACAACTGGTGTTAGTTTAAAATATTATAGTCTAAGTGGCGGAACTAAAGACCCTTTTACAAATGAAAAAGGTGATAAAATTATTACTCAAGGTATACAACTTAGTGTTCAAAATCAAACCTATTTTAATGTAGCTAAAACAGATAGTCCTGCAATAGATTTAAATCATATAGCATTAAATGTTAAATATGATTTAAACAAAAGATTTTATTTATTTGGTGAAGCTTCATTTGCCTACGAAGGTAAATCTGGTGGTTATGCCCATGGAATTTTTGGTATTGGAACAATAACAAACAAACTTTTTAAAGATAAAATATCTCTATTCTTAGAGACAGCAGCCGGTGTTGCAGGAGGTGCTGGTGTTGATACTGGTGAAGGCGTAATAATTAGACCAACCGCAGGTATCAATTATCATTTCAATAATAACTTTGCATTTAATATCTCAGCAGGAAAATTAATTGCGCCTCTAGGTAATGTAAATTCATCAAATCTAAACATTGGAATAAATTATGGTTTTTCAATGTTAAATTTAAAAAAATAATATATTAAAATTAAAATATGAACAACGGAATCTACGCAAAATTCACTACTCCAAAAGGTGAAATTTTAGTACAATTAGAACACGAAAAAACACCAGGAACAGTTGGTAATTTTGTAGCTTTAGCTGAAGGAAATCTAGAAAATAAGTCAAAACCTCAAGGAACTCCTTATTATGATGGATTGAAATTTCACAGAGTTATTCCTGATTTTATGATTCAAGGTGGTTGTCCTCTTGGAACTGGAACAGGAAATCCTGGTTATAAATTTGATGATGAATTTCATGCTGAATTGAAACATAATGCCCCAGGAAAATTAGCAATGGCGAATTCTGGACCTGCTACAAATGGAAGTCAATTTTATATTACTCATGTTCCAACTCCTTGGCTTGACGGAAAACATACTGTTTTTGGTTCAGTAATCGAAGGTCAAAATGTGGTTGATGCTGTTGCACAAGGTGACACTATGTCCATTGAAATTATAAGAGTTGGCGCTGAAGCAGAAAACTTTAATGCAGTTGAAGCTTTTAGAAATTTTGAAGGCTCAAGAGCAAAACGTGAAGCTGAAGCTAAAAGAAAACAAAAAGAATTATTAGACTCTGTAGCTGCAGGTTTTGATGAAACTCCAAGTGGATTGCGTTTTCAAATATTACAAAAAGGAAATGGAAAAAAAGCTGAAAAAGGCTCAAAAGTTTCTGTGCATTATAAAGGACAATTATTAGACGGAACTGTTTTTGACTCCTCATACAAACGAAAAGAACCCATAGATTTTACTCTTGGAGTTGGACAAGTAATATCAGGATGGGATGAAGGAATTCAATTATTACAAGTTGGCGACAAAGCACGTTTAGTAATTCCATCAGATTTAGCTTATGGAGAACGTGGTGCTGGTGGCGTAATTCCACCAAACGCAACATTGATTTTTGATGTTGAATTGATGAATGTAAAATAAATTTCAAACATCAAAAAAAAATAAAAACCATCTTTGTAAATCAAGATGGTTTTTTTTGTCAACTGTATTGATAGATTTTGTATTTTTAGAAATGTTTTATAAACATGTAAGATGTCAGATTTTTTACCAAAACGAATTCAACTTGTTTACACACTATCTTTAGTGACAGCATTTTTTGCTTTGGTATATTTTTTTATAGGATTATCATTTAACTTCACAACGCTAGGATATTATCACTTAGCATCTGCTTTCATTTTTATTTTCTGTGCTTATATTGTTAAGAAACGTAAATTAAATACTTCAAGAATTACTTATTTCATTACGTTCAATCTTAGTGTAACTTTAACTGCTTCGTATATAGGAAAACAAGGAAGTATTGAATTTCTATTACTATTTGCTTTTGCACTTCCTTTTTTTATTTTCTCTTTCAGAAGAGAAAAAAACTTTATTGCTATTTTCTCAACATTTGCTTTACTATTATGGTTTTTACTTTATATAACAAAATTCAATTTGTTTACTACTGAAAAATTAGATATTGAAATTGCTTCTAAATTCTTTTATCCTCTTTCTTTAGCTACTACTCTATTTTTAATCACTTTTCAATTGGCATATTTTTCTTACTTAAACAGTGCACATTATAAAAGGATTTATTCAAAAAAACAACGAGCTTTAGAAGCATCATCTGCAAAATCAAAATTTTTAAGCATGATGAGCCATGAAATTAGAACTCCTTTAAATGCAATTGTAGGACTTTCACATATTTTAGCAGATACAAATCCTAGAGAAGATCAAAGAGAAAATATTGAAGGATTAAATTATTCAGGTAAAATTTTATTGAATCTATTGAATAATGTTCTCGATTTCAGTAAAATGCAATCAACAGAAATTAACTTAGAAAACATTCCAACAAATTTATATGATGGTGTAAAACAAATTCAAAAAATACACGAAGCAAATTGTATTAATAAAGGAATCAAATTAAACGTTGAAATTGAAGACAACTTACCAATAGTGTTATTAGACATTGTAAGATTTAATCAAATAATCA
The DNA here is from genome assembly GCF_015767435.1 of Polaribacter sp. BAL334. GTDB lineage: Bacteria > Bacteroidota > Bacteroidia > Flavobacteriales > Flavobacteriaceae > Polaribacter. Next base: position 82,626 of record NZ_JADWOV010000317.1, read on the forward strand.
ATAACTTATTGACAAATTCTATAAAATTTACAGATAAAGGTGGTGTCACTTTAAGAATTCGTAGAGGAAGCCAAACCAATACAACTGTTACTGTAATTACTGAAATTATTGATACAGGAATTGGAATTCCAAAAGAAAAATTGAAGGAAATTTGGGAAGCTTTTTCACAAGCTTCTTCAACAACAAATCGACTTTATGGAGGAACTGGTTTGGGGTTACCAATCGTAAAAAGTATTATTGAAGCAATGGGTTCTGAAGTAAAAATAGACAGTGTTGTAGGCAGAGGAAGTAGGTTTTATTTTAAATTAGTACTAAATAAAGCATTGGATTCTGAATTGAAAAAAGAATCTGTTAAAAATATTTACAATTTTGAAGGTAAAAGAGTGCTTTTGGTAGAGGACAATCTTATCAATGTTATGGTTGGAAAACAAATTCTGGAAAAAGAAAAACTGATTGTAGAAGTTGCAAATAATGGTGAAATTGCTGTGGAAAAAGTGAAAGAAAATACTTACGATGTAATTTTGATGGATATCCAAATGCCAGTTATGGATGGTTATGAGGCTTCCATTGAAATCAGAAAATTCAATAAAGAAATTCCGATTTTAGCTCTTTCAGCATCAATTTTTATGGAAGTTAAAGATAAAATAAATGAATCTGGTATGGATGGCTTTATATTTAAACCATTTGACCCTAAAGAATTATTAAAAGAAATTGATTTTTTTGTCAACAAAAAAACAACCTCTCAATAAAATTTATCATTCAATGAAAGAATTTTCAAAAAGAAGAATCCAATTGGTATTTGCTTTAGCCATTGTAAGCATAGGGCTATCCATTTTTTGTTCTTTCATTGCACATAAATTCAATTTTTATTGGCTAAGAAATTATATAGCTTTTAATATCATTCTTTATGGAACGGTTGCCTATTTGGCAAAAAAAGGAATGCTAACCATTGCAAGACCTTTTTATTTGGTAACCATCAATTTAGGCTTAACAATAATTGCTTCTTATGTTGGAAAACCTGGTGGAGTTGAATTTGTTTTTATATTCACAATTGGATTGCCCTATTTTATATTTTCATTTACTAGAGAGCGATTATTTGTTTTCATTTTTGCCCTTTTTCCAATTTTATTATGGTTTTTGCTATTTATAACAGATTTCAATTTATTTACCAATCAAAAATTTGATGTAAAAGTAGCCGACGAATTTATTTATCCTATAGCAATGATGTGCACAGTTTTATTAGTGCTTTTTCAATTGATTTATTTCTCAGTACTAAATTCACGCTATGCATCAAACGTAAATTCACAACATGATGATGCTTTTGAAGCTTCCAATGCTAAATCAAAATTTTTAAGTACAATGAGTCATGAAATTAGAACTCCCTTAAATGCGGTAATAGGACTCTCTCATATTTTAGCAGACAATAATCCCAGAAAAGACCAACTTGAAAACATAAAAGCATTGAATTATTCTGGGAAAATTTTGATGAATCTACTAAATAACGTGCTAGATTTCAGCAAAATGCAATCAAGTAAAATTGTGTTAGATGAAATTCCAACAGATTTTTATGCAGCCATAAAACAGATAAAAAAAATTCATGAAGCAGCCTGTTTTCGAAAAGGAATTGTCATGAATTTAGAAATAGAAGAAGGCATTCCATTGGTCCTTTTAGATGTTGTTAGATTCAATCAAGTAATTAATAATTTGGTAAGCAATGCCATTAAGTTTACAGAAAAAGGAAGTGTTACATTACGAATAAAAAAAAGCAAAGAAAATGCCAAAACTGTTACGATTTCTACAGAAGTTATTGATACTGGCTTAGGAATCCCTAAAGATAAGCTTTCTGAAATATGGGAAGATTTTACACAAGCATCAACAGCAACAAACAGATTATATGGTGGAACAGGTCTGGGTTTACCTATTGTAAAAAGTATCATAAAAGCAATGGATTCTGATGTGTTTGTTGAAAGTAACATCAATCAGGGAAGTCGTTTTTATTTTAATATAAATTTAAAAAAGGCAACAGAAATTGACTTAAAAAAAGAAGCTGAGCATAGAGAATATGATTTTGATGGAAAGAAAATATTACTTGTTGAAGACAATCAATACAATATTTTAGTTGCAAAACAAATTTTAGAGAAGGAAAAGCTAATTGTAGACGTTGCTGAAAATGGTTTGATTGCCTTAGAAAAAATTAAATATAACCAATATGATGTTATTTTGATGGATATTCAAATGCCAGTGATGGATGGCTATGAAGCAACCAAAGAAATACGAAAGTTTGATAAAAAAATTCCCATTTTAGCTTTATCCGCCTCCGTTTTTACTGAAATTAAAGAGAGTGTTACGAAAAGTGGCATGAATGGATTTATTGTAAAACCATTCAATCCTGATGAATTGCTTTTTGAAATTAATAAAGCAATTGTTAGAATTTAGCAAAAAAAAATGCTCCCAAAATATGAGAGCATTTATTATTGATTTTAGATTATTTAAACATTTGCTGCTAACCAATCACCTACTTCTTTTGTTCCAAATGATTTTCCTCCATCAGATAAATCTTCGGTCACAATGCCATTGGATAATGCTTTTTCAACAACTTCTCTGATTGCTTTTCCTTCTGCCATCAAACCAAAATTTTCAAACATCATTGCTGCAGACAACACTGTAGCCATTGGATTTGCAATATTTTTTCCAGTTGCTTGAGGATAAGAACCGTGAATTGGTTCAAACAAACCAATATCAGACCCTATTGAAGCACTTGGCATTAAACCCATAGAACCTGAAATTACGGATGCTTCATCTGTCAAAATATCTCCAAATAAATTTTCAGTAATCAAAACATCATAACTGTTAGGCCATTGCACCAAACGCATGGCAACTGCGTCTACAAATTCATACGAAACTGTCACTTCTGGATAGTCTTTTTCCATGGCTTGCACAGTTTCTCTCCACAATCTTGAAGTTTCTAACACATTTGCTTTGTCAACACAACATAATTTTTTACTTCTAGTCATCGCCAATTCAAAACCTTTTTTTGCCAAACGTTGCACTTCATGTCTTGAATATACACAATTGTCAAAAGCAGTTTCGCCATTGTCTCTTCTTCCTTTTTCGCCAAAATAAATTCCTCCTGTCAATTCTCTTAAAAAAACCAAATCAGTTCCTTCAATTCGCTCTCTTTTCAAGGGTGATTTATCCAATAATGATGGAAATGTAAATGTTGGGCGCACATTTGCGAACAAACCCAATTTTTTTCTCATTTTAAGCAATCCTTGTTCAGGACGCACTTTTGCAGACGGATCATTGTCATATTTTGGATGTCCAATGGCACCAAATAATACAGCATCAGAAGTGATACAAATCTCATGTGTTTCATCAGGATAAGGTTCTCCAACTGCATCAATGGCTGCAGCTCCAGTCAAAGCTGGTCTCCAAGTTATTTCATGTCCAAATTTTTGTGCAATTGCATCCGAAACTTTTACTGCTTGGTCAATCACTTCAGGACCAATTCCATCTCCTGCTAATAAGGCTATTTTTAATTTCATTTTTTTTAATTTGGCTTTTGGCTCTTTGCTTTTGGCATTTAGCTAATTGCTAAAAGCAAAAAGCTTTTAAATAATATTCAACATTTTTTCAGTGGCTTTGATTGCAGAAACTGTTTGATCCGAATCTAATCCTCTTGTAATAAACTCTTTGGTTTCACTTTTCCAAGTGATAATCGTTTCGCACAACGCATCAGAATTACTTCCTGGCGGAATTCGAACTGCATAATCAATCAAATTTGGAATGACTTTTTTACTATGAGTTTTGTATAATTTTTTCAACGCATTCATAAAAGCGTCAAATTGTCCATCACCTTGCGCATGCGCTTCATACAAAACGCCTTCTACTTTTAACATCAATGTTGTAGAGGGTTTCAATCCTTTTGCATGACCCAACACGTAATTTTCAACAACTACCCTTCTTTCAATTTCTTCACTATCCAACACATCAGAAATAATGTAAGGCAAATCTTCTTGAGAAACGACTTCCTTTTTATCACCCAATTCTATGATTCGTTGGGTCACTTTTTTCAGTTCGTCATCATTCAAACTAATTCCTAAATCTTGTAAATTTTTTTGAATATTTGCTTTTCCCGAAGTTTTTCCAAGCGCATATTTTCGTTTTCTTCCAAAACGTTCAGGCATTAAATCATTAAAATACAAATTGTTTTTATTATCTCCATCTGCATGAATTCCAGCAGTTTGTGTAAAAACATTGGCACCAACAATGGGTTTATTTACAGGAATCCTGAATCCAGAAAAATTCTCAACCAATTTACTTACTTTGTGAAGTGCTGTTTCTTTGACTGTAATTTTTACCTCTTTCAAAAAATCATTGATGACTGCAATTGTACTCGCCATAGGAGCATTTCCTGCACGTTCACCCATTCCATTTACTGTGAGATGTAAACCATTTACACCCGCTTTTACTGCTTCCATAACATTGGCAACTCCCAAATCATAGTCATTATGACCATGAAAATCAAAGTGAATTTTAGGAAATCGTTCACGAACTTCTGATATAAATTGAAAAGTTTCTGATGGAGTTAAAATCCCCAAAGTATCTGGCAATAAAATACGTTCAATAGGTTGTGAAGCTAAAAACGTCAAATATTCAAAAACATATTCCTTTGAATTTCGCATGCCATTTGACCAATCTTCCAAATAAACATTGGTTTTGATGTTGTTTTTTTGAGCTAATTCAATCGTTTTTTTGATGTCTGAAAAATGTTGTTCAGGTGTTTTTTTTAACTGATGTGTCAAGTGATTTAAAGAACCTTTTGTCAATAAATTTTGAACTTTTGCACCAGAAGAAAGCATCCAATCTATTGATTTTCCTTCATCAACAAAGGTTAATACTTCTATTTTTTCAATCAAATTTTGCTGAGTTGCCCATTCAGTGATTTTCTTCACAGCCTGCATTTCGCCATCAGAAACTCTCGCAGAAGCAATTTCAATTCGGTCAACTTTTAATTCTTCTAATAATAATTTGGCAATCGTCAATTTTTCGGATACAGAAAAAGACACTCCAGAGGTTTGTTCTCCATCTCTGAGTGTGGTGTCCATGATTTCAATTTTTCTGGGCTCCATATTCTAAAAAAAATTAAAAAGGTCTTGTTGATGCAAAAGCAGTGATTTCGGTTTCGATGTTTTTTAGATAATCAATATCGTCAAAACCATTCAACATATTTTCTTTTTTATAAGAATTGATTTCAAATTTTTCTGATTCACCTGTTGTTAAAAGTGTTACAGTTTGCGAAGGTAAATCTACTTCAATCTCTGTTTTAGAATCTGCAAAAATGGCGTCAAACAATTTCTCTGCAAATTCAGGAGAAACTTGTACTGGCAAAACACCAATATTCAAACAATTATTTTTGAAAATATCTGCAAAAGCTGATGAAATTACACATCGCAATCCAAAATCATAAATAGCCCAAGCAGCATGTTCTCTAGAAGATCCTGAACCAAAATTTCTTCCTCCCACTAAAATTTTACCTCCGGAATATATTTCTTTATTCAAAGGAAAATCAGATTTTGGAGTTCCATCTGCATTGTATCTCCAATCTCTAAAAAGATTATCACCAAATCCTTCACGCTCAGTCGCTTTTAAAAAACGAGCAGGAATGATTTGGTCTGTATCAACATTTTCAATGGGTAATGGATATGCTGTACTTTTTAATGTTACAAATTTATCGTAAGCCATATTATTTTGAGTATTCAGTTGCCAGTTACAGTTGGCAGTTGTTATATTTTAAATTTTTTATTAAACAGTCTACTGAAAACTGAGACTGTAAACTTTTTTTACCCCACCAACAATGTTCTAGGATCTGTTACAACACCTTCAATTGCTGAAGCTGCTGCTACTAATGGAGAAGCTAACAATGTTCTTGAACCTGGTCCTTGACGTCCTTCAAAATTTCTGTTAGAGGTTGAAACAGCCAATTTTCCTGCAGGAACTTTATCATCATTCATTGCCAAACAAGCTGAACAACCTGGTTCTCTTAACTCAAAACCTGCATCAGTAATTATGGTATCTAAACCCTCTGCTTTGATTTGGTCAACCACTTTATGTGAACCTGGCACCAACCAAGCTATCACATGTTCCGCTTTTCTTCTTCCTTTTACAATCGAACAAAATGCTCTAAAATCTTCAATTCTTCCATTGGTACAAGAACCTAAAAAGACATAATCAATTTTTTTACCCAACATACTTTCACCTTCATTAAAGTGCATGTAACCCAACGATTTTTTATAGGTTTCAACGCCACCTTCCACTTCAGAAGCATTAGGAATTGATTTAGTTACTCCCATTCCCATTCCAGGATTGGTTCCGTACGTAATCATGGGTTCTATTTCGGAAGCATCATAATTGAATTCGATATCAAAAGTGGCATTTTCTTCAGTAAAAAGTGTTTTCCAATACGCCATTGCTTTATTCCAATCATCTCCTTTTGGCGCCAAAGCACGACCTTTGATATACTCAAATGTTTTTTCATCAGGAGCAATCATTCCTCCTCTTGCGCCCATTTCTATGGATAAATTACACACTGTCATTCGTCCTTCCATAGACATATCTCTAAAAACTTGTCCTGCATATTCTACAAAATAACCTGTTGCACCTGAGGTGGTTTGTTTAGAAATAATGAATAAAGCCACATCTTTTGGAGTTACGCCCAAACCTAATTTGCCATTAATATTAATGCGCATTTTTTTAGGTTTTGGTTGCATAATACACTGAGTTGACAAGACCATTTCCACTTCTGATGTTCCAATTCCGAAAGCAATTGCCCCAAAAGCACCATGCGTTGATGTGTGAGAATCTCCACAAACAATAGTCGCTCCAGGCAATGTAATTCCATTTTCAGGACCTACCACATGCACAATTCCGTTATTTTTATCGCCTAAACCCCAATGTGAAATTCCGTGTTTTGCTGCGTTTCTTTCTAAAGCATCCAATTGATTCGCAGAAAGCGGATCTTCAACAGGTAAATGCTGATTGATAGTTGGTGTATTGTGGTCTGCTGTTGCAAAAGTTCTTTCAGGGTATAAAACGCTATTTCCTCTACTTTCCAATCCTAAAAAAGCTACAGGACTTGTCACTTCGTGAATGAAATGACGGTCTATAAAAAATACATCAGGACCTCCTTCAATACTTCTCACTACATGTGAATCCCACACTTTATCAAACAATGTTTTTGCCATATTTTTATAATTTTCTGTTGTAATTGCTACTAGCTTTCAAAAGTAAGGTTAAAAATACTTGAAACAAGTTTACAATGAAATATATCATTATATCCAACGCTTATTCACAATAGTATGTTTTTGATATACAGCTACTTAATTAATTTTCAAATACGATGTCTAATCCTGAAAGCAGCTGGAATATTTTTTCAGAAAAACTCTTTTGGTAGAATAAATAAAAAAGCATCCAAAAAATGGATGCTTTTCAAATATGATACATCGAAATTTATTTACTCAAATACATTTTTCTTCGAGAGTATAAATTGTAAAAATCGTCGTCTTTTAAATTATCAATAAACAAAATACTTTCTCCTGTTGATTTCATTTCTGGCCCTAATTTTTTATTTACATTCGGAAATTTATCAAACGAAAACACAGGTTGTTTAATCGCATATCCTTCTAGTTGAGGATTGAATTTAAAATCGGTAACTTTATTGTGACCCAACATCACTTTTGTGGCATAATTTACATACGGTTCTTTGTATGCTTTTGCGATAAAAGGCACTGTTCTTGAAGCTCTTGGATTGGCTTCAATAATATAAACAACATCATCTTTGATGGCAAATTGAATGTTAATCAATCCCACTGTTTTCAAAGCTCTTGCGATTGTATGAGTGTGATCTATGATTTGTTGCATCACCAAATCACCCAAATTAAAGGCTGGCAACGTAGCATTTGAATCGCCTGAATGAATTCCACAAGGCTCAATATGTTCCATAATTCCAATGATATACACATTTCCATCAGCATCACAAATAGAGTCTGATTCTGCTTCAATGGCTCCGTCTAAATAATGATCTAGCAACAATTTATTATTTGGAATTTTTCGCAATAAATCAACCACATGTTCTACTAATTCCTCTTTATTGATGACAATTTTCATGCCTTGACCACCCAACACATAACTTGGTCTTACTAAAATTGGAAAATCCAATTCGTCAGCCAAAGCCAATGCTTCATCTGCAGTTTCTGCTACACCAAAGTCAGGATAAGGAATATTATTATTCTTTAATAATTCTGAAAAACTTCCTCTATCTTCAGCCAAATCAAGGGCTTCAAAAGAAGTTCCAATGATTTTAATTCCGTATTTAGTTAACTTTTCAGCTAATTTCAACGCTGTTTGTCCACCCAATTGCACAATGACTCCTTCTGGTTTTTCATGACGAATGATGTCATAAATATGTTCCCAAAAAACAGGTTCAAAATACAATTTATCAGCCGTATCAAAATCCGTAGAAACTGTTTCAGGATTACAGTTGATCATGATGGTTTCATAACCACATTCTGCTGCTGCTAAAACTCCGTGAACACAACAATAATCAAACTCAATTCCTTGACCAATTCTGTTAGGCCCTGAACCTAAAACAACGATTTTCTTTTTATCTGTAACAATACTTTCGTTGGCAATGACGATTTCACCATCAGCAGTTTCAATTTCATTTTCAAACGTTGAATAATAATAAGGTGTTTTTGCAGTAAATTCAGCAGCACACGTATCTACTAATTTATAAACACGTTGCACTTTTAGTTCGTCTCTTTTTTTGTAAACTTCACTTTCATAACAATCCAACATGTGTGCAATTTGCCTATCACCATACCCTTTTTGCTTTGCTTCGAGTAATAAATCTCTTGTAATTGTATCAATATTGTATGTTGAAATTTCCTTTTGCAATTGAAATAATTCCTCATATTGCTTTAAATACCACATGTCAATTTTTGTGATATCATAAATTTTGCTCAATGGAATTCCGATAGCAATGGCATCATAAATGGCAAAAACACGATCCCAACTTGCATTGGTCAATTTATCGATAATTTGGTTGTAATCTGTATATCCTTTGCCATCTGCACCTAAGCCATTTCGTTTGATTTCAAGAGATTGCGTTGCTTTGTGCAAGGCTTCTTGAAACGAACGTCCAATTCCCATTACCTCTCCAACTGCTTTCATTTGCAATCCTAAAGTTCTATCTGAACCTTCGAATTTATCAAAATTCCAACGTGGTATTTTTACGATTACATAATCTAATGTGGGTTCAAATAACGCTGAAGTTGATTTGGTAATTCCGTTTTCCAATTCATCTAACGTATAACCAATCGCTAATTTTGTAGCCACTTTTGCAATAGGATAACCTGTTGCTTTGGATGCCAAAGCTGATGAACGAGAAACACGAGGATTGATTTCAATCGCAATAATATCCTCTTTTTCATCAGGAGAAACTGCAAATTGCACATTACAACCTCCTTCAAAATCGCCAATAGAACGCATCATATGGATCGCCATATCACGCATTTTTTGGTAGGTTTTGTCGGACAATGTCATTGCAGGTGCCACAGTAATTGAATCTCCAGTATGAATTCCCATAGGATCCATATTTTCGATAGAACAAATAATCACCACATTGTCATTATGATCTCTCAACAATTCCAATTCATATTCTTTCCAACCCATCATGGCTTTGTCAATCATTACTTCATGAATGGGTGATGCTTCTAAACCTCTTCGTAATAATTCATCAAAATCTTCCGCTTTATATACTATGGAAGCTCCTGCTCCACCCAAAGTATAAGAAGAACGAATTACCAAAGGAAAACCAAATTCTTGAGCAATTTCTTTTCCTTTTAAGAAAGATGTTGCTGTGGCTTGAGGAGCCATTGGAATACCAATTTTCAACATCAAATTTCTAAATTGTTCTCTATCTTCAGTGATATTGATAGCATTGATATCCACACCAATTAATTTCACATTGAAATCTTTCCAAATTCCTTTTGTATCAGCTTCAATACACAAGTTCAATGCTGTTTGACCACCCATTGTTGGCAAAACTGCATCAATTTGAGGATGCTCTTTTAAAATTTTGATGATTGATTTTGTTGTTAAAGGCAACAAATACACATGATCTGCCATAGAAGGATCAGTCATGATGGTTGCAGGATTGGAATTGATTAAAATAGTTTCGATTCCGTCTTCTCTTAAAGAGCGTAAAGATTGTGAGCCAGAATAATCAAATTCGCAAGCTTGTCCAATAACAATAGGTCCAGATCCGATAATTAAAACTGATTTTAGGTCTTCTCTTTTTGGCATGATAAGTAATTGAAATTTATAAGTTTGTAAAAATAAGTAGTGTTTGGATATAAAAAAAGGTGTTACTAAAAAAGTAACACCTTATATATTAACAAATTGTTAATCATTTATTTTTTTGGTCTTGATTCAGATGAAACAGTTAATTTTTTTCTTCCTTTTGCTCTTCTACGTGCCAACACTTTTCTTCCATTAGCAGAAGCCATTCTTTCTCTGAAACCGTGTTTGTTTCTTCTCTTTCTTTTCGATGGCTGGTATGTTCTTTTGCTCATTTCTTTTTATCTTAAATGTCTTCTAAACTAATTTTATTTGCCATAAACGTACCTTGTTTAAAGCGTGGGCAAATATACAACTGTTTTTATTTTTGACAAATAGTATTTGAAAAAAAAATAAAAATATTTTTTTTTAACTAATATCTTCATTTTTTTGAATGTTTTTCAACATTTTTATTTGTGATAAAATCTTTAAATCTTACTTTTGCCCAAACCTAACAAGACCATGCACAATACCAAATACGTTTTTGTCACAGGAGGCGTAACTTCATCACTTGGAAAAGGAATTATAGCTGCTTCATTAGCAAAATTACTGCAAGAAAGAGGCTTTTCTGTAACCATTCAAAAATTAGATCCATATATCAATATTGATCCAGGAACCCTAAATCCTTATGAACATGGGGAATGTTATGTGACAGATGATGGTGCAGAAACTGATCTAGATTTAGGTCATTATGAGCGTTTTTTAAACATTCCAACAAGTCAAGCAAACAACGTAACTACTGGAAGAATTTATCAATCTGTTATCAATAAAGAGCGAAAAGGTGAATTCCTTGGAAAAACGGTACAAGTAATTCCTCATATTACAGATGAAATCAAACATCGAATTCAAATTTTGGGTGAAACTGGTGATTATGATATCGTCATTACTGAAATTGGAGGAACTGTTGGCGATATTGAATCCTTACCTTATGTAGAATCTGTGCGTCAATTGTTGTGGGAAAAAGGCGAAGAAAATGCGATTGTAATTCACTTAACTTTGGTTCCTTATTTGGCTGCAGCTGGTGAATTGAAAACCAAACCAACACAACATTCTGTAAAAATGTTGATGCAAAGTGGAGTAAGTCCTGATATTTTAGTTTGCAGAACTGAACATCATATTTCAGATGATATCAGACGTAAATTGGCACTTTTTTGCAATGTTAAAAAAGAGGATGTCATTCAATCTATTGATGCAAAAACCATTTATGATGTTCCAAATTTGATGTTGGAAGAAGGTTTGGATGAAGTGGTGTTGAGAAAATTGCATTTATCAACTGAAAAAAAACCAGCACTAATTGAGTGGAACGAGTTTTTAAGAAAACACAAAAATCCAACTTCTCATGTAGAAATTGCGTTGATTGGAAAATATATTGAATTGCAAGATTCTTACAAATCCATTTCAGAAGCTTTTATTCATGCAGGTTCTTCTAATGAGACAAAAGTGAACATAAGATGGGTGCATTCTGAAAGTTTAGAAATCGATAATTTTGAAGAAAAATTAAAAGGTGTCAACGGAATTTTAGTAGCTCCAGGTTTTGGAGATCGTGGAATTGAAGGAAAAATCAGCGCTGTAAAATATGCCAGAGAACATAATATTCCTTTTTTCGGAATTTGTTTAGGAATGCAAATGGCTGTGATTGAATTTGCCAGAAATGTCTTGAATTTGCAGGATGCTTTTTCAACAGAAATGAAAAGTGACTGTAAAAATCCTGTGATCAATTTGATGGAAAGTCAGGAAAAAGTTACAGAAAAAGGCGGAACCATGCGTTTGGGAGCTTGGGATTGTCAAATTTCTAAAAACTCAAAAGCGTTTGAAGCATATCAATCTGAAATGATTAAAGAACGTCACAGACACAGATATGAGTTTAATAATGAGTATGTTACAAAATATAAAGACGCAGGAATGATTGCCACAGGAACCAATCCAAAAACAGGTTTGGTTGAAATTATTGAAATTCCAACTCATCCTTGGTTTGTGGGTGTACAATATCATCCAGAATATAAAAGTACCGTTTTAAAACCTCATCCTTTGTTTGTCGATTTTATCAAAGCTGCCTTGAAACAGTCTAAAAAATAATTTCGGAATAGTGTTTGAAAAACTAACAAAATTAAAATATAACAACATAAAACCCTACTAAAACTAGGTTTTTAATTACATTTGTGGCGTTTTTATCAAGAAAATTCTTGATTTGCTGACAAATTGACATTTATACATACACATGGAAGAAAAAAAATTCGACTACAATTCGCTGATTGGAATGATACTTTTAGGAGCGATTATGCTTTGGTATTTCAATACAAATGCACCAGAAATTACTCCAGAATCTACCACAACAAGTGTTGAAAAAGTTTCTAAAAAAAATGCTCCAAAAAAAGAGGTTTTTCCAACAAATACTGCTTCTTTTTCAAACGATTCCATCAAAGAAATTGAATTTAAAAATAAATTGGGCGCATTTGCTATGAGTGCAATGCAAGCGCAAGAAGGTACTACAATCCTAGAAAATGAGTTGGTCAAATTAACGATTGACAATAAAGGTGGACAAATAAAAGAAGTTTTATTAAAAAAATTTAGGCGGTATGATTCATTGCCTTTGTATTTGATTAAAGATAATAATGCTAGTTTCAATATCAATTTTGGAACTACAGACAACAGAATTTTAAATACCAAAGATTTATTTTTTAAACCAAATTTCTCTAAAAACGGTAAAAATCAAGTGTTGACATTGCGTTCAAAAGTATCTGAAACTCAGTTTTTAGAGTACAGATATGAAATGAAATCGAACGAATATATGATTGATTTTTCTATTCGTTCAACTGGTTTGAGTGGCGTTTTTAATACCTCAAATCCAATCAATTTAAGTTGGAATTTGAATGCTTACCGAAATGAAAAAAGTATAAAGACCGAGAATACAATGTATACAGAATTCTACTATAAGGCTGAAGGTGATGTAGATTATTTTAAGGTTGATACAGAAGACAATGTAAATGATGTAGACTGGGTTGCGTATAAACAACAGTTTTTTACGAGTAATTTACTTACGGATACTCCTTTTAATAAAGCAAAACTGTCTACTACTGATTTAGTAAAAGATGAAAAAATTGATACTGTTTTTACAAAAAGATTTCAATTAGTAACACCATTAAGTTTAACTTCTGGTGAATTGAATTATCATATGAAATGGTTTTATGGTCCAAGTGATTATAACCTTTTGAAAGAGTATGAAAATACGGATTTAGCTGAAATTTCTGATTTAGGCTGGGGAATTTTTGGATTTTTAAACCGAGTTGTTTTTTATCCAGTTTTCAACTTTTTGAAAGGATTTTTATCAAACTTCGGATTGATTATCATTTTAATGACGATTGTTGTGCGAATTATCATGTCGCCTTTGGTGTATAAATCGTATTTATCAAGTGCGAAAATGAAAGTAATTCGCCCAGAATTGAATGCGCTTTTAGAAAAATATCCAGGAAAAGAAAACGCCATGAAACGTCAACAAGAAACCATGGCAATTCAGCGAAAAGCGGGCGTTAGCATGTTGTCAGGTTGTATTCCTGCATTGCTACAAATGCCAGTTTTCTTTGCATTATTTAAGTTTTTCCCAACCAATATTTCTTTGAGACAAGAAGGGTTTTTATGGGCTCCAGATTTGTCTTCTTATGATACGATTTTCACCTTACCATTTTCCATTCCTTTTTATGGAGATCACGTAAGTTTGTTTCCTATTTTGGCTTCTGTAGCCATTTTCTTTTACATGCAAATGAACCAAAGTCAGCAAGCAAATATGCAAATGCCACCTCAAGAAGGCATGCCTGATATGGCAAAAATGATGAAAATCATGATTTATTTGTCGCCAATTATGATGCTATTTTTCTTTAATAACTATGCAAGTAGTTTGAGTTTGTATTATTTTGTTTCAAATTTATTGACCATTTTCATCATGTTATTTATCAAACATTTTGTGATTGATGAAGCAAAAATTCACGCTCAAATAGAAGAAAATAAAAAGAAACCTGTAAAAGTCAGCAAGTTTAGACAACGAATTGACGAGGCAATGAAACAAGCGCAAGAACAACAAGCCAAACAACAGAAGAAGAAATAGGTTGTTGGCTTTTAGCTTTTAGGAAATATCAAAAACCCAAAACAAAATTGTTTTGGGTTTTTTGTTTTATAATTTTTCCTTTTGATTTATACGTTTTAAAAAACTAGATTTGTTTAACTCTAAAAGACAATTTAACGTTTGAAAAAATAACAATAATGTTTAAATCAATTGATGATATTTTACCAAGAACACAAAATGATGTAAAATCAGAATTAGAAAAGCTTTCGGCTACTATTGACAATGCTGTTGATTTTGGAACACACTTATTAAAATGGCAAGCAGATAAAATGCAAAGTGGAGATCATCATTTAGTTCCAATCCTATTCTTTAGAAATATTTTAGAGTTAACTGACGCAATTTCAATTCTAATAAAAAACTCTTCAATAGATCCTACTAAAATACTTCTTCGTTCATTACTAGAAAATTCATTTGGATTGGAATACCTTTTAGAAAAAGACCAAGAGAACAGATCTTTGTCTAATAATGTTTGGATAGCTCACAAAGATTTGAAATTCATTGAAAAACTTAATTTAAAAAGTCAAATTGGGAAACAGTTTTCTAATGAAATTAAAAAAGATAAATTCGTTAAAGAAATTATTAGCGATGAGACTTTAATTGAGCTTGACAAAAAAAACTCTATAGAACTACTAGAATTACCTATTTATAAAAAAATTGAGGAAGAATATCAAAGAACAAAAAAAATCATAAAAAACCCCAAATGGTATAGCCTTTTTAATGGTCCAACTGACATAGAGCAACTCGCAAAACGATTAAATCATTATACTCTTTATGAAATTGTTTATAGAAAACTTTCTGATAACGTTCATGCAACTGATTTAATAAAAAATAAGTTAGTTCAAGGAAAAAATGGACAAACTGATATTATACAGATTAGATTCCCAAAAGATGCTCAAGATTTCACAGTATATACTTTAAATATTTTAATTATGACATATTTAAATTTTTACGAAAAAGTATTACCAGAACGAAATGATGAATTTTTAATATGGTATTCACAATTTCAAACAAATTATAAAGAATTAATAGAGAAAAAATTATTCAATATAAATTTATAAAGTTTAGTAGAAAAATCAGTTATTATTAAATAGTTACTCAGAATAACATTTTGATAAAATGTTTTCAAAAAAATATTCTAAATCAGTTTAACTTTACCCCTCCCAAAAAATAAAATATACCCATAACACCCAATTGTCAATACAAATGCGGTTTTAAATCCAAAATGATCTATCAAACTTCCAAAGGCAAAAGGAATAATGGCACCACCCACAATTGCCATACACAACAAACCTGAGGCTTGTGCTTTTAAATCTCCTAAACCTTCTAAACTCAGCGTAAAAATCGTCGGAAACATGATGGAATTGAACAATCCAACAGCTAACATTGACCACATAGACAATAATCCATCCGTATTTATGGAGATTAAAATCATGAAAATTGCAAAAAATGAAAAGATACTCAACACTTTTCCTGGAAGCATGATTTTTGTTAAATACGAACCTACAAATCTTCCAATCATAGCTCCTCCCCAATAAAAAATCACAAAAATTCCCAGCAATGATTTTGGGTCTGCATCTGTAAATGTTTTATTAAACGTGTTTGCAATGGTGTTTGCAATTTGCATCATGAGTTGATTTTCTGAAATGATGGTTGCCAAATTCATCTCAAAAAAATAATTCACTAAA
This sequence comes from Polaribacter sp. BAL334, assembly GCF_015767435.1. Classification (GTDB taxonomy): domain Bacteria; phylum Bacteroidota; class Bacteroidia; order Flavobacteriales; family Flavobacteriaceae; genus Polaribacter. The sequence goes on from NZ_JADWOV010000317.1 coordinate 98,826, forward strand.
AAACTTCCAATAGCCACTTCTGCGCCAACATACACAAAAATCCCAAAAGCACCCATCAACAATGATTTCTTTTTAAGCAACGTCATATATCCTCCTTTTGGACTTACTTGCATCACTTTTGGTAAGTTGATAAATGCAAAAATAATCGCTAATAAGAAAATAGAAAGCGCAATCAACAAAAACGGAGTTTGAACAGTTGCTGCTTCTGAAATGTAATACTTTTTCCGCTCAACTTCATTGAGTAACGCAATTTCAGAAGATGATTTTACGGAATCACTCAACAAAAATAAGGCTCCAACTATGGGCGCAATTGTGGTTCCTAAAGAGTTAAAAGCTTGTGACAAATTCAAACGGCTTGAAGCGCCATTTTCACTTCCCAACAACGCAACATAAGGATTTGCAGCCACTTGCAACACCGTAATTCCTCCTGCCAAGGTGAAATATCCTATCAGAAAAAAGGAAAAATTTCGATATTCAGCAGCTGGAAAAAATAACAAACAACCCAAAGCCATGGTTAACAATCCAAAAACGATTCCTTTTTTGTACCCAATTTTTGACAAAATAAATCCTGCTGGTAAAGAAAAAACAAAAAAAGCAGTGAAAAATGCAAACTGAACCAACACTGTTTTTGCATACGACATTTCAAAAATATCTTTCAATCTTGGTATTAAACTATCCACTAAAACAGTGATAAATCCCCAAAGAAAAAATAAGGTTGTTAAAAATAGAAAAGCACTTTTGTAGGAATTTTTAGTTGATGAACTCATAATTTATCCTTTATTAAAAAAATCAGATTTGATATTTTTATTCACACCTTCTTTATACAAATTATAGCTAAACCATTCGTGAATGGAATATGCACCAAATTCACCTTGCTTATTTACAGCAATATAGCCCACTTGAAAATTTCTAAAATCACTATTTGGTTTTTTCACAATTCTTGAAATGGCTTCTTCACAAGCTTCTTGTGGTGATTTTCCTTGTCGCATCAATTCCACAATTAAAAAACTTCCTACAGTTTTCAAAACTTCTTCGCCCAAACCAGTTGCTGCTGCGCCTCCAATTTCGTTATCAACAAACAATCCACCTCCAATTATGGGTGAATCTCCTACTCTACCTGCCATTTTATAAGCCAAACCACTTGTAGTGCACGCTCCAGAAATGTTGCCATTGTTATCAATTGCCAACATTCCAATCGTATCATGATTTTCAATATTGATAATTGGTTTGTATTTGGACGTTTCTTTCCATTTTTCCCACGCTTTTTTGGATGCTTCTGTCAATAAATTTTCACGTTCAAATCCTTTAGCAACTGCAAAATCTTCTGCTCCTTGCCCAACCAACATTACATGTGGCGTTTCTTCCATTACTTTTCGAGCCACAGAAGTAACGTGTTTGATATTTTTTACTGCCAAAACCGCTCCATAATTTCCCTTTTCATCCATAATACAGGCATCCAAAGTGACATTTCCATCTCTGTCTGGCAAGCCTCCTTTTCCAACAGTTTGCCCATTTTCATTGGCTTCTTCAATCCTACAACCTTGCTCAACAGCATCCAAAGCAGAACCTCCTTTTTCCAACACTTTTGCAGCAGTTTCAACTGCCAAAGGTGTATCCCAAGTGGCAATGACTAAAGGTTTTATCGGTTTTGAAGGAGAAATCATTGATTTCTTTTCAGATTTTTCTTTAAAACTGAAAAGAGTTGATGAAACAGCAACCAACCCTAAACCTGTTACTGATGCCTTTTTTAAAAAATTTCTACGTTTCATTGTGTACTGAATTTAGTTCAGAATTTTATTTTATTTGAATTTCGTCAACAAACAACCAACTTCTTCCATCATCTTGAAAGCCTAAATGCCATTCTGGAAGTTTGCCAATTTTTTTTGCAATAATTTTTAAAAATCGAGCTTTGCCTAATTTTGAAATTGCTACTTTTTCAATAGCAACTTTTTCTTCATTTTTTGGGTTTGGAAATTGCCAAGTTGTATGTTTAGCATATTTTATCCCATCAATTGAAGTATAAATTTGCATTTCTTTGGGCAAAAATATCCAACTTCGTTGATCTTTCAAGAAAGAAATCTGTAAATTATCAATCATTTTTATTTTTCCAAGGTCAACAATTGCCTCCAAATCCGTATCAAAATATCCTTGCCAAGTGCCTGTTCTAAAATCTTCAGTTCCTAAAATGCCATCAATCAAGGCATTATTTCCTCCTGCATTGTATTGATTAGCGTATTCGGATTTTAATTCGATTTTGATATTTGGGTCTATTTTATAAAAATCGGTTTTTATTATAGCACTTTTTTGAGTTCCTTTTTTACCATAAACACTCAAAGATATTGCTTCTGAAATTGAAAAAGGGTTGCTATATTTTTTAAATTCTCTTCCTAAAGAATAATAAATATCCGCATTTTTATCCACGGATTTTAATGAAATTGTAGTCGAGTTTTTAAAAGCGATTTCTCCCTTTTCAATAAATGGAACAGGAATTATTTGATGTTCTTTAATTTCTGTTGACGGAATAAATGCATCTTTTGTACCCCAATTTGTAGGTTGATGTGTCATTTCAAAAACCAAATTTCCACCATTGATGATGTCTTGATGGTTGATATATGAAAATTCATAATTTTTACCATTCAATTTGATTGATTTGATGTATTTATTTTCTGGAGAATTATTTTTTGCTTGAATCGTAAATGACTTTCCGTTTTCTAAATTGATGGTTGCTTTTTCAAACAACGGACTTCCAATAACATATTGATTTGAACCTGGAGTCACAGGATAAAATCCCAAAGAAGAAAAAATATACCAAGCACTCATTTGTCCACAATCTTCATTTCCTGAGATGCCATCTGGAGTATTTTGATACAATTCTGTCGAAATCTGACGCACTTTTTCCTGCGTTTTGTGAGGTTTATTCACAAAATTATACAAATATGCCATGTGATGACTGGGCTCATTTCCATGCGCATATTGCCCAATCAAACCTGTAATATCTGCTTGGTCTCTTCCTGATGTTTCATTTTTTGCGGTAAATAAGTTGTCTAATTGATTTTCCAATGCTTGTTTTCCACCCAACAAGTTCATAAAACCAGTAATATCTTGAGGAACATAAAAACTGTATTGCCACGAATTTGCCTCAGTATAATTGAAATTCACTTCATAAGGATCAAAAGGTGAAAACCAAGAATTTTTAAAACGACCTCGCATAAATTTCGTTTCTGGATCAAAAACGTTTTTATAATGCTGTGCTCTTTCCATAAAAATTTTGTAGTCATTTTCCTTTTCCAAAGCTTTTGCCATTTGCGCAATTGTCCAATCATCATAAGCATATTCCAAGGTTTTTGACACAGATTCTGATTCTTTTTCCACAGGAATAAAACCGAATTTTTTATAGGATTCTAAGCCTAATTTATCCTGAATAGCAGAATGTTTCATGGCTTGAAATGCTTTTTCGGAATCATAATTTTTGATGCCTTTCAGAAAAGCATCTGCAATTACAGGAACTGCATGATAACCAATCATACAACCTGTGTAATTTGCTGACAAATCCCAAATGGGCATAATACCTCCTTCATCATATTTTGCTAAAAAAGTATTGATAAAATCATTGGTTCTTTTTTGCTCAATAATCGTGTACAAAGGATGTGCAGCTCTATAAGTATCCCACAAAGAAAAAACAGTATAGTACTCAAAATCAGTTGTTTTATGAATTTCTAAATCCATTCCTCTATATCTTCCATCCACATCTTGATATACATTTGGTGCAATCATAGCATGATACATTGCTGTGTAAAAATTCACTTTGTTTTGGTGATTTGCATCTTCAATCACAATTTTTTGAAGCTGATTTTCCCAAGTTTCTTGTGCAATTTTTTTAACTTCTTCAAACGATTTATTCCCAATTTCTTGTTCTAAATTTCGCTTTGCACCTTCAATATCCACAGCTGAAATTCCAATTTTCACAATAATTGGATCATTTTTTGGATTGATGAATTCAATTGCCATTTTTTTCGGGTTGATAGTATCATCTTTTATCAATTCTTTTATAGGATGAGAAAATTTGATTTGATAAAACAATCGTTGATCTGTAGCCCAAGCTTTTGAAAATCGATAACCGCTAATTTCCTTTTCGCCCAAGCTAATTTCATGAGCTATAAGTTCATCTCTATGTGTTAAATCCAAAATAACCACTTGATTTTCTGATGTTGGAAATTGGTATTTTTGAATGCCACTTCTTTTAGAAACTGTCAATTCAACATCAATATTGGTATTTTCTAGAAGCACTTTGTAAAAACCAGGTTCCGCAATTTCATTTTCATGAGAAAACTTCGATTTATAGCCTTCTTTTCCATCTGAACCATTGTTCAAAATTGCTTTATTTGTGGGCATTAACAAAATATCACCATAATCAGAAACACCTGTTCCACTCAAATGAGTGTGTGAAAATCCATAAATTTCATTGTCAGAATAATGATATCCTGAGCAGCCATCCCAACCATCCAAACGTGTATCTGGTGAAAGTTGCATCATCCCAAAAGGCAAAGTTGCTCCTGGAAACGTATGTCCATGACCTCCTGTTCCAATAAATGGATTTACGAACGAAATAAGACGTTTATCTTGAGAATCTTTTTGTAATTTAGTGGATTGTTGGCAACTTAAAATTAAAGATAGTGCAATAAAAAAAGCAGCATTTTTAAGTTTCATTAAAATAGATTGTTAAATTCGTATCAAATATAACAGAAAATGAAAATTCAATCCTATTTTATTCTTTTTTTTCTACTAGGAATGGTAAATTGTCAAAAAAAAGAAGCAAACATCATTCAACCAAACATCATTCCTAAACCTCTTTTTCAGCAACTAAATAATGGCGTTTTTGAATTGAATGAAGCTACTTCTTTGGAGACAATACAGGAATTTGGAAATGTTGCACAGTTTTTAAAATCGTATGTTAAAGAACAATTTCATTTGAAAATTTCATCTAAAAAAAGTGACACTAAAATTCTTTTTATCAAAGATCATTCCATTAAAAATGAGGAAGGATATTTGTTGAAAATCGATAAAAACAAGATAGAAATACGTGCAAATAGCTCAAAAGGAGCGTTTTATGCTGTGCAAAGTTTGATACAATTATTACCCATTGAAAATAAATCAACATCAATTTCGATTCAATGTTTAGAAATTCAAGATGCTCCACAATTTGCATACAGAGGGATGCATTTGGATGTAGCGCGTCATTTTTTCTCAGTAGATTTTATCAAAAAACAATTGGATTTGATGGCACTGTTGAAAATGAATACGTTTCATTGGCATTTAACAGAAGATCAAGGTTGGCGAATTGAAATTAAAAAATATCCCAAATTGCAAGAAATTGCCGCTTTTAGAAATGAAACTTTGATAGGTCATTATTCTGATGAACCACATCAATTTGATGGAAAAAAATATGGCGGATTTTACACGCAAAAAGAAATTAAAGAGATTGTAAAATATGCCTCTGAAAGACAAATTACAGTGATTCCTGAGATAGAAATGCCTGGACATTCTCAAGCTGCCATTGCTGCGTATCCTGAATTGGGTTGCACTGGAAACCAACTAGAAGTTGCTACAAAATGGGGTGTTTTTGAAGATATTTATTGCACAAAAGAAACCACTTTTCAATTTTTAGAAGACGTAATTGATGAAGTTGTTCCATTATTTCCAGGAAAATATATTCATATTGGAGGTGATGAAGCCCCAAAATCTCGTTGGAAAAATTGTGCTCATTGTCAGAAAGTAATCAAAAAAGAAGGTTTGAAAGATGAGCATGAATTGCAAAGTTATTTCATCAAACGAATGGAAAAATACATCAATTCGAAAGGAAAACAAATCATTGGTTGGGACGAAATTTTAGAAGGTGGTTTGGCACCCAATGCAACTGTTATGTCTTGGAGAGGAAATGTGGGCGCAATTGAAGCTGCAAAACAACAACATGATGTGATTTTAACACCAAATTCTCATTGCTATTTTGATTATTATCAGTCTGATAATGAGAACGAACCTTTGGCAATTGGCGGATTTTTACCTTTAGAAAAAGTGTATGATTTCAATCCAATTCCTGAAGAATTGACCAAAGAAGAAGCCAAATTTGTGTTGGGCGCTCAAGGAAATGTTTGGACAGAATATATGTCAACTCCAGAAAAAGTGGAATATATGGTTTTTCCGAGAATCATTGCTTTAGCTGAAGTTGTTTGGAGTGCAAAAGAACATAAAAATTATGATGATTTTATTCGTCGTTTGGAATTTTTCAACAAAAGATTGGACGCAAAAAATGTACAATATGCCAATCATTTGTATGAAGTGAAAGGAGAATTCATTAATAAAAATGAAAAAGTTTTCTATGAATTTGAAACCATCACAAAAGGAAAAGACATTCGTTTTACAACTGATAATTCTGAACCCAATAGCAATTCAAAAATGTATGAAAAACCAATTTTTATTGAAAAATCACAAACCTTAAAAGCGGCTGTTTTTAATAAAGAAGGTACAAAATTGGGAAGTATTTTTGAACAAAAAATCAATTTACACAAAGCTGTTGGCGCAAAAATCACTTTAAATGTTGCTCCTCATAAAGCGTATAATGCTGGAGGAACACAAGCATTGATCAATGGAATTTCAGGAAATAACAAACGTTTTGGAGATAAAGAATGGTTGGGTTTTTCGGGTGATGATGTTGAAATTACAATTGAATTTGATAAACCAACAGAAATAAACTCAATTTTTACAAGATTTCACAATGGAAATGGACAATGGATTTATGCGCCTAAAAAAGTTTTGTTATATCGTGATGATAGCAAATATCCATTTGAAATAAAATTAGAAAAAAATAAAGATTTATTAGTAAGTGTAATAATCATTGGACAACATATGAAAGCCAAAAAAATAAAAATATTTATTCCAAATTACGGAATAATTCCTGAAGGAAAACAAGGTGCAGGAAACAAAGCTTGGACGTTTATTGATGAAATAATTATTGAATAATGCTGTTAGAAATCTGCGCAAACTCTTATGAATCAGCCATAAACGCTCAAAAAGCTGGAGCAGACAGAATAGAAATCTGTTCAGAATTGGCTGTTGGCGGAATTACACCAAGTTATGGAGTATTGCAAAAAATTGCTGAAAACATCTCAATTCCTGTACATGTGTTAATCAGACCAAGAAGTGGTGATTTTTGCTATACTGACTCAGAATTTGAGCAAATGAAAACAGACATTTTGATGTGTAAAAAAATGGGGTTTCAAGGAATTGTTTCCGGAATTTTGAATTCGGACAACACTATAAATATGGAGAGAACAAAAGAATTAATTTCCATTTCAAAACCCTTATCTTTCACATTTCATAGAGCTTTTGATGTGGTTGAAAATCCAAAAAAAACTTTGGAAGAATTAATTCAACTGAAAGTAGATAGAATTTTAACTTCAGGATTGAAAGAAAAAGCGATTGACGGAATGGATCTTTTAATCGAACTGCAAAATATGGCAAAAAACAAGGTGATTCTAATGCCTGGAAGTGGCATCAATAAAGAGAATTGTATACAATTTAAAAATGCTGGATTTACAGAAATTCACACATCTGCTTCAAAAAAAATAAGAGAAAATACCGTTTTTTTTGATAAAACTACACAAACTGTTTCAGACATGAATACCATTCAGGAAATTTTAAAAATCATTAAATGACGCGAAAAATCCTATTTCTTGCAATAATCAGCTTCGTTTTTAGTTGCAAAACAAAAAATAACCTTCCTACAAAAATTACAATTCATGAAAATTGGGAATTTAAAGGAACTGACACTTTAAATTGGAAAAAAGCTACAATTCCCGGAAATATTTTTTCAGATTTGATGGAAAACGAAATTATCGTCAATCCATTCATCAAAACCAATGAAGATAGTGTTCAATGGGTTTCGAAAAAAGATTGGGAATACAAAACCACTTTTTCACTTTCTAAAAAAGAATTAAAGAAAAAGAATATTGAACTTCATTTTGAGGGTTTAGACACGTATGCAACCATTTTTTTGAATGATTCTATCATTCTCAAAGCAGATAACGCTTTTAAAAAATATACCATTGACTTTAAAAAAAGTGCTCAAGAAACAAATAGTCTAAGAGTTGTTTTTAAAAATTTCACTGAAATTGAGTTGGAAAAAGAAGCTGAAATTTGGTATCAATTGCCTGTAAAGGAGAGAGTTTTCACTCGAAAAGCACAATTTCAATATGGCTGGGATTGGGGACCAATATTAAATTCTTATGGAATTTGGAAAGAAGTTTATGTAAAAACTTGGGATGACGTAATCATTACAGATGTGTATATCAAACAAGATACTTTAACATCTAAAAAAGCTTTTTTGTCTGCAGATATCAGTATTGAAAGTGAGGTTGAAAAATTTGTTGAATTAGAAACAATGATTGATTCCGAAAAAATAATTACTGGAATTCATCTCAAAAAAGGCGAAAATAAATTGACAATTCCCATTAAAATTGACAACCCAACACTTTGGTGGACTCACAATTTAGGAAATCCATATCTATATACATTTGATTTTAAATTGTATCGAAAAAACAAATTATTAGATCAAAAAATCATCAAAAAAGGAATTCGAACTATCAAATTAATTGCTCAAAAAGATTCCATTGGACAATCATTTTATTTTGAATTGAATGGAAAACCAGTGTATGCAAAAGGCTCAAATTTAATTCCATTGCATAGTTTTCAAGATAAAGTGACCAATCAACATTATGAAAAATTGCTTTCAGATGTTGTAAAATCTAATATGAATATGTTGCGAGTTTGGGGTGGAGGCATTTATGAAAAAGATATTTTTTATGATTTGTGTGATGAAAAAGGCATTTGGGTTTGGCAAGATTTTATGTTTGCTTGTGCCATGTATCCAGGAGATAATGCATTTTTTAAAAATGTTTCTGAAGAAGCGGAATATCAAGTAAAAAGATTGCGAAATCATACATCAATTGCTTTATGGTGTGGAAATAATGAAAATTCTGAAGCTTGGAAACGTTGGGGATGGCAAGAAAACAGAGGAGAAAAAGAAAAAAAAGAAATTTGGGACAATTACTTGATGCTTTTTGATTCCATTTTACCTTCTATTGTTGCAAAATATAGCAACACAGATTATTGGGAAACTTCCCCAAAATATGGCAGAGGAAATCCAAAATACATTTCAGAAGGTGATGCTCATGATTGGTGGATTTGGCATGATGAATATCCTTTTGAACATTTATTACAAAAAGTTCCAAGATTTATGAGTGAGTTTGGTTTTCAATCGTTTCCAAGTTTTGAAACCATCAAATACATCAATCAAAATGATGATATTGATTTAAAAACGGAAGCTATTACATCACATCAAAAACATGTAAAAGGTTTTGAATTGATGGAAAAATATATGAAACGTGATTACAAAATTCCGACTTCAGAGGAAGATTATGTGTATGTAAGTCAGTTGTTGCAAGCCAAAGGAATTGTGATGGGAATTGAAGCGCAAAGAAGAGCAAAACCTTATAATATGGGCACTTTATACTGGCAACTAAATGATGTTTGGCCAGCAATTTCTTGGTCAGGAATTGATTATTTTGGCAATTGGAAAGCGTTGCAATATAAAGTGAAAAATGCTTTTGAAAATGTGTTGATCTCCTCAATTATTGAAAAAAATAAGGTGAAAACCTTTATTACCAATGATACTTTTCTACCCATTAAAGGAACAATACAACTAAAAATTATTGATTTTTATGGAAATGAAATTTGGTCAGATGCTAAAGAAATTGAGGTATTAGAAAATAGTAGTCAGGAATTTTATCATTTTCCTTTGGATAAAATTGATAAAAAATCGACTGTTTTAATCACTAAATTCGACAATAAAACTTCTTATTTCTATTTTTCAAAACCCAAAGAATTAAAATTACCCAAAAGTGACATTCAGCAAGAAATTGTCAAAACAGATAAGGGTTTTTCAATCACCGTAAAAAGCAATGTTTTATTGAAAGATGTTTTTCTATTCACAGAAGAAAAAGGGCATTTTTCTGATAACTTTTTTGATTTGCTACCAAATCAAACAAAAACAGTTTTCTTTGAGACCAAAACAACCAAGCTAAAAGATTTGAAAATTAAAACGTTGAATGAAATCAATGGTTCTTATTAAAAAAATACGATTCTAAAAACCCCAAACCATAGCCTAAAAATTGTGTAAACGTCGTAATAATACTTAAAAAAGCTACTTTCAAATTTTGATTTTGAATCAAGGAATCCAGGAAAATAAGTGTAAAATAAAGTGCGTAAAATGCAGTTAAATGGGAAATTTCAAAAAATAACAGAATAATTCCAATGCCAAATCCAATTAAAAAAACACTTGGAAACCAATACGTTATTTTTGCGGACTTAGGATATTTTTGATTTAAAAGTGGTCTTGCTTTTCCGAATTTATAAGTTTGAAAGAAAAAATCACGCAATGAACTTCTTCTTTTATGATACACAAAAGCATTGGAAATCAATTGTGTTTTAAAACCATTTTCCCACAAACGAAAAGTCAAATCAATGTCTTCAGCTATTTTCATTTTGGAAAATCCATTGGTTTTTTCAAACGCACTTTTAGAAATTCCCATGTTGAAACTTCTTGGCTGAAACTTACCAACGGCTTGTTTTTTTCCACGAATTCCTCCAGTTGTCAATATAGATGTCATGGAATAATTGATGGCTTTTTGTAAAGAAGTAAAACTTTTATGAGCAGCATCAGGACCACCAAAAGCATCTGTAAAATTACTTTCTAAAGATTTTTTAATAGCTGATAAATAATGACTTGGAAGAATCACATCTGAATCTAAAATGATGAAATAGTTTCCTGAGGCTTGTTTCATTCCAAAATTTCGACTGTCTCCAGCCCCAGAATTCTCTTTCAAAAAATAGGAAAGATTGAATTTTTCTTGGTATTTTCTTATAACCAAATCACTTTTCTCTGTGGAGCCATCTTCAATAATCAAAACTTCAAAATCTTCCTGAAAATCTTGCAGTGTAAGACTTTCTAACAATTCGTCAATTTCATTGGGACGATTAAAAACGGGAATTATTATAGAGAAATTGAGTTGCAAAAGATATTTTTTTTTGAAAATAAAAAAGTTGAAAACCTATTTCTAAACTTTCAACTTTTTAAAATGATAATGATTTATTTTAAATTATTCTCCATCAACAAATCTACTCATCACAGCATCACTCACTCCCATATTTGAGAATCCTCCATCATGAAATAAATTTTGTAAAGTAACTTTCTTCGTTAAATCTGAAAACAACGAAATTGTATAATCTGCACATTCTAAAGCTGTTGCATTTCCAAGTGGACTCATTTGATCAGCATATGCCAAAAATCCGTCAAAACCTTTTACACCACTTCCAGCAGTTGTTGGTGTTGGAGATTGTGAAATTGTGTTGACACGAACTTTGTGATCACGTCCAAAAAAGTAGCCAAAACTACGTGCAATACTCTCTAAAAACGCCTTATTGTCAGCCATATCATTGTAATCAGGAAACACTCTTTGAGCAGCCATATAGGTCAATGCAACAATACTTCCCCAATCATTCATGGCTTTTTTATTGTACAAAACGTTCATGGTTTTGTGGAAAGAAACTGCTGAAACATCCCAACCTTTCGTAGTAAAATCGTAATTTGAATCAGTATAATGTTTGCCTTTACGAACGTTTACAGACATTCCAATAGAATGCAACACAAAATCAATTTTTCCACCTAAAATTTCCATAGATTTTTCAACCAAATTGTTTAAATCTTCCATAGAAGTAGCATCTGCAGGAATAATTTGCGAACCTGTTTTTTCTGCTAAACCATTCAATTCTCCCATTCGCATTGCGATTGGAGCATTTGTCAATACAAATTCTGCGCCTTCTTCATGCGCTCTTTCTGCTACTTTCCATGCGATTGAATGCTCATTTAATGCACCAAATATGATTCCTTTTTTTCCTTTTAATAAATTATACATATTTTTTGTATTTAGTTGTTGATTTTTAGTTTTTGGTTTTTTGAAATTGGATGCTTTATATCACAATTAATAAAAACTTATTTTCTAGATTTTCATAAAATTTCAAAAAACAAAGATAGACATTTTCAATAATCAAAAAGTCCCCTTTGGGGATTTAGGGACTTAATAATTCTTTTGCATGAATAATGGCAGATTCTGAAAGTGCTTTTCCACTTAACATTTCAGCAATTTCAGAAACTCTCTCTTTTACTGTCAATTTCTTTAATTGTGTGGCTGTTTCACCATTGATTTCCTCTTTAAAAACCTTGAAATGATGACTTCCTTTTGCGGCAATTTGAGGCAAATGTGTAATGGTAATCACTTGCATATTTTGACTCATTTGTTGCATGATTGCTGCAATTTTATTAGAAACTTCACCAGAAACCCCTGTATCAATTTCATCAAAAATAATGGTTGGCAGTTGTGTATTTTCTGATAATATTTTTTTGATTGAAAGCATTATTCTCGATAATTCACCTCCAGAAGCTACTTTTTTTAATTCGCCAAAATTGCCTCCTTTGTTTGCAGAAAAAAGGAATTCTAGTTCGTCTTTTCCGTTTGAAAAATAGTTTTTTGTGGGTGTAATTTGAATCGAAAATCGCGCATTTGCCATTCCTAAATCGGACAATAAAACTTCTAATTCGTGTTGCAAACTTGGAATTATTTTCTTTCGAGCATCCGAAATTTTCGAAGCTATTGCATCCAATTCTGAGGCAACTTTTTCAATTTCTTTCTTTTTTTGCTTGATATTTTCATCAGCATTTTCAACTTGACTTACTTTTTCTGATAAATCTTCGAGAACAATTAGCAAATCTCCAATAGAATTTACAGCATGTTTTTTCTGTAAATTATAAATCAATTGCAATCTATCATTGATTTGTGTAGCCTCTAAAGGATCAAATTCTACATGTTCATTCGCTTCTTCCAATTCAGTAATAATATCATCCAACTCAATTTTAAGACTGGTAATTCTGGTTGATAATTCTTGATATTCTTTAGAAAAAGGTGCAATTTTCGACAAGCGATTCTCTAAAATAAATACTAAATTTTGAATTCCAATTTCTTCATTGATAGAAACTGCTAAAGCTTCTGACAAATTGAGTTTGATATCTTCAATATTGTTCAACTTTTCCAATTTTTCTTCCAAATCTTGCTGTTCATCAATTTGCAATTTCGCCTTTTCTAATTCATTGAATAAGAATAAATTATACTCATATTGTTTGATTGCTTCTTGTTGATTTTTTTCTAATTTCTCTAACTCCCTTTTAAGTTTTGAAAGGGATTGCAAGCCTTGTTTATACGATGCAATAATTGTCCCATTTTTAGCCAAAGCATCAATCACCGAAAATTGGAAATCTGCATCCGATAATTGCATGGTTTGGTGCTGTGAATGCACATCAATCAACAAAGATTTCAGGTCATTCAAGGCAGACAAATTCACAGGAGTGTCATTTACAAAAGCCCTAGATTTTCCTGAGGGTAAAATTTCTCTTCTGATGATGGTAAAATCATCATAATCCAATTCTAATTCCTCAAAAACATTTTTTAAATCGTAGTTTGCAATAGACAATTTGGCTTCAACAACACATTTTTTTGAAGTTTCTTTTAGAAAAGATAAATCTGCTCTATTTCCCAAGACCAATCCTAAAGCACCTAATAAAATAGATTTTCCTGCTCCAGTTTCGCCAGTAATAATGGACAATCCTGAGGAAAAATCAATCGTTAATTCGTTGATTAAAGCGTAGTTATTGATGGATAATTGTGTAAGCAAGTTCGCTAATTTTTAGAGTTTAAAATTAAAGAATTCTTTTAATAAAAAGTACGAAAACTTTACTCTAATTTACGCCACTTTGAACTATTATTTGGAGAGATTTTTTTCAAAGATGTTATCAAACGTGCAGCATTTCTTGTTTTTGGTCCATCTGCATAAATATTGACAATTTCGTCAGCTTTTGCATCAAAAAACACTCTGATTAAATAATTTCCAACCGTTTTATTAAATAAATTTTCAATTTTCAAAACACTATCTTCTACAGTTTGCTTTGCAAAATCTTTATTTGTTGCAAAATTATCCAAACCTTTGATATGATACTCATACAAAACGTCTCTAAACGTTGTCAAGTTTGGAGATAATATATCGTCAATCAATAAAAAACGATTTTGTTGACCAACCACATTTTGCCAAGCTGCAATGCCACTTTGTTGAGCTTGTAACATCGCATTTTGAGCTTCTTTCAATTCAAATTCACCTCCATATTTTGAAAAAGAATCTGCATCTACACCAATTATCGTATATACATAAAAAACTATAGTAGAGATTAAATTACTATCAAAAGAATTACGATTATAAATTAAAGGATCAAATTCGTTGTATCTAAAAGTGAAATCATTGTCTTTGATATTCAACAAAGGAGTTGCATAGGTTGACCCAAAAACGGGTCTTGAAGATTGAATTTGCAAAGTGCCTGTAAATGTATTATCTTCTCTTGAGGTGATAATGATATTGAGTGCACAATCAATTCTTTCTTCAGGTTTTACAATTCTATTCGTCCATTTTGTTTGATTGATAAACTCCGTCAAAGCTGTCTTTAAAGTCTGAAAAACTTGTCTGTTAGAACCTCCAATTTGTTCATAATTGATGTTCACCAAACAATTCACTTCTTGCGCTCTACTATGGAATGTAAAGACCAATAAGCCTATAAAGAAAATAAGTTTACGCATCTAATTTTAGTATAATTTCGTTAAGAATATCTATAGAAACAGCTTCTTTTGATTTTAATTCAAATATTTTTTCATTCAAATCTTTATCAATAATAGTAATTTTATTTGTGTTAGTGGCAAAACCAGCACCTTTATCTTGCAAAGAATTTAAAACAATCATATCTAAATTTTTCCGTTGCAATTTACTTTTAGCATTTTCAATTTCATTTTCTGTTTCCAATGCAAAGCCAACTAAAAATTGATTTTCCTTATTTGCTCCTAATGATGCTAAAATATCTTTGGTTGGTTCCAACTCAATAGATAACGTTGCATCTTTCTTTTTTATTTTTTGATTTGAAACATTTTTTGCTTTATAATCTGCAACTGCAGCAGCTAAAATAGCCATTTGAACTTCAGGAAAAAATTGATGTGCAGCTTTATACATTTCATCTGCAGAAACTACATCAATTCTATGAATCAAAGAATGTTTGATTTGTTCCTGTGAAGGTCCAGAAATCAAAAAAACTTCAGCACCTAAATTGGCAGCTGTTTTTGCAATTTCAAAACCCATTTTTCCAGAGGAATGATTTCCTATAAAACGCACAGGATCAATAGCTTCATAAGTTGGACCTGCAGTAATCAATACTTTTTTTCCACGCAAAGGTAGCTTTGATAAAATATCATTTTCAATAAAAGAAACAATATCTTCTGGTTCCGCCATTCTTCCTTCACCAAACAAACCACTTGCCAATTCACCCGAAGTTGCAGGAATTATAATATTTCCAAAATGCTGTAATTTCTCTAAATTTTCTTTAGTTGATGGATGCTTATACATATCTAAATCCATTGCTGGTGCAAAATAAACTGGACATTTTGCAGATAAATAGGTTGCTAAAACCAAATTATCGCAAGTGCCATTTGACATTTTGGACAAGGTATTTGCAGTTGCTGGGGCAATTAAAAAATAATCAGCCCACAACCCCAATTCAACATGATTGTTCCACAATTCATTCTCATTTTCTGTATCATAAAATTGGGAATGTACAGGATTTTTAGAGAGTGTAGAAAGTGTGAGAGGTGTTATAAAATCTTTAGACGCAGGAGTCATGATTACTTTGACTTCTGCGCCTAATTTTATAAATAATCGAACTAAATTTGCTGATTTGTAAGCGGCAATTCCTGCAGTAATGCCTAAAAGAATTTTTTTTCCGCTTAAAACAGACATTATTCCGAATCTGGAGTTCTAAAATATACTTTTCCTTTTAACCATTCTTCAACAGCTAATGCAGTTGGTTTTGGCAAACGCTCATAAAATTTAGAAACTTCAATTTGTTCTTTATTTTCAAAAACTTCTTCTAAACTGTCATTGTAAGTTGCAAATTCATCCAATTTGTCAACCAATTCAATTTTTAAATCAGAATTGATTTGCTCTGCTCTTTTTGCAATGATTGAAATCGCTTGGTAAATATTTTTTGTAGGCGCTTCAATTTCGTTTTTATCATAAGTAATTGTACTTATAGCAGCTTTTGTGTCTTTATAATCCATTTTTTATTTTTATTTTGAATCTTCTAATTCTTTTGATTTTGAAATAAGGTCGTCTATTCTTTCTTTCTCTTTTTGCAATTTTGCAACCATTTTATCCACTTCTACTTTAAACTTCGTTTCAGGATAATTTCTGATTAATTTATCATACGCTTCCATTGCATCTTTGATACGCTCTGGTTTTCTTCTGTCATAACTTTTCAACGTAAAATCATGAGCCGCTTTCAATCGATAATACAATGCCTCTTCTTTGAATTCTGAACCCAAATAATCTTCCAATAAATTATCAAAAGCCTGAATAGCAGCTTTGTAATTTCTCATATCATAGTCAGCAGTTGTGTAATACGTCTTTGCAATTTCGAAATATTTTTTCTGCAACTTATAACGCAATTCTTTGTAATGCTTATTTGCTTCCTCTAATTTATCTGAGGTTGGAAATGCATTGATGAAACTTTGAAAAGCTTCCAACGCTTTGTTGGTATCTGTTGGATCTTTACTAAATTCAGGAGACGCTAATTTATAACTCAACGCAGAGGCAAATGATGCTTCTTCTAATTTAGAACTGCTTGGATAATTTTTTGCAAATCGATCAAAATAATAACCCGCAGTTTGATAATTTTTCTCGTTAAAATTAGACTGAGCCACCATAAACTGGATTCTTTCCATTTGTGGTTTTCCTCTGTATGCAGGCGTTACTTTTTCGAACAAACGAATGGCTTTCCCATACTTTTGAGATTCGTACATTTTCACAGCCATTTTGTATTGGTCTTCAACTGTACCTTTATTCAATACTTTTTGATACTCTCCACAGGAGAATAACAACATACTGACAACCAATAAAAACGCTAAAGTTTTAAATTTTTGCATTCGGCAAAATTAGGAATTAAATATGGATTAGTAAAATGATATTTTGAAGATAAAATTCTCTTACAAAAAGGCTTCTATCTTCAATAATAACGTTAAAAATTACGCTTTATTGGCAGCAGTAATTAATAGTTTGATATCGTTATCAAACAAGTAAAAACCACCTTTATCATCGCCAATTAATTTTATTTTATCTAAAATATTTCTTGCTAATGCTTCTTCTTCAATCTGTTCTGAAACATACCATTGCAAGAAATTGTGAGTCGCATAATCTTTTTCTGTCAAGCAAATGTCAACCAAATCATTAATACTTGCAGAAACTTTCACTTCGTGGTTAAACAATTCTTGAAACATTTCTTTGAAAGAACCAAATTGTGTTGGTGGTGCCTGTAAAGCTGATATTTTAGCATGTCCTCCTCTTTCATTGATGAATTTTACCAATTTTAACATGTGCATTCTTTCTTCATCTGAATGCGCATACATAAATTGTGCAACTCCTTCAAAACCAAGAACTTCTGCCCACGAAGCCATGGCTAAATATATTTGTGATGATTGCGCTTCAACGGTAATTTGACCATTTAAAGCTTCTTCAATAATTGGTGATAACATAATTTGAATTTTGTGATAATTTAAAAAAACAAAAATACAACTTTTCAAAAAGGAAACCTCTTAAAAAAGCTGTAAAATTGAGTTGAATTTGAGTTAAAATGACTCTTTTTTCTTATAAAATACTAAGAAAAAATGTCTTTAAAGAATCAAGAATTTTTAAATTGTGTATCGATTTAAAAATTCGAAATGAAATTCTTGATTTTATGATGTAAATTTTCACTTGCTGATACTAAAGGCAAACGAACTTTGTTTGAACAAATATTGAGTTGCGATAACACTTCTTTGATTCCTGCAGGATTATTTTCTTCAAAAATGTAATTGATAATATCCATCAATTTATAATGAATTTCATAAGCTTCTTTATTTTTGCCTTCCAAACCTAATTGAATCATGTCCGAAAATTCTTTTGGAAACGCTTGCCCAATCACGGAAATCACTCCTGAACCACCAGCTAAAGTCACACCCAAAGCCAAATCATCATCTCCCGAAATAATTAAAAAATCGGCTGGTTTGTCTTTTAAAAGCGTGTAATATTGTTGTTGATTGTTACCTGCTTCTTTCACAGCAACAATGTTTTTAAGATCTTTCGCCAAACGCAAAGTGGTACTTGGCTCCATATTTCTGGCTGTTCTTCCTGGAACGTTGTATAAAATGATTGGTTTTTCAGTGGCTTCTGCAATGGCTTTGTAATGTTGATAAAAACCTTCTTGCGTTGGTTTGCTGTAGTAAGGTGCAACAGATAAAATTCCTTCAAAATGTGATAAATCTCTCGTTTTCAATTCTTTTACCACCTCTAAAGTATTGTTTCCTCCAACACCTAAAATCAATGGCAAACGATTGTTATTTACTTTGACAATTGTATCAATAATTAACTCTTTTTCCTCTTTAGAAATGGTAGCACTTTCTCCAGTTGTACCATTGATAACCAAATAATTAGTACCATTTTCGATATTGAAATTTACCAATCTAGTAAGTGCTTCAACATCCACTGTAAAATCGTTTTTGAAAGGTGTTACCAATGCCACACCCATTCCAATAAATTGTTGCATTATTTTAAAATTTGATAGACAAAATTACGATTTTAAAATGAATGAATTCTTCAAAAAAGAAGTTCCTAAAAAGAATACACAACTTTTACGATGTCGTTTAATTTTTCATTTTCTTTAAAATGACAAGGTACTTTTTTAATTCATTTAAAAAATTGTCAATTTTGCTCGGAATTTCTGCAATTTCCATATCATACAATCGTTGATTTACATCTGAAAAGCCTACTTTAAAAGTTGCTTTTGATTTTAAAACAGCCAATTCCAAAAAAATATTTTTTGTGTCAAAGTAGCCAATCAATAAATCAAATGGTTCATCCAAGAAATCTCTGAAATCTGTTTTTTGGATTTCGCCATTCCAATCAATATCTTTTTCCGTGAAATAGGAATTTATAGTGTGATTTTTTTTATCGTAATCTAAAAAACTAAACACTTTTATATCTTGAAGTTCGAATATCTTTTTTATTTCTGCTTCTATATCTATAAAATTAGATATTTTTTGAGAAGCAATCACACCAACACTAACAATTTCTTTATCAGAAACGATTCGTGAATTTTCTTTGTCAGTGAGAAGTTTATCAAACTTCTTTTTTAAAAAGGCTTTTTTAATGGCTAAAATAACGTTGAATTTTTAAAATTGAGTTTGTAAAAATACTATTTATTTGTTTTCATTTCCAACAAAATCAATTGATTTAATTGTCTTCCAAATGTTTGAAAATTATCATCTGCCACCAAAAGCAATGTTTGATTTCCATTTTTCGATTTTGGTCCAAGTGTAATACCCTCAATGTTATCAATAATTTCGTCTGTTAAAAATTGCTTAACTGTATCAAAATCAAATAATAATCTTTTTTTCATTGGTATAAACGAAGTGCTTTTTAAAGCTGTCATTGACAAAATATCAGTCGTATTTTTTTCTATAAACGCTTCAAAAATACGAATCGTATTTCCATCACTTCCATAATTATTTTGATACGCTCTTTCCACTACTAAAAAATGATTTTTTGCGATTTCTAAAATGGCAGTAACACCATTGATATTTTGATTTCCTTTGTAAGGTTTTGGAATTTTTTCCAATGGATATGCAAACTGTTTCGTTGCAATTTTTGATTTTTTATCAAAATACGTAATTCTGATTGGTGAAGAATTTTTTTCAAAAGTGGGTTCGTCACCATCTACAGAAATTGGCAATTCTACTCCAACCCAAAAACCCTGATTATCAACACTTTTAGAGGAAGCTTCAAAAACGCCATTGTGTTTAAAATTGTCTATTTTCGTTAATGAATTTGGCAATTGGAATTGAGCTAAAAAATTCCCATTGGCATCAATTTTAAAAATCGTAGGAGGCTTATTTTTTCTGATAGAACCTTCACTTACTAAATGAATTTCATTGGTTTTTTCATCCACAAAAATGGATTCTAAATCGAGTTCATTTTCTTTATAAAAAGCAGTATTTGAATCGTTTAAAAGAATGGTATTCGTAAAATCAACGCTTTGAATGCTGTCATTTTTAATGTTGATTGCAGCAGTTACAATTCTGGGATTTTTAGCATCATCAATCACAAAAAAGTATTCATTATTCGCAAAATCTATTCCTGATAAACCTCCAATTGTTTGATGTTGAAATTGTAAAGAATCTGGAATTACGTATTCGTTTAAATAAGAAATTGAAATATCCTTTTTTGAAATACAAGAATTCATCAACAGTAAAATCCCTAAAAAAATTGATTTATTCATCAGTAATAATATTTCTACAAAGGTATTTTTTCTGATTTTAAAAACTAAAATTAAATCAACAAAAAAAGACCTCACAAGTTTTCAAATCCTGTGAGGTCTTTCAATAAATCTCTAAAATCTAAATCTTTATTCGATTATCTTCAGATTGTGTATCAATCAATTTATTGTAAGGATCTACGCCAACTTCTGTTGGTTTTTTATCTACAATGATCCTGATTTTATTGAAAATTTTTGTGATTTTATGTTTCTTCAAATAGAGTTCTTTTGTGGTCTTTTTGCCATTTATAGTTTCTTCCATAAAAATTCCGATATCAATGTAATCTTTCAATGGAACAGATAAAATGGGTTTTTTCATTTTGTCATTTTTATATGTCAACGTATCTCCCACATTTTCTCCATAATAGATTTTACCCTGATCATCATTTCTATATTTTGACACTTCAAACTCAATATCTACTTGGTATTTTCCATTGTCTAATTTTTTTGAAGTAGCTTTTTTAACACTGTTTCTATACAAAGTAATCGTTTCAAACATGTCATGAATTACGTATTGCAAAGAATCTGGAGTGACTTCTTTGATATGATTTACCATGTCAATAGAGGTTGTGTAAGGTGGATTTTGAAACTGTACTTTTTCAACATATTTTTTCAAAGCATTGTTTAGATTTTTCTCTCCAATATAATCGCTCAAAGCATACAAAACCATGGAACCTTTTTGATAATGAATGTATCCTTGACCATCATTATACATCAATGGATTTTCGCGTTTTGTTTCAAATGTTCTTGACAATAAATAATCATCCAAGGCTTTCTTTAAAAATGTGCGCATCTTTTCTTTTCCTTGTTGATGTTCCAACACTTTTAAAGAAACATATTCTGACATACTTTCGGACATCATTGTTGCACCCAAAACATCTGCACCAATGACTTGATGTGCCCACCATTGATGAGCTACTTCATGCACTGTTACTGCAAAAGGATAATCAACTCCTTCATCGTTTTTATCATCAACTGCTGCAATAAATCCAATTCCTTCCGAAAATGGAATGGTGTTTGGAAATGACTGAGCAAAAGTTCCTGCTGTTTTTGGAAACTCAATAATTCTGGCTTGTTTGTGTTGATATGGACTGAAATTTTTCGAATTATAATCCAAAGAAGCTTTCATTCCTTTCATCATTCTATCCAAATTAAAGGTATGTGGTTTGTGATAATAAATTTCCAAACTGATGCCTTTATACATCTCTTTTTTCACTTCATATCTCGCTGAATTGAATGCATAAAAATTCAAGATTTTTGAATCCATTTTATAATGAAAAAATCGTCTGTCACCTTCTATCCATTCATTTTGTAAATATCCTGGAGCAATGGCAATTTGGTCTTTGGATGTTGAAACTGTAGCTTCAAAATCAATCCAATCAGCATCTTTTGAAATATAGGTATTTCCTAAAGCAGTGGAATCTGAGGGATGAGGACGCAAATCATTTTTGGGCAAACCGTATTTTTTTCGAGTTTGATTGTCCGTTAATTCGCCATTTGAAGAATATCCTAAAGAAGGAAAAATCGAAAAATTATTGATAAAAGTTCCGTTTTCTATTACTGGAGATTTTCGTCTATAAGTGGTATTTCTATCACTTTTTACGGTAACTATCAAATTCAAACTATCTCCAGGCATGATTTTATTTTCGAACAAATAAATATCAAAATTATGAATGGTGTCTTCAGAAACTAGGGTATTTGGCTTGTTAAAAACGAAGGTACTTTTTAATGAATTGTGATTTAAAAATACACTATCAATAGGTTTATCAGTTTTATTGACCATCGTAAAAATGGCTGTTGCATCAAAAAATCGTTCTTTGGGATAGATATTCATTTTTGTTTTTACACTAACAATTCTTGGTTGTGCGTAATTTTCATATTTCTTATATTTTTTCTCCCATTCAACGCTTCTCATTTCAAATTCTTTGGAAGAAGTTCTCTTGTTTTTTGTTCCTGTTTCTTGATAAATGGAATAACCTAAGCCTAAAAAAGCACTGAAAAAAATGACAAAACCTACTACATAAACTCCTTTAAATCTGTAGTTTGCAATTTGAATTCTTTCTTTGAATGAATTTGGAATTCCTCTAACCCAGAACAATGCTGAAAGAATTAACAAGGTCAATCCACATAAAACCCAATACAATTTATAGACTAAAAATGGTGTTAAAAATCCGTATTTATTCATATCAGAATAATCATATCCTGGACCTTCATTGTATTTAAAAATTTCTTGTTCAATGCCTGCCAATGATAAAAACGGAATTCCAATAGAAAGTACCAATAATAAAAACAAGCCCAAATAAGGATTTCCAATCAACGTTTGAATGAAAATTGCGAGCATAGCCCAAATAAAATAATTGAGAAATTCTAACAAAAATAATTCTACAATATAGTGTCCAAATTCAAAATTATAATAACCATGATACACTTGAAAGAGAATTCCAGAAATCATAATTACTGCCAACAAAACCAATTGCATTTTTACCAAAGCAATCACTTTTGAGAATAATAAAGTCCAATCAGGAATTGGGGTTGCATCAACCAAATGATTCAAATTGGAAATTTTTGCTCTTTGCACCAACATTCCTGCGTATAAAAAAGTACATATTATGATAGATAATGAAAAAACTCCTCCGTCCTCCAACATTTTCCAAGTGACTGGTAATGTGGGTGTTCCAAAAATATCACCAATTCTTGATAAACCAACTATTATAAAAATCAAGCCTACTAATACAATTGAAATAAAAGGCCAACTTTTGATAATGTATTTAAAATCAATATTTGATAATTTCCACATTGTTTTTAAATTTTGAAAAAATGAAAAATCGTAGGAAACTTTTGGTAATGAAATTCTTGTGATTCCACTAAAATTCGTTTTTGTAACTCTTTCCGCTTTTGGTTTTCTAAATGAAAAAGAAAATGCTTCTTGACTGAAAGCAAAAAAGCGATACACCAATCCAAAAACCAAACTCGCAATTGCCAACCACAACAAACGATTGTAAATAATCATTTCTTTGATAGGAATTTGCATTTCATTTTGTTCAGATGGTGTCCAATATTTTGTGTAATAATCAACAGATCCATCTCCAAAAGGATCTACTAAAGCTAGTAAAAATTTTTGTTCAGGGTCATCAAGTACACTAAAGATTATTAATTGTCCAAATACTAAAATAACTGCCACAATAAAACCTGCTGCAATATTTCTAGAAAATGTGACAATAGCAAAAATAATAGCTCCAAAAAAAATAATATTGGGTAAAATAAAAATCAAATAGGTTATTAAATACGTTGTAAAATTAAAAGTAGTTACAATTTCAGGGTTTGTTCCTGGAAAACGATAACCTATTATCATTCCTATCCCAATAGTCATAACAATCATAGTTACTATAGATACTCCACTTAAAAATTTGGCAAATAAATAGTTGGATTTGGTAAAAGGATAAGAATATAAAATGGTGTGCATTTCACTTTTAAAATCTCTGTTTATTGTCACTCCTATAATTGCAGGATATAAAAATAATATAAAAGTGGATAAACCACTAAATAAACCTCTAATTCCAGTTGGAGAATTCACAATTCTTGAGGAACCAGTAGTAGCTGTATTTGAATCAAAAAAACCAGCAGAAGATGTTGCTATAAAGAATGATAATAAGAAAAAAATGACCAAATAAATATAAAATGCGGGTTTATTAAACCAGTATTTTATTTCTTGTTTGAATATTGTTGAAAACATACGTTTAGATATTAGAAGTTAGATTTTAGAAGTTAGAAGTGAAACTTTGAACTTTAAATTTCGAACTTTAAACTGTTTGTGGTTCATCCTTTTTTAGCGCAATAAAATACACATCATCCAATTGAGGAGTAACCTCAACAAAATCTTCAGAAGGTTTTTCTGAAGTATGAACTCTGATATTCAATGTATTATCTTGATTATAACTAGAAGACAAAATATCAAACAATTGTTGATTTTCTTCCAATTCTTCTCTATTGATTATTTTTTTCCAAATTTTTCCTTCCAAAGCTTTGGTTGCTTCTTGTGGAGTGGTGTGATTTAGAATAGTTCCTCCATTCAAAATTGCCATTTCATTGCACAATTCTTTCACATCATCCACAATATGTGTAGAAAAAATAACAGTGCAATTCGTACCAACTTCACGCAACACATTCAAAAAACGATGTCTTTCTGCTGGGTCTAAACCTGCAGTTGGTTCATCAACAATAATCAATTTTGGATTGTTCAACAACAATTGTGCAATACCAAAACGCTGTTTCATTCCACCAGAATAACCAGCCACATATTTTTTACGAACATCATATAAATTGGTAATTTCCAACACTTCTTTTACCAAAGCTTCTCGTTCTTTTTTATCAGAAACACCTTTTAAAGTAGCAAAATAATCCAACAAATCTAGGGCAGACATTTTTGGATACACTCCAAAAGATTGTGGCAAATAGCCCAACACTTTTCTCAATGCCATTTTGTCTTCCAAAACATTGATATCACCAAAATGAATTGAACCTGAATCAGGACTTTGCAACGTAGCAATTGTTCTCATTAAAGAAGATTTTCCAGCGCCATTTGGCCCTAACAAACCAAACATTCCAGTTCCTATTTCGATGCTCAAATTATCAATCGCTTTTACGCCATTTGAGTAGGTTTTTGTTAAATTTTTGATGACTAATTTCATTATGATGGATTTATAAATTTTTAAAATTTAGTTATTTGTGTAAAAATAGAGACTTTTGTTACAATTTTTAGAAATTATTTTCATGAATATGCTAGAAAATCGTTTTATTTTTACACAAAATTTAAAATAACTTATGTCAAATACATCAATACTCACTGAAAATTCAATCCAATTTTTAGAAAAATATCTAAACAACGCTGCTCCAACAGGTTATGAATGGGAAGGTCAAAAAATTTGGATGGAATACTTGAAACCTTATGTAGATACTTTTATGACGGATACTTATGGAACTGCAGTTGGAATTATCAATCCAGAAGCAACATACAAAGTGGTCATTGAAGGTCATGCAGATGAAATTTCTTGGTATGTAAATTATATTTCTGATAAAGGACTGATTTATGTGGTTAGAAATGGTGGCAGTGATCACCAAATTGCACCAAGTAAAATAGTAGATATTCACACAAAAAACGGCATTGTAAAAGGCGTTTTTGGTTGGCCAGCCATTCATACAAGAGATAAAACCACTGAAGAAACTCCAAAACCTGAAAATATTTTTATTGATTGTGGTTGTGCTACCAAAGAAGAAGTCGAAAAATTAGGTGTTCATGTAGGTTGTGTCATTACGTATCCAGATACATTCCACGTTTTAAATGGTAATAAATTCGTGTGCAGAGCTTTGGATAACAGAATGGGAGGATTTATGATTGCTGAAGTGGCGCGTTTATTGAAAGAAAATAACATTACATTGCCTTTTGGATTGTATGTAACCAATTCTGTTCAAGAAGAAATTGGTTTGCGAGGTGCAGAAATGATTACACAAACCATCAAACCAAATGTAGCAATTGTTACGGATGTAACGCATGATACTACTACTCCAATGATTGACGTGAAAAAAACGGGTCATCAAGAATTGGGAAAAGGTCCTGTAATTGCGTATGCACCTGCAGTTCAACAAAAATTGCGTGATTTAATCACACAAACTGCTGAAGAAAATAACATTCCGTATCAAAGAAATGCGTTGTCAAGAGCCACAGGAACTGACACAGATGCTTTTGCTTATAGCAATGGTGGTGTGGCATCCGCATTGATTTCTTTGCCTTTGCGTTATATGCATACTACTGTTGAAATGGTTCATAGAGAAGATGTTGAAAACGTCATCAAAATGATTTATCAAACGTTGTTAAAAATCAAAGGAGGAGAAACTTTTTCTTATTTTGAATAACTAAAAAGGACACGAATTTCACAGATTTCTCAAATAAATTATTTGTGGAATTCGTGAAATTAGTGTCTAAAACAATATGGACGAAATCATAGACATTTTAACTCCTGATGGAAAACCAACTGGAAAAATTGCTTTAAAATCGGAAGCACACAAAAACGGTTGGTTTCATGCCACTGTGCATATTTGGTTGTACACAAAAGAGGATAAAATTTTGTTGCAAAAAAGAGCCATGACCAAAAAAGTTTTTCCTGGTTTGTGGGATATTTCTGTTGCAGGACATATTGCTGCTGGCGAAAGTATTTTAGATGCTGCCCTCAGAGAAGTTCATGAAGAATTAGGATTGGAAATCAAAAGTGAAGATTTGCTAAAAATTGGCACACGAATTCACCAAGTTTCTCATGCAAATGGCATTCAAGACAATGAACATCATCATGTTTTTATTGCTGAATTAAAAGTTCCAATAGAAAATTTATCCATTCAAAAAGAGGAAGTTGACGACGTTCAATTGTTTGATTTGGCTGTTTTGAAAAATACTAAAAACATCGAAAATGTATTGCTTCCTAGGTTTCATGAATATTATTGTATGGTTTATGATACTATTATTGAGAGAGCACCTAATTTAGCAAGTACAAATCAAAGTGAAATTCGAGAGGATTTTCTTAAGTAGGGTAAAAGCTAGCAATAAATCATACATTTTTTTAGATGCAGTTTATTGTTTTTTCGTTCATATTATTCAAATCGAGTATTATTATTTTTTTAAATAAATTTGATTTAGAAACTTCTTGTTTCAAAATTTCTAATTCTTGATTCCTTATATTTGTTGAAATATGGTTAATTAATATAAGCCACCATTCTTCAAATTCATTAAAATACTCAGCTATTTTTTCTTCTTTTTCCTTTAAAGCAAGATTAATGTTATTTTTTAAGTCATTAATTACAACTCCACCTTTATTGTGGTCAACCCATAACATAACTTCAAAATCACTTTCAAATCTTTCATTACATTCTGAAATACTCATTACAAAGTTTTCAGAAATGTTGTATTCAAAATTATAATTTATATTTTCAGTAAAGTGATTTAAAGAATTTTCAATTTTTTTCTTGATTTTACTAAACTTTAATGGTCTTGAATAACGGATACAAACTGAATGTGTCATTTCAAAAGTTTTAATAGATTTGAAATTCAAAATAAAATTTTCAATTTTTCTAATTTCTCCAAATTCTATTTTTTCAAGGGGCTCTCCATTAAAATATTTATTTAATCTTCTAACTTCGATTCCAATTTTTTCATTCACTGTAAAGTCAGGTGGAATATTTCCATTTGGTTCAAATTCTAATTTTTGAAATCCTAAACTCTTTAAATAATCGAATGCTATTTTCTCGTCATTATTCACATTTTTCTCTTATTGAGTTTAACGTATTTATTTATAAAAGTTGCGTTTTTAACAATTAGGAATTTCCAACTGAAATTCTGAAGTTGGCAAAGAAGCAACCGACTTTGATAAAGCTAAAAGTAGTAATTTTTTATACACGGCTTTTTGAGCGATGTTTTTATATTCTCCAATTATTTTTTATAGTTTCTAATTTCGGGATTACACATGATTTTGTTTCATCATTTTCAGAAACAAAAAGTTTTATTTTGTCTTCTGCTTTTTTCTCGATCATTATTGAAAAATCAGTTGTTTTTGATTTTCCAAATATCTTTTGTCCGTTTTTTGCTGAATAATAATAGTTGATTAAAATACTTTGCCCAAAATTTGTGAATGGCAATCCTGAATTTAGAGTTAATGAAATAATAATTCCTTCTTTTACAACTCCATTTTTATATAAATTGTAATCTCTCCAAACAGGAATTAGCCCAATTGATGAAAATACAGAACCAGTTATAAAAAATATAATTGGAAGAAAATAGAAAAGATAAAATGGGAAAGAAAAAGGTTCTAAATTTTGAATTTTTGATTCATTTTCAAAAGCTTTAATTTTAATTTCATTACCTATTTTCATTTCATTAATTTTTTCAAAATCCATAGTTTGGAAGTTATCAGATTTAGTTGAACCATTTAATGAATATTCATAACTAATTTTTAAAGGGTTTTCTCCATTTATTGATACGTTATTTATTGATTTTAAGTTAGTAATTTTTGCATTTAGTTCAGTACCATTTTGTTCAATTCTTTCAAAATTATATTTTTGATAAGGCTCTAAAAATGAGTTAGATAAAACAAATACAATTGAAAGTAAAATAAAAACTGATGAGAAAACAAAAATAATTCCAAGAATTGAAAATGGTATTCTACTTTTTATAAGTGTAATTATATTTGAAAAAGTTACTTCTCTTTTATTCATTTTAATTTTAGTTTAATTTTTAAGTTTTTTTTCAAAAAATATTGCCAACTAGTAAAAATACGCAAGTTTAAATCAATTTTTCATGCAAATTACTATATCCTAAATATACCCAAAAACCCCACTCAACCCCAAAAAAAATCAAAAAAAGGATAAAAAAGAAAGCTACATAGTATCATAGCATACGTTTATATTGTGAATAATTGAATCATCGCCAAGAGGACATTGTGAAAAATCCTTTAAAACAAATCTGAATAAATATTTTATTTTAATAATATATTAATGTAAATTTCAGCAGTTTATGCTTCTAAAAAATGAACACAATTACCTACAGAATTAAGGATTTTTTAAAAGAAAATCACCCGTTTTCATTCTTAACTTCTGATGAACAATTTTTGATTGCCAAAAATATAACGATTCGTTATTATGAAGTGAATGAACTTATTTTTGAAATTGAAAAACCTGTAAATACTCATTTTTATTTGGTCAAAGAAGGTGCAGTTGGTTTGTATGCTCAAAATAACCAACTCACTGAACAATGTGATGAAGGAGATTTATTTGGTTTACGAGCCATCATCAGAAAAGACAATTACAAACTTACTGCAAAGGCTCTTGAAGAATGTATTTTATACACAATTCCATTTGAAATGTATGATGAAATTCTGAGTATAAATACAGAAGTGACTCAATTCATTATCAGCAATTTTGCTTCAAATTTAATTGCTTATGAAAAGCATTCTGATTCGCAAAAAACCATCATTTCAGAAGAAGAACTTACTGCAAAATATTCTAAAAATCCGGTAACATGCGTTAAAGAAACTACCATTAAAGAAGCTGCACTTTTAATGACCGAAAGAAAAGTGGGTTCTATTATTATTCAGGAAAATAATTTCCCAATTGGCATTATAACTGACAAAGATTTTAGAACAAAAATCGCAACTGGAAAAGTAGAAATTTCTTCAGTTGTCAATGAAATTATGTCATCACCTGTAATTTGTGTTTCAGAAAAAATCACAGTGGCTGAAGCGCAAATTGTGATGCTAAAAAATAAAATCACACATCTTTGCATCACAAAATCTGGCAAAAACAAAGAGGAAATAAAAGGGGTTTTATCTGAATATGATATTATTTTGATTCGAGAAAACAATCCTTCAGTGCTCATCAAACAAATCAAAAGATCACATTCAACTGAAGAATTAAAAAAAATACGAATTCAGGCTTCAGAATTATTGAAAAGATACTTGTTTCAAGAGTTGGATATTGATTTTATCTGCAAAATTATTTCAGAAATCAATCAAGTAATTACGGCAAGAATTATAGAGATGGCAATTGAAAAATTGAACCAAAAACCTCCAGTTTTATTTTCATGGATTTCTTTGGGAAGTCAAGGAAGAAAAGAGCAATTGCTATTAACAGACCAAGACAATGCCATCATTTTTGAAGATTCGAAAAACAATGATGAAAACAGATGGTATTTTTTAAGATTGGCTGAAATAGTGACACAAAATCTCCACGAAATAGGCTTTGAATATTGTCCAGCAAACATGATGGCTTCCAATAAAGAATGGTGTTTGAGCACGAATGAATGGAAAGAAAAATACCATTCCTGGATTTCAAAACCGATTCCGGAAAACATACTATTTTGCACCATTTTTTTTGATATAGAAACCATTTTTGGAGACGGAAAATTAGAAAAAGAAGTACAAAATTCAATTGAAAAATACCTTCAAGTATATCCTATTTTTACGAATTTTTTAGCATTGAACAGCACACAAAATCCACCTCCATTAGGATTTTTTAGACAGTTTTTATTGGAAGAATCAGGAGAACAAAAAGAACAATTTGACATCAAATCAAGAGCCATGATGCCTTTGGTGGATGCAGCTAGATTGTTGAGTATCCATCTTCAAATTAACGAAAAAAATACATTGGCCAGATTTAGAGCTTTGATTATGAAAGAACCTCAAAACGAAGAAGTATATTCCATGTGTTTTGAGGCTTTCAAAACCTTGTTAAAATACCGCACAAAATATGGATTGCTAAAAAATAATTCAGGAAGATTTATTGATTTGAATGCGCTTAATAAATCAGAAAAACTACAATTAAAAGTCTGTTTTAAAGCCGTTAAAGAAATTCAAAGTGTAGTGGTAAATAGATTTAAATTGGCAAATTTCATGTAAAATGAACTTATTTTTCAGAAAAAAATATCCCGAATTTTGGCAAAAATATGCTGCAACATTTAAAGAAAAAATCCCTTCTTTATACCAAGAAATTCGGTTTGTGATTTTTGATACAGAAACAACAGGTTTGGATTTCAAAAAAGATAAAATACTTTCTATGGGTGCTGTTGCTGTTTTAAACAGCTCAATTTGGGTTGCTGATAGTTTTGAATGCTTTGTTCATCAAACCACATTTGACAGAAAAACGGTTGAAATTCACGGAATTAGAAAAGAAGGAATTCATAAAATTTCGGAAGAAAAAGCCATTCAAGAATTCTTAGATTTTATAAAAAATGCTGTTTTGGTTGGTCATCACATCGATTTTGATGTTCAAATGATGAATATTGCTCTGAAAAATTTGGGTTTGCCAACTCTAAAAAACACGACTTTAGACACAGGAAATCTCCATAAAAAAACAATGATTGATGCAACTGATGCTCATTTTTCTTTGGATGAACTTCTCGAAATTTACAACATTGCACCTCATGACCGTCATAATTCTTTGGGTGATGCCTTTTTAACTGCGCAATTATTTTTAAAAATAATCAAGAAATTGTCAAAAAACAATACGCTTAGCATTGCTTATTTAAAAAGACCTGCTAAGCGTATTGGATTGATTTAAAAATACTTACAAAACGTTATCAATAATATCTTGAACAACTTCTGGATTCAAAAGTGTACTTGTATCTCCTAAATTGGAAGTGTCTTTACTTGCAATTTTTCGTAAAATTCTTCGCATAATTTTTCCAGAACGCGTTTTTGGAAGTGCATCAGTGAATTGAATTTTATCCAATTTTGCAATTGGGCCAATCTGTTCTGTGATAATTTGATTGATTTCTTTTCTCAAATTATCATGATCTCTAGATTCTCCAGTTTCTTTCAAAGTTACATAACCATACAAGGCATTTCCTTTGATATCGTGAGGAAAACCAACAATTGCTGATTCTGAAACTGCAGGATGTTCGTTGATAGCATCTTCAATGGGTGCTGTTCCTAAATTGTGTCCAGAAACAATAATCACATCATCTACTCTACCTGTAATTCTGTAATATCCAACCTCATCACGCAAAGCTCCATCACCTGTAAAATACATGTTTTTAAAAGTAGAGAAATAGGTTTCTTTAAAACGTTGATGATCACCCCAAATAGTTCGTGCAATAGAAGGCCAAGGATATTTGATACACAATTTTCCATCTACTTGATTTCCAGTAATTTCATTTCCAGCATCATCCATCAAAACTGGTTGAATTCCTAAAAAAGGAAGTGTTGCATACGTTGGTTTTGTAGGCGTAGAAAATGGAATTGGCGTAATCATCACTCCACCAGTTTCTGTTTGCCACCAAGTATCCACAATGGGTGCTTTCTTTTTTCCAATATTATCATCATACCAGTGCCAAGCTTCTTCGTTAATTGGTTCTCCAACAGTTCCTAGAATTTTGATGCTTGATAAATCATAATGATCTACAAATTCAACCCCTTCTTTTGCCAAAGCTCTAATGGCAGTTGGCGCAGTGTAAAATTGATTGACTTTATGTTTTTCTACAATTTCCCAAAATCTTCCATAATTTGGATAATTGGGAACACCTTCAAATAAAACTGTAGTTGCGCCATTGGCTAAAGGACCATACACAATGTAACTGTGACCTGTAATCCAACCAATATCAGCTGTGCACCAATACACTTCGCCTTTTCTATATTGAAAAACATTCTTAAAAGTATACGCTGTATATACCATATAACCAGCAGTTGTGTGCACCATTCCTTTTGGTTTTCCTGTTGAACCTGAAGTATATAAAATAAATAAAGGATCTTCAGCATCCATAATTTCTGGTTCACATTCTTTGGAAGCAGCTTCTAATAAAGGGGCTATCAAAAAATCTCTTCCCGATTTTAATGTAATTGGTGTGTTTGTTCTTTCAACAACCAAAACTGTTTCAACACAAGGACAACTTTCTAAAGCTTCATCAACGATACTTTTCAATTCGATTGATTTTGCGCCTCGAAAAGAACCATCAGAAGTGATGACCATTTTACAATCGCTGTCATTGATTCTTGTTAACAAAGCTGTTGATGAAAAACCTGCAAAAACCACAGAGTGAATAGCACCAATTCTTGCACATGCCAACAACGAAACTGCCAATTCAGGAATCATTGGTAAATAAATACAAACTCTATCACCTTTTTTTATTCCCTTTGATTTCAGCACGTTAGCCATTTTATTGACACGCTCATGCAATTCATTATAACTGATATGAAGTGCGCCTTCATCAGGATTGTTGGGTTCAAAAATGATGGCAGTTTTGTCTCCATTTGTGTATAAATGACGATCGATACAATTTTCTGTGATGTTCAATTTTGCACCTTCATACCATTTTATTTCAGGAATTGAAAAATCCCAACTCACTACTTTGTTCCATTTTTGTCTCCAAAGAAAATGTTCTTCTGCAATTTCCTCCCAAAACAATTCAGGATTTCTTACTGAATTTCGATACACATGGAAATATTCTGGAAAATTTTTGATGTGATAATTACTCATGATGTTATTATTTTAATGAATTTTAAATGATGTTATTCTTGAAGCAGTAGATTAATTTCTGCAATTATTTTTTTGGTTGAAAATGGTTTTGTAAAATATTGGTCAACACCTAATGAAAAGCCTTTTTCAATATCTTCTTTTTTACTTTTTGCTGTTAAAAAAACCACTTTTACGTCTTTTAATTTTTCATTTTGCTTGATGATTTGCAGTGTTTGATACCCATCAACTTTGGGCATCATAATATCTAAAAGTATGACATTAGGAAGTTCTTTTTTCAAAATTTCTATAGCCTCACTTCCATCTCTAGCAATATAAACTTCAAAATCTTGTTTTTTAAAAGCATATTCTAATGCCATTAAAATATTTGGTTCATCATCAACTATCAATATTTTTTTCATTTAATTCAGAGGCATTTTTATGTGAAACTTTGCACCATTTGTATAGGAATTGTCTAACCAAATAGTGCCCTGATGTTTGTCTATAATTTGTTTGCAAATCGCCAATCCCAATCCAGTTCCAATAGGTTTTATCGTATTTTGATTTTTAGACTGAAAAAACTTGTCGAAAATAAATTCCTGATCTTGTTCAGAAATGCCTTTTCCATTATCTGTAACACTTATTTTTAGCTGTTTATCTTCAAAAAGATACTCTATAGAAATCAATCCTTCATTTGGTTCAACAAACTTTATAGCATTGGCAATCAAGTTCGTAAATACTTGAATCATTCTATCTTCGTCATAATTAATTGTTACAGAATACGTTGATTTTTGTAAGATAGTACAATTTTTTTTGGCAGCCATTGTTTGTAAAGAAGCAATAGATTTAGCAATGGTTTTTGAAATATCATTGGTTGTTTTGATAAGTTGATGATGTTCACTTGATAGTTTTTCAAAATCTAAAATGGTGTGAATCAATCTTGACAATCTTTCAGAATCTTGCAGCATATTGTTCAGAAACTGTTCTTTCATTGGTGTTGGCATTTCAGCATCATCCAATAATAACTCTGTAGTTGCTCTAATTCCTGTCAAAGGAGTTTTTAGTTCATGAGCAACAGTATCTAAAAATTCATCTTTTTGTTTGTCTTTTTCAACAAGTTTTAGATTTGCTTCTTTTAACTGATTTGCCAAATTAGACAATTCCAAAGATTTTTCTTTAAAAGCTTTACTTTTTGCAATTGCTTCCTTTGATTCCTCCAAAATCCGAAGAACTTCAACCAAACTAATTTCTTCCTCTTTGACAACACTTTGAATCAAAATTTTTGAGGAAGCTGAACCAATAGAACCTGTGAGTAATTGTTCGGAAAAATGAATCAATTTAGCATCAGCAAACTGGGTATTTTTGGGCAAATTGTATTTTGCAAAAAAGATATTCAGTGCTCTTGTCGCTTTTTCTTGTCCTAAAAAACGCATTAACACTTCTTTGATATCGCTCACATAAGCTTCGCCTTTCCACACAAAAGCACTATCCTGCAAATCAGTAAAATTTTTACTATCTACAAACATTTCAGCATAATTTCGTTCTCTGTAATTTCCTTTAGAACTCAATGAAAAATAAACATAACAGAAAGTGTTTACAGAAAAACTCCAAAAAAAAGCATGTGTTGGAGGCGTTAAAAAATCAATTCCCAACAAAGCATGAGGTTTAAAAGCAGGTATCGAAAATAATCCTTCTTTTAAAAACGCTGGATCTAAAGAATTTGCTTCTAATAAAAAAGGAACTAAAAGTGTGAAAAAAGTAATCAATAATCCCGAAAAAATACCAATAATTGCCCCTTTTGAAGAACCTCTATTCCAAAATAATCCAATAAAAAATGAGGGTGCCAATTGCGCAATAATTACAAATGCAATCAATCCAATTGAATACAAAGACATTTTTGCAGAAAAACTATAAAACAATGAATATGAAACTATTATGATAAAGAAAATAGCAAATCTTCGAATATTCTTTATAAATTTTTCATTTTTTTCTGGTTCATTTTTGACAAATTTTGATAAAAATCCATAAGGAATAATCAAATTGTTGCTAATCATTATAGAAAGCGCTAATGAAGAAACAATGACCATAGAAATTACAGCCGATAATCCACCTAAAAAAACCAATATTGCTAAAAAAATATTGCCTTCAGAAAGTGGTAATAACAAGGAAAAATATTCCGCATTTACTTCATTTCCAAGACGAATTTTTCCTGCCCAAGCAATAAAAACAACAAAAATATTGAAAAGCAATAAATACAAAGGAAAAAGCCAAATTGCCGTTTTCAAGTGTTTTTCTCTATTGTTTTCTAAAACCGCCACTTGAAATTGTCTTGGCAATAAAAAAATAGCAATGAATGATAACATGATGGTAAAAAACCAGTTAAATCCACCTTCAAAACCTCCTAAAGTCACTAAACTTTCAAAGTTTGGTTGGCTTTTAAATTGATGGACAATATCTGTGGTGCCATCAAATAAATAATAGGTACAATAAATTCCGATAATGATAAAAAAGAGCCATTTAATCAATGATTCAAAAGCTACTGAAAAAATAATTCCTCTTCTCTTTTGGGAGGCATCTGTGGTTTGTGTACCAAATATTGCTGCAAAAATTGCTAAAATTAGAGCGATATAAAAAGTAGAATCTGTAAAAATTGAATTCGATTTCATCAAACTCTTTTGAGTCATAATTTCAAACGTTTCTGAAACAGATTTTAGTTGTAAAGAAGTGTAAGGAACTATTGCCATCAAACAAACAATGGTAACTAGCGCTCCTAAAAAACGATTTTTTCCATAACGCAGAGAGATGAAATCTGCCAATGATGATATTTTGTGTTGTTTTGAAATCCGAATTACTTTTCTTAACAAAATAATCCATAATGGTGCTGCAATGATTGGTCCTATGTAAATGGCTAAAAAACGAACTCCTTGTTCAGCAGCTTCTCCAATACTTCCATAATATGTCCAAGCTGAGCAATACACACCAAAAGAAAGTGTGTAAATGATAGGATTATTTACCCATTTACTTCGTTTGTTTTTTTCAGCAAAAAATGCTATCAAAAATAACAACGCTAGATAGAGAATAATAATGGCAAATAAAACAAAACTACTCATAGAATCTTTTTAAAATCACAAAAGAAATAATGACAGAAATAAGACAAATCACTCCAATTGAAATATAAAAAACAGGAATACCAAGAATCAAACTTGGAGAATTGAACAAGAAAACAAAGGGCATATTTAGAATAAAAAATAGCCCTATTGCTTGTAAAATGAGTTTTTGTTCGTGCCTTTTTTTCAAAATGAAAATTTCTATTTGATGAGGCAACTTTAAAAAAGTTGCCTCAATTACTATTTATTTTAATGAGACGTTGCTTCTCCAGCTCCAGAAGGAATTCTAATATTTTCAACAATTTCAACAACATATTTTGGAGGAGCTTTGGTAAATCTTGATACCACAAACGAAACTACTACGTTACAGATCATTGCAATTGTACCAAAACCTTCTGGTGAGGTTCCAAACCACCATTCGCTGCTAGGCAAAGGCTCCATTACACCAATCAATCCAGTTTTGAAACGAATCATGTAAAATAACATCAACGTTATCCCAACAATCATCCCAGAAACGGCGCCTTCTTTATTCATTCTTTTGTCAAAAATTCCTAAAATAATGGCAGGAAAAAAGGAAGCTGCAGCCAATCCAAAAGCCAATGCAACAACAGCTGCCACAAAACCTGGAGGATAAATTCCAAATAAACCTGCTATGACAATTGCCACAAAAATGGAAATCCTTGCCCACATCAATTCTGCTTTATCAGAAATATCTGGTTTTAATTGTTTTTTAATTAAATCATGAGAAATAGAGGTTGAAATTACTAATAATAATCCTGCAGCAGTTGACAGTGCTGCTGCTAAACCTCCAGCAGCAACTAAAGCAATTACCCAATCAGGAAGCCCTGCAATTTCTGGATTTGCCAATACCATAATATCATTATCAACATACAATTCATTGGCTTCTGTGCTTGGATTCGAAATTAATCGTTCACCAGAATTTCCTCTATTTTCTTGATAAATAGGTTTTTTCCCATCCAAAGCATTCCCTTTTACATATTGAATTTTACCATCATTATTCTTATCTGTCCAAGAAATTAATCCCGTATTTTCCCAATTTTTAAACCACTGAGGGATTTCGGTATATTGTTTTTCACTTACAGTTTCTATCAAATTAGTTCTAGAAAAAACTGAAATTGCAGGAGCAGTTGTATATAAAATTGCAATAAATAGCAATGCTAAACCAGCAGATTTTCGAGCATCTTTCACTTTAGGTACTGTAAAAAAACGAACAATCACATGAGGCAATCCTGCTGTACCAACCATTAATGCAAGTGTTATTGCAAAAACATCCCAAGTGGATTTTGTTCCAGAAGTATATTCTTTAAACCCTAATTGTGTATGCAATGAATCTAATTTATCTAATAAATAAACCCCATCTTGACCTGTGCTACCCATTCCAATTTGTGGAATAATATTGCCTGTCATTTGAAAAGAAATGAAAATTGCGGGTACCATAAAAGCAAAAATCAATACACAATATTGGGCAACTTGAGTGTACGTAATTCCTTTCATTCCGCCTAAAAAGGCGAAAACTAGTACAATAACCATTCCTATAATCACACCATAAACGATGTCTATTTGCAAAAATTGAGAGAAAACAATTCCAACTCCTCGCATTTGTCCAGCCACATAAGTAAAAGAAACAATCAAAGCGCAAATGACAGCAACTGTTCTTGCGCCATTTGAATAATATCGATCTCCAATAAAATCTGGTACTGTAAATTTTCCAAATTTTCGTAAATAGGGTGCTAAAAGTAATGCTAATAACACATAACCTCCAGTCCAGCCCATCAAATACACTGACCCATCATACCCAGCAAAAGATATAATTCCAGCCATTGAAATGAATGAAGCTGCACTCATCCAATCAGCAGCAGTTGCCATCCCATTTGCTAATGGAGAAACTCCTCCACCTGCAACATAAAATTCTTTTGTAGAACCTGCTCTGGCCCATATAGCAATTCCAAAATAAAGTGCGAACGTAATTCCGACGATAATCCAAGTCCAAGTTTGAACATTCATAATTGTTAGTTTTTAAAAGTTGATATTGATTACTTTTCGTCGTAACCGTATTTTTTGTCTAGTTTATTCATCAATCGTACATATACAAATATGAGAATGACAAATACATAAATTGAACCTTGCTGAGCAAACCAAAAACCAAGTTTAAAGCCTCCCAATCTAAATTGATTTAGTTCTTCTCGGAATAAAATTCCACATCCATAAGATACTAAAAACCAGATTGTTAATAGTATTATTAAATATCGTATGTTTTCTTTCCAATATTTTTTTGCGTTGTTTGTAGTTGACATAGGTATAAATTTAAAGATAAATCATTGCTTGAAGAGTTACTGTGTTGAGTGATGAAAAACCAAATTTTTGATGTTGGTATTCTAAAGTTAATTTTGAATTATGCCCATTGAAATAGGCATTTGCACCAAGACCAAAAATATTTCTATTATCTTGTGTAGTATCGTATGAATTATTTGCAAAAGAAATGTAAGGTTGAAATCTTGTTTTTGATAAATCACCAGCAAACGTATATCCAACATGAGAATACATCATAGATCCTGTGCCATAAGCATTGAATAGATAATTTTTTCCATAATTATTATGTTGATAAACTGCATAAGCTGTAATTGAACTATGATCATCAGAAAGTGGTGCATCATAAAAAGCATCCAATCCAAAAATGGAAACATTTTCACCAGAAATATTTCCTTGATTATCAGCAATTACAGCTCCATTGGGATGTGAAAAAAATCCAAAACCAAGATTGAATATTCTTTTTTCACCCAAATAACTCCCAACTTTAAAGGGTAAAAAGTTAGATTCTTGATCTAAAAAGTTATAATCAAAATATCCTGCAAAGGTTTTTCCAGCCTTTTTTGTACCTAATAATCTTGCACCTGCATAAACAGCATCAGCGTTATTAACAGGATTTCTGGCATCTAATCCATTTATTACAGCATCGTTTATAGCCATTCTATATTGAAGCTTTCCGAAATTTCCTTTAAAAAAAATTCCAACATGCCTCACAAATTGATCTGACAAACCTAATGTTGACCAAGATTGTCTATTGTTATCAAGAGTTAAAAAATTGAGAGTACTTTGATTATTAAGTCTAGAAATTCCATTAAAATAATGCAAACCTGCTCCAACTGTATGGTTTTTTGCGATTTGATACTGTACCCAAACATCATGAAAAAAAAGTTGAGAAGCTTCACCTTTTCCAATTGGAGACAAGTTAGAGGCGTTCAAACTATTCAATCCGAAGTGAGTCAGTATTAAAAATTTGCTATCGAGTTGTGCATACATTAAAATTCTTGCACGCCTTACATTAAAACTGGTATTTGATGCATTCTCAGCGACTTGATCAGTGTAAGTTGCTTGCACTTGAGCCCAAGAAATAATTCTTATATATTTTTTACCATTTTCATTTAAGGATACTTTAATTCCACCATCATAATTTGGTGAACCCTGAGAAAATGCTTTAAAAGAAAGAATTAATAAAAAAGCAACCAGGATGTTACGAAGATTTCTCATAAGTTTTTGATTGATAAATTGGTTATTGGTTGATTAAACTTTCAACGAATGTCAACAAAAAGGGATTTGAAAAAAAATTATATATAGTTTATTGTTAATTTAACATATCTATTCTTTAAATCGTTCCCATTTTATGAGCATGAATTTATCTCCAAGTTCAGTAACTACAACACCTGCACCTTTTAAATTCTCCGTTTTCTGAAAGTACGTTGACAATTCTAAAGCGTTCAAAATCTTATATGTTGGATGATAATTTTTATTTATTGGCCTTTTGACTCCATATCTTTTTACCCAATTCAAAATACTTACATGCGAAATCCCCAAGATTCTTTCAATCTCTCTATAACTTAAACCTTCTAAATATAATTGCAATGCTTTATTAACAAAATAATCATCTATCTTTTTACCAAGCTTATTTACAGTAAAATTATAATTGCATTTTTTACATTTATAGCGCTGACGATCGTTTACTACACCGCTTTTTACATATTCTTCTGACAAACAATTGGGGCAAGTATTTAATTTCATATATATTTTTTTAGCATAGATATATTAATTAAGCAATAATATTAAAAAAAATAGAATTAACACGAAAAAAATATAATTTGTATGGTATATTGTTATTATTTTCATTTTAGTGATGTTAGAGATTTTTATTGATAATTGGTATTTAGTAATTTTATTTTTCAGTGTGGCATTGCTTTATGCTTCAGTTGGTTTTGGGGGTGGCTCAAGTTATTTGGCTATTTTAGCGTTGTCATCGATTGCTTTTACAGAAATGAGAGCAATTGCGCTTTTTTGTAATATTGTTGTTGTTACTGGAAACGTTTTTTTATTTTACAAACAAAAAATAATTGATTTCAAAAAAATAATTCCTCTTGTAATCTTCAGTATTCCAATGGCTTATGTTGGTGGATATGTAAAAATCACAGAACAACTTTTTTTTATTCTATTAGGATTTACATTGTTATTTGCTGCAATTACGATGTGGATTTCCAAAAAAATATCTTCAGAAAAAGAGATGACAAACAACTCAAATTTTCTAAAAAATTCAGGTTTTGGAGGTTTGATTGGTTTCATTTCTGGAATGGTTGGAATTGGTGGAGGAATTTTTTTATCCCCACTTTTGCATCTAACAAATTGGGATACTCCCAAAAAAATTGCTGCTACTTCAAGTGTTTTTATTTTAGTGAATTCATTAGCAGGTATAGGTGGTCAACTATCAAATCCAAACTTTACTGTAAATTGGCATCTAACATCAATTCTTTTAACAGCAGTTTTTATTGGAGGACAAATTGGAAATAGATTGAGCTCAAAATTTCTAACTCCTATCTTACTAAAAAAAGCAACTGCTGTTCTAATCGCATTTGTAAGTATTCGAATTTTGATAAAATATATAATTTAACTTTTGTTTAATTATTTTAACTTTTAATTAAACATTTTTAGTTTGATTAAGTTCTAAATTTGTATCGAACTTAAAATTGAAATCATGTTTATTAAAAAAATTATTCCATTCGCATTAGTTGCAATTATTACTTTATCAACAGCAGCAAACAACACAAATCCTAACAAGGATAAAAAACAATCTACAACACAAAATTCAACGCAAGAAACAATTGTGGGAGTTGCAGTTGGAAATGAAAATTTTTCAACATTGGTTGCAGCAGTAAAAGCAGCAGGGTTAGTTGATGTTTTGAATAGTGATGGTCCATTTACAGTATTTGCTCCTACAAATGCTGCATTCAGCAAGTTGCCAGAAGGAACAATTGCTACTTTATTAAAGCCAGAAAATAAAGAATTATTGACTGCAATCTTAACGTATCATGTTGTTAAAGGTAAATTTTTAGCAGCTGAAGTATTGAAAGCAATCAAAGATAACAAAGGTAAGTTTGAGATTAAAACTGTACAAGGAAACACGCTAACTGCATCTTTAAAAGGCGGAAAAGTAATTTTGACAGATGCTAAAGGAAACGTTTCAACAGTGGTAATGACAGACGTAGCTGCATCCAATGGAGTTATTCATGCAATTGACACGGTAGTAATGCCAAAATAATTAAACTGTTTTATTTTTTTAACATTTTGTTAAACAAATAATTTGTATCTTTACAGTGTAATTCAGTAAAATATTATAAAGTAAACACTTCTCAT
The DNA here is from genome assembly GCF_015767435.1 of Polaribacter sp. BAL334. Lineage (GTDB taxonomy): Bacteria > Bacteroidota > Bacteroidia > Flavobacteriales > Flavobacteriaceae > Polaribacter. The sequence continues at coordinate 141,213 of NZ_JADWOV010000317.1, forward strand.
AGTTATTTTGCATTTTGTGCGAAAATTTTAAAGAAGTTTTTTGGTTGATTGATTGAAACCACTACTTAGGTAGTGGTTTTGTCATTTTAGATACGTATCTAGAATTCTTTGAATTGTAATCTGAATAATTCGCTTATGAAATTCTGAACTATTCTTTACATATACTTCAAATTCTTCAGATGAAAAATGACCAATGAAGATTCCTAAAACTAAGTGTTTGAAATTGATATCTTTTTCAAAAATATTTTGAATGATATCTCTTTTTTTTTGATCATCAATTATTGCAAATTGAATTTTTCTTTTTGTAACATAGTTTTGAAATAATGCTAAAATCAATTCATGTTGCATTTTAATGATTGGTCGCAAAGTAGCATTCTGAAATGTTTCAATTTCTAATGTTTTTTCTGAAACGATATGATTTAAAATAGGTCTTTCTTTAGGCATGTGTGATGTTATCAAGTTCAATTTGAAAATCATATTGCAAATCTTCATGCAATTTTTCAATGGCTTTTGTAGCCATTTTTAGTTGAGATTCATATACATTTTCCAAACGTTGACTTTGATGAATGGAAGGTTTCATCATTTTCAGGTTTTTGCAAAAATGTAATAAAAGGGAAGCTTCTGTCTCCTTATTTTTGGAATAACGAATGTATTTTTTGGTCTGAGTTAGAATTTTACGAACAGTTTTTCTGATAAAAAAATAGTTTTTTGTATTAATTTCAGAAAATTGTTCGTCCATTTGAGCTTTTACAGACGTTATGTATGCTTCTTCGTTTTGAGATTCAAACAACAAATAGGTCAATAATTCTTTATTTTCTTTTTTAAATCTTGACAAATGCAAACACAACTCTTTCAATTCATTGTTCGATTTATAAGAAAGTTCGTCTTTGAGTTGTTTGAGGGTTACTGATTTCATTTTGAAAGAAAATCCATCACATTTTTTTCAATCCTTCCCAATACATTCAATGTATCCGCTTTCACGAAATGATCTCCTGTGATTTGTTCATACAATTCGATGTATCTATTGGAAATTTCAATGATTTTTTCGTCAGACATTTCAGGAATTTGTTGACCATCTTTTCCTTGAAATCCATTTTCTATCAACCATTGACGCACAAATTCTTTCGATAATTGTTTTTGAGCTTCTCCCCTATTTTGTCTTTCTTGATAACCATCTGCATAAAAATAACGAGAAGAATCTGGTGTGTGAATTTCATCAATCAACACAATTTTTCCATCTTTTGTTTTTCCAAATTCGTATTTTGTATCCACCAAAATCAAACCTCTTTTTGCAGCAATTTCTGTTCCTCTTTGGAATAATTTTCGGGTATAATCCTCTAAAATTAAGTAATCTTCTTCAGCAACAATTCCTTTTGCTAAAATATCTTCTCTTGAAATGTCCTCATCATGTTCGCCATTATCCGCTTTTGTTGAAGGTGTAATCATAGGTCCCGAAATTTCGGGAGAAAATTTGTCATTTTCTTTCATTCCATCAGGCATTTTCACGCCACAAAGCATTCTTTTTCCGGCTTTATATTCACGAGCTGCATGACCAGACAAATACCCACGAATGACCATTTCAACTTTAAAAGGTGAGCATAAATGACCAATAGCTACATTTTCATCAGGAGTTGCTATCAACCAATTAGGAACAATATCAGCAGTTTCATTCATCATTTTTGTTGCTATCTGATTCAAAATCTGACCTTTAAATGGAATTTGGCGTGGCATAATAACATCAAAAGCTGATAATCTATCTGTTGCAATCATCACCAAAAGTTCGTCATTGATATTATATACTTCTCTTACTTTTCCTTTATAAACAGATTTTAAATTCGGAAATTGAAAGTTGGTTTCGTTAATTGTATTCATGAAATGCTTGTTATTTTGGCAAAAATAAGGTTAATTTTTATGAAATCATTTTCTTAGTAACGAAAAATTACCAGTAAATATTTGTCCTGAATCTGTCACTACTTTGAACCAATAATTTGCAGAAGGAGCAGGATTTCCGTTAAAAGAACCATCCCAAAAAACAGTATTACTTGGGATTTCTTTGATAATATTCCCAAAACGATTGTATATAAAAATAGTATATTTTTCAAAAGGAAAATTTTTCAACCTCCAAAAATCATTTTCTCCATCATTATTGGGAGTAAAATACGTTGGATACGTTTTTACAAATACTTTTTCAGTATAAAATTCACAACCATCAACACCTCTTACATACACAGTTTGCTCTCCTCCAGATACATTATTAAAAACATTATTTAATTGATATTGAACACCATCCAAAGAATATTCATAGATTCTTGTACTATACACAAATACCTGAATTTGGTTATTAGTAGCTGAAAAATCATTGACTTTCACAGTCACATTTGTTAAAGGATTGTCTTTTAAAACAACAACCTCTAAAGTTGCTTTATCAATTCCACAAATACCATTATCAACAGTGTACGTAAAAATAGTTGAAGAATCTGTTGATGGATTGAAAATTCCATTGGGTAAATTTGGTGACCATGTTCCATTTGTATCTGGATTTCCTGAAAGGAATTCAAACAAATTTATACTTGGAGAAAATTCACAAATTTCGATTTTTGTCCCAATTCCTGCATTTGGTTTTGAGCTTTTTTTAATCGAAATTTTTGATGAAATTCTTCCACAAAATTCATCCACAACCGTATATGTATATATTCCTTCAACATCAATTGTAGGATCAAAAATAGTTGTTTTACTTGCTAACTCAGGAATCCAAGAACCTCCTGGAGATGGATTTCCTCTTAACAAATCAAATAAATTTATCAATTTATTTTCTTCACAAAATGTAATTTCAGTGTCTAAACCCGCATTTAAAGTTGACGGAATTTCAACTAAAACTTGAGCAGTTCTCTCCCCACAATTTAAGGTTTCATTTGTGTGAGTATAGGTATAAATTCCAGCACTGTCAACAAATGGATTGAAAATTCCAGTGCCACTTTGTAAAGCTGGTGTCCAAAAACCACCTGCATCAGGATTTCCATTCAAACCTGAAATTAGATCAATTTGTGGTGAATTCAAACAAATTTCAATAATCCCATTTTTTCCTGCGTTTAAAGTACTTTCTTCTTGAAAATCAAAAATTCCATTAGAATTTACATCTAATGGAGTTGTATAGCCAGATGAAACACCAGTAACTTTCCCATTAAAATCAACAATTGTTGGCAATTCACCTAAAATCCCATCATTATTTCCATCTTCAAAACCCGCCTCTAAAACATCAAAGCAAGCGTCATTATCACTATCTAAATCCATAGAATCAGGAAAACCATCACCATCAGAATCAATCAATCCATTTCCTTCATCAACATCTAAAATTCCATCATTATCATCATCTAAATCAATCACATTTGCAATGCTGTCATTGTCAAAATCATCTTTACAGTTTTCTATTGCTTTTACAGCATTTAAACAACTTCCTAAATTATTTTGAATCACTAAATTACCTGTAATTTTCCCATTATTAAGCAAATTACATAGCCAAGAACAATCGTTTAATTGAGGATTATTTTTAACTTCCAAAAAACCATCTACAAAAACAAATCTTCCAAAACCACGAACATCATCTAAAATTGAATTATTGGAAAGAATAAACCAGTCTTCTAAAAAAAAATCAACGCCAGTTTTTAACAGGCTATTGAATCCATTTATACTTTTTATACTAGTATTTTCGATTCTAAAACCTGCTCCAATTTTTTCAAGATTATTAAAACTTGGTATTTTTTGAACTGTATTTCCTCGAATATCAAAAAAACGATTTATGAATTTTAATTTTGTAAAACCTTGAATATCAGTAATTGAATCTATATTCAAATCATTCCCAATTAAAATTAATTCTTCAAAACCATTGATTGATGATAGTGCAGGATTTGAAGTCAAATTCAAGTCATTTGATATTTCTTTAAGTTGTAAAAAAGAAGGGATTTTAGTTAACAATTCATTATCACTAATATTCAATTCATCTTTTATAAATTGGATATTCTCGAACGCACTTATCTCTAAAAGATTGTCATTATTACCAATGTACAATCTACCTTCAGTTGACTCTAGTTTTCCAAAACCTTGTATGATTTTTAATTCAATGTTATTTGAAATATCAATATCTTCAACAAAAATCAAATTATTAAAGCCAATTATTTTTTGAAGCACAGAAGAGCTTGTAATTTCTAAATTACCTCTGATACTAGTCAGATTATTAAATCCTATTATTTCTGGTGAATTTACGGTAATTTCAAAATTACCATTGATGTTTTTTAAGAAATCTAACCCTGACAAATTTGTAATTTCAGATGCTATAGGATCATTTGTATTTACACTTGTTAGTTTAGAAAGTATTATTAAATTTCCTGAAATACCCTCACAATTTCCTCTATAACTCGCAACAAATTGATCAACTTCTTCTTGTGAAGAAAGCACAATTTCTCCTGGAGGTGGACATTGTGAAAAGCCCAAAATATTTGATAAAAGAAAAAGTATTAGAAAAAAATGTTTCATCTAACACAAAAATAGGGAATGATTTTTAGAAAAATTAATGATTTTATGTTAATAAGAAACAAAAAAATAATTCTACTTCATTCAGTCTCAATACTTTTATAAGCATGAATAATTTTTTTCACCAAACGATGTCTTACAACATCTTTATCATCTAAATAAACATGAGCAATTCCTTCAATATCTTTCAATGCCAATAAGGCTTCTTTAAGCCCTGAAACTTGTTTTCTTGGCAAATCTATCTGACCAGGATCTCCAGTAATGATGAATTTGGCATGCATTCCCATTCTCGTTAAAAACATTTTCATTTGATTATGCGTTGTGTTTTGAGCTTCATCCAAAATCACAAAAGCATTATCCAGCGTTCTTCCTCTCATAAAAGCTAAAGGAGCAATTTGAATTGTTCCGTTTTCAATATAAGCTTCTAACTTTTCATGTGGAATCATATCGCGCAAAGCATCATATAAAGGCTGCATATAAGGATCTAATTTTTCTTTTAAATCTCCTGGCAAAAAACCTAAATTTTCTCCTGCTTCAACTGCTGGTCTTGTCAAAATAATTCTCCTTACTTCCTTTTCTTTCAATGCTTTTACAGCCAATGCAACTGCAGTATATGTTTTTCCAGTACCTGCAGGACCTACTGCAAAAAGCATGTCATTTTGATGCATCAACGTAACCATTTTTCGTTGATTTTCAGTTTGTGGCTTTATCAATTTTCCACTAACACCATGCAACAAAACATCTTTCATATTCTGAGTTGCAACAGCTTTTGCTTCTTCTCCATCAGATGTTAAAATTCGCTCAATGCTATTTTCATCTAATTTATTATAGCGATTGAAATATTTTATCAAGCGTTCTAAACGAGTTTCAAATTCGTCTAAAATTTCAGGTTCTCCATAAATTTTCAGCTTTGGACCTCTTGCAACAATTTTAATTTTTGGAAAGTACTTTTTTAATTGCTCAATAGTACTGTTTTGTGCGCCAAAAAAATCTTTTGGACTTATTTCTGTTAGCTCTATGATTCTCTCGTTCAAATGATTTGATTTAAGATTATAATGATTGGAATTTATATTCTAAAAATAGTAATAAAAAGTACTTAATTTAGTAGATTTGCGTTAAATAGTTAACAACTTTTACACAATTAATTAACAACAAAAAAAGCATGTCTTTTATTACATTAACAACTGATTTTGGAACAAAAGACCACTTTGTTGGCGCTGTAAAAGGTGCTATTTTATCACAACTTCCTGACGCAAAAATCATTGATATTTCTCATCAAATTTCGCCTTTTAACATTGCTGAGACTGCTTATATTTTAAAAAATTCTTACAAAAGTTTTCCTAAAGGAACTATTCACATTGTAGGCGTTGATTCTGAATTAAGTGAGGATAATAAACACATTGCCTTAGAAATTGACAATCACTTTTTTGTATGTCCTGATAATGGTTCTATTTCAATGATTGTCTCAGAAATTCAACCAACAAAAATGGTAGAAATCAATATTCATGATCGCATTGAAAGTAGTTTTCCTGTGTTGGATGTTTTTGTAAATGTGGCATGTTTTATTGCAAGAGGAGGAAACTTGACAGTTATTGGGAAGGAAATCAAAGCAATTAAAATCAATACTGAAATAAAACCAAAAGTAAATTTTGAGCAAAATCAAATTGTTGGTGGTGTTTTGTATATTGATAATTTTGGAAATTTAATTACCAATATTAGCCGAAAAATGTTTCAAGAAATTGGCAAAAACAGACGTTTTATTGTTAGCGCTTCCAAACATAAATTCACTAAAATTTTTAATAAATACAATGAAATTACAGGTGCTGAAGGCACAAATTCTAAGCTATTTGATGGGGATAAACTAGCATTATTCAATTCAGCAGATTATCTAGAATTGGCTATTTTTAGAAGTAATTTAAAAACAGTGGGTGGTGCTTCAACACTTTTAGGATTGGATTACAGAGACCGAGTTTCCATCGAATTCTTTTCAGAAAATGAACCAGAATTTTCAATTTTATCATAAAATATGTTTGTCCGAATTGTAAAAATGAGTTTTCACTCAAAATTTATTCCTGATTTTTTGAAAATGTTTGATGAAAAAAAATCATTTATAAAAAAATCTGAAGGATGTCTATTATTAGAATTATATCAAGACAAATCAAATCCTGAGACATTTTTCACTTATTCTCATTGGGAAAATGAACATGATTTAGAAAATTATCGAAATTCTGAATTATTCATTGAAACTTGGAAACAAACCAAAACGTATTTCAATGACAAACCTCAAGCTTGGAGCGTTAATAAATTATGAGTGGTAAATTTTGAATTTTCTTTTTTAAAAACGATAGATTTTTTCTCAAACAAAAAAAACAACAGAAACAATAGAAACAATAGAAACCTATTAATCAAAACCAATGAAAGCTATTCTGATTAAAGAAATCAATTCATTTTTCACATCGCCAATTGCCTATTTAGTCATTGGTTTTTTCTTACTCATCAATGGATTGTTTTTATGGTTTTTTGATGATGATTTCAACATTTTAAATGCTGGTTTTGCGGATGTAACTCCCTTTTTTTACCTTTCACCTTGGGTGTTGCTTTTTCTAATTCCTGCAATCACCATGAAAAGTTTTGCTGACGAAAACAACAACAAAACCATAGAGCTTTTAAAAACAAAACCCATTTCTGATTGGCAAATTGTTTTTGGCAAATTTTGGGCATCTTTATTACTCACTGTGATTGCAATTATCCCAACATTGACATACGTTTACACGGTTTATAAATTAGGAAATCCGATTGGAAATATCGATTTTGGAAGCACATTTGGCTCTTATATTGGTATCCTTTTTTTAGCATCAACGTATACCTCCATTGGATTGTTTACTTCTACCATTTCCAAAAATCAAATTGTAGCTTTTATTTTGGCAGTTTTCATCACATTTTTACTTTTTTATGGTTTTGATGCTGTTTCAAATTCATTCGGAAATGACTCTCTATTGTTTCAAAAATTAGGTATCAATGAGCATTTCAAAAGTATTTCAAGAGGTGTCATTGACACACGAGATTTGGTTTATTTTATCAGTGTCACAGGTTTCTTTTTATTCATCACTAAAATGCGTTTAGAAAATGATTAAAAAAATTCATAAAATAGGCGTTTTTTTCGGAATTATTTTAGCAATCAATATCGCAAATCAATACGTTTACAAGCGTTTTGATGTAACCTCTGACAAACGTTTTACACTGTCTGAAACTACAAAAAATATACTTTCTAACATCAAAAAACCGTTATACATCACCATTTATTTAGAAGGCGATTTTCCATCAGAATTCAAACGTTTACAAACAGAAACCAGGCAATTTTTAGAAGAACTTTCCGCAGAAAATTCGAACATAAAAATCCATTTTGAAAATCCTGATGAACAACGAGAAGAATTGATCAAAAAAGGAATGATGCCAAGTCAATTAACGGTTCAAGAAGAAGGAAAATTTTCTGAAGCGATTATCTTTCCTTGGGCTGAAATCAATTTTGAAGACAAAACTACGCTTGTTTCTTTGCTTCCAAATGCCATTGCCACTTCGCAAGAGCAGCAATTAGAAAAAGCCATTGAAAATTTGAGTTATAGTTTTAGCAATGCAATTCATTCCATTTCTCAAAAAAAATCTAAAAATGTAGCCATCATTGTTGGAAATGGTGAATTGCAAGACATTTATCAATATAGTTATTTGAGCGAAGTTGCCAAAAAATACAAATTAGCCAAATTTACGTTGGATTCTGTCGCTTCAAATCCTTCTCAAACTTTGGAAGATTTGTCCACTTTTGATTTGGCAATAATTGCAAAACCAACAGAACAATTTACTGAAAAAGAGAAATTTACGTTAGATCAATTCATCACAAATGGTGGAAAAACTTTGTGGATGATAGACAATGTGCAAGCAGAACAAGACAGTTTGATGAATGGTGGAAAAATGTTGGCATATCCTAGAGATTTGAATTTGACTGATTTGTTATTTTCATACGGAATTCGAATTAACACCTATTTAATTAAAGATTTATATGCTGCAAAAATTTCATTAGCAACTGGAAATATTGGCAATCAACCTCAATTTCAAAATTTTGATTGGTTTTTTCACCCTTTAGTTTTAGGAAATCCAACTCACGCAATTACAAAAAACATGCTTCCTGTTCGTTTACAGTTTGCAAATCAGATAGATATCTTAAAAAATAATCTTAAAAAAACAGTGTTACTACAAAGTTCTGTTTTGACAAAAAAAGTAGGAACTCCCTCCATTATTGAATTACAATCCATTGCAGAAGAACCAAAAGAAGAGGATTATAAAGATGGAAATCAGTTGTTTGCCATTTTATTAGAAGGAGAATTTACTTCTGCTTATAAAAACCGTATCAAACCTTTTGAAACATCACTTTTTAAAGGAAATTCAAATGAGAATAAAATGATTGTGATTGCTGATGGTGATGTTGGGAAAAATCAAATTTTGAAAGGAAATCCTTATGATTTATCTAGAGATAAATGGACCAATGAAACCTTTGGAAATAAGGATTTTCTTCTAAATTCTATAGATTATTTATTGGATGATGTTGGCTTGATGCAATTGCGAAATAAAACCATAAAAATTGCACAATTAGACCAACAAAAAGCCTACAAAGAGCGTTCTTTTTGGCAGTTTTTAAATGTGATTTTACCTTTGGTGCTATTGTTTACGTTCGGAATTGTTTTCAATTATTTGAGAAAACGAAAATATTCTTAAAAATAAATCGTAAAGAATTAAAAATAAGGTTTTAAAATTGTTAGATTTCTAGCAAATTATCATGAATAAATTGATAATTCAAAACTTTTTGCAATTTTTCTGATGAAATAATTTTCCAGTTTAAAACTTCGTTTTCCTCAAAAATGGGTGGTTCAAAACCCTTGTATTTTTTGGCAGATTCATAAAAATCTTTTCTAGTTGGATGATGATTTGAACAGGCATTAAACGTTTCTCCAAAACAATTTTGATGAATAATTTCCTCAATAATGGCAATACAATCGTCTAAATGAATCATGTTCACAAATCCATTGGGTTGTGGAATTTTTCGTCCGTTTTGAAACCAATTTGCAGGATGTCTTTCATTTCCAAATAATCCTGAAAAACGAATGATTGTCGTTTTAAAATGAGTATTTTTTCTAAATAAATTTTCGATACTTACTAAAGGATGTTCTTGGGTTTCATCAATTTCAGTCATCACTTTATTCAAACTTGGATACACAGAAGTTGAACTGATAAAAATGACTTTTTTGATTGATGATTTTTCAATTTCAGCAATTAATTTTGTAAAATCTTCTTCACTTTTTGAGGTAATGGCAATAATTAACACCTCTGAATTTAAAAAATCTTTGTTAATTTCCTCTTGAGAAATGTCAATCAAAAAAGGGATGATATTGTCTGATGATAATACTTTCAATTTTTCATCAGAAGTTGTTGAACCTTTTACCAAAAATCCTCTGGAAATAAGCGAAATTGCTAAAGGTTTTCCTAACCACCCACATCCTAAAATACTTATTGTTTTCATCAAAAAAACTGTTGATTTATGACAAAGATACAATCCTTTTTTTATGTTTTTATTAACAATTGGTATCTAATGAAATCGTAATTTTGAATAACCTATAAATAACTAACATCATGAAAAAAATTATTTTAACTTTATTAGTTGCCTTTGTTGGATTCAACGCAAATGCACAAATCAAAACGCCTCAACCAAGTACATCTCAAAAAATTGAGCAAGCAGTTGGTTTATCAAACATCACTTTAGAATATTCAAGACCAAATATGAATGGAAGAACCATTTTTGGGGATTTAGTTCCTTTTGGAAAAGTTTGGAGAACTGGAGCAAATGCCAACACAAAAATTACTTTTTCAACCGATGTTACTATTGATGGGAAAAGTTTAAAAAAAGGAACTTATGCCATTTTTACAAAACCAAATGAGAGTTCTTGGGAAGTAATTTTCTATTCAGATGCAACAAATTGGGGAGCTCCAAGAACTTGGGACGAAACAAAAGTAGCATTACAAACATCCGTAAATGTGCAAGAAATGCCTATGAATATTGAAACTTTTACAATGACTTTTGATGATATTACTAACAATTCAGCTGTAATTGGAATTTTATGGGAAAAAGTATATGTGGGAATAAAATTTGAAACTCCTACAGATATGATGGTAAGTTCACAAATTGAAAAAATGATGGCAGGACCTTCTGCTGATGATTTTTATGCTTCAGCAGTGTATTATTTACAAGCAAATAAAGACATCAAACAAGCGCAAGATTGGATTGACAAAGCTGTAGAAATGACCAAAGACAAACCAAGATATTGGTTTTTGCGTCAACAATCCTTAATTCATGCAAAAGCAGGTAACAAAAAAGGGGCAATTGCAGCTGCAAAAGCATCTTTAAAATATGCTGAAGAAGGTAAAAATGAGGATTATATCAAAATGAACAAAGATTCTTTGAAAGAATGGGGAGCCATGTAATTTGACTCTTTTAAATATAAAAATCCCAATTGAAAAATTGGGATTTTTTTTGTTCAATTTTCTAATACTCCAAACCAATAATTGCTCGAACTTTATCTAAAGTTGCCATCAAGTTTTTTGAAAACTCAAAAGTCATCAAATGACTTTCTTTTGAATTTGAATTCAATAGTTGATTAAAATGTTCAATTTCAAAATTATAGCCATGAGTAGAGCACTCAAAATCAACTGTTTCTTGATGACCATTTTGTGAAATTGTAAGATTACTTGGACCGTGAAATGGCCTATTGATTGTCAAAATTGCTTCCTCGAAATGAAAAATTGCAGTAATTGGAGTATTCTCTAAAAGCGTACTTTTTAAATGCGCTTTGGCACCATTATAATGAAAAATCATATCGCAAGAAGAATCAACTCCATTTTCAAAAAAAGTGGCTTTTGCTTCCATATTTTCAGGAATTCCTAAAATTGAAAGCGCTGCAAAAATGGGATAAATACCAATATCCAACAAGCTTCCTCCTCCAACTTCTTTTCTGAAAAGTCTATTTTGCAAATCATAAGGCGCATAAAATCCGAAATCTGCTTCTAATTTTTGAATTTTTCCAAATTTTTCGTTTTTCACAATATCAATAACATATTGATAATGAGGTAAAAATCGCGTCCAAAGTGCTTCCATCAATAAAACATTATTTTCATTTGCAACTTGAATCATTTCAGAAACTTCTTCTGAATTCATAGCAAATGCTTTTTCGCACAATACTGCTTTTTTATGTTTTAAACAAAGTATGGAATATTCTTTGTGAGAACTATGTGGAGTCGCAATATAAATGGCATCAATTTCAGGATCTTTGACTAATTTTTCGTAGGAATCATAGGCTTTTTTTGAGCCATATTGTTGTGCAAAATCATCTGCTTTTTCTTGATTTCTAGAGGCAACTGCATGCAATTCACATCCTGAAACTGTTTTTAAATCTGTCGCAAATTTATGAGCGATTTTTCCCAATCCTAAAATTCCCCATTTAATCGTTTTAGTTGTTTGCATATACTGTTTTTAAGTTATTAAAAAATTGAAGAAATACAGCTATCAACATCACCAAAACGCAACCCAATAAATTGAGCCATAAATAAGGTAAATAGTCTAAATACCAAACAATTATAATCAAAATTTGTGTGATAATTGCTGCTATAAAAACCGCATTTCCTCTCACATATTTGATGAAAAATGCCAACAGAAAAATTCCTAAGACATTACCATAAAAAATAGAACCGATGATGTTTACCAACTGAATTAAATTATCAAACAAATTGGCAATACAAGCCACAGAAATCGCAATAATTCCCCACAAAAGTGTAAACCATTTGGATGCTTTTACATAATGCAATTCACTTTTTTCAATTTTGTTGCTTCTTTTATACAAATCCATGGCAGTTGTACTCGCTAAAGCATTCAATTCTGAGGCAGTTGAAGACATGGCAGCTGACAAAATTACTGCCAATAATAATCCAATCAAACCTTTTGGTAAGTTATTCAAAATGAAATGAATAAATACATAATCTTTGTCATTAGATTCAATTTTTTCGAGCGGATTTTCTACGTTAATTTTATCAATAATGGCTTTGGAAGCTTCTTTTAAAATAGCGTCTTTTTCGTTTAAAGATTGAATTTCTGCTACTTCATGTTTCTGAATTCCATCAGCTAATAATTGTTTTTTGGAAGTTTCGATATCAATATGTTTTGCTTGAAGTTCTTGAAAATCAGAAGCATATTTTGAATTTTGAACTACTTCAGTTGCTTTTGGATTGAAATTCAAAGGAGAGGCATTGAATTGATAAAACACAAAAACCATCACACCAACTAACAAAATAAAAAATTGCATGGGCACTTTTAGCAAGCCATTAAAAATCATTCCCAACTGACTTTCTCTAACAGATTTTCCTGATAAATAACGCTGCACTTGACTTTGGTCAGTTCCAAAATAGGAAAGCATCAAAAAAGTTCCACCAATAAAACCTGTCCAAACTGTGTACCTATTATTTAAATCAAAAGAAAAATCTAGGATTTCCATTTTGCCAGAAGCACCTGCAATTTCGAGTGCTTTTGTAAAAGTAATTTCATTGGGAAGTTGATTGACTATCATCCAAAATGCGATAAACATTCCTAAAAAAATGATAATCATTTGCTGTTTCTGAGTCACATTTACTGCTTTTGTTCCGCCAGAAACTGTATAAATAATGACTAAAAAACCGATAATAATATTCAATGAAAATAAATCCCAACCCAATACTGCGCTCAAAATAATTGCGGGAGCAAAAATGGTAATTCCTGCAGATAATCCTCTTTGAATCAAAAATAAAATTGCGGTTAAACTTCTTGTTTTTACATCAAACCTTCCTTCCAAAAACTCGTAAGCTGTGTATACTTTTAATCTGTGATACATTGGAATAAAAACCAAACAAATGATAATCATGGCTATTGGCAATCCAAAATAAAATTGGACAAAACCCATTCCGCTATGAAAAGCTTGACCTGGAGTGGATAAAAAAGTAATGGCACTTGCCTGAGTTGCCATCACAGAAAGCCCAATTGTCCACCATTTTGTATCATTTCCTCCTTTGATATAATCCTGAACATTGGTGTTTTTTCGGGTAACATAGGTACCATAAACAACAATAAAAATGAGTGTAATTGAGAGAATAATCCAATCTACCAATGCTAATTTACTTTGTATTTCCATAAATTAGAAGGCAAAATAGTTCATTAAAAAATAAAAAATAAGAATATACACCAAATTGGCAATCAGTACAATTGTATATTCTTTAGTCCATTTTTTGTTGGTTTGATTCATTTCTTAACGGTTCAATAACTAGTTTTTTTCTTCTATTTTCTCTTCAATTTTTTCTTCCAAGTTTTTGGGAAGTGATAACATATTTGCAAACAACTTGTAGGCTCCTGAAACTCCTGCAGGCAATTCTCTAAAAAAACTCAAACCTGTGTAAACGTAATTGCCTTTTCCATATTTTGCCACTAATAAACTTCCATCTTTAGGTGATTCTCCTTTGTCTTTCATTGATAAAATAGCTTTGTATTCTTGACTCCAAGAATTTGGAAAATACAAACCTCTTTCTTGAGTCCAACCTTTAAAATCTTCTTGTGTAATTTTATTTGGAAAGTTCAAAATCGGATGCGTTTCATCCAACAAAACAACTTCAGAAAGCTCGTCTGTAACTCTGTTACTAGATAATTGTAACGAAAAAGGCGCACCCACATCAACACCTCTATTGGTGTTGTATTGAACGATTAAATTCCCTCCTTTTTCAACATATTCTAATAAATATTTCTGTTTAAATTTCAATTCATCAATCACATTATATGCTCTGATTCCCAGTATGATAGCATTATATTTTTCAAGTGATACTTCATTTATTTCTGAGGGAATAATTTCTTCTACTTGGTACCCTATTTGACGTAAACTTTCAGGAATTGCATCTCCTGCACCTTTGATATATCCTATAAAATTGCCTGATTTTTCAATATTTAAACGCACAATTTTTGCTTCGGAATTCAATAAAACAGTTTGTTTAGGAATATGGTTATAATTGATTTCAATCAACTCTTTATCAAATTGTTCTTCATTAATTGTTGCAAGAACTTTAAGCATTCCTTCTTCTTGATTTTTCGGAGGAAAAACTAAAAATTCAACAACTTGTTTGTCGTTTTTTTGCTGAATATCAAAATGATGATTTTGTGGTTCAATTTTCCAATTTTGTGGAACTTGTAAAGAAACATTCCCATTGATATAATTAGTTCCTGAACGAATTTCAAGGGCTACTTTTTTAGGAATACTATCAGAAAAAATAAGCACTTTTTCAGTTAATTTTGTAGTTACTTTTGGTAGAATTTCAAAAGGTTCATAAATTTCGCCTTTGTCACTTTCTGCATATCTTCTTACAACATTTTTGGTAATGGTAATTGAGGTATAATTTATAACCAAATTAAACTCAAAAGAAACTTCTGAAGGAGTTGTTGGATTTCCTATGATTTGCTGATTATCAACATGATACATTCCAATACTTGGTGTATCTTTCAGCCAATATGGAGCACTATACTTGTTCGTTTTTAAAATGATGACCTCTTTAAAATTGATTTTTTCATTGTTTGGCAACTCAATTCCTTTATAAATAGGAGATGAGTCAAAAGAACTTTTGATGGCTGTCAATTGAACAGGAAAATTGCTTCTGTTAATCAATTCAAAATTCACGGTTATTTTTTCATTTGGATTTCCACTAGCACTTTCTGCGGAAACCTCCAAATACAACCCTAAACAAGCTTCAATGATTTCTAAAAGCTGTTTTTCTTTAATTTTTCTCCAATGTTCATCCTCCAAAAGTTGTACTTTTTGATACGCTTCTAACAATTTAGGCAAATGTTTTGACGGATTTACAAAATCAAATTTATGTTCAATTTCGTATAAAATTTTCCCAATTTCTTCTCCATCTTTAACACGACTCCATGTGGTATTGATGCCTGAAAAAACATCGTTTTTTACTTTTAAGGAATCGCCTTTTAAAAATTCTAAATATTCATTTTCACTGCCTCTTGTGCTTAATCTTCCAAATCCTTGACACAAATGTTGGCTACTTGCAATTGCTGCAATTTCGTTATTAGAAAGTCCTTTTAATGGATAATAAATACCAACATCCAACTTTGAAAGCTCTTTTGTGGCGTTTTCAAAATCGTCAGAATTTCTATAAAACCAAGAGGATGTGTTGAAAAACAATCTTTTTGGTTGCCATGTTTCTGTAAATTGTAATTGATCTTTAAATTGATTTTCATCAGCAGCCAATTCAAAAGCTTCCACACTCAACATGGCAGAAGTTGTATGATGACCATGAGTTGAACCAGGCGTTTTATGATTAAATCTATTGATAATTACATCAGGTTTAAAAGTTCTAATTGCCCAAACTACATCACTTAAGACCTTTTCTTTATCCCAAATTTGCAAAGTTTCATCAGGATGTTTTGAATATCCAAAGTCATTCGCTCTTGTGAAAAATTGTTCTCCACCATCAATATTTCTTGCAGCCAAAAGCTCTTGAGTTCTGATAACGCCCAGTAATTCTCTGATTTCTGGGCCAATTAAATTTTGACCTCCATCACCTCTTGTGATGGATAAATAACCAGTTCTTGCTTTTACGTGATTTGCTAAATATGAAATTAAACGCGTGTTTTCATCATCTGGATGCGCTGCAATGTATAAAGCAGTTCCCAGAAAATTGAGTTTCTGAATTTTTTCATATAGCTGATTTGAAGAAAGTTTAGCTGGCTTTTGAGCGAAAAAAAATCCTGAAATCAAAAAAAATGAAAGCGTAAAAAGAAAAGATTTATTCATTGAGTGTACATTTCAAAACGAACAAAAATAGCTTTTTTATCTTCTTATGGAACTTCATTAACATAAAAATAACTTAAAATCGTTAACAAAATAGCAAAACCTGTTGATAAATTAATTTTTTAAATACCATATTTAGAATATATTTGTAAAATAAACTAAGAAGAAAATTTAATGAAATTTATTGTATCTAGTTCTCAATTATTAAAGCAATTACAAGTATTAGGAGGCGTTATTAATAGTAACAACACGTTGCCTATTTTAGATAATTTTTTATTCGAATTGTCTGAAAATCAACTAAAAATATCTGCATCAGATTTAGAAACTACAATGAGTTCTGTGGTTGAAGTGGAAAGTGATAGTTCAGGTTCCATTGCAGTTTCTGCCCGTTTATTAACAGATACTTTAAAAACGTTTCCTGATCAACCATTGACATTCAAAACGGATGGAAATAGTAAAATTGAAATTATTTCAGATCAAGGAAATTATGATATGGCCTATTTTGCAGGTGATGAATTTCCAAAAGCGGTAAATTTACCTTCTCCAAGCAAAACAGTTGTTCCTGCTCATATCCTTGGAACTGCTATTTCAAAAACCATTTTTGCAGCTGGTAATGATGATTTAAGACCCGTAATGAGTGGCGTTTTCTTTCAATTTAGTTCACAAAGTTTGACATTTGTGGCTACAGATGCTCATAAATTAGTGAAATACTCTAGAACAGACGTTACTTCAGATAAAACTGCAGAATTTATCATGCCAAAAAAACCTTTGAATTTATTGAAAGGAATTTTAAGTAGTTCTGATAGTGAAGTGATTATTGAATATAATGACTCAAATGCAAAATTTACTTTCGATAATGTAGTATTAGTTTGTCGTTTAATTGATGGAAAATATCCAAATTACGAAGCTGTAATTCCGAAAGAAAATCCAAATAAGTTAACTGTTGACAGAGCTTCTTTCTTAAATTCTGTAAAACGTGTTTCTATTTTTTCAAGCAAAACAACTCACCAAATTCGATTGAAAATGGCAGGAACAGAATTGAATATTTCTGCTGAAGATATCGATTTTTCAAACAAAGCTGACGAACGTTTAAGCTGTGATTATCAAGGTGATGACATGAAAATTGGTTTCAATTCGCGTTTTTTAAGTGAAATGTTGAGCAACTTAAGTTCTAACGAAGTTTTGATAGAAATGTCATTGCCAAATAGAGCTGGAATTTTAACTCCTATTGACGGAACTGAAGAAGGAGAACAAATTACCATGTTAGTAATGCCAGTGATGTTGAATAATTAGAAATATAAAATCACAAAAATATAAAACCACAATGGTTCTGTTTTACATCAGAAATCATTGTGGTTTTTTTGTTACTTTTATCAAATGAATTTCCTAGCGCATATCTATTTATCTGACAATAATAAAAATATCATGATTGGTAATTTTATTGCTGACCATATCAAAGGAAATCAATTCAAACATTATCATGAAGAAATTCAAAAAGGCATTTTTTTACATCGTGAAATTGATACTTTTACAGATGCACACGAAATTGTAAGAAAAAGCAAACGCAGATTGCATGAGCGTTATAGGCATTATGATGGTGTAATTATTGATATTTTTTACGATCATTTTTTGGCTAAAAATTGGAATTCGTATTCCACAATTCCTTTACAAATTTTCGCAAATAATGTTTATGAAATTTTGCAAGAAAACAGTGAAATATTACCAATTAAATCTATTAATTTTATAAAATATATGATTGAGCATAATATTTTATACAATTATCAATTCGAAAATGGCATTGAAATTGTTTTAAAAGGAATGAATCAGAGAACCAAAGGAAAATCTCAAATGGATTTAGCCATTGAAGATTTGAAACTATTTCACCAAGATTTTGAAAATGACTTTTTGATTTTTTTCGAAGATTTACAAAATCACTCTATAAAATTTCTAAAAAACTATTCAATTTCATAAATTTACTAAAAAAATAAGAACCCTTTTTATATGATCCAACCATTTCACATCGCAATTCCAGTTCAAAATTTAGAAAAATGTCGTGCTTTTTACAGAGATGTTTTAGAATGTAAAGAAGGCAGAAGTGACACACATTGGGTTGATTTTGATTTTTTCGGACATCAATTAGTGATTCATCAAAAAGATGATTTTGTTGCTCAAAAAATTTCAAATCCTGTGGATGGTCATGATGTTCCTGTTCCGCATTTTGGGGTAGTTTTAACTTGGGAAGATTGGCATGTATTAGCTGAAAAACTAAAAGCGGCCAATACAAAATTTGTCATAGAACCTGGTATTCGTTTTCAAGGAAAAGTGGGTGAACAAGCTACCCTATTTTTTAATGACCCAGAAAATAACGCTCTTGAATTCAAAGCTTTTAAAGACATCAGTCAACTGTTTGCTAAATAATTACTATCAACTTTTTTTTATTAATTCAACTTTTCCAAATAATTACCTAACTTAGCTTCCGATTTTTTATATCACAAAAATGAAGAAGCTTTTTAAGTTTATTGGAATTACCCTTTTACTCTTTATTGGGGCAATTGCTATTTATTATTTCGTAAATAATGAGTCACTTCCTGAGGGAGAAAAAGGAGAAAAAGCAGATTTACTTGCCCAAAAAATGTTGGTTGCTATTGACCATGAAAATTTTAAAAATGCAGAAATTTTAGAATGGAATTTCAGAGGAAATCATTTCTACAAATGGCATAAACAAGAGCATATTGTGGAAGTTTCTTGGGATAAGAATAAGATAATTCTTCACTTAAAAGACACTCAAAAATCCAAAGTATATATTGAAAATCAACTTGTTGAAAATCAAGAAATGATTCAAAAAGCAACAGATTTTTTCAATAATGATTCCTTCTGGTTCATAGCTCCCCACAAAATTTTTGATAAAGGAACAGAAAGAAGCATCGTTAATTATGAAGGAAAAGACGCATTATTAATAACCTATTCTTCTGGAGGAACAACTCCTGGAGATTCGTATTTGTGGATTTTGGACGAAAATTTTATGCCAATTGCCTATAAAATGTGGGTGAAAATAATTCCAATTGGTGGAGTGTCTGCCACTTGGAATGATTGGAAAAAAACAGAAGCAGGATTTAAAATCCCTACAAAACATACCCTATCACTTTTTGGATTGGAAATAAAAATTGGTGATGGAAAAGCTTACAACAAAAAAGCCAATGAATTGGCTGATAAGATATTAGAAGCAATCAATCACAAAGCATACCAAAATACTCAATTTATAGAGTGGAGTTTTAGAGAAAAACGCTTTTTTAAATGGGATAAAAAACAGCATATTGTAGATGTTTCTTGGGATTCAATTCGCGTGAATTTGCATCCAAATACAATTGAAAAAAGCACTGTTTATTTCAATGAAAAAATACAGCAAAATCCTGATGAAAAAGTGATTCAACGTGCTGTAGATATTTTTAATAACGACTCTTTTTGGTTGGTTGCACCTCATAAATTATATGATGATGGTGTTATCAGAACTATTCAAAAAATAGAAAATAAAGATGCTTTGCATGTAAAATATACCACTGGAGGTTCCACTCCTGGAGATTCTTATACTTGGATTTTGGACGAAAATTACGTCCCAAAAAGCTTTAAAATGTATGTTCCTAGCATGAATATGATAGGTTTAGAAGCAACTTGGGAAGATTGGATTACAACTCAAAGTGGAACATTGTTACCAAAAAATCATATCGTTGCAGGTAAAACTCCCTTACCTATGGGAAATGTAAAAGGATATAATTGATGGAATCAAAAATCATTTCAAAAGGAATTTTAAGAGCAGTTGCCATTCTTGTTGGCATTTCATTGTTGCTCTATTTTTTATATGCAATTCAATCAGTAATTGTATACATTATAATTGCTGGTGTTTTATCATTAATAGGTCGCCCTATAATTTTCTTTTTACGAAGAAAATTTAAGTTCCCAAATACTTTGGCAGTAATTTCAACAATGTTACTAATGATTGGTTTTATTATTGGACTTGTTATTTTGTTTATTCCTTTGATTTTAGAACAAGGAAAAAGTTTATCCCTTTTAGAAATTGAGCAATTAGAAAAAAATATTCAACAAATTTATACTCAAATAATTAACTATTTTTCATCAAGAGGAATTGATGTTTTAAGTCAAGTTGATGATATAGATTTTGCAACTCATTTTCAAGTTATTCCTACTCTATTAAATGGTTTTGTTGGTGGTTTAGGTACTTTTAGTGCTGGTTTATTTTCTGTACTTTTTATCTCATTTTTCTTCATGAAAGATCGTAGATTACTGAAAAACAGCATCATAACGCTTTTGCCTGATAATACTGAAGAAAGATTTTCAAATTCACTTGAACAAATTAATGCTTTGCTCTCTAAATATTTTATTGGTTTAGTTTTACAAATTTCAATTTTATTTGTTCTAAACACTTTTATTTTAGTGTCTTTCGGAATTTCAAACGCAATAGTGATTGCATTTTTATGTGCGCTATTCAATTTATTACCTTACATAGGTCCTTTAATTGGAGGAGCATTAATGTTTTTCTTATCAATGATAAGCAATATAGGTATGGATTTTCAGACCGAAATTTTACCAACATCTTTATGGATTCTATTTTGTTTTTTAATTACTCAATTACTAGACCAATTGATCAGCGAACCAATAATTTTTTCAAAAGCAACAAAATCTCATCCACTTGAAATATTTTTAGTAATCATTATTTGTGGAATTTTATTTGGCGTAATTGGAATGATGGTTGCAATTCCAAGTTACACCACGTTAAAAGTAATTTTGAAAGAATTTTTATCAGATAATAAAATTGTAAAATCGTTAACTAAAAGTCTTTAATTTTCTTGAATTCAGCAATTTTACTTGAAGAATCGCAGCAGTTTATAAATGTTCATTTGAATGATGATTTGACAAAAATCATATTTAAAGGAAGTCCTTTTAAAAACATTTCTATTCAAGAATTGGCAAACCAAATTGCTGCAAAAAAAAAATCAGAAACAAAATTACCAACTTGGTTTCATCTGAAAAAATGCTATTTTCCTGACAAAATAAGTATTGAACAAACCTCTTCAGAAACAACTGCAAAGTACAAATCAAAACTTATTTCTGGAGAAAAATTAATTGATATTACTGGTGGATTTGGAGTAGATAGCTTTTACTTTTCAAAACAAGTTTCGAAGGTAATTCACTGTGAAATCAATCAAGACTTATCAACAATTGTTGCGCACAATTATCAACATTTACAAATAGAAAATATTGATACAATTTCAGGAGATGGAATTGACTATTTGCAGAAAACAACTGATTTTTTTGATTGGATTTACATTGATCCTTCAAGAAGAAATGACCATAAAGAAAAAGTATTTTTATTAAAAGATTGTTTGCCTGATGTTCCAAAATATTTGGATTTTCTGTTTACAAAAACCAATCAAATTCTCATTAAAGTTTCTCCAATTTTAGATATTTCAAGCACTATAAATGAATTGAAATTTGTTTCAGAAATTCATATTATAGCTGTTCAAAACGAGGTCAAAGAATTGCTTTTTTTAGTGAACAAAAACTCAGATAAAGAAATTAAAATACTTACTATCAATATTTTAAATCAAGAGAATCAGAAATTTGATTTTTTCATCAACCAGCAATCAACTGCGAATTATGAGTTACCTCTCTCCTATTTATACGAACCAAATGCTGCCATTTTAAAATCAGGAGGATTTGATGAAGTCGCAAATCAATTAGGAATTTATAAATTACACAAACATTCACATTTATACACTTCAGCTTCTTTGATTGATTTTCCAGGAAGACGTTTTAAAATTGAAAGTATCTGTAAATATGATAAAAAAGTTTTAAAAAAATTGATTCCTGAAAACAAAGCAAATATTACCACTAGAAATTTCCCGAAAACGGTTGCACAAATTCGAAAAGAAACAAACATAAAAGATGGAGGAAATTTGTATCTCTTTTTCACAACTGACATTAACGAAAAGCTAATTTGTTTATTAACAAAAAAATGTTGATAAATTAACTTATTTAAATTATATTTTTTAAGCAAAAACTCTTTTAATAAAAAAAAAGCCCTATATTTGTATCACTTTATGTGTTTTATTTTTAGGGGTATAAAACACTAAAAAAATAGTCTCGACTTCATGTTGGGACTTTTTTTTTCGCCCAGTCTTTTTTTACGAAGTCTGTATATGAAGCCTTCATATTTCTGTAAAAATCAATAATTATTAAAACCTTAGTTTGATTGTATTAAAATTATAAAACTATTTATTATTACATTTTTTTTAGAATCAAATGTTTTAGTACCTTTAAACAGTGTATTAAATATCAGTAATCATCTAACATATAAAACTCTTTTTAAAATTTATGAAAAAAATAATTTTAGTATTCACAACATTAATTTTGACGCAATTCATAGTTTCTCAGGAAAAAGAAGTTCCAGAAATGAAGTTTCAAAAAGGATTTGCAAAAATGGATTTTCTATCCATAAATATGCCAAATAATGAGGTAGATATGGGATTTACTGGAATTCATTACAACATTTTTTTGAATGATTATGCCTATGCAGGATTAGGAATTTATGGAGCAGTTTCAGGAATAAGAGGAGGTTTTTTTACATTAGGCGCAAATGCAGGAATTAAAAAATTTATTTCAGAAAATCTTTATACTGACTTTGGATTTCATTACGGTGGTGGTGGTGGAGCAGCAGCCCCTGATGGAGGTGGTGTTTTTATAAAACCTCACGTAAATCTTGGATATCAATTCAAAAATTTTGGTATCAATGCAGGTTGGAGTTATGTCAACTTTTTTGATGGAGGAGAAATCAAAAGTCATCAACTAAATGTGGGTGTAGAAATTCCACTAAATTATAATTATTCCGATTTCAAATCTTATGAAAATGAATATGCCTTTGAAACTCTAAAATCATCTAGCTGGAATATCCCCTCTTTAAAAACTTCTTTATTACTACATTTCAACAATTTAGCCATAAAAGGAAGTGATCAAAACCGAAATGTGCAATTATTAGGAAGAAATACAATTCGTTTAGCAGGATTCGAATTAGCCAACTATTTCTCTAAAAATTGGTTTGGATTTGTAAAAGTTGATGGTGCTTATGATGGCATAAAAGCGGGTTATATGGACGTGTTTTTAGGCGCAGGTTATCATTATGCTTTCAATAAAAATCGCACAAACATATTAGCAAAATTTGGAGTTGGAGCTGGTGGTGGTGGTGGTGTTGATAGCAAAGGAGGATTCTTACTTTATCCAGATATTTCTATTGAACAACGATTATTTAAAGACACATTTATTGCAATTAATAAAGGATATGTGATGTCACCAGACCAACATTTTTATACTTCTTCTTTTGGATTTGGTTTAAAATATTATTTAGAAAGAAATGGTATTATTGATGATGAAAAAACATTTTCCTCTGGAAAATTCAAAGGATTAGAAGTTATAACCAAACATGATATTTATTTTGATGCAAAAAGAGATGGGCAACCAACTGAAGATTTACATCAAATTTCATTACAAATTAATTTAAATCTAAATAAAAATATTTATGTTGCTGGGCAAACATCCTTTGCTATTTATGGAAATGCTGGAGCTTATGCTGAGGGAATTGTTGGTTTAGGAGTAAAAACAAATCCTTTTTTCAATAATAAAACAACCGTTTTCTTGCAAGGTTTAGCAGGTGCAGCAGGTGGTGGAGATATTAGCACAGGAGAAGGCTTGATTATAAAACCAAGTATTGGATTTAATTATGAGTTATCAAAAACATTAAATTTCAGAACTGCAGCAGGTTATGTAAAAGCTAAAGGAGGAAGCTTAAGTAGTCCTCTTTTCAATTTTGGAATCAGTTATAATATTTCATTTTTAAAAATGAATTAATAAAATCCTTTCATGAAATTAAAATATTCCTCCATTTTCATCTTTCTTTTATTTGTAAACATTTTGAATTTGCTTTCTCAAAACGATGTAATCATACCAAAACCAAATGAAATTTCTTTCAGAAAAGAAACTTTTCAAATTGATGAAAATAGTGTCATTTTTTCAGATAAAAAAAGTCATAAATCAGCAGTTTTATTGCAGAAATATTTTGAAAATTCTTTTGATATTTCATTAAAAATTATTGAAAAATCAATTGATAAAAAAAATAGTATTCAATTTCTTATTGATGAAAAAATTGCTGAAGAAGGTTATACATTAACAATTTCTAATGGAATTATACATATTGAAGCATCAACAGAAAAAGGTTGGTTTTATGGTATTCAAACTCTGATACAAATTTGTGATTACAATGCATTTTACACGAAAGAATCAAAATCTTTAAAACTAAAAGAAGTTACCATAAATGATGCTCCAAGATTCAAATGGCGCGCATTTATGTTAGATGAAGCTCGCTATTTTAAGGGAACAGCACAAGTAAAATTATTGTTAGATGAAATGGCACATTTAAAAATGAATGTATTCCATTGGCATTTGACAGATGATCAAGGTTGGAGAATTGAAATAAAAAAATACCCACTTTTAACTCAAATTGGTTCCAAAAGAAAAAGTACACAAATTGGCCCTTTGCAGTGGGATAGCCCCATTCAATCTGGCGAAATCCATGAAGGTTTTTACACCCAAGAAGATATTAAAGAAATTATTGAGTATGCAAATGAGAGACACATCACTATTGTTCCAGAAATTGAAATGCCAGGTCATTCTTCTGCTGCAATTGCTTCTTATACTTGGCTAGGAACCTCAAAAAATGAGATTGAAGTCCCTACTAAATTTGGAGTTGGAACAGATGTTTACGATGTTTCAGACCCAAAAGTTTACCAATTTTTGACAGATGTTTTAGAGGAAATTATGGCACTTTTTCCATCAAATGTCATTCATATTGGTGGAGATGAAGTGAAATACAATCATTGGAAATCTTCTAAATCAGTGAATGATTATATGAAGAAAAACAATCTTAAAACTCCAGCTGATTTACAAGTTTATTTTACGAATAGCATTTCAAATTTCATTAAAAGTAAAAATAAAAGAATGATGGGTTGGAATGAAATTTTAGGACATAATTTGCATTATTATCAACATAAAAATGACACAAAAACAACTCAATTACTTGCAAAGGAAAGTATCATTCATTTTTGGAAAGGAGATATTGAACTAGCAACAGCTGCTGCAAGTAATGGTTATGAGATTGTAAATTCATTGCACAATTTCACTTACCTTGATTATAATTATAAAAATTTATCTTTATCAAAAGCATACAGTTTTGATCCCATTCCTGATGATTTAGAGGAGAAATATCATGAAAAAATAATAGGATTGGGTTGTCAAATGTGGGGGGAATGGATTCCTACATTTGGAGAAATGCATTTTCATGTTTTTCCAAGAATTGCTGCGTATGCTGAAATTGGTTGGACAAAAAAAGAAGTAAAAGATTTTAATAACTTCAAATCGAACTTAATTTCTTTAGAAAAAAGATGGTCAGAAAAAGGCATTTTTTTTGCTCCAAATGCTGTTGTTGAAAAAAATTAATATGAATATCATTGGATAAAATTCTATCAATTGCACCCGGAAGAACTTGTTTATTCGGAGATCATCAAGATTATTTGGGGTTGCCAATCATTGCTTGCGCTATAAATAAACACATTACTTTACAAGCAACCAAAAACAATTTGGACTACTTTTTTCTGGATAAGCCTGATGTGAATATCAAAAGAAAAATCTATTTTAAAGATGAAATCATTCTTCCAAAAAATCCAGATTTTTTTCTATCAACTTTACAGGTATTAAAAAGATATGGTTGTATTCCAAATTGTGGTTATGACATAAAAATTACAGGAACAATTCCTATAAATGCGGGCACTTCTAGCTCCTCAGCTATTGTGGTTGCTTGGGTGCAGTTTTTGTTGAAAGCTTTTGGCCCACAAGAACTTTTAACACCCAAAAAAATAGCACAAATTGCATTTGAATCCGAAGTGTTAGAATATAATTTCCCTGGTGGAAAAATGGATCAATTCAGTATTTCTTTGGGAAATATTATCTATTTAGAAACTGGAAAAAATTTTCTAGTTGATGTGATAAATTTACCTTTAGAAGGATTAATTATTGCTGAATCTGGAGTTAAAAAAGATACCATTGGTTTGTTAAAAGAATTAAAAGGAAATTCTTGGAAAGCCATCCAAGAAGTAGAAAATAAAATTCCAAATTTCACAATGAAAACTGCCAAAATGGAAAATCTAACTTCTTATTTAGATTGTTTGACTGATGATTTGAAACCTTATTTTGAGGCTGCTTTAGGAAATTATCATGTTACAAAAATGGCTTTTCAAGAGTTTAAAAGTGGACATATAAACCTCGAAAAAATAGGAAGTTTGATGAATCTTCATCATCATTATTTAAAAAATCTGCTAAAAATTACAGTTCCAAAAATAGATGACATGATTGATGCAGCTCTCAATTCAGGGGCTTTAGGAGCAAAAATAGTTGGTTCTGGTGGTGGTGGAAGTATTGTCGTTTTATCTAACAAAGAAAATGAACAACAAATTTTAGACGCCATTTTAGCAGTTGGCGCAAAAGATGCTTATGCTGTGAATGTTGAAAAAGGCGCAAATGTTCATTTTGTAACTCATTTTTATAATTGATGTATGCACGATAATTTAATTATTTTAGCGGGAGGAATGTCCTCTCGAATGAAGAAAAATTCAACTTCAAATTCTTTATCAAAAGAGGAAGAATCGCAAGCCAATGAACGAAGCAAAAGTTTGATAAGTGTTGGAAATGATGACAGACCCTTGTTAGATTATTTATTATATAATGCCAAAAAAGCGGGTTATAAAAATATTTATATTGTCATCAATGAAAAAGGAACTTTGTTTTACGAATTATATGGTCAAAAAAAAGCGAATAATGAATTTCATGGATTGAATATTTCGTTTGCCATTCAATATATCCCTGAAAATAGAGTAAAGCCATTTGGAACTGCAGATGCTGTTTATCAAGCAATTGAACAGTTTCCTGAGCTAAATAACAAACAATATACCATTTGTAACAGTGATAATTTGTACTCAGAAAATGCACTGAAATTATTGAGAGAAACTAAGAATCAAAATGCATTTATATCTTATGACAGAGATGCTTTGGATTTTTCAACTGAAAAAATTCTAGGTTTTGCAATCATGAATTTGGATTCTGAAAATTATCTAAAAACAATCATTGAAAAACCATCTGAAGCAGTTGCAAACAAGCATAAAGATATGGAAGGAAAAATTCGTGTGAGCATGAATATTTTTAAATTTGATGGGAAAAGTATGTTTCTATATTTAAAAAATTGTCCTGTAAATCCTGATAGAAATGAAAAAGAAATCCCAACAGTTGTTTTGAATAGCGTAAAAGAGAATGCAAAAGCTTTTTTAGGAATCCCAATTTCTGAGCATGTTCCTGATTTGACTTCTAAAGAAGATATCAGTTTACTTAAAGAATATTTACAAAATCATTTTCCAGAAAATTTGAAATGGTAAAATTGAAAACAACAAACATTTTTTTGAACTATTATAGCTTATGATTTCACTCAATACTTTTGATTACTTTCTGATAATCACATTTTTTGCAGCCACTTTATTTATTGGAATTTATGTTTCAAAAAAATCAGGAAAAGATTCTACAGAATATTTTTTATCAGGCAGAAATATGCCTTGGTGGTTGTTAGGTGTTTCCATGGTTGCAACAACTTTTTCCACTGATACTCCAAATTTTGTGACAGATATTGTAAGAAAAGACGGCGTTTCTGCAAACTGGATGTGGTGGGCTTTTTTAATTACGGGATTATTAACTGTATTTGTGTATGCAAAATTGTGGAGAAAATCTGACTTAAAAACAGATATTGAATTTTATGAATTGCGTTATGGAGGAAAACCAGCTAAATTTTTAAGAGCATTTAGAGCATTGTACTTGGGATTTTTGTTCAATATTTTTGCCATGGCTGGAGTTACTTTGGCTGCAATTAAAATTGGTGGAATCATGCTGGGTTTAGAACCTTGGGAAACCATTATTTATGCAGGAAGTGTCACTGTAATATTTAGTACTTTAGGAGGTTTTAAAGGTGTTGTTTACACAGACTTTATTTTATTTTTTACAGCTATGGCTGGCGCAATTGGTGCTGCATTTTATTTGGTCAATATTCCTGAAGTTGGCGGAATTCAAGCATTATTAACTCATGAAAATGTAATTGATAAATTATCTATTCTACCAGATTTTTCAGATAAAGAAGCAATCATTACACTATTAATCATTCCACTTACTGTTCAGTGGTGGAGTTCTTGGTATCCTGGAGCTGAGCCTGGAGGTGGTGGTTATATTGCTCAAAGAATGTTGGCTGCAAAAAACGAAAATCATGCTATTGGCGCAACATTTTTCTTTAATATCATGCATTATGCATTAAGACCTTGGCCTTGGATTTTGGTAGCTTTAGCATCTTTAGTTGTTTTTCCTGATGTTGCAAGTATTCAAGAAGCATTTCCAAATATTGCTGAAAATAAACTAGGTCATGATCTGGCATATTCAGCCATGTTAACAAAATTACCAAATGGTTTGCTGGGTTTAGTATTAGCCTCATTAATTGCGGCTTATATGTCAACCATTTCAACGCACTTAAATTGGGGATCTTCCTATATTGTGAATGATTTTTACAAACAACATTTCAATAAAAAAGCCTCTGAAAAAGAATTGGTTTCCGTTGGAAAAATTTCAACCATTTTACTGATGATTTTCAGTGCCATATTTGCACTTTACCTACAAAATGCCAAACAGCTTTTTGACCTCATTATTATGTTTGGTGCTGGTACAGGATTGATTTTCATATTGCGTTGGTTTTGGTGGAGAATAAATGCATGGAGTGAAATTTCTGCTATGATTGTTTCTGGAGTGATCTCTCTAATTTTCACTTCAGAAACTGTTGATACTATGTTTTTTGGAGTAGAAGGATTTTTTCCAAATTATTTAAAATTTCCATTAACTGTTTTTATTACAACGATTATTTGGATTGGAATTACTTTCTTGACAAAACCTGAAAGCGACGAAACACTTATTAATTTTTACAAAAAAATCATTCCAGGAGGCCCAGGTTGGAAGTATTATCTGAGATTAAAGGGAATTGAAAAATTGGATAGTATCAATCTGGATAAAAAATGGAATGTCCCAACAGGAATTTTAGCGATGTTATTAGGATGTCTTTTGATATATTCCATCATTTTTGCAACAGGAAATTGGATTTATGGAAATATAAAAATTGCAATAGCCATTTCAGTATTATCATTAGTTACAATGTATGTATTACTAAAAATTTGGAAAAAGCTTAGAAACAACTTTCTATAATTTTTAAAAAAATGAAAATTTATTTTGATATGTAAAAAATATTTGTATTTTTGGCGCAGTTATAAACCCCTTATACCCCTAGAGAATGGATAAAGATACCATGAAACAAGTATTCATGCTTGTTGTTACCTCAGTGCTTTTGTATTTTTGTGGTTCTTATTTAACCACAATTGGAGAATTAAAAAACTTATTTGACGGATTAGTAGTAATGATTTTTTTCTTTTCATTATTTCCGTTTTTAAGTCTTTTTACAATTTTCATTATTAGATTCCTAAAATCATTATTAAGTTTTAGAAACTTTTAATATTTAGGGCTGAAGTATTAAATTATATTTTGTTGCGAAGACAAAATAAAAAAACTTGAGAAGAAATTTCTCAAGTTTTTTTGTTTTAAATTGATAACAAAAGTTATTAAAAACAAAAAAGAACTGAAATCAAAGATTACCAGTTCTTTATGTGAACCACATAGACCTGACTTCAAATCAAACACTTGAGTTTTTTGAAAAGATAAACTTGAAAATTCTTGTGTAAAAAATAAAACCTTCAACTTTTTGGGCTGAAGGTTCGATTAATATAAAGTTTTTAGGGTATTAATAATATTGAATATAAGATACTCAAAAAATCATGAATTTCAATAGTGTAATTAGTACTTGAAAACTAAAAAACTTAATTCTTATTTATTACACCTCTTATTTATTACACCTCTTATTTAATTCCAAAAAGCTGCGTACAATGCTACCAATATTAAAATTATTGCAAACGCACCAATATTAAACAACGGACTTGTTTTGAACAATTCTTTGGTGATGTCAATTCCTTTTTCATCGTCAGCACCTTTGTGTTGAATAAAACTCACCAATGCAATTACAATCATCGTTAAAACAACGGTATATCCCATTTGATCCATAAACGGAACATCCACAAACAGTGCACTTGTTGACCATCCTTTGGGGGCTACTTTAAAATACATTGCAATTGGAATAGAGGCTAATGCTCCTATAATGGCCCCTTTGTTCGTGGTTTTTTTCCAGAACAAGCCTAATAAAAATACGGCTAAGATTCCCGGACTTACCACTCCTGTATATTCTTGAATGAATTGGAATGCTTGGTCTAAATTCCCTAATAATGGCGCCATAATACACGCAATAATCAAGGCAACAAATGCCGAAATTCTACCCATATTTACGGTAGCTCTATCAGAAGCGTTTTTGTTGATGTATTGTTTGTAAATATCCATTGTAAAAATGGTAGATGTTGAGTTTAACATCGAAGCTAAAGACGATACAATCGCTGCTGCTAAAGCTGCAAATGCCACTCCTTTTAATCCTGTTGGTAAAAATTGTAGTAACCAAGGATAGGCTTTGTCTGCTTGTGCTGCTGTTGGTAAGTTTTCTAAACCTGCTGCGCCTAAACGTGCCATGATTGCAGGGTCGTTCACCATTACATAGGCTGCAATTCCAGGAATTACCACGATTAATGGAATTACCAATTTTAATCCTGCTGCAAATAAAATTCCTTTTTGTGCTTCTTTCAATGATTTTGCTGCCAAGGTTCTTTGTATGATGTATTGATTAAAACCCCAATAATACAAGTTCGCAACCCACATTCCTCCTACCAATACTGCAATTCCGGGTAAGTTTTTATACTCAGGATTTGTTTCGTCTAAAATCATTGCAAATCGTTCAGGAACTGCTTCGTAAATGGTGGTTAATCCTGCAAACATTCCTTGTCCGTCTGAAACGGTATTTAAGGCTAAATAGGTGGTTACCAAACCTCCTACAACTAAAAATACTACTTGAATTACATCTGTCCAAGCTACTGCAGAAAGTCCGCCATATAATGAATAGGCTGCTGCAAAAAGTGCTAAACCAAATACTCCATACATCATTGGTATTCCCATTATGGTTTCTAATGCCAAAGAACCCAAGTACAACACTGTGGTTAAGTTTACAAAAACATATAAGGCAATCCAAAATACGGCTAAAATGGTTTTTAAATTGGTAGAATATCTTTTCTCCACAAATTCAGGGATGGTGTACAAGCCTTTTTCAATGAAAATTGGTAAGAAATATTTTCCTACAATGATTAAGGTTATTGCTGCCATCCACTCATAAGAGGCTATTGCCAAACCTGAGGCAAATCCTGAGCCTGACATTCCTATAAACTGTTCTGCTGAAATATTTGCTGCAATTAACGAAGCGCCAATGGCCCACCAAGGCAATGATTTACTTGCCAAGAAATAATCTTCTGCATTTTTTTGATGTCCTTTTTTGTCTCTAGAAACCCATAAGCCTACGCCTAAAATTAATACAGCATAGGCTATAAAAATGGCGTAATCTAAAAATTCGAAACTTGCTGTCATAGAATAATAATTAGTTTAGTTTGGTTGATAGTATACATTAAAAAAAATGCTACAAATTATTTAATATCTGTAAAACGTACTAAATATTTTTGTGTGCATTTTTTACAAAGAAAATAAAAATCAGGGTTTACAACCTAAATAAAGGATGTCAATAAGTATGCGAAAATGTTTCAATAAAAGAAATCTTCATTAAAGAGGCTATTTTTTAAATGCAATTTAATTTTTTGTACTCAATAATATATGGATCTTGTGAACCTGTTTCGTGCAACTATGAGTATTTATTGAAATGATTTTTAATCCCATAAATCTCTAACTATTTTATCATTCCATAAAAGTAAGAACCTCCTAAAATTGTGAAACAAAACCCAATTATCTTTTTTAAAAGAATTTTTAAAAATCATTTAATAAATTGCAAATACCATTGCGTTTTTCTCAATGATTTTGCTAAATGACACAATTTCTACTAGTTTATGAGACTTTTTTAAGGGGTCTTTTAATTGAAATAACCATTATTTTGTTCTTATAAATTTTAGGTGTAAAAACAAACAAGCCTAATTAAACTTTAATTATTAACTAAAATATTAAAATTATGAAAAAAGGATTACTCTTTTTAATGGTACTAATCATTTCTATTAGTACAAATGCGCAAATTACCAGTTCTGGAATTGGTTCTGATGGACTACCAGCAACTGGATCTACAGACTGGTCTAACACATTAAGTTGGGTTGGTGGGGTTATTCCTACGGATGCAGATGATGTAATTATTGCAGCTGGTCATACTGTAAGAGTAACCAATTCAGCTAGTTCGCCTGCGGTAGCTGGTAGTATTACCGTTAACCTAGGGGGTCAGCTATTTATTGATGTAGCCAGTGCTATTACTGTTTCAGGAGATTTAACAAATAATTCAAAAGCAAGTCCTATAGGAGTTCTTTTTAATGATAGCGTAGGCGCGATTCCTGGCTCTTTAATCGTAAATGGCTCTTACGTTGGAACTGATGGAGCTAGAAGGGTTCAATTCAGTATGAATCCTGATGTATCTGCTGCGAGTTTAAGATGGTTTTTAATGTCATCACCTTTAGTAGTAGATAGAATTACAAATGATTTCATGAATAGAACTCGAGTATTTCAACCAGGAAATGTTGATCCTAATCGTATTTCATTCGGTAATTATGATGACTCTCGAGTGGGTAATAAATATAATTATTATAGTACTAATGGAGGAGACAATGATGGTTTCTCTGCAGGATTAGATGCTGGAAAAGGGTATGCGATTGCAATTGAGGATGATGGGGATGCTGCTGCTAGAATACAAATGCGAGGAGAGTTAAATACTAGCGCTGTGTCTATAGCAATTTCAGACGCTGGAAATGGTTTTAACTTATTAGGGAATCCTTATGCTTCTTATTTAAGTGCTAATACAGATGGTGATGCCACCAATAATGTACTAGCTGTTAATTCAGCTATTTTAGCAGAAACTACACTTTGGTTTTACGATGGTGCAGCAGGGTCTTTTATAACACGTAATTTATCAGACACAAATTTTGATATTGCACCAATGCAAGGATTTTTTGTAAAAGCAACAACAGGTGGAGGAACTTTTAACTTTACGAAGGCAATGATGACTCATAATGTGAGCCCAATAACGTATTTTAAAAGCGCTTCAAATGCAAGATTTGAATTCGATTTAACCCTTACAAATGGAGAGGCAAGTTCAAAAGCATCTGTAAGATATATTGAGGGCACAACTACAGGTTGGGACAATGGATATGATAGTTCAACTTTTGGAGGCTATGCAGCTGGTAATTTAGAAATAGCAACACAATTGGTATCAAACAATACTGGTAAAAAATTAGCAATTCAATCGTTACCAAATTCAAATTATGAAGGCACTGTTATTCCTTTAAGTATTAGTGCAGTAGCAAACAAAGAGTTTACCATTACAGCGGATGTTAAAAATATTCCAGAAAATATTAAATTGTATTTAGAAGATAGAGTAGCTAAAACCTTTACACGTTTAGACGAGGAAAATGCAACTTTTAACTTCACACCAAGTGTAAGTTTAAGTGGCGAAGGTCGTTTTTATATTCACACAACTGCAGCTTCAGTTTTAAATATTGATTCAGAAACATTAACAAATGTATCAATCTTTAGTACCAATAAAAACACATTAAAAATAATTGGTTTACAAAACGGAAATACTTCTGTTAAGATTTTCAATATTTTAGGGAAACAAGTGGTGTCAACGTCATTTAAAAGCAATGGTTCAAAAGAAATTTTATTACCTAATTTAAATAGTGGAGTTTACATTGTAAAACTTGAAAATGAAGCAGGATCATTGAATAAGAAAATAATTTTAGAATAACCCAATTAACCAAAACGATAAGAGTCATGAAAAACAATATAAACAACACTCCAGAAGATATTACAAGAAAAGAAGCTTTAAAAAAGATAGGTAATTATAGTAAATATGCTGCTTTAACAGCAATTGGAACTTATTTGATTTTAAATCCTAAAAAAGCACAAGCTGCTTCACCTGAAGCTCCAGGAACAGGATTTTAATACAAATAATTAGTAAGGTGATACTAAAACTTTAGAACACTATTATTTAATAATTTAATAAAAAATGAGCTCAATTTAACTATTGGGCTCTTTTTTTTAAAATGGAATTTAAACATTTCGTTAGTTTAAATTAAAACTTCGTTACTTTTTTAAATAGCGTTGTTGTACTGTTTTTATTTGAATAAATTATTCAAATTATTAAAGAACAATGAAACAATAAAAAATTCATTTCCTCTATTACAAAAAAAATAAAAAATCACTCTAAAAAAAATAAGCTAAAATGATAATCCCCAAACACAATTTATTATTCTTTATCGTAATATTTTGCACACATTCGTTGTTTTCCCAGTTAGATGCAGTACCCATAAGATATTTTGGGGCTTGGGATAGAGGTGATGCTATTAATGATTATTCAGACCCCAAATATGACTATATTTTAGGCACAGAATTATCTGCACAATGGAATGAAATTCAACCCAATGCTCCAGGAGAATTTGATTTTAGTATGTTTCAAGATGGCATAGACAAGGCATTGCAATTTAATAAAATGATTAAAATAAGTATTGGAGTTGGTCCAGCAGCACCCTCTTGGATTTATGACAATGGTGTGCCACTTGTAGAAATAGACGTGTTTGACCCAATTAGACATGCAGGATTCGTAAACAATCCCTATTATTTAAATGAGCAATACATCGCATATTATTATGAACTTATCAAACAGTTTTCACTTTTTTTAAGAAATCAACCTCAAGAAAAATTTGATAGAATAGGTTTTGTACAAGTTAAAACAGGAACTACAGGAGATGAAGAACCTTATAAAGGCATTCCCAGAATTCCTGCATACGAAATCGACAACAATGATTGGATTGAATTTCGTCAAAATGCATTTATTGAATTTAAAAAACATTTTAATGATGTTCCAGACCGTAAAATTATTTTAAATTTTAATAGTATCGATGTAGATAAACAAGAATTACTAAATACTTGGGTTTTTACTCAAATCGATCCAAATGTTGGCTTTAGTATTAAAGGTGGTCCGTACAACAGAGGGCACCATTTAGAAGGTGAACCAGATTATAAAGCTCAATGGTATAAATATTTAGTAGACCCTAAAGAAATTTCTCTATTCTCGGCTTCGGAAATGGATCAATCTTGGCAGAAACCAGTATTTGCAATTAATACAGAACTGGGTTTCTATTGGTCCATACTTGGAGGACTTAATACTGGTGTTTCCTCTACCAATGTTACTAAAAGTGCCATTGATTATATCTATGACCACGACGAAATTAGAGTTATCTATAAAATGTACAACAAGTTTGCGCAACAAGTATATCCTAAAAAAGCAAGTGCTGTATTGTCTATTTTTCACGAAGGTTTAGATGCTTCTGACACAGCTAAATTCCCAGAAGAGACGTATGGACAAGCAGCCAGGGGAAATATAGCTAGATATAAAGCCATAGCAGAAGCTTATCTTGAAAAAGGAGCAAAAGTGGATGATACTTTAGCTTTAAATAATGGTCAAGTATATCAGCGTTTGCATCAAACTGGTTATAATGACGTAGGTTGGAATATTCAATCTGGCAATTACGAACGGTTTTTATATCAAATAAATCCAGAAGAAACATCAATAGGATTGTTTCGTGTTCGTGGTACAATTAACACAAATTCTTCAAAATACGATCGTTTTGCACGTTCATTTGAACATTCAGTGGATAGAAAAAAAGACACGATGTATTTTAAGTTTCATGACGATGTTTTTATAGAAACTTTACCAAAAAAATTAACATTTAAAGTTACTTGGTTAGATAGTATTGCAGGGTCTACTTGGGCTTTACAATATAAAGATATCACGGGACTGCAAAAACAACTTCAAAAAACAAGTATTGGCGATTGGCAGTGGAAAAGTGAAGAATTTGTGATCGAAGATTTAATGACAGGAGGTGTTGGGACCAATGGTGCAGATTTTATGTTGGTAAATACCGACGATTTGAATGATATTTTTCACGGAATAGAAATTGATATTGAAAGACAAGCTGTTGCTGCTAACCCTCAAATAAAATCGGCTTTAGATGGAGATTGGCATTTACCAGCAACTTGGATAGGTAATTTAGTGCCAACAACCACAGATGATATAATTATTGATCATGCAGTGAGAATTGACCGTAATTACAGTTTTGCAGCAAAAAATGTTACGATATCTGCAACAGGAAATTTAACAATACAGCCTCGAACTTTGTTAACTGTTGATGGAAACTTAGTAAATAATAATAGTATTACTTTTAATGCTAGTGGTAATAACCAAGAAATGGGCGCTATTAAAATTTTAGGCGCAGGAACGTTTACAGGAAACGATGTCACTGCAAATATTAGACCCATGGCTTTATCAACAGTCGCAGACAATTGGTTTTTAATTTCATCACCTTTAAAAGGCGCCTCAATTACTGATTTTATTGCGAATAGTCAAGTTATAAGAAAAAACGCAGCATTACAAAATTCCATAGGTTTTTACAATGACGCAAATGCACCTGGATCTAAATACACCTATTACACGGATGCTGATGCATTAGCAGCAGGAGATTTTATTGAAGGTAAAGGATATAGTGCTTTAATTGACCTTCCAGTTCCTGCAACAAATCACAGATTTAGATTTACGGGTCAAATAAATACAGATAATGTTTCAATTCCAATTTCTGATGCAGGTAATGGTTTTAATTTGGTAGGTAATCCTTATACTGCATTTTTATATGCAAATACAGATGGGAATGCTACCAACAATATTTTAACGGCAAACAGCTCAGTTTTAGAAGAAAATACACTTTGGTTTTATGACGCTGAATTCTCAAGTTTTGTAACAAAAAATTTAGGAGATACAGGTTTTGATATTGCACCAGCACAAGGCTTTTTTGTGAGAGCAAAAATTGGTGGAGGAACATCACAAAACTTTAATTTTACGGAAGCCATGCAATCTGATAAATTTAATGATGGTAT
This sequence comes from Polaribacter sp. BAL334, assembly GCF_015767435.1. GTDB lineage: Bacteria > Bacteroidota > Bacteroidia > Flavobacteriales > Flavobacteriaceae > Polaribacter. The sequence goes on from NZ_JADWOV010000317.1 coordinate 178,955, forward strand.
TTTTTATAAAAGTGCTTCAAATAATCGATTTGAATTTGATTTAACCATTACAAATGGAGAAAAAAGTTCAAAAACTTCGGTAAGATATATTGATGGAACCACTACCAATTTTGACAATGGTTTTGATAGTTCGATTTTTGGCGCTTTTTCAGCAATTGATTTAAAAATAGCAACACAATTAGTAACAAACAATACAGGTAAAAATTTAGCAATTCAATCCTTGCCAACTACTAATTATGAAGGTACTGTTATTCCGTTAAATATAACTTCAGTGGCAAACAAAGAATTTACCATTAAAGCCAACGTTAAAAATTTACCAGAAAATATTTATGTGTATTTAGAAGATAGAGTTGCAAAAACAGTTACACGTTTAGACCAAGCAAATGCCTCTTTTAAAATGATACCTAGTGTAAATTTAAGTGGATCAGGTCGTTTTTATATCCATACAACTGCATCATCAGTTTTAAATATTGATTCAGAAACATTAACCAACGTATCTATTTTTAAAACTAGCAACAATACTTTAAAAATTATTGGTTTGCAAAATGGAGATACTTCAGTTAAGATTTTCAATATTTTAGGAAAACAAGTTTTAGCTACTTCATTTAATAGTTTGGATACTAATGAGATTAAAATCCCAAATTTAAGTAAAGGGGTATATTTTATCCAATTAACTAATAATGCTGGTAAACTAAATAAAAAAATTATTTTAGAGTAAATCATTTTTTTTGAAAGGCAAAAACACCAATTAAAACCATCAAAAAATACTTTTTTGATGGTTTTATTTTTTTAAATAATAAAAACTTAATACTCAATGATTTTGTATTGACACAATTTCGCCTAATGAATGACATTCATTACATAGATCATTAAATCCGTTTTTGTTTTAATTTGTATGAAATAAAACTATCCAATTTTCAATTCATATATGCAAGAAATAATGAATTATATAAAATACCGTTTTTTTATTCTCATACTAGTTTTGTCCATAAAATCGGTACATTCTCAAATTGAAGCAGTTCCTATAAATTATTATGGAACTTGGGACAGAGGAGAATCTATTAACGATTATTCTGACCCCAAATATGACTATATTTTAGGAATGGAAGTTGATGATACATGGGCAAACCTCCAGCCAAATGCTTCAATAGAACCTGATTTCAGTATTTTTCAGATAGCAATAGACAAAGCATTGCGATTTAATAAAATTGTAAAATTTAGTATTAATGTAGGGCCAGAATCGCCTATGTGGTTATACCAAAATGGAGTTCCGTTGGTTTTAGTAAACCCTAATTTACCCAAAAATAACCACTTGTCAAATGCTCCTTATTATTTAAACCAAAAATACCAAGATTACTATTTTGATTTTATTAGAAAGTTTTCACTTTTTTTAAGAAATCAACCACAAGAAAAATTTGATCGCATTGCATTTGTTCAAGTAAAAACAGGAGCTACAGGAGATGAAGAACCTTATAAAGGAGTTCCTTTTGATACAAACTACAATATTTCAGATACAGCTTGGCAAAATTTTAGGATTCTATCATTTAATAAATTTAAAGAATATTTTAATGATGTAGCAGACCGTAAAATTGTGTTAACCTTTAACAATGTAGATCCAGAGAAACAGAAGCGTGCTTATAATTGGGTAATAAATGATATAGATAGATCTATTGGTTTTGGAATTAAAGGTGGTGCTTATAATAGAGGACATCATTTGTCTGATGAAAAAACATTTAAAAAACAATGGGTTCCTTTTTTAGTAAATCCAAAAGATATAAAAATATTTTCAGCCTCAGAAATGGATCAATCTTGGACGAAAGATATTTTTAAAATTAATACAGAATTAGGTTTTTATTGGGCAATGCTTGGGGCTTTAAACACCGGATTGTCTTCATACAATGTAGCTAAAAGTGCTGTTATCTATGCATACGATCATGAAGAAATTAGAGATATTTATAAAATGTTCAACAAATTTTCTCAGCAGGTGTATCCAAAAACAGCCACTGCAGCATTAGCTGTTTTTCATGAAGGTTTAGATGCTGCAGATAAAGATAAATTCCCTGAAGATATTTATGGGAAAGCAAACCAAGGAAACGAAAGTCGTTATTTGGCAATATGTAACGATCCAATATACAAGAATAGAGGAGCAAAAATGGGCGATACATTTGCAGCTACAAAAGGACAGGTATTTCAACGGGAATCACAAGTTGCTTACAATGATGCAGGATGGGATATTGAGGATGGAAACTATGAGCGATTTTTAACACAGATTAATCCAAATGAAACATCTATCGGCTTGTTTCATGTTCGTGGAGAAATTAATACAAACTCATCCAAATACGATCGTTTTGCACGTTCTTTTGATGGTCCTGCTAAAAGCACTATGTATTTTAAGTTTGATGATGAGATGTTTATAGATGATGAACCAGAATCGTTAACTTTTAAAATTATTTGGTTAGATAAAACTGCGGGCTCAACCTGGTCTGTAAAGTATAAAAACAAACAGGGTCAAATAACCTCTGCTATTGATGTTGTTGGTACAGGATCTAACAATATAAATGGCGAATGGAAAGAAGTAAGTTTTGTAATAACTGACATGCTTGTAAATGCTAAAGGTGCTATGGGCTCTGATTTTACACTTGTAAATACAGACAATATTGATGATGTTTTTCATGGTATAGAAGTGGATATTCAAAGGAAAAAACAAGGATTAAGCGTGCATAATCATTCTTTAAAAGAATTTAATTTATTTCCAAATCCAACAAATGATATTATTTCATGGAATTCAAACTTAAAGTTTGATAAAATAAAAGTTATAAGTGTTACAGGAGCTATATTATTAGAAATAAATAACCCCAATACTAATTCCATCGATTTAAGGAATTTAAATAGTGGCATGTATTTCGTTCATTTCTTTCAAGAGAAAAATCAAAATAGTATCAAGAAAATTATAAAAATGTAACAGATATTATCTAAAATGAAAAAATTACATCTGTTTTTCATCTGGGGTATTATCTTACAAATTAATTGTCAAGAACAACCCAAAAACCAACCAAATATCATTTTAATGATGGCTGACGATTTGGGATATAACGATTTGTCTTGTTATAGAAATCAGCATAAAATAATTTCAGAAAATCCTCCAACAAGCCAAACACCTAATATTGATGATTTGGCAAAAAACGGAATGCAGTTTACCGATTTTTATAGTGGCGCAGCCGTTTGTTCTCCCTCAAGAGCAGCCCTATTAACAGGAAGAAATGCAACACGCTCAGGTATTTATAATTTTATACCTAACGAATCACCCATGCATTTAAAGTCCGAAGAAATCACCATTGCAGAAATGCTTAAGAATCATAATTACCAAACCGCTCATTTTGGAAAATGGCATTTGGCGTCAGAAAACAGGAAACATCCAGAACCTTTAGATCAAGGATTTGATAACGCTTTTTGGACCTATAGTAATGCTGAACCTTCTCATAAAAATCCCGTAAATTTCATCAAAAATAGAAATCCTCTAGGTAAATTAAACGGATATTCAAGTCATTTGGTCGTAAACGAAGCAATCAAATGGTTAGAGAAAAATAAAGCAAAATCAGCACCTTTTTTTATGAATGTTTGGTTTCACGAACCTCACTTAAAAGTAGCAGCTCCAGACAGTTTATCCATAAGACACAAATACAACAAAGACTATTATGGTTGTATCGAAAACATGGATGTTGCTGTGGGTAAATTAATGACTTATTTAAAAGCAAATGGCTTGCTAGAAAATACAATTATCATTTTTACATCAGACAATGGCTCTAAGTTTAAAGGATCAAACGATCCTTTAAGAGGTCAGAAAACCTTTCAATTTGAAGGCGGAATTCGGGTTCCGTTCATAGTACAATGGAAAGGGAATATTCCTGCTGGAAAAATCTCACAAGAAATAGGTCATTTTACAGATGTTTTACCAACCTTGGCGAGTTTAACAAAAACGCAATTACCAAAAGATATAATTATTGATGGAGAAAATATCGCTCATATTCTTCTTTCAAATTCTAAGGATAAGCAACGAAAAGAACCCCTCTTTTTTTACCGTTATTTTAATGATCCAATTTGTATGGTGCGATTAGAAGACGTCGTTTTATTAGGATATTATCAAAAACCAAAAGAAAGAGTAGCTAAATATGATGAAAGAGAAGAAGCTCTTTTTAAACCTAAAGAAGGCGAGCATAAAGGTGCACAATGGGCTTTTCAGATAGAACATATGAACGCTATAAAAAACCAAGAACTGCTATATTTTGAAATGTATAACGTAAAAAATGATGTTGGCCAGTTTACCAATATCATCAAAAATCATACAAAGTTATTTGAAAAGATGAAAAAAATAATGCTCAAAAAACGTATTGAAATGATTACAGAAGGAGGCAATTGGTTTGAAAATGAATAGCATAAAACAACGCAATAAATGATCCGTTTATTAAACCTTTTATACTCGTGTTTGTCAGACATAAATTAGAAATTAAGCTGAAGAAAATTTAAAAAGTAAAATTGTTGCTCATTTTAAAAAAAAATGAACAAACGAGCCAAATTAACATATTAAATGACACTTTTAAAATAAGCACATTCATAACTTATAGCATTTCTTTTTAAATATATAAATAAGAACATTTTCACAAATCTATTTAAGAACTCATGATTAAAAAATCAACAATAAAAGTAATAGCTTTTCTATCAATTTTTACATTAGAAACATTTTCTCAAAACAGTATTGCCGAAAATTATCCACAAATTATTGATTTGTCATTTACACCAACTAAACCAACCAGTCCAGAAAAATATAGTGCCTCCCTTTTTTCAGATGCTGGTTCATGGATTGGATTTACAAATCCAGATGCTAATAATTGGGTAAATGGGTTTTGTGGTCCTTATACTATTGACGACCGCAGCTGGATAAGCAAATCTATAGCAGAAGTTAGTGTTGAGAAAAATGGACGAGAAGTAAAATCAGAACAGTTTAAAAAGGATAGTGTTTCTTATTCCCCAGGCTTGTTATACATAAGTAGCAAATCTGAGAATATTAAAATAGAACAACAACTTACCTTTATAGATAAAAATCACACTATTTTACAATTAAATTCAGATGCTGTAAAATGGAATATTCATTCCACTATTTGGTTGACAAATGCAATTGTTAAACAGAATAAAAACAGCCTTGTTGTACAATTGGTCAATGGCGAACTAATAGTACTTAAATTTCCAAAAAGCTTCAATGTAACCGTTAATGATAAAAGCTATTCTGCAAAAAGTAAAAAGACTTCAGATAGTGAATACATACTGATTTCTTTTTATAACAATCAAAAAGAATATGATTTAAATGTAAATAAAGCGAAAACCATTCTTAAAAACCCTGCTATTGGCATCCGTAAAACAAAAGAGCGTTGGAATGATTATTTGTCAAAGGCACTGCGTAATAATATGCCTCCACTTTATAGTAAAATTGCTGTAAAAAGTGTCGTTACCCTAATTTCAAATTGGCGTGCTGCAAAAGGTGATTTGCTTCACGATGGGGTTATTCCTTCGCATGCCAATATTCGTTTTAATGGATTTTGGGCTTGGGATTCTTGGAAGCATGCAGCAGCACTTGCTCATTTTGCACCTCAATTAGCAAAAGAACAAGTAAGAGCTATGTTTGATTATCAAGCAGAAAATGGCGTAGTACCCGATTGTGTTTTTCCTAATAAAAACAGAAATAATTTCAGAAACACCAAAGCTCCTTTGGCATCGTGGGCTGTCATGGAAATTTATTATGAAACAAAAGACATAGAATTTTTAAAAGAATTATTCCCCAAATTGGTAAAATACAATCGCTGGTGGTATGATAATAGAGATCATGATAAAAACGGAATTTGTGAATACGGCTCTGCAAACGGCTTAACAAAAAATGGACGATTTGAAAGTGGTATGGACAATGCCGTTCGCTTTGATAGTATTGATATAGTGCAGAATGGACCCAATGCTTGGAGTCTAAATCAAGAATCGGTTGATTTAAATGCTTTTCTATTCCTTGAAAATAAGATTCTAAAACAAATGGCAACTATAGTAAACAGTACCTTTAACGACCCTTTTGATGCCAAGAAAATAGATGATTATTTTTATGATACTAAAAATGAGTTTTATTATGATAAAAAATTAAATGGCGATTTTATACGTGTTGAAGGGACGGAAGCTTTTATCCCTTTGTGGACAAAATTGGCAACGAAGGAAAGAGCAGAAGGCGCCATCAAAATGGTTCAAAAGCCACATAAATTTTCTACTTACATTCCGTTTCCTACAGTCAGTGCAGACCATCCAGAGTTTGGGTATGACAAATACTGGCGTGGTCCCGTTTGGATAGACCAAGTTTATTTTGGAATTGCAGGTATTCGAAAATATGGTTATACCGAAATGGCTGATAACTATACCAATCAAATCTTTACCCGATTGGAAGGTTTAGGTGATAACCAACCTATAAACGAAAACTACGATCCACATACTGGTAAACGACTTAAAGCTTCAAATTTTAGTTGGTCTGCAGCTCACTTACTTATGATGTATTGGGAGTATGGAAAATAGTATCGATTGATATTTAGATGATGTTAATATTTTGAATTTGTTGTTTTTTCAGTTACTAACAAATTTGCTTAAATTTTTAAATAAATACCTTAAATAAATGAAAAAAATAGTTTATAATTTAATATTTATTTCGGTTTTTTCAACAATGGCAATGTATGCTCAGGTTGGAAAAAAACAAGCTCAACCTAATCCTGAAACGATTCGAGAGAGAATATCCATTAACAACGATTGGCTATTCCAAAAAGATGATCCCGCTGAGGTCGCTGGTTCATTGGATTATTCGAAAATTCGTGATTGGGTATTACCTTCTAGTGCTGCTTTCTTAAAGAATCCGTCGGTCTTACCCAAACGACCAGAAGGCAATCTTGGTAATAAGGTGCCATACACCCATGTTAGCTTTGATGACTCGGCTTGGCGTAAACTAAATCTGCCTCACGATTGGGCGATTGAGGGTCCCTTCGAGCAGGAATATAGAGGGAGAACAGGCAAACTGAAATACTCCGGAGCTGTTTGGTATCGTAAGCACATTAACATACCTGCGTCAGACGCAGGTCGACATATTTATCTGGATATAGATGGCGCTATGTCTTATGCAACAGTTTGGTGTAATGGCAAGTTCGTTGGTGGTTGGCCTTACGGCTACTCGTCTTTCCGTCTCGATTTAACTCCTTATGTTAAGCTAGGTAGTGATAACGTGCTGTCCATCCGATTAGACAACCCAGATAATAATTCTCGCTGGTATCCTGGTGCAGGCATCTACCGCAACGTATGGTTGGTAAAAACCAATCCTGTACACATCGGGCAGTGGGGAACTTTTATCACAACTCCGAAAGTTTCAACCGAGGAAGCTACAGTAGCCGTGCAGGTCACAGTAGACAATAAAGGCACCAAGCCGACTCAAGCTCTCATTAAAACCCAATTACTGTTTGCAGATAAGTTGGTAAAAGAACTCCCAATACGCAAGTTGGACATACCTTCAAGCGGTTCGGCGGTGCTTGTAACAGATATCGCCGTTACTAAACCACAACTATGGGACACTACTACACCTAATCTTTATACTGCAGTTACTACAGTTGATGTAGGTGGCGTGGTGGTGGATAAATATGAAACAGTATTCGGTATTCGTTCTATTGCTTTTACGCCAGACAATGGCTTTCTATTGAACGGCAATCGTGTGCAAATCAATGGTGTTTGTAATCATCACGACCTCGGCGCTCTAGGTACGGCTTTTAACACCCGTGCCGCAGAGCGTCAGCTAGAAATCTTAAAAGAAATGGGTGTAAACGCACTGCGCACTGCCCACAATCCTCCCGCACCAGAACTTCTTGAACTTTGCGATGCCATGGGTATCTTGGTGATGAACGAGGCCTATGATAGCTGGAAAGGGTCTAAGGTTAAAAATGGATATAGCGAACTGTTTGATGACTGGCATGAACAGGACCTAAGAGCTTTATTGCGCCGTGACCGTAACAATCCTTCTGTAATTATGTGGAGTATGGGTAATGAGGTAAAGGAACTTACAGACTCAGTCGTAGGACCTGCTATAGGGGCTCGCCTAACTGCAATTGCCCATGATGAAGATCCTACTAGACCTACAACCTTAGGGTCTAATAAACCCGAGGCAAGCTATAATGGAATTCAAAAATCAGTGGATGTAATGGGGCAGAATTATCAAAGAGGAGACTATGCTGAATTCCGCATTAAAAACCCAACAATACCATTGGTGGCTAGTGAAACTACTTCGGCCGTTAGTTCGCGCGGCGAATATTTTTTTCAGACTAAGGAACAGTTTGCCGCCCAAAATGCCGCAAACAACAAAGATGGCAAACGTGGTGGTAAAAAGCCAGCCATAACCCAGTCGTTCGAAGTAGTTAGTAGCGTTAAGACTGATGGTAGAGCTAATTTTCAAATAAGTTCCTACGACCTTTATGGGCCAGCTTGGGTGATACTCCCGGATGATGAGTTCGCCACACTAGAAAAGAACCCCCACGTTGCTGGACAATTCGTTTGGACTGGCTTCGACTATATTGGTGAACCTACGCCTTATAATGCCGACTCTAGCAATCTACTCAACTTCACCGATCCTAAAGAAAGGTCTAAAATGGAAAAAGAAATGAAGGAACTAAGTAAAATCAAGGTTCCCTCGCGTAGCTCTTATTTTGGTATCGTAGACTTAGCAGGTTTCAAGAAAGACCGTTTTTATCTCTACCAAGCCCACTGGCGCCCCGATTTTCCTATGGCTCATCTGCTACCACATTGGAGTTGGCCAGAGCGTGAAGGTCAGTTGGTGCCGGTGCATCTGTACACCACAGGCGACGAGGCAGAGCTTTTTCTTAATGGTAAATCCCTAGGACGCAAAAAAAAGAAACAATACGAATACCGTCTTCGCTGGGATAATGTTACGTATACCCCAGGAGAGCTTAAAGCAGTGGCATACAAAAACGGTAAGCCATGGGCAAGCGAGATAATAAAAACAGCTGGTCCAGCGACCGCTTTGGTTTTAGAGGCAGACCGTTCTTTAATAGAGAGCGATAAAAAAGATTTGTCTTTTGTTACCGTGACCATTAGCGATAAGAATGGAATTCTCGTGCCAAGATCAAAAAATTTAGTGTCGTTCACAGTCAGTGGTCCAGGAGAAATTGTTGCGACCGACAACGGTGATGCTACTAGTCATTCCTCGTTTCAGTCACCGAACATTAAGGCATACAACGGTCTGGCTCTCGCGATTATCCGTGCCACTGGACCAGGTAAAATCATTGTGACCGCTAAGGCAGAAGGTCTGGTAGATGCAAAAGTAGAAATCATAGGTCAATAAGTATAGAGCAAAAAAAATAAACGATAATGAAGCGAATTTAAAATTTAATAGGATAGCGAATCAACTATAGCAATTAGCCAAGGAGAAAACAATTTTGCCTTTAAATTTAAATAGTGACATATTAAAATTTGCTTCTGATATAGCAACAATTACAAAAGGCAAGCTTAAGGAGTAAAGAATCTTGTAAATTAAATAAATTGTGAAATGAATATAAAAGCCAATTTTTTTTTAAGTGTATTTTTATTAAATATACTGTGCCTATGTAGTGATGCTTATGCACAGGTTAAGAAACGACCAAATATCATTTTAATTATGGCTGATGATATTGGTTATGAGACCACTAATATAAATGGTGGTGTTGATTATCAAACTCCTCAGTTAGATAATATGGCAAAAAACGGAATCCGGTTTACCAATTGTTTTAGTCAGCCTTTGTGTACCCCATCACGTGTAAAAATAATGACAGGCAGATACAATTCCGATAATTATGTAGATTTTGAATATTTGCCATATGAAGAAACCACCTTTGGGAATATTCTAAAAAATGCAGGTTATAAAACTATGATTGCTGGTAAGTGGCAACTAAATGGTCAGCAAATTGGTGCAGAAACTGCCAATGATATTACAACACCTTCACATTTTGGTTTTGATGAATATTGTTTATGGCAACTAGTAGGAAAGGGAAGCCGTTATGCAAAACCTGAAATCACTCAAAATGGACAAAAGTTAAAAACAACTATCGATGATTATGGGCCAGATATATTTAGTAGTTATATACTAAACTTTATAGATAAAAATAAAGACGAACCGTTTTTTGTTTATTATCCAATGGTGTTAACTCATAGCCCTTTTACACCTACGCCTAAATCTAAAGCATGGGCTGACCACAAAATGAGGCTTAAAGAGGGTAAAAATAAAAAGGAAGCTTTTCAAGATATGGTATCGTATACAGATGATATTGTAGGGAGAATTCGCCAAAAATTAAAAGACTTAAAAATTGATGATAACACCATTGTAATTTGGACAGGAGACAATGGAACTGCAAAATCGATAACATCTTCCTTTGAAGGTGAAAATTATAAGGGAGGAAAAGGAAGTTTAAAAAATAATGGTACACACGTAAGTTTAATTTGCGAATTTCCTAATGGAGGCATGAAAAATGTAGTATCTGATAATTTGATAGAATTTAGCGATTTTGTTCCAACCTTATGTGATTTTGCAATGCAACCAATTCCTCAAAACGTAGTTGGAAAAAGTTTTGCAGGTTTTTTGAGTAAAGATTACAAAGCAACACCAAGAGAAAATATTTTTGTACACTATTATGCGCGTATCAATCAAGTAGAATCATCTTATGGAACTTTTACACGTAATAAGAATTATAAATATTATTGGGATGGAAGATTTTATGATATGGTGAAAGATAAATGGGAAAATAAACCACTAAATCTAAAAAAATTAAATACTCAAGAGTTGATAAATTATAATGAATTAAAAGCAGCATTAGACTCCAAAAAGATTTGGGACTTTTCTAAAGTAGAGGCATTAAATAAAACCGATGGTAAAAAATCCTCTAATTCATCAAAAAAGAAAAAGGATGAATAATTGGAATTATTTGCTTTTTTATTGATTGACAAGAAAATGAATTTATTTTTTTAATTGAAACAAATTAGCATAATTAATGAGACTTTTTCAATCATTAAAAATCAAATTATAGCAGTTAATTTGATGCTATATTGGAAGTATTAGTATTGCTATTAGACAGCTTTTATTACTTGAATATAAATTTTAATATTTGGTAAAAATAATGAATAAGAAGCTAATTTTTTTAGAAGTTAAACCTTTTTATTTTTTAAATGTCTTACCATCATAACAATTAAATAAATATTAATAATGAAAAAAATAATTTTCGTAGCTTTATTTGTAGCTGCAAGTTTAAGTGGATTTGCTCAAGATTCTAAAAAAGGTGGAGTAGATAAAATGTTGCAAAAAATGACAACAGAATTGTCTTTAACAGCTGATCAACAAGAAAAATTAAAACCAATTCTCGAGGAGCAAATGGTTCTTAAAAAAGACTCTAAAGAGAATCCGGACAACGCATATGCTAACAAGGAAAAGTTAAAAGAGATTACAAAAAAAATTAAAAGTATTTTAACTCCTGTACAATTAGAATTGCAAAAATCAACATTGAAAAAATTTAAAGAAGAAGGCAATAAAAAAAATAACGAATAATAAGAATCTTAATTGTAAAAAAAACTTCTGGTTATCCAGAAGTTTTTTTATTTGTACAGCATCTTATAATTAAAAATTTTAGCTAATTTCAAATTGAAACAAATTAACACTATGAATGGAACTTTTTCCATGGGTGTTTCTACTATTAAGTTTATAAATTTGAAAATATTAACTTTTTAAAATTCAAGTATGAATAAGTATTTTATTATTATGTTTTCATCATTATTACTAGTTGTTTCATCAATAAACGCACAAGAAAATAAATCTAAAGAGCCAGATATTACTGCTGAGCTTGAGAAAATGACAACAGATTTAGATTTAACAAAAAACGAAATAGCGAGTGTTAAAATATTTTTAGAAAAGCAACTTGCAGAAAGAAAACAGTTTAGGAAAGATAACGACAAAAATAGCGATGATTTTAAAGCAAAAATGAAAGAATTGCAGCTAAAACAAAGCGATGAATTGAAGGCTATTTTAGGTGACGAAAAATTTGATAAATATCAACAAATAAAAAATGAAGAAAGAAAAAACAAAAACAAATCTGAGTAGTTTTTTCTTGTTTTCATAAAAATTAGTGGGTAAATATGATAAACATTTATTCACTTTTTTTTTATAAATATTTTTTAACCTTCATTAATTGGAAGCTTTTTTTTACCATACAGATAATTGAAAAGTTTTAACATGTGAGACAAATTAGCATTATAAATGAAATTATTAATTAAGCTCATTTTATTAGTAATTTGTTTTCTTTGAATTTATTATTACAACAATCAAACACAAAAATTTATCTATACATTATGATAAAAGAAAGAATGAATTCAGTTACAGTATCATTAGTTTTTATGTTGCTAGTTTCTGTAAATATGGTTGCTTTTCAACAACCTCAAAATAAAAATTTAAAAAGCAATAATAAGAGCTTGATAAACAAAAATCAAGCAAAAATTTACGCGGCACCTAAGGGAATAGATTCAAGTAGCGATTTTAGTGTAACTGTAAATGGTAAAGAAGCCTTTGTTTTCTTTGTAGCGGAAAATAAATTCAGAAAAAATTACTTGCCTGGAGCAGACATTACGCCTTTAGAAAAAGGTGAAAAACAAAAAAAAGCAGCCCGAGAATCCTGGGTTTCTTATGAGGCAAATGAAAAAGTAATTATAAAAATTTCTCAGTTTGCAGATAGTCTCCCACTAAAAAACATATTACTTATTGACCAAAAAGGCAATTCAACAGAACATAAAATTGATAATAAATCAATTTTGTTTGAAGCATCCGTTGGGAATAAATATGTATTAATACTTAATAATGATTTTTCACGACGCTTAACCATTTTCGCTGAATTACCCGAACAAGACACACCAGATATAAATGGTGCTGATACCTTTTTGATTCAGTCAAGTACCTTAAGAGAAGAGTATGAAAATACGTCAAAAAAAACACTCTATTTTTCGCCAGGATTGCATGAAATGGGTGATGGTTTTCCATTAAAGCCAGGAGTTCAAATTTATTTAGCTCCTGGTGCGTATGTTAGAGGATTTTTTACCTGTCCACCAAATGAAAATACAGTTGGTGCTTCAGACATAAAAATTTTTGGTAGGGGAATTCTTTCGGGTGAAAATAACCAAATAACAGAGGGACCAAACAATAACTTTCTACCTCGCCCAATTCGTTTTTGGAGCAATTCAATTTATTTAGGGGGTTTTAATCGAGAACCAGCGGATAATCAAATTGTAAAAGGGATTACCATTATTTACCCTTCTCAACAACCAATTATGGGTAATGGTACGAATACGCTCATAGAAAACGTTAAAGTTATTAATTTTGAAAAAGGATTTGGAGGTATTGTTGTTGGATCTCAATCAATGGTAAAAGATTGTTATGTATCAACAGATATAAAAGTATTCTCAACGTTTGGTTCAAATACAAAATTTATAGACAATATGATTGTTGGTTTTGAAGCAATGGATGCCCCTTTTTATATTGGTGATCGAATACTGGATAATCTTAAAAATATTTCTGTAGAAAACTTAACCGTTATTGGCGATTTTAAAAGTCTACTTTCAATAAATCAAGCTCATTTTGGGAATCTAAGTAATTTTAATTTTAAAAATATCAAAGCCATTTACAGTGGAAAAAAATCAAAAGCATCAATTTTAAATTTGGGTGTTGCTTTTTCTCCTTATAGAAGAGGAGAATATCAGGGTAGTATTAGTGAAATATCTGTTAGTGATATTCAAATTACCACCTTAAATACAATTTCATCTTTTTCCATTAATGCATTTGGTTTTAGCGAGAAAGCTGCAGTTCGTAATGTGAACCTAAAAGGTGTTTCGGTTAATGGTGAACCTGCAAAAATCCTCAAACAAATTGAACAGTATGCATTCAATATTACAATTGATGGTAAAACTATTTTAGAAGGTAAATTGCCAATAGCAGAAGATCCTAAACGAGATTTTCCTCAAGTTACTGCTGTTGCTAATCCAGCAAATACGTATCCTAGAAAAGATGAAGATGGTGACCAATTTGGGAGGCTTATTGCCCATCAAATTGCTTACCCTACAGAAAAGCAAAAAGCAGACCCAAAATACCCAAAAACATTATCAGCGGCATTAGGTAATGTTGCTACAGGAGCAAGTTTAAAAGGCATAAAAACTATTATTACACCTAAAGGTGATTTTTTACAGACCTATGCCGAGGTAAATGATACTCGTATGTATGCATTGCATTCTCCTGATTATGAGGTAAGCGTATCCCAAAAAAGTAGTGGTACACAGCTATTAAAAGTACCAGTTTATGAAAACATAGGGACCTTGATGAGTTCTGGAAACCGTTTGGTAAATCCACCTCCAATGCTAACGGAGCATTTTGCCAACTTCACACATCGTGGAGAGGTTGAAGTGACTGTAAAAATGAAAGAAAGAGCACCTGATGTTAAAGATGCATTGATTATGCCATCTCAATTAAACATCAAGCCAATATACTCACAAGACAGACGAAGTTTTACTTTTACATTGCCTTCACCACAATATTTGGCAATTATTGTGAATGGCGATTGGATTCGTCCACTATTTGTTTTTGGAAATCCTCCAGAAGATGCTGTGCCTGATCCAACAGATCCTGCTGTTTTAACCATATATACAAACGATGATTTTAAGACATTAGAAAACCGTAAGAAACTTGCAAAATATAGGGTGATTAATTTTGCGCCTGGGTATCATGATATTGGTTTTTTCTTTCCTGTTTTTAGCGATCAAACAATTTACATACCAGGAGATGCTTATGTGGCAGGAACAATTCTTGGTGTAGACCGTGATAAAGTTGCAAAAATAGATTATGGCACAAAATTAATTACTCATAACAAAGAGATCTTTAATTATCAAGCATTTAAACAAGGGTATCAGAAAAAAGAAGACTACGTTTATGTGGAGGCATCAAATAAAGGAAAAAGTACCATGCTTGGCGCTATAAAGAATTTCACCATTCGTGGTCGTGGAATACTTTCAGGTGAGCAGATGGACTGGTTCAAAGGACAAGAGGATGTCCCTGGCTATATTATTCAAGTTGATAGAAGTGGAAAAAATGGAATACTAGAGGGCTTAACTTTTACAGGCAGGCATTTTCATTCTGCAAATTTCTTTGGCTCTCCTGCCCTTTTGAAAAATGTAAAAACTTTATATGGGTTTCATGGCAATACTGATGCTTCTCAGTGGGGTATGGTTCGTAGAAACTTATTCAGTATTCAACAAGATGATGGTACTTATATTAAAACTGGTTTAGATATTGATGGCTGGTTTGCTTGGCAGCAAAATAATGCCAACGTTTTTTGTTTTACACGAGCTATGCCAAAGGATGGAGGAACATTAGGTCATTCACTTATTAGAAATGTAACCGTTATTGATGGACGTTATGGGCAATATGGTGTAAGTAATTTAGCTTCTGAGCAATACAACCCAATGCGGGGTGGGTTTTGGCTTGGCATAAATCATGATAAAAACTTCAATAATTTTGGATATATGGCAGACATTGTAATGCAAAACATTACTTTTGAAACCATTGTTAATCCCTTATTTCAGTTCGCGCCAATGACAGGGTCACGTTTCAGTAAAATGATTGGTGTACAAGATATTACCTTCGATAATATTCAAGTACCTATGGGGCAAAACTGGAAGAGTATTTTTGGTGTTCGCCCAGAAACTCCAGATGATTTTATGCGTGGGATTGTAATTAAGGATTTGATTATCGGTGGAAAAAAGGTTTTAAATCTCGAAGATTTTGCAAGAACAAGAAGTAATGGACACAATTTAGACGTAAAAATCAAATAACTTTTTTATTGAAAAGATCAATTAATTGAAATTTAAAAATCATACAACGTAATTTTCAAGTTATTTAGTGAGCAAATATTTAATATTTGCTCACTTTTTTTTTATCTATCGAAAGGAACTATTTTTTTTGAGAAGTGAGACATTTTAGCCAAATAGTTGAAACTTTTCATACTTATAAAAATTTTATTTAAGTTATAAATTTGAATTATAAATTAAATATAGTTTATAACCACAATATAAATAAAATGAAAAAAATAAAATCGAATATAGCTTTCCTTAGTTTAATTTTTATATTATTTCTTCCCTTTGGGAGTTCAGCACAACCTCCTCAATGGGTGCTTGATAAGTATGAACCTCACAATTATCTTTATACTTATAAATCAGAAGCTAAAGAACTCGCTTATAGATTAATGCGTCCCATTAATTTTGAAGAAAGCAAAAAATATCCTGTTATTATTACTTTACACGGTGGTACAGCATTTAGAACGCCAAATCAAACTGCTAGGTATAATATTTATAGCTTACAAGAGTATAATGAACAATTAGCGGATGATGCCATTAGAACAGAATATCCTACTTATGTTATTGCACCACAAGGAAAATCAGATCAATTTTGGATCAGAGAAGATTTGGCTGGACTTCAAGAAATCATAGCAACTTTACCATCGGTAGATTTAAATAGGATTTATATTTTGGGATCTTCTGCTGGGGGTAATGGAGTGCACGATTTTATAAGTACTGATCCCGAATATTTTGCAGCTGCAATTTCAGCTGCTTCAAATCCCGATGTTATTAATCCTGACAAAAGAGCCAATCTTATCAACTTTAATCTTTGGCACATGGTTGGGGAAGGTGATGTAGATCGAAATAGGTATTCTGGAAGTGTTGCTTTTTTTAATGATATGAAATCAAGAAACGCAAAAATGAAATTTACCACATTTTGGAAAATTGGTCATAGTATAGGTGGTTCAATTATTGGAAGTGAGCAAATCTATAGTACCTATAGAAACGGTTTTAAAACGGAACTTGCTGGAACCAATTCAGATCCTGAGGGGGACACTTTAAAATGGATGTTTTCCAAAAGCAATGAACAGAGTTTAGGTCTTAATAATAATTTACTTGAGATAAACATTTACCCAAATCCAACAAATTCAATAATTAACTGGAGCAACTCATTAAGTTTAGATCAAGTAATTGTATCTAATTTAATTGGAAAAATTCTTTTAAGAGTAAATAAACCAACACAAAATAGTATTGATTTAACTTCTTTTTCAAATGGTATTTACATGGTAAAAATGATAAAAGGGGATCGTCTAACAGTGAAAAAGATTATAAAAAAATAATTTTAAAAGATAGTGTCTTTTTTTAAAATCCATTTCCCTTTTTGAAATGGATTTTTTTATTCTAAGGCCTTCAGTTTTTATTTAAAAAGTATTTTTCTTATTTACCAATACATTTTTGTCACCAAGTTTATATTAACTTGTCTTATGAAACATTTTTTAGATGTTTGTTTCTTTCCTTAAAATTTGTAAAAACTCTTTCTTATAAACGATAAATAAAAAATAAGTACTGATCTTATTCATTATTATCAAAAAAACTCATTTTGAAACAAAACCGCCTTATAAATGACACTTTTTCAGTTACCCAAATCGAAATATTTTGGGTTATTTTACAGAAAGTTAAATCAATTTAAATTTATATATCATGAAAAGAATAATTACTTTATTATTGGTAGCAATACCTTTTTTTACATTCGCACAAGGTCCTTGGGAATTTAACACCGCATCTGATACAGAGGGCTGGGTAGGTGCTACTACACAAGTAAATGGGAATGATGGCGGAAGCACAGTTGTCTCACAATCTGGAACCTCCTTAATATTAACAACCACCAATGGTAATCCAGGAAAAAATCCTAATATCAATAATCCATCAGCGGGTATTAGTTTAGCATCCAATAATCGCCTTGAGATTAATTTAAAAAATAACAGTGGCGCTACTTGGATAAGATTTCACGTTTCTATAGATGGTGGCGCACTTAATAATGGCATTGTTCCTGGTATTGCAATTACGGCTTCTGATGCTAGCTTTCAAACTTATGTGGTTGATCTCAGTAAAGTTGCTTCTACCTCAACAATTACTCAAATTTATTTAGAATTTAAAAAGGATAATACTCCCAATAATACTAATGGAGCTAATTACAACCCATCAGCTGACGAAACTATTGAGATTGATTATATTAAACCATTTAGCTTTGTTGCACCAACAAAAAACTCATTTACTTTTGATGCTGATGTAGATGGTTTTACTACTTTATTAAGAGCTACAGCGGTTCAAACAACAGAATCAACAAGAGGTACTTTGCAAATGACAGCAGTTAGTGCTAATACGGGTGATTCTAAAGTTGCCTTGAATTCTAATACGTTTAAGGTTGATGGTACAACAAACAAATATGCACACATCACTTTAAAAAACAGTTCTACAAATACTAGGTTTGTTTTATCTGCTGGCGGTTCAAGTTATGTACCGTTTCAAACTTATACAATAAATGATGCTGATTATACTACCTATGATTTTGATTTGAGCACTGCTACAGGTAATTTACAACCAGAGTTAGCTTTTGGAGTTCAAACTACTTGGACAGGGACTAGTACCTATGCCATCGATGATATCGTTATTTTTCAGAATTCTAACTACAAAAATTTAACTGGTGTAAATACTGCAGACAATCCAAAAAATGATCCTACGAATTGGATAATAGACGGTGCTGAAGGTGCGCTTTTAGATATTACAAACTCAATTTATATTGATTCAATTGTTTTTGATACAGATCCAGGTGCTATTGTACTTAGTACAACTTCGGTTAAAAACGATTTTTATTTTACTGTGTATCCAAATCCAGCAAAAGACTTTATAGTAATTGATTCTCCTAAAGGAATTAATAAAGTTTCTGTATACACTGTATTAGGAAAACTAATTAAAACCGAACAAGTAACATCAATAAAACACAATCTTGATACATCTTCATTTGCAACAGGAGTGTATTTAGTAAGAGTAGAAAATATAAACGGAGTAGCTACTAAAAGAATTATAAAAAACTAGTACAAGTAAACAAAAAATTAAGTGCCTCTATTTTTAATGAACATATAAAATTGAGGCACTTTAATTAAAAAAAAAGAAATACAAAAATCGGTAAAATTAAAATGACATCAATGATTAGAATTAAAGCAGTAACCTTAGTGTTATTCACAATGTTTTGGTTAGGAATGAAGGCACAGCAGCCTACTGTAAAATTTCAAAATA
Organism: Polaribacter sp. BAL334; assembly: GCF_015767435.1. Lineage (GTDB taxonomy): Bacteria > Bacteroidota > Bacteroidia > Flavobacteriales > Flavobacteriaceae > Polaribacter. Next base: position 198,212 of record NZ_JADWOV010000317.1, read on the forward strand.
ATAGTGCTGAATATGCTATTTCTTGGGAAAATAAGGTGGCACAAATAAACAACTTAACTCCAGAAATAAAAATAAACGGAAAGTGGGTTTCTGCTAAAAACTTCAAAAGTATCAAATGGGAAGAAAAACAAGGAACTCGTTTAAGTGAAGAAAATAATTATAATGGAGAGGTAACCTATGTATTTTTAATTTGCGAAGGCCATCCCACAATTTCCAATTTTACAATTCAATTTGAAATCGTAAAAGGTCGTCCTTATTTAGTGATGAATTCAACTTTAGAAGCATCTAAAGGATTTAAACTTGGTGGCATACGATTATTTAATTCATCAAAAGAAAATATAGTTTTACCTGGGCAAAGCAAAGATTGGGTGATTTTTAATGAAAATGCTGCTGCGCCTCATGTAGGAGCAATCATGTACCCGTATCAATTAAGTACAAAAAAAATAAACCAAGGCTCATTTTCAAAAGCCGATACAGGAGTTTGGTTAAGTATGTTAATCAATGATTCTAAAAATCAAGCATTTACATTTGCAAGTATTGCTGGCGAATTGTGGCCAAATAACTTTAAGTGGGAGTTGCCTGTAAAAGATGACTTCAATAAATTAAAATTATCTGCTAGAAGTGGTGCAATTTATGAAAAAGAAGAAATTTATGTTCCAGAAGGAAAACAAATCATTACAGATGCTTTTTTAGTAGGATTTTGGGATAATCAAAGACCAACTCAAACTTTATTAGAAACGGGTGTAATTATGGGACAAAATGTACGTAAAGGAAAACCGATGCGTATGCCTGAACCAGGCTGGAGCTCTTGGCATTCGTATGCTAGAGATATATCTGAAGAAAAAATTAAAAGTGCCACAGATTTCATTGCTGAAAACTTAAAAGAATATGGATGGAACATGGTGCAGATTGATGGTGGATGGTGGACACAACCAGGAGAATACACAGTAAATAAAGACTTCCCAAATGGTATGCGTAAAGTATCTAATTATGCAGCTGAAAAAAATGTAAATTATGGACTACATATTAGTCCTTTAAGAATAAATCCAGAAGATAAAGTACTAAAGCAAAATCCCGATTGGATTTTAAAATCATACTCAAAAAAAACCATTGATATTAATGATGATGAGATGGTAACAACTATTGGTGCAGAATATGTAGATACAAGTCACCCAAGTGTTGCGCCATTTTTAACAGGGAGATATCAACAAATGGTAGAGGGGTACAATCCTTCATTTATGAAATGGGACCATCATTATGGTGCCCTGGAAGAAGGAAAACGTGTAGATTCTACAATGACTTTTTTACAATCTCATAATAAAACAATACGTGCAATTAGAAGTGCTTTACCAGATGATTTAATTGTAACAAGAAGTATGGGGTATTTATTTGGCGCTTTAGAAAGTTATGATGCAGTTCGTATTGGAAACGATATCAATCACCCAGGAATAAAATCAGAACAAGAACCTTATGCAAATTTAACATACGGAAAAACATTAGGAACTATAGAAGATGATTTAGTTGGGAAAGGTTTAATAAGATTTGCTCGTCAAGTTGCGCAAAACTACTATGTACATAAAAATATTGCTATTTGCGATCCAGATGCATTTTTTGTAAATCCGTTGTATACAGTTGATGAAGCAAAAGCTCACATGACACTGCAAGCAATAATGGGTGGACTTTTCTTTGTGGGTGATCGATTAGAAACCTTGCCAGAAGACCGTTTAGAATTGTTGAAAAACAGAGAAATAATGGCGGTTAATAAATTAGGTGTGCATGCAATGCCACTAGATTTATTTTCAGGGGTTGATATTCCTACAGTTTGGAAATTAGAAACAGAAGATCGTTTGATTATTACAATTTTTAACTGGTTGGATACTGAAGTAACTAAAACCTACAACTATAAATCTGATTTTGAACTTGATAGTAAAGGTTATAAGTTAACAGATTTGTGGACAAAAGGATTAGTGCCTACTCGTAAAGATGGTATCACACTTAAACAAGCTCCGCATTCAGTTAAAATTATGGAGTTCAAAAAATAAGATAAATTCAAGCAATTTTAGATGATTTTTTTACCCCTAAAATTGCTTAGTTTATTGTTCTATAATTTAACAACGGAGTAATTTATTTGTCTGTAAGAAAAGGAATTTCAAGCACTTCAAAATTTAAATATTTTTATTTAAATTAATTTTTTAGCTCATAATTATTAAAAATACATCTAAAAACTACGTGTATGAAGATTTTAAAAACAATACTTTTTTATCTCTCTTTTTTTAGTTTTTTTTCAGTTTTGTCTCAAAATAAAGAGGTAATAAATCAAAAAAACAAACCAAATATTTTATTGATTTTATCTGACGATCATAGTTATCCTCATTTAGGAAGTTATGGTGATGCAAATGTTTTAAAATATCAAATTACACCTAATTTAGATGCTTTTGCAAAAGAAGGAATGCGTTTTGATAGAGCGTATACTTCTGCTCCACAATGCGCCCCATCAAGAATTTCTATGTTTACAGGTTCTAGTCCAGTAAGTATTGATGTGTCTAGATTTGGTGAACCAGCAAGAAAAGAAGTAGACTTTTTTACAGACATTTTAAAAGCAAATGGATATTGGGTTGGTTTGGATGGCAGAAATCATCATTTAGATGGTGCTTTAGAAGGCAAAAATAACAGGATAGATGAAATTCTAAAAATGGGAGGAATGAAAAATCTAGACGAACGTTTTGATCATGTAGCTAAAAACAACACAAAAAAAGACAACCTTTTTAAAGTTCCACAAAGGATACATTCAATTTTAGACGAGGTTCCTCAAAACAAACCCTTTTTCCTTTATTTCGGATTCAATCAACCTCATAGAATGTTCGATGACGATTTTGAAGAAATAAATCCCAACGATTTGGTTTTACCACCCGATTTTCCAGACTTACCAGAAATTAGAAAAGATTATGCTCGCTATCTTTCAGAAGTACGAGATATGGACAAAGGTTTTGGTTTAATTATGGAAGTATTGAAAAAAAGAGGGATTGATAAAAACACCATCGTTATTTTTATGGGCGATAATGGTGAAGCTCTTTTAAGAGGAAAAGGAACGCTTGCAGGAAGAGGAATCCACGTACCATTGCTAGTTCGTTGGCCCAATCAAATAAAAGAAAACACAGTTACATCAGCCTTAGTAAGTGGTGAAGATATTGCACCTACAATACTAGATATCGTTGGTTTAAAGTTCACGAAAGATATTACAGGAATCAGTTTCTTAAATACTCTAAAAGATTATGAAAGCGAAACTCGTAGTTATGTGTTTGCAGAAAGAGGTTTTCATGCGGGTCCATTAACCAGAACAGACGGATTAGACTTATCAAGATCTGTAACCTCAAAAAAATTCCACTTTGTGTATAATGCCCTACCTAAACAAGAGTTTGCACAAGTGGATATGGTAAAAACGTTTGCTTGGGAAGATTTAGTGAACTCCTACAAATCGAATAAACTAAAAGAATTGCATAACAGATTATATTTTTACAATGAACGACCTGTTTTTGAATTATATGATTTAGAAAATGATCCCTATGAGTTAGTTAATTTATATGGAGACAAAAAATACAAAGAAATAGAAGAAACTCTGAGAAACGAAATGGAAAAAAAAATGCTTCTAGATCATGATTTTCTTCCTCTCCCCTCTGATGTAATTCAATACAATAAGAAAAAAAACAAAGGAGATGAATAAGTATTGTAAGTATGCTTGTTTATGTTTGGGAGTGATTTTATATACTTTAAAATCACACTCACAATCCTTGCCAATATCAAGTTATGGCACATGGGATAGAGGAGGTAAAATTACCGATTTTTCAGATCCAAAAGTTGATTTTGTGAAGGGTATTGAGGCGACAGCAAAATGGGAAGATATTGAACTTGTGAAGGGGACTTTTGATTTTTCTTCTTTTCAGACATCAATAGACAAAGCCTATGATAACAATGTATTAATTCGATTTAGTGTAGAGGTAGGACCAGATTCACCACTTTGGATGTATGATGACGATACAAATCCCAACAACAATCCATATCCTCAAATCCAAAAAGTGACAACAAGTGGAGGAAATGATAAAGACGGATGGCCTTTTTATCCAGAATATCTAAGCCAAACGTATCAAGATTACTTATGGATATTTTTAAATCAATTTTCCGATTTTCTAAGAAGTCAACCTCAAGAAAAATTTAATTTAATCGCATTTGTTCAGGTCAAAACCGGTTGTACTGGGGACGAAGTTCCTTATAAAGGAAATGTTGATAATCCTATTTATGATATATCGGATAAAAAATGGTTCGACTTTCGATTAAAAATGTTTCAGAAATACAAAGAGTTTTTCAATGATGTAAATGATAGGAAAATTGTATTGTCATTTAATGATATAGACCCAGGAGACCCCAATGAAGAATACGCTTGGACTTGGATTACAACTCAAATTGACCCTGCAATTGGTTTTGGAATAAAAGGAGGTGCATTTAATAGAGGCCATCATTTATCAGCGGAAAAAAATTATAAGGAATCTCTTTACAAGTATTTAGTGAATCCTAAATTGCCAATAAAAACATTTTCTGCATCCGAAATGGATGGCACTACACAGAGTGAGTATTTTCAAATCTGTGAAGATATGAGTTATTATTGGGCAGCGCTTGGAGGTATCAATGTAGGCTTATCAACCACTAATTTAAACCGTGTTGCCATGGATTATGCGATAAACAGTCCAATTGGTACAGAAACCTTTAGAATGTTCACCAGATATGCACAACAGGTGTATCCTGAAACTGCTACCACTGCTTTTTCTATATTTCATGATGGCTTAAATTCTGCGGATAAAGTTCGATTTCCTGAGAGTAAATTCGGAAAAAGTACTATGGACAATCAAGATCGTTATGTAGCAATATGTAATGACCCAATATATAAAAACAGAGGTGCACGAATGGATGACGTATTTGCTGCTACTAAAGGGCAAGTGTATCAACGTGCTAGTCAAACAGGATTAAACGACGCTGGTTGGAATATAGCTGAGGGAAATATAGAACGTTTTTTTACGCAAATTAATCCGAATGAAACATCCATTGGATTATTTAGAGTTCGCGGAGAAATTACCTCAACATCCTCAAAATACGATCGTTTTGCACGTTCCTTTGAAAATGCAAATGGCAAAAATACCATGTATTTTAAGTTTGATGAGGAGGTATTTTTAAATTCAACCCCAAAATCATTACACTTCAAAATTATTTGGTTAGACAAAACTGCGGGTTCAAAATGGTCATTTCGATATAAATCCCCAACAGGTTTAAAAGATGCTATTCAAGTTACAGGGATTGGAGATAATACTTGGAAAGAGGTAAATTTCACCATTACAGATGCAGTAGTTGATCGTTCTGGAGTATTTGGTTCCGATTTTATCCTTGTAAATACAGATACTATTGATGACATTTTTAATGGTATTGAAGTAGGTATTGAAAGAGCAAGTTTGTCAGTAAGCTCAAATGATGCTATTCCAATTGATTTTGTTTCTTTTTTTAATCAAAATGAATTCAATGTTACTATGAACTTTAATACAAATTCAAAAGCCAATATTAAACTATATACGATTAACGGAAGTCTTATAATTTCAGAAGATATCGAATTAAAAACAGGAAATACTATTTTTTCTAAAACCTTGGCAGTAGCTTCAGGAATTTATATTGCAGTAGTAACAACAGAGGGTAAAACAGGATCACAAAAACTAATAAAAAATTAAAGATCTTTTCGATCTTAAGAAAGAACAAATCATTAAAAATCTTAAAAATGAAAATTCAATCAATAAAGTATGTTTTTTTTGGAATGGCATTATTTTTTGCCCCAAAAGCAGTAAAAGCTCAAAAAGTAGCCGTACCAATTAGTGCTTATGGCGTTTGGGATCGTGGAGGAGGAATTGACGACTATTCAGACCCCAAAGCAGATTTTGTAATGGGTATTGAAGTTTCTGCAAAATGGTCTGATGTTCAGCCAAAAGGGGCAAATAAGTTTGATTTTTCAATATTTCAAAAGGTTTTAGACCAAGCAGCCAAATACAAGAAAATTGTAAAAATGAGTATTGATGTAGGTCCCTACTCTCCTCTTTGGATTTATGAAAATGGCGTTCCACTAGTAAAAGTAACAAGTGATAAGCCTGAAAAACATGCCGAAAAATTTGTAAACTATCCTTTTTATATCAATGAGGCTCATAAAACATATTATTTTGAGTTGATTAAACAATTTTCGTTGTTTTTAAGAAATCAACCTCAAAACAAATTTGATTGTATTGCTTTTGTTCAAGTAAAAACAGGGGCTACTGGTGATGAATCACCTTATAAAGGAAAACCTGATAATGCGGATTATAAAATCACAAATGAGCAATGGGAAAATTTTCGTATTGAATCATTTACGCAATTCAAAAAATATTTTAATGACGTACCTGACCATCAGATTGTTTTGATTTTTAACGGTGTAGATGAGAAAAAACAACCCGAAGTAAGAGATTGGGTAATGAATACTATTGATCCTAGTATTGGTTTTGGGATTAAAGGAGGTGCATATAACAGAGGACATCATCTATCTGATGAAAAATCATTTAAAAAACAATGGACGCCCTATTTAGTGAATCCAAAAGGGATGAAATTGTTCTCGGCATCAGAAATGGACGCTTCTTGGGGTAAGCCTATTTTTAATATTAACAAAGAAATTGGTTTTTATTGGGCTGCGTTGAGTGGAATGAATACAGGGATTTCTTCTACCAACATGCAAAAAAATGCGGTAAAATATGGATATGAGCATAAAGAGATTAGTGATATTTTTAGAATGACTAATAAATATTACCAACAAGTATATCCTAAAACAGCAACAGCTGCAGTTTCTATATTTCATGAAGGTTTAAATTCAGCGGATACCAAAAAATTCCCTGAGGATAAATATGGAAAAGCAAATAGAGGTAACCTAGAACGCTATACAAACATTTGTAAAGCATATGAAGCTAGAGGTGCTAAAATGGATGATTTAAAAAATGTAACGGAAGGTCAAGTAAATCAGCGTGCCTGGCAAAAAGGATATAATGATGCTGGTTGGGATATTGAAGATGGAAATTACGAACGATTTTTAATGCAAATCAATCCTGATGAAACCTCTATTGGATTGTTTAGAGTTCGTGGTAAAATTGATAAAAAATCATCTAAATACGATCGTTTTGCGCGTTCATTTGAAAATGCGACTGATAAAAATACCATGTATTTTAAATTTGATGATGAGATGTTTGCTGATTCAAAACCTAAAAGTTTAAAATTTAACATTACTTGGCTCGATAAAAATGCAGGCTCAACTTGGGCATTAAAATACCACAATGGAAAATTATTAAAAACAGCTATTGAGGTAAAAGGAAAAGGTGACAACCAATGGAAAACTGTTGTTATTGATATAGCTGATATGGAATTAAATCACAAAGGAGAGATGGGCTCAGATTTTATCTTGGTCAATACAGATAAAGTAGATGATATTTTTAATGGAATTGAAGTGGATATAAAAAGATAAAATGAAGTTTTTAAAAATATACGGTTGTTTAATTTGTTGTGGCATTTTACTAACTTCTTGCAGTAATAGTAAGAAAAGTAGTGAGTTAATAAACTTCTTAAAATCCGAAGATTTTCAAAAAACGGTGAATGGCCAACCTGTTGATTTATATTTTCTGAAAAATAAAACGATGCAAGTAGCAATCACCAATTATGGGGGAAGAATTGTAAGCATTTTAACACCTGATAAAAATGGTGAATTAGCAGATATTGTTGTTGGTTTTAAAAGTATTGATGACTATTTGAATGCTAAGGCACCTTTTCACGGCGCTTTAATAGGGCGTGTGGCAAATCGAATTGCAGAAGGTAAGTTTTCTATAAATGAAAGGGAATACAACTTACCAATTAACAACGGAGCCAATCATTTACATGGAGGTCCAAAAGGATTTCACAATCAAGTTTGGGAGGTAAAAAAAGCAAACGATGCGGAACTAGTATTACACTATGTATCTGTGGATGGCGAAATGGGCTATCCAGGCAATTTGAGTGTCGAGGTAACCTATGCGTTAAATGCTAAAAATGAATTGTCAATTTTTTACAAAGCAGAAACAGATCAAAGTACACCTTTTAACCCAACAAATCATGCTTTTTTTAATTTAGCCGGTTCAGGTAGTGAAAACATATACAATCATGAGCTTTTAATTAACGCGAATTTATTTACAGCGTTAGATTCAGTAAATCTTCCTGCAAAAAAAATGAGCGTAAAAAACACACCATTTGATTTTACTTCACTTAAAAAAATAGGAAAAGATATTGATTCAAATGAAACAAATCAACAACTAAAAAGAGGAAATGGTTATGACCATAATTTTATTCTAAATAAAAGAAAAACGAATGAATTAAACTTGGCAGCTACTGTAATCGAGTCAACAAGCGAAAGAAAAATGGAGGTGTTAACCACAGCCCCTTGCGTTCAGTTTTTTACTGGAAATTTTTTTAATGGTTCAGATATTGATAAAAATGGGAAACCTATAAATTACAGAGCATCTTTTGCTCTAGAAACGCAACAGTACCCAAATGCTCCTAATTTGAAGGATGTGCTCTCAATAATTATAAACCCAGGTAAAACATACAATTCAAAAACAATGTACAGATTTTCAGTGTTGAACCAACATTATTAAGGAATGAAAACAAACAAAAGGAACACGATTATTTGTATTGGGAACGAAATCAAAGTCAAGCAATTAGAAAAGCCGATATGAAAACAACTATCTTTATAACAAGGCATACTTGAGAAAATCTATTGAAATTTACAACCTTTTAATCAATCCAAATGAAACAAATAATCTAGCAGATTCTCACATTGAATTAAAGAAAGATAATTATAAAAAATAGTATAAGAAAGAAATTTAATTATTTAAAAACAAACAAATGAAGTTAGTAAAATCAGCAATTACCTTAATAATATTAATCATATTTAGTAGCTGTGCTCAAAAGAAAACGGAAGCATTTAAAAAACAACCCAATATTGTAATCATTTATTTGGATGATTTAGGGTATGGAGACCTAAGTTCTTATGGAGCTACTGAACTTAGCACTCCAAATATTGATGCTTTAGCAAATGGAGGAGTACGTTTTACAAACGGATATGCAACATCTGCAACCTGCACACCAAGTAGATATGGTTTGCTAACGGGTGTGTATCCTTGGCGAAATAAAGACGCCAAAATATTGCCAGGAACTGCGCCTTTATTAATCGGGACAGATCAAATGACCATTGCAACAATGCTAAAAAAAGAGGGTTATCAAACAGGAGCCGTTGGCAAATGGCACTTGGGTTTAGGAACAGGAATTGTTGATTGGAATAAAGAAGTAACACCAGGGCCAAATCAGGTGGGTTTTGAGTATTCGTATATTATGGCTGCAACACAAGACCGAGTGCCAACTGTGTATATTGACAATGGTTTTGTGGATGGATTGGATCCAAATGATCCTATTGAAGTTAATTACGATCAAAACTTTGAAGGTCAACCAACAGGAAAAGACAATCCTGAATTATTGCGAATGAAATGGCATCATGGTCATAATAGTTCCATAGTAAATGGCATTCCAAGAATTGGTTATATGAAAGGTGGTGAATCTGCAAAATGGACAGATGAAGATATGGCAGATCATTTTCTGAAGAAAGCACAAACCTATGTAAAAAATCATAAAGAAAAACCGTTCTTTTTGTATTACGCAATGCAACAGCCTCACGTTCCAAGAACTCCACACAAACGATTTATAGGTGCAACCAAGTTAGGCCCAAGAGGTGATGTAATTGCAGAGGCAGATTGGGCTATTGGACAATTTATGAAAACATTAAAAGAAGAAGGAATTTTAGAAAATACACTTGTAATATTCACCAGTGATAACGGCCCAGTTTTAAATGATGGTTATTATGATGATGCTATTGAAAAATTAGGAAATCACAAACCAAGTGGTCCTCTGCGTGGTGGAAAATACAGCTTATTTGAAGCAGGAGTTCGTGTACCATTTATTACCTATTGGAAAGGAAAAATTAAAGCAACAACTTCGGATGCTTTGGTGTGTCAATTAGATTTATTAAATTCTATTGCTGCACTTGTTGGAAGTAAAGATTCTGCTAAAGATAGTCAAAACTTGTTGGCAACTTTTATGGGAGAAACCAAATCAGGTAGAGAGGAGTTGGTAATTGAAGCTACTACAAGAACCGCTTTCAGAAAAGGAGATTGGTTACTGATTCCTCCATACAAAGGAAATGCAATTTTATCAGAAGTAAATATAGAAATAGGAAATTCGGATGTTTTTCAGTTGTATAATTTGAAAGATGATGTAGGGCAACAAAATAATTTAGCAGCGTCAAAACCAATATTGTTGCAAGAATTGATAAAATCCTTTGAAGCTATTAGAGGATTGGATTATAAAAATGTAGAAAAAGTAGAACTAAAATAAAAACAACTATTTATGAAGTCAAACATTAAAATTAAAAGCATCCTAAGTATTGGTACTTTATGTATCCTATTTTCGTGCAGTGCTCAAATAAAAAAAGAGGTTGAAACGAAAGCTAAAATAGCAAAACAACCCAACATCATATATATTTTAGCCGATGATTTGGGGTATGCAGATCTTTCTGTTTATGGCCAACAAAAAATAAATACACCCAATATTGATCAATTAGCAAAAAATGGGATGTTATTTACGCAACATTATGCTGGGTCAGCTGTGTGTGCTCCATCAAGATCGTCTTTAATGAGTGGTCAGCATACAGGGAAAACGTCTATTAGAAATAATTCTAAAGCACCTAATGTTGATGAAGGTCAACCACCAATGAGTGCAGAAACAATTACAGTTGCAGAAATACTTAAAAGTAAAGGCTATGCAACAGGCGCTTTTGGAAAATGGGGTTTAGGATATGTTGGCTCAGAAGGTGATCCAAACAACCAGGGATTTGATGAGTTTTTTGGCTATAATTGTCAAACTTATGCACATCGTTTTTATCCAACTCATTTATGGCAGAATAGAGAAAAGTTCATTTTAAAAGGGAATGATTGGAAAAATAAAGTAACCTATTCTGCAGATGTAATCCATGAAAAAGCACTGGGTTTTTTAGAAAAAAATAAAAACAATCCGTTTTTCTTATATTATCCATCAACATTACCGCATGCAGAATTAGTTGTGCCAGAAGATAAACTTTTTAAACAACAAAAAGAAAAATTTGGTAAAGAGGTTCCTTATGTAGGGAAAAAAAATGACAAAGGATTAGATTATGATGATAACCTTGTAATTAAAGAATATGCTACCCAAAAAAATCCTCATGCAGCTTATGCAGCAATGGTTTTACGATTGGATAGACATGTTGGAGAAATTATGGCTAAAGTGAAAGAATTAGGGCTAGAAGAAAATACGATTATTGTTTTTTCTAGTGATAATGGACCTCATGCTGAAGGCGGTGGAGATCCAGAATTTTTTAATAGTAATGGCATTTTTAAAGGAATTAAAAGAGATTTATATGAAGGTGGAATTCGTGAGCCAATGATTGTTCAATGGCCATCAGTTGTAAAAGCGGGTTCTACAACAAATCATGTTTCTGCTTTTTGGGATGTTCTAGCAACGGTTGCTGATATTGTGAATGTTCATGCACCAAAAGAAAGTCAAGGTATTTCATTTTTACCAACCTTATTGGGAAAACCACAAAAAGAGCACGAATATTTGTATTGGGAGTTTCATGAAAAAAAGGGAAGGCAAGCTGTTAGAACAGGAGATTGGAAAGGAGTACGTTTAGAAATGACAAACAATCCAAATGCACCCATTGAATTGTATGATTTAAGTATTGACCCTGGAGAAAAAAACAATATTGCAGCGAAATATCCTGAAATTGTAAAAAAGATTGATCGATACATGAAAGAAGCGCATCAAGAAAGTGACAGATACAAATTTGAATTTGAAATAAAAAAATAAGTTAGTTCAGTTCCCCCAAATTTTTTATTTAGTTAATTCGGTTTCTTTTCGTTGTTTCTCTTAGCATTTGATAGAAATAATAGAAAATAGAAACCGAATTTTTTTTTAAATATAGCTGTTTTACGTATAAAACTATTAGTATTTACTTTTAATAAATTTTAATATAATTGCGTAAGCTAAAAAAACATAAAGGTTATTCTCCCTTTTTGTTTTGAGATTTGTACTCTGTTGGAGAAATTTTATAGTAGGATTTAAACCACTTAGAAAAATATTGCGGATTAGAATGCCCAACAGCATAACCAATTTCTGAAATATTAAAATCTGATTCTTTTAAAAGATGCGTTGCTTTTTTTAATCGTACAGAATCAATAAATTGTTTCCCTGTTGTACCTGTTAAGATTTTAATTTTTCTAAAAAAGGTTGAACGACTCATGGCAAATGCATCAGCAATATTGTTAATGTTTAAGTTGTCTTCTTCAATATGTTCATTCACATATTTTAAAAGCTCATCAATAAATTCTTTATCTTTTGAATTGGTTGTAATATCAGTTGAATCAGTATATTCATTGGTTAAAAATAAATTTTTAAGTTTATTTCTAGACTCAATAATATTTTTAATTGTTAAACTTAAGAGTTTAATATTAAAAGGTTTAGGTATAAAATAATCAGCACCAGATTCAACACCATGCAACTGACTTTCCATATCGCCCATTGCAGTTAGTAAAATTATTGGAATGTGAGAGGTGTTGATATCATTTTTAAGGGTTTCACACAATTCAATTCCGTCTATTTCAGGCATTACAATATCACTAATTATTATATCAGGTTGCAACTCGTTGGCTATTTTAATACCACTTGCACCATTTTCAGCAGTAAATACATTATAGTTATCAGAAAAGAAACTGCTGATGCTAAGGAGCAATTCTGTATTATCATCAACATAAAGAATTGTTGGTTTAGATGAGTTTGAGGTTTTTTTATCATCATCTAGAGTAGTATTCTCTGCTGTTTCTTCTTCATCAAATTCAGTAGTATTTAAAACGCTTGGTAAATTGGTTTCCCATAATGCTCTATCCACTTTTTCTTCGGCAGAATATACGTTTTCATCTAAAGGTAAATTTAGCGTAAAAACGGAGCCTTTATCTAATTCACTTGCCACTGTAATATTACCTTTATGCAACTCAACCAACGATTTAGTGAGCGATAAACCAATACCAAACCCACTTACATACCTGTCAATATTACTACCCTTATTATAAAAACGATTAAATATTTTGGGTACGTGTTTTTTATCAATTCCAATTCCAGTATCAATGACTTTAACTTCTAAAAACTGATTGTTTTTTGAGGGTTGTATTTGAATATCAATGGTGCCACCTTCGTTCGTATATTTAATTGCATTTGAAATTAAGTTATAAATGATTTTTTCGAGTGCATTTTTATCAAACCAAAGGTATAATTCATCTGTATGTGTTGAAATTGAAAGTTTGATTCCTTTCTTTTTGGACAAACCATTAAAAGCAATTTTAGCACTTTTAAAAAACTGAATTACTTCGTCATATTGTACTTTTAAATTATAGTTTCCTGTTTCCATTTTACGTATGGCTAACAACTCGTTGGTGAGTTCTAAAATTCGGTGTACATTTTTGTCAATTGTTTTTGCTTCTTTTTCTTGTTGATGGTTTAATTTAAAATTTGAAAGAAGTTTTTCTATAGAACATAAAATAAGCGTTAAAGGCGTTCTAATTTCATGAGAAATGTTAATGAAGAACTCTATTTTAGATTCATTAACTTTCTCCATTTGCTCATGATATTGATTTTTTAAAAGTTCTTTATTTTTTCGTTGAAGGCGTTTTTTTGTAATTGTAGAAATTACATAGATAAATGAAAAAATAACAATCAAATAAATAAGGTAGGCAGGAAAAGTCATCCAAAAAGAAGGCTGAATTTTTAAATTTATAGAGCTACTTTTAGAAATCCAAGCGCCATCTTCATCAGATGTTTTTACTTCAAAAAGATAATTTCCTTTTGGTAAATTTGAGTACTCTGCAGTGTATTTATCTGTTTCAGTAGTGTTCCATTTTGTATCAAAACCTTTTAGTCGGTATAAATATTTTTGTTTTTTAGGATTGATGAAATTGGGTGAAATAAAATTAAACTTTATATTATTTTCAATATGAGATAAGGTAAGACTTCCTATAGAATCTTTAATAAGTCGTCTGTTATTTACATTTAAACCATTTATAATGATGTCTTTGATATCTACAGGCTCTGTAACTCCTTCATAAACAATGTAATCAGAAGAAAACGCGGTAATTCCTTTAACACCACCAAAATAAAAAACACCACTAGCATCTACATATGAAGCGTGTTCAGAAAATTCAAAGCCTTGAATACCATCATTAATGTCATAATTAATGATCTCATAGGTTTGTTTATTAAACTTTATCAAACCTCTGTTGGTACCTATCCATAAATTTTGTTGTGTGTCACTTTTTACAGATTGAATTAAATTACTTGGAAAACCATTATTTGTAGTAAATTTTTTTATTTCGGAAATGTCACCTTTAGGTAATAATTTAATATTAATAAGACCATCTCTAGACCCGATCCAAAGTTGATTTGTTACATCAATTAAAATATCACAGATGTATTCAAATGTTTCAGTTGAACTAAATGAGCTATTTATGGCATAAAACTCTTTGATCGAAAAATCGTTATTTAAAACAGCTTTAATAAGTCCACTTGATTGACTCCCAATCCAAAGAATATTATGAATATCATCATATTTAACAACACGAATTGTTTTTAAAGCATTCACTTTAATGGGAATCTCGTCATTATAATTAATGACATTCGTAATTTTAAAATCGTTAGTAAGAGTAAAACTTATAAAACTTTCTCTTGTTCCAATCCAATAATTATTCTTTGCGTGAGCGATTGAAAAAACAACATCTTGCATTTCATTATCAATAATTAATTTTTGGGTTTCAAAGTTGTTTTTATCAAAAGTTACCAAATACATTCCATCAGAAGTTCCTACCAATAAATGCGAATCATCAATTTCAGAGATTGCAAAAATAGATTTATTAGTAAGTAACGATTTTACGACCTTTTGATTTGTAATGTCATATATATAAAGACCTTCAAATAACGTACCTATCCAAAGTCGGCCAAATATGTCTTTTGAAATTGAACGTGTATTGTTAATAATAGAAGAATTGGAAGGCTCTTTAATTTGATAGTTTTTAAATTTTAAACCCGAATTGTTTTGATAAAAAACACCATTTCCTAAAGATCCAATCCATAAAGTATGATCACGTGATTTGTAAATACTTTTAATTTTTTTGCTATATAAATCAATAGAATTTATTTTAATATTTGAAAAATCCTCTTTCTCGAGTTTATTTTTCTCTATAAGAATAGCACCATCACTTCTTGAGGTAACAACAAGATTGTTGTCTTGGTCTTGTATTATATTTGTAATTCTTGAGAAGTTTACTGTAGTATTATTTTTAGGATATACTTTATTGATGGTATAATTTCCTTTTTGTTCTTTTAAGTGGTATAAACCATTGTTATCTGTCCCTACCCATAAATTGCGAAAATTATCCTCAAAAAAAGAGGTAATTACAATATTCTTTGAATCTTCAATTCTAATTTCATCAATAATGATTAATTGGTTATTTATAATTTTTGAAACGAAAACCATGTTATTAGTTGTTAGCCAATAACTATCATTATTATCTTTTTTAAAAATTTTTAAAGACTGAGAACTAAATGATGTTTTAATTTTATAAAGATCTATGTTTTTACAAATAGATTTTGCAATTTTTTCGGTAAAAAGCTTTTTCCCAGGATCAATAACCCAAAGACCTTGTGAGCTTGTTAGCATCACTTTTCCATCAATAAGTTTCATGGATTCTATACTATGACTGTAAATACTATTTTTAGAGTCGTATTTACTCATGTTAAAAAATTCCTCTGTAATTGGGTTAAAAACCGAAATACCTTGTGGAGTTCCCACCCAAATATTACCAGAGTTGTCTTGAATAATTAAATTTATAGTATTGCTACAAAGATCTTTAAAAGAATTTCCACCATAAAACGACTGAATAGTTATGCCGTTAAAGCGGTTAAGACCATAATGAGTTCCAAACCACATATAGCCATCTTTGTCCTGAAATATAGCAGTAACTCCATTTTGAGATAGTCCTTGCTTATTGTCAATATTCTTAACATTGATAATTTCTTCTTGTCCGTAAAAGAGAGAAGAAGAAATAAGTAAAAATAAAGCAACTAAAATTCGAATCATTAAATGGTTGTTATTGAAGTTTTAAAAAAAAAATTAGATTTTACAGAAAGCCATAATAAAATACGAATATATTATATTATAGCTTTTACTCAATATAATAATTTAATAAGAAAATTATTAATTCAAAGTTTCTGCAATGTTTACAATTTCTGAATTTTTAGTATAAGATTTATTGTGTAAAGATTTTCGCAATACATCAAAATCTCCGCCTTCAATCTTTAGGATAATTGAGCTTCGTTTTTGTAAGTTGATATTTAGTTTTCCTTTAGTAAAGGTATATTCTTTTTGTGAATCAGGGTTTAATATTTTTGATTTGCCAAATCCATCAAGTAAAAATTGTTGTTGTTTATCATCCCAATTAAATAATGCCAAATATACACCATCAATATTTTCAGCAAGCATAATATTAAAATTATCATCTTTTGTCATTGCATGATCCCACAAATCAAGAGGAATAAAACGTCTTGCTGTGTTGTATTTAAAGGCGTTTGTAATTAACTTTTTTCGCTCATCCCTTAAAGTAATTAAATTATCACTACTAATTTTTATACCTCCAAAAAGTGATATATAATTACTCCACATTTCGGCTTCGTTTAAAGTGGTAGTGCCTCCAAATTTTGTTTTTCCCCAAGCACGCTCTGGCTCTTCATCTTTACTATTTCTTACAACTAAATAGTCAGCATCATTTTGAACAACAGTATGGTTTAAATAAAAATTACCAGCGTTTTGAAAAGAGGTTGCTTTGTAATAATCAAAAGTTGGACTAATATCTTGGCCCGTTCTTAAACCATCTACAATACCGAGTGTGGGCCCAAAAATTGAAGAACAAGCAAGGAAGAAATCTTCATCAATACCTTCACGCATGGCTTTCAATCCAGCACGAGTTCTCTCAACACTGGTCATATTATTATTGAAAGATAAGATTTTGGTAACTGGCTTTGTGTTAATTTTATTGTTGACACCATGCTCTTCAAGAATACTCTCTAAAAGCCCATAACGCATAAAATCAATTTTAAAATAGCTGAAACCCCATTCTGTACGGATGGTTTTTAAAACGTTTTTCATATAAGCACAAACAGCAGGGTTGGAGTAATCAAAATAAATATATTCCATAAAAGTATCTCCTTTGTCTATGGAATAGCAGATTACTTCACCATCTTGATCTTTCAAAAACCAATCAGGATTTGATTTATATAGATCTGATTTTATGTCAGCTCTAAAACCATCCAAATGAATGCCTGCCCTATATCCTTTTGATTTTGCATACTCTGCGATCGCTTTCATACCACCTTGTAAATTATCGCGAACACTTAAATAATCACCTCTATTTGTCCACCAACCACCATCTATTTGAATGATATTTGCGTCTTTCGCATCTAAAGTAAGTTGATCAATATTTTTAATAACATCTTTTGTGTCAAATACTCGTCCATAATAATCCCATGTAGACCATCCTTTTAATTGCAAAGGCTCTTTGGGTTCTATGTCATGTTCTTTTGCAATTTCTTCCCCATATTTGAACAATAAATCTTGCCAAGAGCTATTAGAATCTAAAAGTATTTTTTCAAATTCAATGGTTTCTCCTGGTTTTAAGGGTTTTCCCTCACCATTTGCTTTTACGATAATTCCTTTTTTAAGGTCGTAAAAAAGATAGGGTAAGAAAGTATTCCATGTTAGGATTCCTGTGAATGAATATTGATTTTTTCCAAGTTCCAACATTTGGTAAGTATCACTCTTACTAAGCTGATCTGTTACAATTGTTTGACTGATAGGAGTTCTTCCCATGCAAGTTCCTCCAAAGATAAGTTTGGTATTATTTGAAACTCCTTTAGGAGGGCTAATAACAACACTTACAGAGTCAAGATAATCTGTATTATCACCCTTATTAGTGAATGAAATTTGCAAATATTTTTGCCCATTATAGTCATTCGTAATTTCTACTTTTGAAGAAATATTGTTTTTTTTTGTGAACAAAGTAACATCAATTTGTTCTTCTTTTTTGCTGGTGCAGTTTTGAAGGATGAACAATAATAATGACAGTAAAATTAAATTTCTTAAAAAATGCGACATGCTTTTAAACTTTTATCAAATTTCGGGAGTAAATTATTTTTTTATAGGTTGATAAAGTTTCAATAATTATGCTGTTTTGTTTCAATTGAAATCAAAACACAAGAATTAATAAATAACACATACCAAAACAATATTTCAAAACAAAAACATTTTTAGTTTATAAGAAATGATGTGTGTAAATTGAAACATAATAATAACTTGCTTATTTTATGGTTTTTTAGAGAACATTGTAAACAAATTCAAAACAGGCTTTATAAAAAAATAGAGGATTTTAATTTTTTTAGGCATTAAATTAAGTGTTGACACATTTTAGCAGGGTATTTGAAACTTATTCAACATCTATAATATAAACTAAACTGTAAATTTGTTTGGATAAACATTATTTAAGAACACTATTGAGGCTATTTTCTTAAAAGTATCATAAGTACTATGCGGTAAATGGATAATAAATGTTTAAAAAATCATGTCAAATGAATGTTTGTTTTCACAATTCTTAATAATACATTAAAAAATTAAAACGATTAAATATGCTTAAAAAACCTTTTGTTATTTTTTATCTTTTCATTTGGATAACTTCTTGTACTGCCCAAAAAACAGTTTATAATAATCCACCTTTGGTTTTAACAGAGAATGAATTATCTGATGGATTAGGATCTTTCAAAACTGATGATTTACCTAGTGTAACACCAAAAATTGGACTTTCATTAATTGATGATGCAACACCTATTATGGCTAAAATGTTTAAGATAGCATTAAACGATATTGAGCAAAATATAGTGAAAAACGAAGTAGGAACCTATTTTGCTGCTGGAAGACGCTACACAGATAAAGTGTATACTAGAGATATTGCATTTGCGGGTATTTTAGCACTGAATACAATTTTTCCAGAAGAAATGAAAAAATCTTTGATGATAACAAGAGAAGTTAGAGGTAAATTAGGTCATAAAGTTTCTGCAGAACATGTTATACCAGAAATTAATGTGCCTTGGGAAGTAATTTCTGATCATGAACCTGACGTAATGGCTCAATACAAAACAAATAGTTACACACGAAGAACAGATGATGTGGTTTGGATTTGGGCTGTTGATGATCTTTTCGAAAAAAATCCTGATATAGCAGATTGGAAATGGTTTTATACAACAGGGAAAGAAAATTTTGAAAGATTTTATGATCCTTGGTTTGACCCAAAGGATGGTTTATTTAGAGCACAACCTACCTTTCAAGATATTGCATCAAATGGAGGGTATCCTAAAGGGATGACAATTGCAGATTGTGTACTTTTAAAGGGAACATCCACAAATTGCATGTATTACAAAGCAATGCTTGCTATGGCAAATGCTGCAAAAAAGAACAACCTAAATGATGAGGCAAAAAATTGGTTGGTAAGAGCCGAAAAATTAAAAAAGGCAATTTTAAAAGAATTGGTTTTGCCTGATGGAACACTTACTTATTTCAAAGATCGTTATGGAAAAGTAATAAACAATCAACATAATTTAGGGACTGCATTTGCGGTACTTTTTGATATTGTTGAAGGTAAAGCTGCAAAAAAAGCGATTGATAATTATCCAATGACTGAATTTGGAACTCCATTAATTCACCCTTTTTTAGAAGGGGGTAAAGGAGATCATAATGCAGCTTCATGGCCTTTTTGTGACACCTTTTTTCTTCAAGCAAAAGAAAAAGCAGATAAAAAAGACCATACAGGTTATAACGCTGCTGTTCTTGCAAGAACTATGGGAACAAAATTATCAGAAAAACGCAATAAAGATTGGGGTGGTTTTGGCTCCTTTCATGAAAAAGTGGTACTTCCAAGTGGCCTTATTTCAGGCTCAGGACAGCAACTTTGGACATCAGCTGCATTCATAAATATCTGTTTAAGAGCAAATTTGGTAAATCTAAAAACTATCAATTAATATGAGAATTTCTAATAATTCAATTTCTGTTTTTATTTTATCATTTTTATTTTTTTCTTGTGGTACATCGCAAATTAATTCTCAAAAAAAATCAGAAAAACCAAATATTATTCTAATTCTGGTGGATGATATGGGGTATTCTGATATTGGTTCTTACGGAGGTGAAATCAATACACCTAATTTAGATAAATTAGCAAATCAAGGAGTTCGTTTTACACAAATGCACAACACTTCAAAATGTTTTCCCTCAAGAGCTACGCTACTCACAGGAGTATACGCCCAACAAAGCAACATGGGTGAGAATCCATCAAGTTTTCAAAATGCTATTTCTTTAGGTGATTTGCTAAAAACAGCAGGATATAGAACCTTACAATCAGGAAAAAATCATAGCAAAACATCATTATATGATTTTGGCTTTGATCGTGTTTACGAATTTTTTGGAGGAGCCACGAATCACTTTAATCCAGGTAAACAGCGCAAAGGAGAGCCACAACCAATTTTTAAAGGTGGTCCTGATACTTGGAATATTGATGATAAAGCATACAAACCTTATAATACTGATAAAGACTTTTACTCAACAGACTATTTTACAAAATACGCGATTTCTTATCTCGATGAATACAAAAAAGATACAAAACCTTTTTTCCTTTACCTTGCTTATACAGCACCTCATGATCCATTAATGGCATGGCCTGAAGATATTGCAAAATATAGAGGAAAATATGCTGTTGGCTATAAAGCAATTCGCGAAGCCAGATATAAAAAAATGGTTGAATTAGGTATGGTTGATGCTTCAATGAAATTATCTAAAGAAACTTTTAAAGATTGGGATTCTTTATCTGCTGAAGAAAAGGACAAAGAAGATTTAAGAATGGCAATTTATGCTGCTATGATTGATCGTATAGATCAAAATATTGGAAAATTATTAGATAAACTGAAGGAAACTGGAAAGCTTGAAAATACTTTGATTTTATTTGCTTCTGACAATGGTGCAAACTCAGTAGATGCCGAGCAAAATTATAAAAAAAGCAATGATAAATTAGGAGGCCAATTAGGTTCAGTATCTTATTGGGGGTCAACAGGAGAAGATTGGGCAAATGTGAGCAATACACCTTACCGATTTTTTAAAAATTTTAGTTATGAAGGAGGTATTTGTACACCATTTATCGCTTTTTGGCCTGGAGCTATAAAAAATGAGGGTGCTATTAACAATCAACCATTACATTTTGTGGATGTTATGGCTACTTTTCAAGATATTACAGCAGCAAAATATCCTACTAATTTTAGAAATCAATCAATCGTTCCAATGCAAGGTGAAAGTTTTCTTCCAGCCTTGCTTGGAAAGCAAATGGCTGAGCGCCAAAAACCAATTTTTTGGCAATGGGCAAAAGGGAAAGCAATACGTTTAGGTGATTGGAAAGCTGTGGCTAATAAAGACGTTTGGTCTTTGTATAATATGAAGGCAGACAGAAATGAAACCAATGATCTAAAAGGTAAAAAACCTGAAAAATTGAACGAATTAGTTAAATTATATGATGATTGGGCTACAATAAATGTTCAACCACCCAAAAAAAATAATAAATAAATTTTTTTTATTGAAAGTAAAAGATACAAAACTTTTTTTAAAAACTGTTACTCAAATTTAAGGATACATTCAATATTAAATCGATTTAAATAAACCAACAATACAATCATAACTACTAAAAACTAACAATCAATTAAAACTATGAAATTAACTAAAAAGAGATCAGTTCTCCTCCTAATTTTTCTGGGGATTATTCATTATAGCTTTTCACAAACAATTACTGTTTCTGGAACTGTTACTGATGCAAAAAAAAATCCTTTACCTGGAGTTGAAATTATTATTGCAAGTAAGAATATTGGAAAAATTACAGATTTAGAAGGGAAATACTCCATTTCCACTGAAAAAGGAGATAAACTAAGTTTTTTTTATTTAGGAATGGAAACAAAAGTTGTTACCATTACTGATCAAACCACTTTAGATATTATATTACTTGAATCTTTTGAAAATTTAGATGAAATTGTAATTATTGGTTATCAAACTGTAAAAAGATCAGATGTAACAGGTAGTGTATCAACCATTAAAGGGTCAGATATTGTTAAGCAACCCACACCAAATCTTGCTTCAGCACTTGTTGGTAAAGCCTCTGGTGTGTATGTTCGTACAACTGGCTCTGAACCAGGTGGAACTTCATCTATAAAAATTAGAGGATTAAATTCTATAAACGGTACAGGTGAGCCTTTGTATGTTATTGACGGTATTTATAGTGATGATATCGATTTTTTAAACCCTTCAGATGTTGAGTCAATCGAAATATTAAAAGATGCTGCAGAAACGGCAATTTATGGCTCAAGAGGAGCAAATGGTGTAGTACTAATTACTACTAAAAGTGCAAAAATAGGAAAAACTAATATTTCATATTCTCATTTTTTCTCGTATAAAAATGCGACAAGAGATTTAGATGTAGTAAACGCCAGAGAATACGCAACACTGTTTTATGAAATGAAGGCAAATACAGCAAATTTAACTATTCCTAATATACTTCCAAACGAAGAGATTCCCGGGTTTCCAGAAAACGATCCTGATAGTTGGGGCGAAGGTACCAATTGGTTAGATGAAACAAGTCAATTTTGGTCTTTAGTAAACCACGATTTTAAATTAAATTACGGAAAAGAAGGTTCTGCTATTGGTTTTGGGGTTAATTACGTAAGAGATGATGGCGCTTTTCAAGGTCAAAAGTACCAAAGAATGAATATTAATTTGAATGCCCAATTTGATGTTACTAAAGCAATTGAATTTGGATTTAAAATCAATGGAAATCGATCTGAGTTTGATCAATTAAGAGATGGGCAAAGAGCAATTGCATCCATATATGGAACAGCTCCAGTTATACCAGTATATAATGAAGATGGTAGTTATAACTTTAGCAATGTAATTGGAGAACCAAATCAATTTGAAAATCCTTTAGCGCGTTTGCTTAATTCTTTTGATGAAAATAATATAGACCGAGTATTAAGCAATTTTTTTGTGAATATTAATTTGGCTAAAAAATTGAAATTAGCGGTAAGTTTAAAATACAATTATACTGGACTTGATAGAAAAAATTATTTACCTTCAACAACATTAGAAGGCTCGCTTACCAACGGAAAAGCAAATGTTTTAAGCATTAAGACTGCAGATTTATTAAATAACTATATTTTAACCTACTCTTTAAATAAAGGTAAACACAATATAAACTTTCTTGGAGGGATGGAAATTGGAAAAAGGGTAAGAAACACATTAGATTCTGGCAATGTGACTGAATTTAATACTGATATTTATGGCCCTTTTAATTTAGGAGCTGGTGCTTTTGTTGAAGGATATGGCTCTGCAAAAATTCAAGAAACTTTATTAGGTTTTTTAGGAAGAATCAATTACAAGTTTAATGACAAGTATTATTTAACATTAACAGGGCGTTATGATGGATCTTCAAAATTTGGAGCCAACAATAAATGGGCTTTATTTCCTGGTGTTGCTGTTGCTTGGGATATGTCAAAAGAAAAATTCTTAGCAGATAGTAAGGTAATTAGTAATTGGAAATGGAGATTAAGTGCAGGGCAATCAGGTAGTTCTAGTATTTTACCATACCAATCACTAGGTTCTATTTACAATCTTGGATTAGCAGCATCAACTCCTACTTATGTTTTTGGAAATAATGAAGTTCAAGCAGAAGCACCTCAAAGTTTTGACAATCCTGATTTAAAATGGGAAGTTGCTACACAATATAATTTTGGCTTTGATATGAGTTTATGGAAAGGGCGTGTCAATATTAATGCAGATGTGTATTACAAGCTTATTGAAGACTTATTGGTAAGAAATTTTGTATTACCAGGAGTTTCTGGCTTTGAACAAACTACCGTAAATGCTGGAGACATGACAAATACAGGTGTTGATTTAAGTATTGGAGCAACCATTATTAAAAAAGAAGATTTTACATTTGCAACGAACCTTGTTTTCTCGCACTATAAAAATAAAATAACAAGATGGATTAGCGAAGCTCAATTAATTCGTGAACCGAAATACACAGGGTTTGTTGGTCAAGGCTATGCTTACGGAATTTTTTGGGAAGTCCCTCAATTAGGTATTTTTCCAGATCAAGCATCTATTGATAATTACACTTACACTGATCCTGTAACTGGTGATGTTTCTCTTCTTCAACCAAGTTCCTTACCAGGAGATATAAAGTATTTAGATACGAATGGAGATGGAAAAATTAATGCTGATGATCGAACTGAAATTGGCTCTCCTCATCCTGATTTTACATTAGGGGTAGGTATTGATTTAACCTATAAAAGATGGACATTTAATGCGTTTATAAATGCAGTAATAGGGAAGGATATTTACAATGGATCAAATGAAGAGTTATTAGATACAGAACAATTTAATACGAATAATTGGAATCAATCTTTTGGAGTAGCGTCAACAGTTTCTAGAAGAATGTTGAATAGATGGACGCCAGATAATACCATTACAGATATTCCAAGATTAGGATCTAGAGGCTTTGATGGGGTTTCTGCAAATTTAAGTAATGTAGAAAATGGCGATTATATCCGATTAGAAAATATTTCGTTATCTTATGATATTCCTATAGATAAAATTCCTTTCATCACTAGATTGTCTGTATTTGCAAGTGCTCAAAACGCTATTTTAATTACTAGATATAAAGGAACAGATCCTGAAAACAATCAACCAGATGCGGGTGGGTGGGCTACAAATCAAAGTCCAAATATAATGGCTCTTGATGATTTTGCCTATCCAAGACCAGCAATCTACACTTTTGGATTTAACGTTAATTTTTAAAAAATATAAATATGAAAAAATTAGTATTAATTATTTTAGTATTCGGACTTAATTCTTGTTCAGACTACTTAGACGAAGAATTGTTTAGCACTTCACAAACTTCCAATTTTTATCAAAATGAATCCCAAGGAATATCCGCATTAAATGGCGCTTATGCAGCTTTACGCGATTCGTATTTTTTTTATAGAAATGATTATACATTTATGCAAATGTTAGAGGGACCAACAGGAACGGCTAAAGTTGGGGCAGCTTATCTTTCCATGAATTATGCTGATAGAGATTTAAGAAGTATTAATAACTTATGGAGTAGAATGTGGGTTTGTGTAAATAGATCAAGTACATTAATCAAATTATTAAATGTTGAAAATATCAACGATGCCTCATCAAAACGAATTTTGGCGGAAGCTAAATTTGTAAGAGCACTTTGTTATTTTAATCTCGTTCGTATGTGGGGTCAAGTTCCAATAATGAATGGTGTAACATCACTTGATGAAGCCTTTCCAAATAAATCAACTGAAAGTGAAGTTTATAATTTTATTATCGAAGACTTAAAGGCTGCTATTGCAGATTTGCCAAAATGGAATGAATATTCATCCCTAAGTTTTGCATCACAGGGTGCAACGTTGTTAAATAATTATCAAAGTTATGAGCCAGGTAGAGCCACTCAGGGAGCAGCTCAAGGTTTATTAGCAAAAGTATATTTAACAATAGGGTCTTCTATGAAATCAAATGCTAATTTGTTTGAAAATGCCTTTGATATGAATGAAATGTTCACAAATGCAAGAGATATGTGCGCTGCTGTTTATGCTGGTAACCATGGCTATGGATTAATTAATAATTATTTTGACGTTTTTCAAGAACAAAATGAAAACGGTATTGAAGATATTTTTTCTATTGGGTTTAAAGCAGCAACTGATGTAAAAGTGGGTAATTCTTTGGCGGCAACTACAGGAATTAGAAATGCTGGAATTTTGTCTGATGAAAGACAAAATATTACTGTTGATCCAACATTTTTAACTGAATTTGATATTACTGATAAACGCAGAGAGGCAACATTTGTGCTTCAATATTATGATAAAAACGCAAAATTACTCACGTATCCAACTGGCGGAATTAAAGTGTTAACTTTTAAAAAATATTGGAGTGATTATCAATTATCGCCAGATAATATTCCAATGGTGAGAACTACTTATCAATATCAAACCAATCCTGCAGTTGGAGGACATTTTGGTGATAATATTCCAGTTTTAAGATATTCAGATGTTTTGTTAATGTATGCAGAAGCTTTACATGCATTAGGACAAGAAGGAGAAGCTAGAGAAAGACTTGCAGATGTTAGAGAACGGGCTGGTTTAGGAAGAATACTTCCTACTGGAGATTTTATGAGTCTTTTAATTTCTGAAAGAAGACTTGAGTTATGTTACGAAATGCACCTTTGGTTTGATTATCAACGATTAAATATTGTTGGAAATTATAGAACAGATTTGTCAGCTGAAAAATATAAATACTTTCCAATTCCAGCAAGTGATTTAATGATGTATCCTGGTTTAAGACCACAAAATCCAGGTTGGTAAAAAAAATATGTATCTACCCTAATTTTTAAATGTATGTAGTTGAGATATTAAAATACTTAAGAAAATAACAAAAATGAGCTCATAAAGGTTAATAGACAATGAAACAGTAAATATACCAGCAATTTTTGCTGGTATATTTTTTTATAAAAAAGAGTACTTTAAATCTGATTCTCTACAAGGAAATAAGTAAGTCTAAGGGTTGTAACATAATTCGCTTTTTTATTAAAAACTTTCCTTAAACTCAGGGTTAAAAAAGATTAATTTATAGTTTAAGAGCTATCTTTTTTACTTCAAAATTTGTGATCAAAGATTAGATAAAATTTGAAAAGCCTTAGTTAAAAGTGAAATATATAATTTTTAAGAATCAATTACTTTGCATTGTAATTTGATTAAAATGGTACTTGTCAAATCTTGAAATAAGGTTATTTGTCAATTCTTAAAATTTATGTCTTCAAACTAAAGTGAACTGATTTAGACAAAAACTAAGAGAGTGTTTTTAAGTTTCCTTCAATTTTACTTATAAACTAAATACTTTTTTCCGATAGAATCAACATTAATTTGAAGAAATACAGCGTTGAATTAAAAGATGGATAGCGAGGAATTACGACGTTTCAGGAAGTATTACGACGTTCAACGACGTTTTATTATTTATTACGGGTTTTTCAGAGTTTTTAAAAAAATTTCAGAAAGAATAATTCAAAATAAATAAATTCGAAAAATTATTTTTAAAAATAAAAAGAGGAAGCTACAATAGCTCCCTCTTTCTTTGGTGTTAATCTATAATATTCAGAAATTTTACAAGCCCATCTCTTTGATGTCTCCAATCATTACTTTACTTAACCTTAAGATTGCAGTAGCTCCTGCAACAATAATTAAGGCACCTATGGTTGTGTAAATAATATTACCAATAGGTAGTTCTGAGGATTCTTTTTTATCAGTTGTCATTTTCTTCTGGTTTTATATTGATGGTTTTTTGTTGGTTGTTTCCTACAATTGCTGCGGAGATTACTATGGCTAGTAAAATTACCCCTCCAACAAATATGTATTTTAGCAATGGGTTGTTAACTGGCTGTATTGTGTTGTAGTTTTTTTCTATAAAACTTGGCAACTCATCTATGGGTGTTGGTGAATTCATCTCTTATAAATTTTTATCATTTTAATATTATTAGTTACATATGTATAGTAGTAGTAATTATATAAATAAAAGTTTTCATTACCTCCTTTCTCTTTTTTACCAATAATATAGGCAAAATTGAAACCATCAGCTTTTAATGCATCTAAATAACAAGTTGCACAATTCTCAAGTTTTTGAGTTTGATAATACTTTTCCAAAATAATGTCATTAGTTCTTAATATCTTTTCAACTTCTTTGCGATTTTGATGTTTTACCTTTCTTGTTTTATGGTTATATCCAAAATCAGCGTGTTGCTTGTTTAAATATATTTGGTCTCTTCTTTGAGGTTGAAAAACATTTCCACAGCCACAATCACATACTTTGGGTGCAATGGGGCTTGGTAGTGGTGCATTTTCAGCTAGATTTAATATTTTGATTTTTTCTTTAATTTCTGATTTCATATTTTTTTATTTTTTAGTTATTTCTTTTAAATTATAATTATGTATTTATGTGGCATATTTTACGCAAACATAATACATTATTTCGTATTTAAAAAATTTATCCTATCTTAGCGCTTTAAATTCATACCTATGAGAGAATCAGATTATATAGAATTAGGAAACTTTGTTTATGATGATCAAGAAATTAGCCCAGCGCAACTTGGCGTAACTTCAAGACAAATTAATTACTGGATAGATAAGGCTTTAGTGCCCTTTGTTGAAAAGCAACAACCTAAAGAGGTTGTTTTAAACAAGATGGACGCCCTGATTGCAGGAAAGAATGACACCAAAACGAAATGGATTCGGTTGAATCTATCACAAGCTGTTTGGGTTTGCATTGTTAAGGATTTACTATCCTTTGGAGTTTCTGTTGAGCAATTAGCAAAACTTGCTAAGTCTGTTTGGCAAAAGCCGAGGGAAGACAAATATGCTGATACTGTTTTCAAATTTCATATTAATGATAAAATGAGCAAGTTATCGGAAGAAACAATTAATTCATTAAAAATATTTTTAGCAGATGATCTCTTTATGGACCATCATTACAGAACTATCATAAATCCCTTTACAGATATGATCAAGTCTGCTATTAACAGAGAAACACTTCCCCATTCTATGTTGTATGTACCTCAGACGAATGATTATGAATTTATTACTGGTGGTACTGAATTAACTTTAGGTTTAAGCAGCGTTTATCTTCAAAACCCTATGATTTGTTTACCTCTTGCTCCTATCATAGCTAAGGTACTTGCTGTTGATTTTGGCAATGAAAAAAAAGACTTGACCTATCTTAGTGATATTGAAAAGCAGATCAGAGATATTGTTATCTTTAAAAGACCCAAAGTGATTGAAATTGCTTTTCAAGATCAGCATATAAAACCTATTACAATTACTGAGCAACATAAAAGCCAGGAGGAACTAGCTAGATACATTTTAGAAAACAAAATAGCCAAAGGTTCTAAGCTTTTGATTGAAATCCGTTCTCAGGATAATTATAAATTAACTTTAATTAAGTAAACATGATAAATTTTGTAGCACTCATGCGGTCCCTGAAAACACAGCCCGATATTATCCTATATCGATATGGGCCGGGAATCTCAAATTTTCAATTCTGCAAAGGAAATTTTAAATCAGCAAAGCAAACAGCCTTATACTGATCATGAAATCATCGAAATAATCAATTTTTTAGAAATATTTTCTGAAGTAATATGTCATAATTTAACCAATTAACCTAACTACTATGAAAAACGTCATTCTATATGTGAGGGTATCTACCGATGAGCAGGCCGATAAAGGCTATTCTCTTCGGGACCAAGAAGCTAAACTTCTGCAATACTGTAAAGATCTAAACTATCGTGTTATTGATATCTATAGAGAGGATTATTCTGCAAAGACTTTTAAAAGACCTGAATTTAAAAAGCTTCTTGCCTATTGCAAAAGCAATAAAAAACAAGTTGATGAACTTTTACTTGTAAAATGGGATAGGTTTTCAAGAAACACAGCTGAATCTTATCAAATGATTGGGATATTTAATGGGCTTGGAATTAAAATTAATGCCATTACTCAACCTCTGGATATGACCATTCCTGAACAGCTGCTTATGATGGCTGTTTACTTAGCGATTCCTGAGGTTGAAAACCAGAGACGTTCTCAAAATGTTATTGCTGGTATGAGACGTGCTTTTAAAGAGGGTAGATATGTGGGGCCTCCTCCCAAAGGGTATGTCATAGGAAGAGATAGTGCTAAAAAACCAATCTTAACACCTTCAAAAGAGGCGCCTTTAATACAACAAGGTTTTGAACTCATTGCAAAAGGTATTTATACCCAAAAGGAAGTCCTTACCAAACTCAATAGTAAGGGTTTGAAAAGTTCTAAATCCATGTTTTCTATTATTCTTAGAAATCCTATTTATTATGGGGCTGTATTTATAAAAGCCTACAAAGATGAACCGAAAACTATTGTGGATGGTATTCATGAACCTATTATCTCTAAAAAGCTTTTTGACCAGGTTCAGAATGTGCTTGATGCCAAAAAGAAAAAGCATCATGTGACTCATAGTAGAATTAATCCCAAATTTCCATTGAAGGGGTTCTTGCTTTGTCCTGAGTGCAAAAGACCTCTGACTGCCAGTGTATGCAAAGGCCGGTCTGAACATTATGCCTATTATCACTGTATTAGTCCTTGCAAGGGAAGATATCGTATAGAAGAGGCTGAAACTTTCTTTATTTCTTTTTTAAAAAGCATCACACTTAATAAGCCTGTTCTTGAACTTTTACAAATCATAATTAAGGAACAACTACAAAAGCAGCTGCTGACTTCTAAACTGGGTCCTAAGCATTACGAGAAAGTCAAACTAATAAGTGATAAGCTTATTAAAATTCAGGATCTTTTTATTGATGGTCAAATGGATAAAACGGAGTACTCACAGGCTAAAAAAAGATATCAGGATATACTGGATGAACTTCTACTTTTAGAACAGACTCAAAATAAACAGAAAGATATTTTTGAAACTTATAAAAAAGGTTTGTCCAAGTTACAAAACTTTGACAAACAATACGTTAATGGAGACATACATAATAAAAGACTCCTTACCGGTTTGATGTTTCCAAATAAATTCGGTTTTCAAAATAAAAAAGTTCAAACCGCTGATATCAATCCGCTACTTTTAAAAATATCCACTATTAATAAGGGTTTTGGAGGAAATAAAAAACGGGACAATCTTAATATTAAGAATTTGTCCCGTTCAGTGATCGCGCCAGGATTCGAACCTGGGACCTACTCATTAGAAGTGAGTTGCTCTATCCAACTGAGCTACGCGACCTAAGTCTTTAAAAAAATCAAGTTTGTTTTAAAAAACAACCTTATGATGTCGGGGTGGCAGGATTCGAACCTGCGACCTCCTGCTCCCAAAGCAGGCGCGATAACCGGGCTACGCTACACCCCGAGAGCAATTTAGCGGAGAGACAGGGACTCGAACCCTGGCGACCCAAAGGTCGACAGATTAGCAATCTGCTGCATTACCACTCTGCCACCTCTCCTTACATTTAAAATCCGAAAATTTTAAAAATAAAAATTGCGAGTGCAAATGTACTATTCCAAATACAAATTACCAAGATTTTTTAGTCTTTTTATTTTCTTTTTTTATTCAGGATAATCTATTCGTAAATGGTAAATATTCATCAATTTTTTCTTGATTACTTTTTTGATAATTTTAATTTCTCGGAAAGTAATATCAGAATTTAAATATTGATTATCAGCCATTTGTTTTTCAATAATTTTATCTATCAAATCACTAATTGATTGCGCTGTTGGGTTTTTAATACTTTTTGAGGCTGCTTCTGATGAATCACACATCATTAAAATAGCAGTTTCTTTAGAAAATGGAATAGGCCCTTGATACTGATAATATTTCATATCTACTTTTGAATCAGGGTTTAATTCTTGTTCCTTCTTATAAAAATAATAGGTTGTTGTGGTTCCATGATGCGTTCTTATAAAATCGATAACTCGATCTGGAAGATTGTGTTTTTTTGCTAATTCTATTCCTTTTATAACATGGTCTAGAATGATTTTCGCACTATCTCTTGGAGATAAATCACTGTGCGGATTTACTCCTGTAGTTTGATTTTCAACAAAATACAAAGGATTATACATTTTTCCAATATCATGATACAAAGCTCCTGTTCTTACCAACATTGAATTTGCACCAATTTCGTTTGCTGCTGCTTCTGCCAAATTTGCAACTTGCATCGAATGTTGAAATGTTCCTGGCGCTTTTTCATTTAATTCTCTTAATAATTTTGTATTCGTATTTGAAAGCTCTAATAATGTAACATCAGAAACCAATCCAAAGACTTTTTCATACAAATAAATTAGAATTATTGATAGAAAAGATAATAAACCGTTGGCAGCAAAAAGTATGAAATAATCAAAATTCAATTGTGATGCATTGCCCTCTTTTATTACTGAAAAAGCAAAATAGGTGAGCATGTAAATAAATGTAATTTGTGCAACAGAAATAAATAAATTGGCTCTTTTATACAATTCAGAAACAGTAAGTATGGTTACAATTCCTGCAATGATATGCAAGTAAATAAACTCAAAACTGTTTGGAACGATATATCCTAAAAGCAATACCGTTAAAACATGAGTAAATAGTCCTAAACGTGCATCAAAAAATGCTTTGATAATGATAGGAAGAATACTTAATGGAACTACATATAAATAATCTGAATTGTATTTTATCACTAATGTTTGAACGAATATGATTGCAAAAACATTGAAAAATATAAAGGTTACTTTGTTATTATTATTGAAAATATCGATTCGGTATTTGTGAAGAAATAACAACAACATCAATAATGCTAATGAAACAAGAATTGTGTATCCTAACACAATCCAATTGTAGTTTGATTCTGTCCAAATTTTTGATTCAGATTCCGTTTTTAATGAATTTAATATCGCTAATTTTTTACCTTCAACAATACCGCCTTTTAATATAATTAATTCTCCAGCTGCAACTTTCCCTTTTGTTAAAGAGATACTTTTCAACTGATTATCAATAATTTTCGTAGTAAATTCTTTATCATAAAAAACATTTGGCTTTATAGAATTTACCAAAATATTCAACAATATTTCCTGCTTAAAATCATACGGTTTTTTACCAAGGTTTGAATTAATTATTGATAAAATATCTTTCGTTGTAAGTAAATTTGTGAACAAAACATCACTGACAACATTGTCTTTTTTCAAAGCTACTATTTCATCATTTCTTGAAACCACATCAGTTGTCAAATCCTCCAAAAATCCTGCTTCATACACATTTTGCAATACTTTTTCTCCAATTTTTCTCAGTGATTTTACATCTTCATCACTTAAGGAATCTTTTGATTTGATTGAGTATATTTTTTTAACAAAAGTTTCATTGACCTCATCAACTATTTTAGTATCAAATTCAAAATAATGAATTGCATTGGCCTCAATATCCTTCTTTTCGGAAGCAATTTCATCTGCTGTTTTTTGAATAGCAAAATCAAAAGGAGCGTATAAATTATCATATTTCCAAAGTTGTCCATTGCTGAAATCATATTTAAATTGACCTCCTTTTGGAAATAAATAAACGATTGCAATCGTGGTAAGTATGAATAAGATTATCTTATAAATAATCGAATTATTTCTATAAAGTTTATTTACAAATTCGCTCATAAATGCTGGCTAATAACAACAAACTTACCATAAAAATATGAAGGTTAAAAATTACACCTCTATAAAGATTTCATTTTGATTAAAAATGGTTAATTTTACACTACAATTTTTTTATAAAATCAAAATCTAAACAAATGAAAGAAGTAGTAATTGTATCTGTGGCAAGAACTCCAATTGGAAGTTTTATGGGAAGTTTATCTACAATTCCTGCACCAATATTGGGAGCTACTGCCATAAAAGGAGCATTACAAAAAATAAATTTAAACCCAAATTTGATTGATGAAGTGTATATGGGAAATGTAGTTTCTGCTGGTTTGGGGCAAGCTCCTGCAAGACAGGCTGCAATTCACGCTGGAATTCCAGATACTGTTCCATGCACAACTGTAAATAAAGTTTGTTCTTCTGGAATGAAAGCAATTATGCTAGCTGCCCAAACAATTGCTTTGGGTGATGCTGATATTGTTGTGGCTGGAGGAATGGAAAATATGAGCTTAATTCCACATTATCATCATGCAAGAATGGGCTCAAAATTTGGACCAATTTCCATGGAAGATGGCATGCAAAAAG
Organism: Polaribacter sp. BAL334; assembly: GCF_015767435.1. Classification (GTDB taxonomy): domain Bacteria; phylum Bacteroidota; class Bacteroidia; order Flavobacteriales; family Flavobacteriaceae; genus Polaribacter. Next base: position 232,352 of record NZ_JADWOV010000317.1, read on the forward strand.
ATGGTTTAGTAGATGCATATGAAAAAGTGGCCATGGGAGTTTGTGCTGATGAATGTGCCTCAACCTATGAATTCACAAGAGAAGACCAAGATGCTTTTGCCATAGAATCTTACACACGTTCTGCAAATGCTTGGAAAGAAGGGAAATTTGCGAACGAAATTGTTCCTGTTGAAATTCCTCAAAGAAAAGGAGATCCAATTCTTTTTTCAGAAGACGAAGAATATAAAAATGTATTTTTAGATAAAATTCCTTCTTTAAGACCTGCATTTACTAAAGATGGCACTGTAACTGCTGCAAATGCTTCTACTATAAATGATGGTGGTGCTGCATTGATTTTAATGTCAGCAGAAAAAGCAAAAGAATTAAATATCAAACCTCTCGCAAAAATCTTGAGTTATGCTGATGCAGCACACGAGCCAAAATGGTTTACAACTGCACCAGCAAAAGCATTACCAAAAGCATTAGCGAAAGCAACTATAACAATTGAAGATGTTGATTATTTTGAGTTGAATGAAGCTTTTTCGGTTGTTGGTTTGGCTAATATGAAAATCTTAGGATTGTCCAAAGAAAAGGTAAATGTGAATGGTGGAGCTGTTTCGTTAGGACATCCTTTAGGAGTTTCTGGAGCAAGAATTGTCATTGCGTTGACGTCTATTTTAGCGCAAAATAATGCTAAAATTGGAGCTGCTGCAATTTGCAATGGTGGTGGAGGTGCAAGTGCTATCGTTATAGAAAGAATCTAATCATTGTAAAACCATTTAAACTATCCATTTTGTTTTACGGAATTTGTAATCTTAGTATTGTTGCTGTTCGTTTTGAGGCATCAGAAAAATCAGAAATGGTGACGCAATTGCTTTTTGGAGAACATTTTACAATTCTAGAAAAACAGAAAAATTGGAGTAAAATAAAGATCTTTTCTGATGGCTATGAGGGTTTTGTAGATAACAAACAATTTGAGGAAATAACTGAAGATTATTTCGAAAAACTATCCATTTCTGAGCCCACTTTTTCAGGAGAAATCATTGATTTTATTTCAAACTCAAATAATGATTTCACCACAATTCCAATTGGTTCGAGATTGCCTTTTTTTTTCAAAAATGAATTTACCATCAACACCAAAAAATATGCCTATGATGGAAAAGTGTATTCAGAAAAACTTCCCAAAAAGGAAATTATTCAAAAGGCTTTTATTTTTTTAAATACCCCTTTTTTGTGGGGAGGAAAAACTCCTTTCGGAATTGATTGCTCTGGTTTTACACAAATGGTTTATAAATTATGTGGATATCAACTTTTGAGAGATGCCAAAAAACAAGCAACTCAGGGTGAAGTTCTCAGTTTTATAGAAGAAAGTGAACCTGGAGATTTGGCTTTTTTCGACAATGAAAATGGCGAAATTATTCATGTAGGTATTATTCTGAAAGAGTATCATATCATTCATGCTTTTGGAAAAGTGCGAATTGATACGCTTGATCATAGTGGAATTTTCAATGCTGAGTTACAAAAACATACTCATAAATTAAGAGTCATTAAAAAAATGATATAAAAAAAACCGAAATCCACTAGATTTCGGTTTTTTTCTAAAAGAAAATAAAATATTATTCTTTCATTTTTTTATAAATTGCTCTCATAGCATCTGCTTTGTCAGTCAATTCAAGAATATCATAGATATTCATTAATGATCTCACAGTATCTTCAGTTCTCTCAATTTCATCTGCTTTTTCAATATATGGCAAAGCTCTTTTGTATAACTCTTTTTGTTTCTTTTCTAACTCAGTATACTTTTTATTATTTGATAAATTATTATTCATCTCATTTACAATAGCTTCTTCACCAGATAAAATTGCCACAGCAGTATTCATATAAGCATCTCCATAATCTGGTTTTAATTCAATAGCTCTTTTGTAATACCCAATTGCCTCCTCAATTTTCTTTTCATTTTGATTCACAACACCTAAATTGAAAAACAACGTTGGATTGTTTGGATCTAATTGAATCGCCTCTTCCATCAATTTCGCAAATTTATCCATTTTCTCTAGTTTGATGTACAATTGAGCTTCATTCAAAAGTAAATTGATATCCTTTGGATCAGATTTTCTTGCTTCTTGCAAAGCAATCATAGCCTCTTCTGTTTTTCCTTCATTTACATAGATGTAAGCAATATTTTTAATGATATCAGCTCTTTTAGATTTTGTTACTTCAGTAGTAGGATCAGAATATTGACCTAACTTTACCATTGTATCTCTATTTTGTTTGGTACCTAAATTATCTTTAGTGCCTGTTGCTTTGTTAACTGCATAATACACAGTTTCAATTCCAGTATATCCAAGTTCTTGAAGTTTTTTATAATACTCTAAAGAAGTTGTATAATCTTTTGCTAATGAGGAACTTATTGCAGCATTATACAAAAAAGAAGTGTCTTTAGGACTCAATTGATACGTTAAATAAAAATTTTCAGAAGCACCTTTATAATCATTTCCTGAATTGTATTGGTCAATCGCTTTTTTCGAAACAAAACTTAACAATTCATTCAATTTTGGCTCAGCTTCTTTAGAGTATTTTTGCTTCCCAATTTGTTTTTCGTAAGCTGTTAATTTATTATAAGCCTCTGCAGCTTTTTTAACGTCTCTTGTACCATAAGCTTGCCCTTTTAAGAAATAATATTGAGCCTTGTATTTCTCTTCCATGGTTTCTTCCATGCTATCCAAAGATTCAATAATTGTAAGAGCTCCTTTAAAATCTCCTCCTTTTATGGCTTTTTCGGCATTTTTTAATTCGTCCTTTTGCGCATGTAATCCAATTGTCATGAATCCTAAACAAAGCGCTACTATTTGTTTTCTCATTGTTACTTGATTTAAATTAAATTTATTCTTGATTTTCGTTTGATTCGTTTTCAATACCTGTGCCATTATCAATTTCTAGGTCACTTTCTGCTTGAGTTTCGTTCTCATCTTCATGAACAACTCTTGCAACAGCCGCAATTGCATCATCTTCTTTGATATTGATTAAACGTACACCTTGTGTTGCACGTCCCATTACTCTTAAATCTTCAACTGCCATTCTAATAGTCAATCCTGATTTGTTAATAATCATCAAATCGTTTTTATCATCCACATTTTTGATTGCTACTAAATTACCTGTTTTTTCAGAGATATTCAATGTTTTTACTCCTTTTCCTCCTCTATTGGTAATTCTGTAATCTTCTAAACTTGAACGCTTTCCATATCCTTTTTCTGAAACTACTAAAATGTCACAATTCAAATCATTTACTGCAACCATTCCAATTACCTCATCTTTTTCGTCTTGCAAAGTAATTCCGATAACTCCTGAAGCTGTTCTTCCCATTGGACGCGTTTTTGCTTCTTCAAAACGAATAGCTTTTCCAGATTTTAATGCCAACATTACTTGACTATCACCTGTGGTTAATTTTGCTTCTAATAATTCATCATCTTCTCTAATAGTAATGGCATTGATTCCATTGGCTCTTGGACGAGAATATTGCTCTAAAGAAGTCTTTTTAACTTGACCTTTTTTAGTAGCCATAATGACATAATGACTGTTTACATATGCTTCATTTTTCAAATCTTCTGTCACTAAAAAGGCTTTTACTTTGTCATCAGATTCTATGTTGATGATATTTTGAATGGCTCTTCCTTTGGTATTTTTTCCACCTTCTGGAATTTCGTAAACTCGCATCCAAAATACTTTTCCTTTTTGAGTAAAAAACAACATGTATTGGTGATTTGTTCCAACAAACAAATGCTCTAAGAAATCCTCATCTCTTGTAGTTGCTCCTTTTTGACCACGTCCTCCTCTATTTTGTACTTTGTATTCATCCAAATTTGTGCGTTTCAAATAACCTGCATTTGAAATGGTAATTATAACTTGAGTATCAGGAATCATGTCTTCAATTTGCATGTCTCCTCCAGCATATTCTATAGTTGATCTTCTTTCGTCACCATATTTATCTTTGATGTGCAACAATTCATCTTTGATGATTTGGTAACGTCTTGGCTCGTTAGCTAAAATATCTTTATAATCAGCAATTGCCAACATGATTTCTTCATATTCTGAACGTAATTTATCTTGCTCAAGACCCGTTAATTGACGCAAACGCATTTCTACAATTGCTCTCGATTGAATTTCTGTCAATAAAAAACGTTCCATCAACTTTTCACGAGCTTCATCAGCATTGTTAGAACCACGAATAATGGCAATTACCTCATCAATATTGTCTGATGCAATAATCAATCCCTCTAAAATGTGGGCTCTTGCTTCTGCTTTTTTAAGTTCAAATTCAGTTCTTTTTACAATTACTTCATGTCTATGCTCAACAAAATAATGAATTAATTGTTTCAAGTTCAATTGTTCAGGACGTCCATTTACCAACGCAATATTGTTTACACTAAAGGAAGTTTGAAGTGCTGTATATTTATACAATTTATTTAGAACGATATTTGGAATTGCATCACGTTTTAAAACATATACGATTCGCATTCCATTTCTATCAGATTCATCTCTAATGTTTGAAATTCCTTCTAATTTCTTTTCATTGACTAAATCAGCAGTTTTTTTAATCATTTCTGCTTTATTCACTTGGTAAGGAATTTCAGTAACAATGATACATTCTCTTCCTTGCACCTCTTCAAAAGCAGCTTTTGCACGAATTACAATTCGTCCACGACCCGTTTCAAATGCCTCTCTTACTCCATCATACCCATAAATAGTTCCACCTGTGGGAAAATCAGGAGCTGTGATGTGCTGCATCAATTCTTCAATTTCAATATCTCTATTGTCAATATACGCAACAGTTCCGTTGATTACTTCTGTCAAATTGTGTGGAGCCATATTTGTAGCCATTCCCACTGCAATTCCAGAGGCACCATTGACTAATAAATTAGGAATTCTAGTTGGTAAAACTGTAGGTTCCTCTAAAGTATCATCAAAATTTAATTGAAATTTTACGGTTTCTTTTTCAATATCAGCCAACATTTCTTCTGATATTTTCTGCATACGCACCTCAGTATAACGCATTGCAGCTGGAGAATCTCCGTCTACAGAACCAAAATTTCCTTGACCATCAACCATCATATATCGCACACTCCATTCTTGAGCCATACGCACCATGGAATCATACACTGAAGTATCTCCATGAGGATGGTATTTTCCTAAGACTTCACCAACAATTCTTGCTGATTTTTTATACGCTCCTGTTGCTTTAATTCCTAATTCATGCATTCCAAAAAGCACTCTTCTGTGAACGGGTTTTAAACCATCTCTTACATCTGGTAATGCTCTTGAAACAATCACTGACATTGAATAATCAATGTAAGCTGATTTCATTTGATCTTCAATATTAATTGGAATTAACTTTTCACCTTCTGTCATAAATGTATTTTTACTATTTCTTGTTGATTTTTAAAACAAGGCAAGATACAATTTATTACCCTTTTGACAAAGATTTTGTAACTCTTTAATCCCTTATTTATCAACATTTTTTAATAAAATTTAACATGCTTATATTTGCTTGATTTTCAGTAAATTCGCTTCAAAATAAACTTGACAACATGTCAGTTTTTTTTGTTGGCACTTTTTTTGTTATTTTCTTGACAAAAAAAGACTTAAATTTACATCAATATAGACAAAAATATGGACGATAATTTTTCACCAAAAGTTAGAGATGTAATTACTTTCAGTAAAGAAGAAGCTTTGAGATTGGGCCACGAATTTATTGGAACTGAACATTTATTACTAGGTTTGATAAGAAAAGGCGAAGGAAAAGCCATTGAAATATTAACTGCATTTGATGTTGACTTGAATTTATTGCGAAAAAAATTAGAGCAATTAAATCCAACAAACCCAACTTTTGTAGATAATAGTAACAAACCCAATTTACAACTCACTAGACAAGCTGAAAAAGCACTAAAAACTACTTTTTTAGAAGCTAAATTATATCAAAGCGAATCTATAGACACTGCGCATTTATTGTTGTGTATCTTACGAAATGAAAATGACCCAACAACCAAATTGGTTCAGAAATACAACGTAAATTACGATGATGCAAAAGCATTGTACAAACAATTACATGTGGAAGAAAATGACCTTGATAATGATCAAGATTTACCTTCAAATCCCATAGCAGAAACCCCTTCTGATGATGATTATTCTTCAGAAAGAAACAATCCTTTTGATCAATCGCAAAGAGGAAAAACTGTAAAAAAATCAAAAACACCCGTTTTAGATAATTTCGGTAGAGATTTGACTGTTTTGGCAGAAGAAGGAAAATTAGATCCTGTTGTTGGAAGACAAAAAGAAATTGAACGAGTTTCTCAAATTTTAAGCCGTAGAAAGAAAAACAATCCCATGTTAATTGGCGAACCTGGAGTTGGAAAATCAGCAATTGCAGAAGGTTTAGCGCTTAGAATTATTGAAAGAAAAGTTTCTAGAATTTTATTTGACAAACGAATTGTTTCTTTGGATTTGGCAAGTTTAGTTGCTGGCACAAAATACAGAGGTCAGTTTGAAGAACGCATGAAAGCATTGATGAATGAATTGGAAAAAAATGATGATATCATTTTGTTTATCGATGAAATTCATACAATTGTTGGTGCTGGTGGTGCAACAGGTTCGTTAGATGCATCAAACATGTTAAAGCCTGCGTTGGCAAGAGGAGAAATTCAATGTATTGGAGCAACAACTTTAGATGAATACCGTCAAAATATCGAAAAAGATGGTGCTTTAGAACGCCGTTTTCAAAAAGTGATTGTAGATCCTACATCTGTGGAAGAAACGATTCAGATATTGCACAATATCAAAAATAAATACGAAGAACATCACAATGTTAATTACACAAATGAAGCCATAGAAGCTTGTGTGAAATTAACAAATAGATACATGACTGACAGATATTTGCCTGACAAAGCAATTGATGCTTTAGACGAAGCTGGTTCTAGAATTCACATCACTAATATTGTGGTTCCAAAACAAGTATTGGAATTAGAAGCGCAATTAGAAGTGATTCGTGAACGCAAAACAAAAGCGGTAAATGGTCAAAAATACGAGGAAGCTGCCAAATTGCGTGATGATGAAAAAAACATGGAATCTGCATTGCATTCTGCCCAAAAACAATGGGAAGAAGATTCGAAATTAAACAGAGTTGTCGTTACAGAAGACAATGTTGCTGAAGTAGTTTCTATGATGACAGGTATTCCTGTAAACAGAGTTGCAGAAGCAGAAAGTCATCGTTTATTTGAATTGCCTCAATTAATTAAAGGCAAAGTAATAGGTCAAAATGAAGCTGTTACTAAAGTTGTAAAAGCCATTCAAAGAAATAGAGTTGGATTGAAAGACCCAAACAAACCAATTGGTTCTTTTATTTTCTTAGGACAAACTGGTGTTGGAAAAACTCAGTTAGCAAAAATTTTGGCGAAAGAATTATTCGATTCTGAAGATTCTTTGATTCGGATTGACATGAGTGAATACATGGAAAAATTCGCGATTTCTCGTTTAATTGGTGCACCTCCAGGATATGTAGGTTATGAAGAAGGAGGGCAATTGACCGAAAAAGTAAGAAGAAAACCTTATGCTGTTGTGCTTTTGGATGAAATTGAAAAAGCACATCCTGATGTTTTCAACATGCTGTTGCAAATTTTAGATGATGGATTTATTACTGATAGTTTAGGAAGAAAAATCGATTTTAGAAATACGATTATCATCATGACATCTAATATTGGTGCTCGTCAAATCAAAGATTTTGGAAGTGGTGTTGGATTTGGAACTGCTGCAAAAAGTGCGCAAACGGAAGAATATGCAAAATCAGTCATTGAAGGCGCATTGAAAAAATCATTTGCCCCTGAATTTTTGAATAGAATAGATGATGTCATCATTTTCAATGCTCTTGAAAAAGAAGATATTCATTCAATTATTGATATTGAATTGAACAAATTGTTACACAGAATCTCAGATTTAGGCTACACGTTAAACATCAGTGATAAAGCAAAAGATTTCATTGCAGACAAAGGTTTTGATAAAAAATATGGAGCAAGACCATTAAAAAGAGCTATCCAAAAATATGTAGAAGACGCACTTGCTGAAGAAATTGTCAACTCAAAACTTACAGAAGGTGATACAATTACGATGGATTTGGACGAAGAAAAAAGCGAGCTTTTTGTCAAAATTCGAAAAGGCTCTAAAAAAGAAGAATCACGAACTGAATCTGGTTCATAAGTTTTAAAACCTCAAGCGAAAGTTTGAGGTTTTTTCATGCATGCTATTTTCTGCAAAGTCAACTAATTTTTATTATTTTTGAATAATGATTTTTAACAAGGAAAAATTACACAAAACTGCTTTTTGGGCAAGTGTTATAGGGATGCTTGCCTTTATCATAGATTTTGGATTCTCACAAAATACTATTTATCAACAAATTATAGATGCTTTTTACTTTATTGTCATCACTTTAGGAATATCATCAACAATTGTTAGATACTTTGCCAATATAAGTCTTTTTAAAAGAAAATTTTTCCTCTTTGACTTCATCACAGTTAGTTACTCTTTATACATTCTTTTTTTATATATTTTTATTGGAGAGGCATTTAAAACCGATTTGATTTTAGCCAATCCAACTTGGGTGGTTTTAGCAGTAATTTTATCATTTATCAGAGAGTTTTTCGAGTTAAAATTAAACTTAACTCGAACGTATTTAAACCCTGCACAACTTTTTATTTTTAGTTTTTTATCTATAATTCTAGCAGGAACTTTATTGTTAATGCTACCAAAAGCTACATATAATGGAATTTCATTTATTGATGCATTATTTACATCTACAAGCGCAGTTTGTGTTACAGGGCTTATTGTAGTAGACACAAGTACTTATTTCACTTTGTTTGGACAAACAATCATCTTGTTTTTAATTCAAGTTGGTGGTTTGGGAATTTTGACATTTGCGAGTTATTTCAGTTATTTTTTTAAAGGTGGAACCACTTACGAAAATCAACTTACTTTATCAGAAATGACCAATTCACAAAAAATTGGAGACGTTTTTAAAACTTTTAAATATATCATTATCATTACCATTACTGTAGAACTTGTTGCTGCTGTTTTAATCTTTTTCACTTTAGATAACAATTTGATAGGACGTTTTTCAGACAAAGCTTTTTTCTCCATTTTTCACTCAATATCAGCTTTTTGCAATGCTGGTTTTTCAACGTTGACAAATAGCATTTATGAAAGTGGATTTCGATTTAACTATCCTTTACAACTTGTTATCATTGCCACATTTATTTTAGGTGGATTAGGATTTCCGATTGTGGTAAATATTGTAAAATATACCAAACATAAACTTACCAATTTATTCCGTTTTCCAAACAATAAAAAGATTTACAAACCTTGGATTATCAATCTAAACAGCAGAATAACATTAATTACGACATTAACCCTAACTTTTGTAGCATTCTTTTTATTTTTGATTTTGGAATACAACAATACGTTAGCCGAACATTCATTTTTTGGAAAACTTGTCAACGCATTATTTGGCGCAGCAACCCCAAGAACTGCAGGTTTCAATACAGTTGATATGACAGCATTAGCAATGCCAACAATCATGATAACTTTTTTATTAATGTGGATTGGTGCTTCACCTGCTTCTACAGGAGGTGGAATCAAAACTAGTACTTTTGCGATTGCTACTTTGAATATTTTAAGTTTGGCAAAAGGAAAAAGCCGAATTGAAGTTTATAGAAGAGAAATTGCTGATATTTCAGTGAAAAGAGCTTTTGCAACCATTTCTTTATCTTTGGCTGTTATTGGATTTGCAATTGTTTTGGTGACCGTTTTTGACCCAGAAATAGAACTTTTGAAAATTGCTTTTGAAAGTTTTTCAGCATACAGTACTGTTGGTTTGAGTTTAGGAATCACTGCCAATTTAAGCACAGCCAGTAAATTTATTATGATTGGAGTCATGTTTATTGGAAGAGTTAGCATGCTGTCTATTTTTGTTGCATTTTTCAAGAAAATAAAACATAAAAATTATCGCTATCCAACTGAAGAAATAACAATCAATTAGATGAATAAAATGAAATATATTATTATCGGGCTTGGAAATTTTGGTGCTTCTTTGGCAGTAAAATTAACCTCACAAGGAAATGAAGTTATTGGTATTGACAATAGCATGGCTAAGGTTGACTCGTACAAAGAGAAAATTACGCATACTATTTGCATGGATTCTACTGACGAATTTACAGTTTCTGGATTACCATTAAACGAAACAGATGTTGTAATAGTGGCTATTGGCGAAGACAAAGGGTCAAATGTGATGACAACAGCATTATTTAAAAACTTACAAGTTAAACGACTGATTAGTAGAGCCATTGACCCACTTCATGAAAAAGTTTTAACAGCCATTGGCGTAGATGAAATAGTACATCCTGAAGAGGAAACTGCTGAACGTTGGGCAAAAAAATTATGTATGGAAAACGTAGTTGATTCTTTTGAATTGAGTGATAACTATAGCATTATTGAAATCAGTATTCCTAAAAAATATGTTGGGAAATCCATTCTAGAAATTCAATTGCGAAAAAATTACAATATTTTAGCCCTTACAACTATCAAAAAATCAGAAGTGAAAAGTGTGGTTGGAAAATCAAGAAATGAAGACCGAGTTCAAGGCGTTGCCTCTCCAGATACCATTCTTGAAGAAAATGATATTTTGGTGATTTATGGTGAAAACAAAGATTTAAAAAGATTTACGAATCAGTAACTATTATTTCAAAAACTAAAACAATTCTTCACTATCAATTTCCAATGTTTCTATAAATTCTGATGCTTTGAGAATATCATAATGCATCACTCTATCTTCTTCCACAAAAGTTACTTCATTTCTAAAAGCTGAAACTAGCGATGCTAAAAAAGGAGACGTTTTTGCTTTCGCAAAATACAGTGCTTGTGAAGCTGTAAATAATTCAATCGCTAAAATCGTTTGTAAATTGTCTACCACTTTTTTACATTTTGTTGCTGCATTTGCGCCCATAGAAACGTGATCTTCTTGTCCATTGCTCGATTCTATTGAATCTACACTTGCAGGAGTGGCATATTGTTTATTTTGACTGACGATACTTGCAGCTGTGTATTGTGGAATCATAAAACCTGAATTCAATCCTGGATTTGAAATCAAAAAAGGAGGCAAATGTCTGTGACCAGAAACCAATTGATACGTTCTTCTTTCAGAAATATTCCCCAATTCTGATAACGCAATCGCTAAAAAATCCAATCCTAACGCCAAAGGTTGTCCATGAAAATTACCTCCAGAAATAATCTCATTTTCTGCTACAAAAATGTTTGGATTATCAGTCACTGAATTGACTTCTGTCAAAAAAGTTTTTGTCACAAAACGAATGGTATCTTTTGTGGCACCATGAACTTGTGGCATACAACGAAAAGAATATGGGTCTTGAACATGTTGTTTTTCCTGTGAAATAATTTCACTATTTTCTAATAATTCTCTAATTCTTTCAGCCGTTTTTAGTTGTCCATTATGAGGTCTAACCAAATGAATTAATTCATTGAAAGGTTCAATTCTTCCGTCAAAAGCTTCCAAAGAAATGGTTCCAATAACATCTGATAAATAAGACAATTTGTGCGCTTTCAACAAGCAATAAATTCCAAAAGCCGTCATAAATTGAGTGCCATTAAGCAATGCCAATCCTTCTTTTGATTGCAGTTTTACAGCTTCCCAAGAAAATAGTTTTAAAACCTCTTCTGAAGATAATTTTTCGTTTTTATAATATACTTCTCCCAAACCAATTAAAGGCAAAGAAAGATGTGCTAAAGGCGATAAATCTCCTGAAGCTCCTAATGAACCTTGAGAAAAAACTACAGGAATAATGTCATTGTTGTAAAAATCAATCAGCCTATTTACGGTTGCCAATTGCACACCTGAATGACCATAACTCAACGATTGAATTTTGAAAAGCAACATCAATTTTACAATTTCTTTTGGCACTTCCTCTCCTGTTCCACAAGCGTGACTTTTTACCAAATTTTCTTGTAATTTCTGCAAATTATTATCAGAAATTTTCACATTATACAATGCTCCAAAACCAGTATTAATTCCATACAAAGGTTTCGAAATCGATTTCGTTTTTTCATCCAAAAAAAGGCGACAAGCATCTATTTTATCTTGAGATGAAGTGGACAATGCTAGCTTTTTTTCTTCAATAATGATTGCTTGAATTGTTGTTAAATCTAAAGGATTTGTATCTATAAAATGAATTGAGTTCATGGTGATTTGATTGAACCCCAAAAGTGCAAATTCAGAATTGTTTATGCAAACGATTTTAACAATATTATGCTTTTTAAAAGTATATATTTGCAAAAATTTAGAATTTTATAAATGAAAAATATTAATATACTTTTATTCGTAATTGTGCTTTTGAGCGCATGCAAAAACTCAGAAAAAAACGACTTTGTTACGTTATCTGGAAAAATAGAAAATAACACAGACTCGATTATCAGAATTTTCAGTAGAGAAGGAATTGTGAAAGAATTTTCCATTAATAAAGATGGTAGTTTTGAAGATACTCTTAAAGTAAAAGAAGCTGCAATTTATAATTTTGCCACTGAAAGCAACAAAAACGTTCCAATTTTCTTGAAAAATGGATATGATATTTCGATTAAAGGAGAGGCTTCAGATTTTTTTGAAACTTTTGTTTTTTCAGGTGAAGGATCACAAAACAGTAATTTTATTTTAGCGCAAATCAAACAAAGTAGAAATTTGGGTGACCCTCAACAAATTTTAGCATTAGAAGCGAGTGATTTTCAGAAAAAATTAAATCAGATAAAAACGACTTACGACAGTATTTTAAATTCATATACTGATTTAGACAGTGCCCTTTACACGAATATCAAATTACAAAATGATCAAGTAATTGGTTATTTTGAAAGTGTATATGCAAAAAATCAAGTGATGGGAAAAGGGAAAACTTCTCCAAAATTTGAGAATTATGTTGATTATAAAGGAGGAAAAAAATCTTTAGATTCATTCAAAGGAAAGTACGTTTATATTGATGTTTGGGCAACTTGGTGTGGTCCATGCATTCAACAAATTCCTTATTTGAAGGAAATGAAAAATTTGTATAAAAATAAGAATATTGTATTTATAGGAATTTCTACAGATGAAAATACACGCAGTGGTTCATGGGAAGCTGCCGAACAAAAATGGCGAGATTTTGTTAAAAATTATGAATTGGGTGATGTGCAACTTTGGGCTGGAAAAGATTTTTCCTTTCAGCAATCCTATGAAATTAATGGCATTCCAAGATTTATTTTGATTGATCCTGATGGAAAAATTGTGGATGCTGAAGCGCCAAGACCTTCTGACCCTAATCTAAAAAATTTATTAGATTCTTTAAACTTATAGTTTCAATCAAATTTTTAAACTAATTGTTTTAAGAACTGAATACTTAAAAGCTTAAGCTTTTGATTAATTTACTAGTCAATTTTGTAAAGAAATTGATGAAAAGGATTAATGAAATAAAAAACACCATAATAATTCCAAAGTCTAAAAATGATTCCATATCATTTAAATTCATTAAATATTTTCCAGCTTTAACAATGATAAAAAAAGTAATGATGAAAAAGATAATTTGTTGGATAGTGCTCTTGTACATAATTTAAGATTTAGAGGGTTTGTATTAAATTTCTTCATCAAATTTCTACATATTATCACTTAAAAAATTTAATATTTGTTAAACTGCAAGTAAGTATCGACAAAAGGAAATATTTTTTAGACGAATTAGTTTCTAATTTGTAAAACTGAACATAAAATTGGGCACAAAAAAAAGCAAAATTCAGATGAATTTTGCTTTTTTTATCACAGTTGTTGAAATCGTATTATTCTTTATAAACACCCATTTCTGAATATTTATCCATTCTTTTAGCTACTAAATCTGCATCAGACAACTCTTTCAATTCATCAAAAGCTTCCAAAATTTGAGCCTCTACAGCTTTAAAAGCACCTTCTCTATCTGTATGAGCGCCTCCAATTGGTTCTTTGATAATGCCATCAATCAAATTTAATTTTTTCATATCAGCACCAGTCAATTTCAAAGCTTCAGCAGCTTGTTCTTTAAACTCCCAACTTCTCCATAAAATGGAAGAACAAGATTCAGGAGAAATCACTGTATACCAAGTATTTTCCATCATATAAACCCTGTCTCCTACTCCAATTCCTAAGGCTCCACCAGAAGCACCTTCACCAATCACAATGGCAATAATTGGCGTTTTTAAACGAGTCATTTCAAAAATATTTCTTGCAATTGCTTCTCCTTGACCACGTTCTTCAGCTTCCAATCCTGGATATGCGCCTGGAGTGTCTAACAAAGTAACCACAGGAATTCTGAATTTTTCTGCCATTTTCATCAAACGCAAGGCTTTTCTATACCCTTCAGGATTTGCCATCCCAAAATTTCGAAACTGACGCGTTTTTGTATTGTACCCTTTTTGTTGACCAATCACCATGAAGGATTGATTGCCAATTTTGCCTAAACCACCCACCATGGCTTTGTCATCTTTTACATTTCTGTCTCCATGAAGTTCCATAAATGTTTCCCCAAAAATAGCACGGATATAATCCATGGTATAAGGTCTGTTTGGGTGTCTTGACAATTGAACTCTTTGCCAAGGAGTCAGATTTTTGTAAATATCTTTTCTGGCTTCTGCTAATTTCTTTTCAATTTTTTTACAAGTTGCTGTAACATCAACATCGCTTTCTTCGCCAATTATTTGACATTTTTCAAGTTGATCTTGAAGTTCTTTTATTGGCATTTCAAAGTCTAGATATTCCATTTTGTAGGTATTTTGAATTCATTTTTTGAAGTAACAAACATACTATAAAAATACTGTTTTTAGAAAAAATAGATTATTTTTTTAGTTTGATACGTTCTTGTATTTTTTGTTTGATGGCTGTCCTATTTTTTATAATTCCATTGGCTAAAACTACTCCAAAAACAATCAACGCCCCAAAATAAAAGGCAGGATTCATTTTTTCCTTTTCACCAAAAATTAATAATGCCAAAATTATAGCGTAAATAGGTTCTAAATTTATAGTCAACATTACTGTATAAGGAGATAAATATTTCATCACTTTTACTGAAGTAATAAATGCAAAAGCTGTACAAACACTGCTTAAAATTGCCAAATAAACCCAATCCATTTTTGGAATTTCAAAAAAAGTAGGTGTAAATCCGTTTGAAAAATACAAATAGATTGCTACGAAAACAGTCCCAAAAAACAATTGATATAATGAAATACTATTGGCGTCATATTTTTTTACAAATAACCCATTGAATACTGCAAAAAGCGCTCCTAAAAATGAAGATATTAGTGCATAAATAATGCCTAATTGATATTGAGTTTCAAAATTAAAAATGATGTACAAGCCACCAATAACCAGTAAACCAAGCACAATTTCTAATAATTTTATGCGTCTTCTAAAAAATAAAGGTTCTATTAATGACGTGAAAAAAGCTCCTGTACTCATCGTTACCAAAGCCACAGAAACGTTGGAAACTTTGATTGCTTTGAAAAAGAAAATCCAGTGAATTGCAATGATAATTCCCGTAATTAGAAATTTTATAATTCCATTCGTATCCAATAGAAATGATTTTTTTTTGTATAAAAAAAACAATACAATAAAGATGACAGCCAATCCCATTCTGAAAAAAACCAACGGAATTGCTTCTAAGGTAATCAATGCTCCTAAAATGGCTGTGAATCCCCAAATAAAAACAATGAGGTGTAAAAGAAGATAATTCTTCAATTTATTTTCTGGCATTGTAAAAAAGATAAGAACCTACAATTGCGAACAATATATTAGGCATCCAAACGTATAAAAGTGAATTTACACCTGCAACAGCTCCTAAAACCTCAGAAATTTTAAGTAAAAAAACATACAAAAACATCATTCCCACTCCAATTGCCAAGTTGACTCCTGTTCCTCCTCGCCTTTTCCTGAAAGCCAAACAAACCGCAATTAATGTCAAAATATAAGAAGCTATTGGAAGACTGGTTCTTTTGTGCAATTCAACCAAATACGCATTCAAATTTTTGACACCTCGCTTTTTTGAAATGTCAATGAAATCCATTAATTCTGGCGAAGGCATTTCTTGCGATAAGGCAGATTTATAAATCAAGTCTTTGGGTGTAAAATTAAAAAGTGTATCAACTTTACTTCCTGAAGAAATCTTATCTTTTTTAGTATATATTTTTCGTAATCTCCAATTTGTTAGTGAAAAAACGGAATCTTTTGGGTTGAACGTTATATAATCTGCAACCAATTTTGATTTTAATTTCAAACCATCATACACTTCTGAAGAAAAATCGTATCCTGAATTGTTATCCGTGCTAAAACTTTTAATGAATATATAAGTGCTATCTGTTATTTGCAAGCTAAAATCAGTTACAAATTTGAATTCTTGTTGCTGAGTATTGTTATCAAGATAAGTTTGCTCGAATTTTTTTCTTGTTTTACTACTATTTGGCACCACAAAATGATTCATCAAAAGTGACACTAATGTAACTATTGTTGCACCCACAAAATACGGATATAAAAAACGTACAAAAGAGACTTTCGCATTGTTAATTGCAATGATTTCAGTGTTGTTAGAAAGTTTTGTAGTGAATAAAATTACAGCCAAAAACAAAGCCAATGGCATGAAAGTATTGGCATAATAAATAGTGAAATTTTTATAATAATCATTCACAATTTCTGCTAAACCCAAATTGGGATGTTGCAAAAAATTATCCACTTTTTCTGCAATATCAATAGCAATTGCAATAGGAATCAATATCAATAAGGTAAACAAAAAAGTTACCAAAAAATTCTTTAATATGTACCTATCTATAATTTTCAAAACTACAAACGTTTATCCATTTGAATGACCATTTTATCTTTCCATTGGCTAAAATCGCCCGCTAAAATATGCTTTCTTGCTTCTCTTGTCAACCATAAATAAAAACCTAAATTGTGAATGGTTGCAATCTGTTTTCCAAGCATTTCGTTCGCTGCAAATAAATGACGAAGATACGCTTTTGAATAAAGTGTGTCAACAAAAGTGATTCCCATTTCATCAATAGCAGAAAAATCATTTTCCCACTTTTTATTTTTCATATTGATGGTTCCATGTGCCGTAAAAAGCATGCCATTTCTAGCATTTCTGGTTGGCATCACACAATCAAACATGTCAATTCCAAGTGCAATATTTTCTAAAATATTGATAGGTGTTCCAACTCCCATTAAATATCTTGGTTTGTCTTCTGGCAAAATGGCTGTTACAATTTCGGTCATTGCGTACATTTCTTCAGCAGGTTCACCCACAGAAAGTCCTCCAATCGCATTTCCTTGAGCGCCAGCGTTTGCAATATAATCCGCAGATTGTTTGCGCAAATCTTTATACGTACTTCCTTGAACTATTGGGAAAAAAGTTTGTTCATAGCCATATTTATAAGGCACTTTTTCCAAATGATTGATGCATCTATCCAACCATCTATGCGTCATGTGCATAGAACGTTTTGCGTAATTATAATCACATGGATAAGGCGTGCATTCGTCAAAAGCCATGATGATATCAGCCCCAATTTTACGTTGAATTTCCATCACATTTTCAGGTGTAAAAAAGTGTGTAGAACCATCAAT
This sequence comes from Polaribacter sp. BAL334, assembly GCF_015767435.1. Classification (GTDB taxonomy): domain Bacteria; phylum Bacteroidota; class Bacteroidia; order Flavobacteriales; family Flavobacteriaceae; genus Polaribacter. Next base: position 250,035 of record NZ_JADWOV010000317.1, read on the forward strand.
ATGGCTTTTAAATTTTACGCCTTCTTCATTTATTTTACGATTGCTTGACAAGGAATACACTTGATACCCACCAGAATCTGTCAAGATATTTCGATCCCAATTCATGAATTTATGCAAACCTCCTGCTTGTTCTAAAATATCAGTTTTAGGGCGTAAAAATAAATGATAGGTATTTCCTAAAATAATATCAGGATTTATTTCGTTTTTCAACTCTGTTTGATGCACTCCTTTTACAGTGCCAACAGTGCCAACAGGCATAAAAATAGGCGTTTGAATTTCGCCATGATCAGTAGTAATCACTCCTGCTCTTGCCTTGCTTTTTGGGTCTGTTATTTTTAAATCGAATTTCATTATCGGCAAAGATACCATTATTGTAAGAAGTGAAAAACTAAAATAGTTAGAAAGAAAATGCTAAAATTTACGCTTTGATTTTGACTGGAAACCTGAAGTATTCTTCTTATTTTTTTGAGAAGATTTTCTAAAAACACTGCTTTTCTTATTGAATTCGTTTTTAAGTGACGTTAATTTTTTCTTTGGAGTAGCAACTTTGGGTTTCTTTTCAGTAGCAGAAGCTTCCTCAGTTTTTGAAGAAGTTGCAATCATTTTTTGAATCACAGCAATTTCATTTTCTGTAAGCTCGCGCCAATCACCAGACTGCAAATTTCCCAACTCAACATTCATAATTCGAGTGCGTTTCAGTTTCAAAACCTCATAATTCAAGTATTCGCACATTCTTCGGATTTGTCTGTTCAATCCTTGAACCAAAATGATTTTAAACACTTTTTCTGATATTTTTTCAACAGAACATTTCTTGGTAACCGTTCCTAAAATCGGAATTCCATTGCTCATTTTTTGGATAAAAACTTCATCAATCACTTTGTCAACAGTCACCAAATATTCTTTTTCATGATTGTTGCCAGCACGTAAAATTTTATTCACAATATCACCATCATTTGTCAGGAAAATCAGGCCTTCAGAAGGTTTGTCAAGTCGTCCAATAGGAAATAAACGTTCTGGGTGTTTTATTTCTTTTAAGATGTTATTTTTCTCCTTTGAATCCGTAGTGGAAACAATTCCAACTGGCTTATTGTAAGCAATATAGAGTGTGTTTGATTTGGAAATCACAATTCGTCCATCCAATTTTACAACATCATGTTGAAAAACTCTATTTCCTAGTTTTGAAATCGTTCCATTGATGGTCACACGTCCTTCAAGGATGAATTTTTCAGCTTCTCTGCGCGAACAAATTCCTGTTGCGCTGATATATTTATTAAGATTTACGGATTCTTGATGATTATTTTCCAATAAAAATGTTTTGGGCAAAAATAACAATTCGCTTACAATTCAATCGTTCTAAAAGTCAAATTAATTCTTGGAGACGTTACTTTTTTGGTTGTTGGCAATCTGTGAAGCCAATGCGTTTGTGTTTCATCTTTCATGACCAGCAAACTTCCATGTTCTAAAATCACAGCTACTTTCTGATTATTTTTCTTGTGTTTGAAAGAAAAATTTCTTGTTGCACCTAATGATAATGAAGCAATTGCGCCATTTTTTTTTAGCATTTTTTCACCATCAGAATGATATGCCATGCCTTCTTCCCCTGAATGATAGAGATTTAGTAAGCAAGAATTATAGGTTTCGTTGGTTTCTTTTTCGATGATTTTTTTTAAAGCAAACAATTCATCTGTCCAAATCTTGGCTTTTTTGGTAATCTTTGAATACGTATATGAAAATTCAGAATCCCCAAACCATGCAACTTTTCTTTTGGTAGTAATGATTTTCCCGAAAATAATGGCTTGGTCATGTTCCCAAGGAATGGTTTCTAAAAGTGTTTTGAAATAAAAATCAGCCTCACTTTTTGATAAAATAATTCCATGATTGTTGGTTGTACCGTCGAAAGGAAGAATATTGATGACTTTTTCTGAAGAAAATAAATCCATCTTGTAAAGTTAGCAAAAATTTAATTTACAAAATTTGATTATTCTTCCAATTCTAACCCTTCCAATTCTTCAATAGCTTCTTCTTCTGATTGTTGCTCTTTTTGTTGGATATTTTTAGTATCACTTACCTCTGAGGTTGTGAAAAAAACTCTGTAGGATGTGATGCTTAAAGACGCTATTATTAAAAAAACCAACACTTTAAAAGTGGTTGAATTTGTATTGCTTTTTTGATTGATTTTCCATAAAATACCACAAAATAGTGCAGCAACAATTGCTGGGTAATAAGCAATAATATATACTGGTAAAAACGAAAATATAAGCGCTATGATTGCACTTACAAAAGCGATGATAGTTACTACTTTTTTCATGTTAATTAATTTAAAAGTCCGGTTGCTGATTTAATTTTAAGTTCACCTGTTCCTATTGCAATTTTGAATTTTGCCAAAACAGGAATTTTTGTAACATCTGCAGAGAGCCACAATAAATTGTCATTTGTTCCTTTCAAAGCATTGTCATTTTTTAAAGTCAAGCTCATTTTATAACATTCTTTTTTTCCTAGATTAGAGTTTATAGTCTCTTTCCCTAAATACTTTATAGTAATGATTTTTTCAGCAGTATCAAATATAAAAGGAAAACTTTTTGTTTGACCAACTTTTAATTTGGTAAAATCAAGGTTTCTTACGTTATAAATTGTTGCAATCAAATCTTTGGTATTTCCAGAATTTGGCACACTGATGTTTTCTTTAAATTCGCCATTTTTTTGAAACTTGTGCACAAAACAGTCAATAGTTTTGGTTTTATGATTGAATTTATATTGCTCAATTCTCTTGAAACCTCCTTCAACAATATCTCTTTTGTATAATAATGGCGTCAATGTTTTTGGATTTACATAACTTTCGTATAAATCCCTTACTTTAAAAAAATTATCAAACTTACTGAAGGTTGTTGCTGTAAATTTCAATTTTAGTAAGGTAGCCGTTGAAGTTTTTACAGGACTTGTTTCCAAAGAAATTTGGGCAATTTCTGTTAACAATCCTGATAAGGTATAGGATGCTGTATAAATTAGTTTTTCATTGGTATTTACAGCGGTATTTTGCGAGAAAATAAGATTCGGACTTGCCAAAAAAAGAAACAGTGAAAAGCAAAAATATTTCATTTTTAAATGTATTTAAATCGGCTCAAATGTAGGTAAAAAACTGTTTCAAAAATCACTAAGATTTTATTAGAATTACTATTTTTTTGAAGAATGCTCATTGATTGTTTTACCGAAGAAATTCGAAATTATGTAGCTACAATATATCAAGAAATTCAGCTTTTTTTTGAACTCAATATCAGTATTGTCAAATCGATTATTCCTTTGATAGATAGAAGATACTATAATTTACGCATGGCTTTATACAGTAAACTACTAAAGGATGTATTGGGTATGAAACGCTATAACCCATAATATACTACGTTATAAGAACGCTATACTTATGCTATAACCTGTAATGAACCCTTACTTTGCCCTTACTTTGCCCTGAGTTTGACCCGACTTTGAATCCCTGAACAACTACTTACAATAAGTAGGAAGAGTTTAGTGATGTTATTTCCCAAACTTGCTACAGTTACGACCTTTATGGACGTGTGAAATGGATTGTACAAAACATACCCGATGGTACTATAATATAAGCCCATACAGGTGATAGCTCGGAATCGCAACTTAATTCCACTATCAGTGTTTTTACTAATGATTTACTTTAAAAAGACTTTCTTAGTTTTTGTCTAAATCAGTACACTTTTTGCTAACGATTTACTCCATTATAAAGAATCTTAAACTGTTTATTGCTGATTATTTCCAACATACATAAGAAATAAAAATAAAATTATCTATTTTCCACTAGATTCAATTTTCAATATTGGATTGAGCTTAATTTTCCATTAAAAAGAAGTTTTTGTCAATTAATTCCCAGTATAAGATGTAAGATTTAATTTCACAATAGAAAAAATTTCACGTATGTTTATATTTTAAAAGAACTCATATGGTTGATAAATTATATGATTAAAAAACAATGTAAGCTATAGCCATTTTTTTAAACTTGACACTTATACCCATTATGGAAAAAACAGCTCATATAGAAAATCAAATACAATACGTTACCAATTTTCAAGACTTTATTTCCGCTTCATTTTATGGAAAAATGAATGCGATTTGTTGGAATCGAGAATTGGTAGGTGATTTTTCTGAGATTGTACGTAAATTAGAGTTCAACGAAAATATAGCTGAACTTCATCCAAAAGATCTTCTTCAACTTGAGTTGAGTGAACAGGGACAGCTTGCTCGTGAAATTCTTTTAAATGATTTGAAGACCTTAAAAGCTCTTGGTGCCTCTCCAACACTTAATCTCATTAAGTACTATGATAGAGATGATAGCTACCCTTTTTTTCCTACGGATGTTTATTCTTTTCATGTTGATCGCGCTCCAATTCCAGTCAACACCATTTTATGCACCTACTATGGCGAATCCAGTGAAATAATACCAAACTCTCAAGCCCAACAAAAAATACGTATTCCCGAAATACGTGAGGAGCTTAAAAAAATATACCAGGGAGCAGAGGAAGATTTTGAATCCTTTTTAAGTGAAAATTTCTTTGATTTGCACTATCTGGCGATGCCTGAGGCACAACCCATAAAATTAGGTTTAGGCAATGTATACAGATTGGCTATTGAGCACCCTAAAAGTAAAGTACTTCCTTGTGTTCATCGAGCACCAAAAGAAAAAAATGGGCAGAAACGATTGTTGTTAATCTGTTAAAGGCATTTGAAATATTTACTCATCATTTCCTGTCTGATGAGCATCACCTACTTTTAAACTAAGATTGAAATAGCAAACATTTAACAAACTATTTGTTATAACCAAAAAATCTCCGTTTTTTAATTCGCAGAAATCTTACTACTAAATTGATGTTTAGCTGATGTAATTAATATTGGATATATAATTACGAATGAAAATCTTTAAGTTTTCGCATTTTCCGCAAAGTTAGAATGTCATTCCTACAAAGTGTGTCATAGTGAACGGTTTTTCCAACATAGTAGATAAATTCACATAAATAAAAAACCCTAACTAATGAATATCATTAGATAGGGTTTTTGTTATGCGGAGAAAGAGGTAGTTTTACCCTTTAATATCACTAGTAAATTTATACTTCAGAACTTAAACTTTTCTATAGGTACACCTATAGGTCAACCGCTTTTTAAGCCTAAAAATTGACTTTACAAAACTAGGTTTTTGGTTCTACAAAAACAAATTTTTTAGTATTTTTAATTAAAATATTTCAATATCAATAAGGAATGTCAAATTGAAATAATTTTCCAAAATTTAAGAATTTGCCCCCTAAGAGACTATTGGAAATTGTCTGATAGCTTTAGAAGAAAATCGATTTCCAAAAAGTGAAATCGTTGGTTAAAGAAAAATATACATTAATTTCAAATTATTAGAAATCCCATAACAAAAATTACATCTAAAATTTACTGTAAATCAGTATACTTTTTGCTGACGATTTACATAAATTTATTATTTGCGTTGCTTTAAAATAAAAAACTTAGAGGCGCTTTGATTTAGAATACTAGTCTTAAAAAGTTTTAGTATCAAGGATTTGAGCCTTATATCCACAATAACGGATTAGATTTTAAAATGACTAAAATATCACCGATTTCAAATCGAAATTGGGATTGGAAATGTAAGTTCAAATGCCCAATCCAATGCTTGTAGTTTGTTTCTTAATTCCTCCAAATTATTTATTAGGTCTTCAAAGGATGGTTTCTTTTCTTCGTAAATCATATCTTCTTTCATTTTGGCATAATCGATTTTCCATTCCTCTATTTTTTCTGCCACTGGAATAGCATTTAAAGTTTTTGGGTTGTGTAGGTTGTAATTTACTTCGCCCACCCTTGAAAACTTGTAACGGTGCGCTACTATGGTTTCAAAAAGCTCTTTATCGTTTATTGCCTTTTCTGCAATTCCTGCTTTAGTTAAATTGTATATATCATAAAGATGGCGACTTAATCTATCTACTCGTATTTTTTCTGCTGGACGATGGAATTCTTCGTGTAACAAGAAAACTTTCTCTAAAAAAGTACGTTCGGGATTTACTGTGGGTATGTCAAATAACGGTTCTGCAAAATCTTTATCAGCATATACTTCATCTACCAATGCGCCAAATGATTTTACGGTAAATGGCTCTCTTAATGATCTACAACTTACTTCTATTTGAACACGAGGTTTTATGTATTCTGAAGGTTGTGCTATGATATTAGGGTAGAAGATTTCAATAACTCTTGGGTCATGGTCGCTATCTTCTGCTTCTATCACCATAAAATCTAGGTCATAAAACCCCTTTGTTTTAAATTCTTCTTGTAATTCATCGAAGAATATTCCAGTGGTATATATACCCGCTTCTTTTCTTAATTTGGAAATTTTAGATTTAGAAATATCTCCACTGTACCCTTCAAAAAACTCCTTATCGATTGCTAGATCAATATCTTCAGAAAATCTGTTTATCAATTTCCAAGCTTTGCTTAAAGAAGTTCCTCCTTTGAAAACCAAATGTTTGGCGATGTTCATTTGGAAAATAATTTCTAAAGTGCGGCTTACCCACCAATCTTTTTCTACAGCAAAAGGTGTCATCCCTTTTTCGTTAGCAATGGCATTGAAAATAGCTTCTTTTTCTGCTTTGTCTGTTGTATAAAAATTATTTTTTGCCATCGCTTATTGCTTTCATCATTATTTTTTGAACCCAAACTGGCGCTAGTGTAATGTCGTGTTTTAAGTCTTTTACTTCTTCCTTTTTTAGAAGTTCAATTATTTTCTTCTCTTCTTCTGCGGTTACTTTTCCGTTGCCAATTTCTTTTAATGCTTGAATGACCAATCGGCTGATTTTACCTTTTGCCAAAAGATTTTTGGGTGTGGTTTTTTTGAACTTTATTTTTCGTTTGCCTACTCTTATTTCTCTTGGTGAACCATCAGTAAGCAACACAATATTCATTGGCACTTGCGTACTTAACCCTAATGCGTTTAAAGCATAGCTTCCTGTAGGAACTGTTCTTATTCGGTCACGCTTGGCAATGGCTTCTGCGACTTCTTCGGCTGAAGGGACTAAAGCACCAATCAATTTACTTATTTTAGGGCGTACATAAATGCCTTGAGCCACTCGTACAATAACTTGTTTATCCGCTAAGCGTTCCAAGGATTTTTGAATGGCTTTTGATGTTCCATAACTCACATAATCGTCAGGCAAAACCAAAGTTCCTTTCGGCTTGCTTTTTATTGACTTTTCTATTTGTTTTTCAATGCTTTGCACTTGTTTTTTATTTTTAATTCTGTCGCAAATTTAGTAAATATTTGCGACAAAATGTATCCTAATTTTGTGACAAAATTAGACCATATTTGTTACAAAAATAATCCCCTCCCCAGCACTCCACTTTGGGGAGGGAGTTGAAACTGGATGCTATTTTTAATGAGACATTTATTCCATATCGGAATATGGAATAAAATAGTTGATTTACACACTTTTGGGGATAGTGTCTATTATTCAACAAAGTAGTCTTAACAATCAACCTCATTTCTAATTAGGCCTTTCAAAAAATTGATTCAATCATTACCCTTTTCTGGACAAATATATTTCTTAATCATATATTTAGAAATTGGCTTCAATGTTTTTCCAGTTTCAGGGTGTACACCTAAAGTTGTAAATATCTCTAATTCTCCTTTTAAATTTTTTCCGTACCAAATTTTCACATTTCCTTCTTTATCAAAAAATACTATATCACAACTTGGTTCAACTTTTTTAAACGTTGCAATACTCTCTTCATCATACATCTCTAATTCATCTAAATTGTACTTTTCTTTGTCAAATTCAACTTCAATATATTGATTATTTTCCCATATCATCCATCGTTGTTGCTTTTTAGAGAAAATGAAAAATACAACAATCAAAAGTATTCCTAAAATTAAAGAAACCTTATTTTTATTCATAAGATTAATTATTTTATCAACTCCATTTTTATCTCTTGATAATTCAACACTAGTTTTTAAATCGGAATTTTTATTTACAAAATCAATATAATCTTCATAACCTACATATTTACATAAAGAATCAACTACTTTCATTTGCTTGATTTCTACAACTTCTTCATCATTTCTTTTTGCCTTATCATAAAGAACTCGTAAACTTTTATCTCCAAAAACACATTTATAATCGTTCCATAAAACCTCAGAAATTATCTCCGAAAGTCTATTTTTTGATGCCACAATTCCCGTCTTTTTTTCTTCTTCTTTTTTAGCTTTTTCAAAAGCTTTTACTATCAATTTTTTATGCATTGCTGATACATTTTCAAGGTTGTTAAGTTACAAAACTAAATGGAAATAATTTTCCATTTAGTTTCCAAATACATTCCATTTTATTTCCATTTGATACAATGGATTCTTTTTTCATTTGTATTAGAATTGATTTTTCTATTAAAAAAAAACATGAATAGATAGCATCAATTTTAAAATCTGGAGGAGTAAAACTGTTTTATGAAACTGGGAAGTACATAACACTTTTTTACTCTTTACTCCAAACTTCCCAACAAAAAGAGAGACGTCTCTTTCATTGTTAACGTGTTCCTAGTCAACATAAAAACTGAGTATAAAACTCGGACTGGAACACTCATGTCCAATTTTAAAAATAATAAAATGAAAAAAATAATTTTAATTTCACTTGCAATTTTCCTGAACTTATCGTTGGTTTCATGTTCTGAAAGTGATGATTTCGATATTGTAAATAATGAAGGTGAAGTAGTTTTAGATGAGATTCAAGCCTGTTGTAATGGGAATGGAGAAATACCTCCTCCTCCTCCTCCTCCTCCTCCAACACCTCCCACAAATGGTTGACATTAAAAATAGTTTTATGAATCAAATTTAGTTGCTACTTTAGGGGGATGAAATTGATAAAAAATTCATCCCTCTTTTTTAGTCTCTTATTTGTTTGTTTTTCTCCTAAAAATGCGAAGGCACAGCAAACAAATGATAGTTTAGTGCATTATTACAATCTCTATATCAATGCGAAAGAAAATGTAGATTTTAAAAAAGTATACCTTTTTTTCAATCAACATAAAGAAGAGAATCAGCAAAAAAAAGATACCTCAAATATTATTTTTGACTTACGAATTCTCGCAAGTATCGAATATAAATTTGGGAGACTTCACAAAAGTGACGCAACAGCTGTATCTGCTTTGCAATTACTTGAAAAGATGAAGACTTCTTCAACTACTACTGAAGCAAAAATTGGTGTTTTCAATCATTTAGGTATTGTTGCATACGAATTGGGAAATTATGATAGAGCTTTAGAGTTTTATGATAGAATCTTAAAAATTGCAGAGAATCCTCAAGTCATTAATATTGTACACAACAATAAAGCAAATACGTATCTAAAGAAAAAAAAATATCAACTGTCCATTGATGAGTTTAAAAAAGTATATCTAAATAGTCTACAATTTGAAAACAAACTTGATATTGCTAGGTCTTTAGATAATTTGGGTTTTGCCAAATCGAAACTGAATTTAGAGGATGCTTTGCCTCATATGTTAGATGCTTTACAAATCAGAGAACATGAACAAAATATTGACGAACTTTTTGTGAGTTATAAGCATTTATCTGAGTATTTTGTTGCACAAAAAAACACGAAAATGGCCGATTATTACGCAAATAAAGCGCATGATATCTCCATAAAAACCAAAAACCCCTCCTATACATTAGAATCCTTATCACTTTTAATCAATGCTGATACTGATGTAAAAGTGATTGCCTATAAAAAGTTGAGTGATAGTATAAGCATGGCAAAACAAAAAGACGAAAATACCTTTGCATCAATGCAATACGATTACAATGAAGAAAAAAGAAAAGCGGACGATGCTAGACTGAAACTCGCCAAAACTCAACTTGAGGAAGAGAAACAAAAAAGGTTCAAGCTTTTATATTTATTTGGTGGTTTGTTGATACTCATTGGTTCGATATTCTTGTATTTTATTTTAAAAACGCGTCATAAAAAAGAAAAGTTATTAGAGGTTTATAAAACCGAAACTCGTATTTCTAAAAAAGTACATGACGAAGTTGCAAACGACCTCTATCATGTAATGATAAAAATGCAAAAGAATAGAAATGATGATAAAGTACTAGATGACCTTGAGGATATTTATACCAAAACTAGAGAGATTTCAAAGGAAAATAGTGCGATTGATGTTCGTGAAAATTTTGATGAATTGGTTAAAGATTTGTTAGAAAATTATAAAAGCGAAACCATCAATGTAATTACAAAAAATAGTTCTAAAGTTGATTGGCTAACAATTTCAAATGAGAAAAAAACGGTTATTTATAGAATCTTGCAGGAATTAATGACAAATATGAAAAAGCACAGTAAAGCCTCTATCGTGGTTTTAGCTTTTGATCAGACTGAAAAATTAACCATCAATTACAGCGATAATGGTGTGGGTTGTGTTCTTAAAAAAGGGAATGGTTTGCTAAATACGGAAAACCGTATACAAGCTATCAATGGAACAATTATATTTGAATCTTATCCTAATGAGGGATTTAAGGCAAAAATTACAGTATAGCATGTTTCAAAAAGTATTAGTTTCAGATGATTTAGAATGCACCAATGAAGGGGTGTTATCTGTGCTTAAAAGTCTGAAAATTAAACATGCAGAGCATGTACAATATTGTGATGACGCTTGTCTTAAAATTAAAAGGGCACAATTAGACTTAGAGCCTTTTGATTTATTTATCACTGATTTATCCTTTGTAAAAGACCACAGAGAGCAAAAATACACCTCTGGTGAAGCGTTAATTATCGCGCTGAAAAAAGAGTACCCAAAACTTAAAATTATTGTGTATTCTGTAGATGACCGACTGCAAAAGGTTCGTTTTTTAATGAATGGACATCAAACAAATGGGTATGTATGCAAAGGAAGACAAGGTCTAGTGGAGTTGGAAAATGCCATACAGGCTGTCTTTAACAATGAGACGTATGTATCGCCTCAATTAAGGCAAGCATTGAGTCCTAAAAATGACCAAGAAATAGACGATTATGATATTTTATTGATAAAATTGTTATCTAATGGACTTTCTCAAGAGGAAATTAGCGCACATTTTAAAAATGAAAATAGATCTCCAAGTAGTTTAAGCTCTATAGAAAAACGATTGAATAAACTTCGCATTCAATTCAAAGCAAATAATGCCATTCACTTAGTGGCGATTGTTAAAGATTTAGGTTTAATTTAAACTCTTTTCATTTTATTCTCTTTCATTACGGTTATCCGTAATATTACTTTTTATAAGGAAGTTATTTTTGTGGAGATTCTATTTTAGATTTTTAGGGGGATATTTAAATAGGGGAATTGCTATTGAAAAACCTTACGGGAAACCGTAAGGTTTTTTTTCTTTTAAGAAGTAAGTTTGGGTTTATTAATTAACCAATTTAAAAACTGATATCATGAACAGCCATTTACTTCAAATTTGTAAATCGTAAGTAAAAAGTGTACTTATTTAATAAAAATAACTAAACTATTTAAAAGAATTTGATATTTTAAAAAAATGAATAAAAAAAATCTCTCTAGTTTAATATTACTCTTTTTTTGTGTAATTACTACAATTGCTTGTAAATCAGATAAGGCTCGTGATATTAGTAACAAAGCTGTAAAGCAGGTTAAGGTAGTAAATAGCCAAATACATATTAATAAAATTAATTTCTATTTTGAAAACTCCGGTTCTATGAATGGATATTTGAATGGGGCGAATTTTCGTCAATCAATGGGAAGAATTCTTCACAGAGTTGAAGGTGATAATTTGCAAACCTACTTTGTAAACACAAAGGAGTATAAAGTAGATAAAATACTAGATAAAATTAGAGGAGATGTCAATAAAATTAAAACACCTGGTACTGAAAACTCTGATCATAAATTTATTTTCACAAATGCAATTAAGAATTCTTCAAACAACAATTTAAGTATTGTTGTAACTGACGGAATTTATTCAATGAAAGACGGCAATATTGCAGATGTTGAAGTAGATATTCAAGACGCTTATGAAGACGCACTAAAAATAAACGAAATAGAAACAGTTGTTTTAAAAATGACATCTGATTTTAATGGAACATATTATTTCTCTGAATTGTGTAAGTCAGGCCAAAAAGGAATTAAAATCAACCAAATTAGACCATATTATATTTTTTTATTTGGAAATAAACAGGTAATCAATAAAGCACTTAAAGACATTGTTATTATTGATGATTTAGAAGGTCATGAAGATCAAGCGAGATTTATGATTACAAAAGACTTGAGCGTAAATTACACAGTTTTAACTCAAGGAGAGGAAAAACAAGGTGATTTTAAACAAGTTAACCGAACTCCAATAGTTAAAGAGATAGGGGATGCAGTAAAATTCTCTAAAAGAGGGGGGCTCCTAAAAGATAATTACCTTCAATTTGGGATAGCAGTAGACTATTCTAAAACATCAATTCCAGAATCTTATTTAGTGAGCACATCAAATTATTCAATAGAGGATAATACTGGTTATAGCATTGAAGAAATAAAAAAAGTGAGTGATTTAGACAAGGCTAATAAATCTTATAAATGGATTGATGCACAAAATAAAAAAGGGAAATATAAGTACACATATATCATAGTTGTAAAAGCAAAAGAAAAAATTTATGGCGATTTAAACTTAAGTCTTAACATTAACTTTCCTGAATGGATTGAAAATACAGGCACAAATAACGATTGCAATATTAAAAAAGATACCAATACTACATTTGCTTTTGATCGTTTAATGATTGGGATTTCAAAAGCATATAAAAAAGTGGGTAATAAGGAAGACTTTTTTAAAATTAAAATAAAAATTAAAGCAGATTAACTATGAATGAAATTGCAACACTTTTTGAGTTTTTTTTTAATTGGGATACGTACCAAGAACTACTTAATGCAGTATACAATAATCTAGATTATGGTAAGATAGGTTGGCTAATGATAATCATCACAACAATAGTGCTTGTTGTTTTTTACAAGTTTTGGGATCCTATAAGTGCTTCAAAGTTGAAATGGTTGATTAGTTTGTTAGGTATAGGGATTTTATCATACGTAGCAACGTCATCAATATTGTACAATAATGTTGAAATAATTCAGCATTTAGGAATCGGACAATCACCAGATGGTGATTATTTTATATTTCAAATGAGTATGATTTCTTTTGTGTATAGCGTGATTATCGCTTTTGTTTTGTCAATCATACCATTCAGACAACTTAGCACAAACAATAGTAAAAATCCTTTTTAAATTATGGCAAATAAATTATATGTTTTCGGTATTGGAGGCACGGGTTCTAGAGTGATAAAAGCATTAACAATGCTATTGGCGTCTGGAGTAAAATTAGATCATAATTTTGATGTTGTAGTTCCAATTATCATTGATCCAGATACAGCAAATGGTGATTTAGAGAGGACTTCTAATATATTAACGAAATACCAAAATATTGTTCACAAAGCAGGGGAAAATAATTCTTTTTTCGGAACAAAAATAAAAACGTTAACCCAATTAACGAATGAAAACCTACCAAATTTAACTAATAATTTTAAGTTCAGTATTGATGGAAGTGGACAAAAATTTGGGGAGTCAATAGATTACAATGGATTGGATGATGATAATAAAGCATTAATAGATTTATTGTTTAGCAAGGAAAATATAGCTGCAGATATGACTGTGGGTTTTAAAGGGAATCCAAATATTGGTAGTGTTGTTTTAAATAAAATTGTTGATTCACAAGAATATCAAGAGTTTTCAAATTCTTTTAATGATGGAGATGCCATTTTTATAATAAGTTCAATTTTTGGTGGAACGGGTGCTTCTGGTTTTCCATTGTTACTAAAAAACTTAAGAACAAATGAAACTAGCAGACCTAAATCAAATATCATTAGTATAGCAAATATAGGGGCTATTTCTTATTTGCCATATTTTAAAGTTTCTGATAATAATAACAATGAAAAGGAAATTGATTCTTCTACTTTTTTCGGCAAAGCAAAAGCGGCACTGAGTTATTATGAACATGCAATTTTTAAGAACAATTCAATAAATGCATTTTATTACATTGGTGATAATGCCAATAATAATATGAAATATGCAGAAGGTAAAGCCGATCAAAAAAATGAAGCGCACTTTATTGAATTAGCAGGAGCTTTAGCTATTGTTGATTTTGTCAAAAATATACCAGTAACTACTCAAAGTACTCATACAACTATCAGAGAATTTGGTATAGAAAATGGAATTGGAAAATTAAAATTTGACAGTTTAGGGCAAGAAGCTAAAGTTAAATTAAGAGCTCCATTATCAAAATTATATTTATTAAATAAATTTATTGAAAAATCGTTAAGCGAATTAGTAAAATCACCTGGTCATTTTAACGGCGAAAATGGTATTAAAAACGAGTTTTATAATAGTGATTTTTACAAATCTGAATTCACACCTTTTCTTAATTATTTTAAAGAGTGGATAGATGAAATGAAGGCAAATGATATCTCCTTCATGCCTTTTCATGACAATCAACAACACGATTCATTATTTGATTTTATTATTGGTAATCAAGTGGCAAAAGGTGGCTTCTTCAAAAAAAATCATGCAACAGGGGATATTTTAATTAGTTCAGCAAATAAATTAATTAAAAGTGGTGAGCTTGATAGAGAAAAACAGGAATCAAAATTTATCAAAGTTTTTGATAAAATTTTAGATGAACAAATTAATAATATTCTAAATTAATTTACGATGACAAAAAAAGTTTTTAGAATTCATAGCCAAGGTTCATTAGGTAATGATTGGTTTGCATCAACACAAATTAATAGTGAATTAATTGAAAGTATAAATACAGATGGAGGTGATGGTAAGAAGTTACCAACATCAATTCCTAGCCCATTTGCTCGTATAGATTTAGTCAGAACCGCTTTTAAAGTGGTTGGAGAATCTGGCAGGTTAGATGGTATTGAAAAGAATGGAAAAGCAACGGGCTCTGATAACCATAAATTAATTTCTGATGCGTTAGATATTGGGCAAATTTTATTCAATTTCAATAAATTCAAAGATGATTTAAAATTAGTAGCTTGGGATAGAACGATAAGTTTAAATAAACTATTAAACGGAAACGATCAACAAAAACATTTAGGAAAGACTTTAGATTTATTTTTAAAACAAGATAGCAATCAATATAATTTTGACCAATTAGATAAATTATATATTGTAAAATACAAACATAACATTATTGGAGGTACTTCTCCTAGAACCTTGTTCTTCGCTGCGCCAGGGGTTACTGAAATTGACATTAAATTTGGTAATGATGTAATGCTAGATGATGGCTTGCATCCCTTATATAAAAGAGATAAAGAATATATAAAGTATTTATATGCTCTATCTAAAACAACAAACTTTAACACATATTTTCCTGAATTTAATAGTTATTTGATAGAAAATTTAAAAATAATAGCTCAAATAGACCTTAATTTCTATAATGAATTAATGATTTTAAATACCAATCAATATCTAAACTCATTGAAAAATTTAACGTTTAATGGTAATGCAGGTCAACCTTTGGAGGTCATCAATGGCCTTTCTTTAAAACAATTTGTTTTAGACCCTACAAAAATTCAAGAAAGTAGTGATTTAGTAATTTCTTCAAATAAAACAATAGAAGGGCTAAAGCCGTTAGTACTTCCAGTTGAACCTCTAAATCTGAGATATACATATACTTTTGATATATGGAATCCAGAAACAAAAGTTCCTGTTGAAGATATTAGACCTTTACACAAAAGAACACTACCAGAACAAGGCGATGTTTATCCATACTTAACAATGAATGATTTTCTAACCGATACGATTATAAAATTACCTTACGATATTGACAAAGACAAATTTTTTACGGTTGGTGAAAACAAATATTTATTGCCATTAACAAAATTATTTTTCAATTATTTCAGTGTGGAGGATATAGTCAATGGTAATTTTATTCAATTCAATGCAAGAGCATTAGGCAGTGTTGAAGTAATTATAAATATTCCAATCAAAAGAGGATCCATTCAATATTCAAAAATTTATTATCCAACGAATACAACAGATCCTAAAAAAGGAAATATTATTGAAAAATCATTTGCATTTTCAATTTTCCCTTTCATATTTAGTGATCAAACAGACATTACATACTCGTTAGGACTAGCTGATGTAACTCCTGAAAAAGGAAATAAGTTAGATTTAGAAGTTTTTAACACAAAAAGCAGCATCCAAAATATTAATAAAAATCAAAAACAACGCTCCGAAAGCCCTTTTATAACATCTCAAACAATTATTCAGAATAGGTTTGATATTGTTGAAATCAAATACAATGAGGTTGCGAATTATTTGATACCTAGTTGGCCAAAATACAGAGGTGTAGGGGGCGATAATTATGAATTTGCGATTGATTTTGGGACAACAAATTCTCATATTGAATATAAAATTGAAGGGCAAGGAAGTGAAAAAGCTTTTGATATTTCTGAAAATGATAAGCAAATAGCATTTTTAATGCCCGATAACACGCCTAGAAGAGGTGCTGAAATCATTGCTGTAGTCGATGGTGAATCACATTTAAAACAAGAAGTAATTAGTAAAAAGTTCGGGAAGAATGAATTAAGAAATGCTCCTTTTAGGACATGCCTGGTGCAAAACAAAGAGGTTAATTATAACCTACCTACATTTGTTTTTGCTGATGCAAATGCTGGTTTTGATTATGAAAAAGTAGCAATAAGAAAGTATCTAAAGGCATATACGGATTTAAAATGGGCTAGTGATCATAACGATAGCAATACTCGCTTATCGCTTTATATTAATGAGTTATTAATGTTGTGTAAAAACAAAGTTTTAATAAACGATGGGAACTTAGCAAATACAAAAATATCTTGGTTTTATCCTGTTAGTATGTCTACTAGTCATTTAAACAGATTAAGAAAGATTTGGAAAGATAATTTTAAAACTGTTTTCGGAAATGGGTTAAGTACTGACAACCTTATTAATTTTCCTGAAAGTATTGCTCCATTTTATTTTTATAAAGCAAAAGGAGATATTCACGCGATGGCTAAACCTTCAGTTTCCATTGATATTGGGGGTGGTACAACGGATATAATGATTTATGCTGATGGCGAACCAAAGCTAATTTCATCATTTAGATTTGCTGGAAACGCAATTTTTGGGGATGGTTTTAATGGGAGCATTAATAGTAATGGTTTTGTTAAAAAGTACTACCCTAATTTTAAAGAAATTCTAATTCAAAACAACTTAAAAGCTGAATTAGAGATTTTGGAAAAATTGTACAATGATAACCAGTCATCTCAAGACATAGTAAACTTTTTCTTTTCGTTGCATGAGAATAAAAACATACAAGACAAGCAACTAAAGAATCTAGATTTTTCTGAAAAATTGGCAAATGATGGTGATTTTAAAATTATCTTTTTGTTATTTTATTCTTCCATAATATATCACATAGCACAACTAATGAAGGTAAAAGGGATGGAAACCCCAAGAAATCTAATATTTAGTGGAACAGGCTCAAAAACCTTACAAATTCTTGATCAAGACACAAATAAATATACAGCTCTAAAGAAACTTTTTGAAGCTATTTTTAACAATGTGTACAATGAAAACGAGGCTAATATCTCTATAAAAGGAAGTGAAAATCCCAAAGAAGTGACTTGTAAAGGTGGATTTTATGTCGACAATGATTTAGGAGATTTAAATCACTCAGTATTGGTAGAGATAAATACGGGGAATGCTGATGAGCTTTCGGTACAAAGCATAAGTAAAATTTCAGAAACTACCATAAAATACAAAGATTTAAATGATTCTTATAAAAAGGGCGTTGTCAAAAATGTGGAGGATTTTTATAAATTATTTAATAAGTTAATGATTGAGCAAAATTTCAGGGACAGATTTGATGTTTCAAATAACTCTTCTGAAATTTTTAATAAAATTAAATCCCTAGATTTATTAGATTATGAAATGCAAGGCATCGCTAAATTAAAATCTGATGCCGTTGATGAAGATCCTTTAGGTGAAACTTTGTTCTTTTTTCCTCTAATTGGAAAATTAAATGAATTGACTAGAGAAATCGTTAATAAATAACACATATTTTTCATATAAAAATATCAAAAAAATGACAAGCCTTAAGGTAAAGTATTAAAAATGTTGAGGAAGTAACGTTTCATTTTACCTAGTAAATATAAAATATAGACTACTAAGTATTGTTGGTTTCAGTAACAGTAATAAATAATGATTTTATAAAAGATAATATATAAAAAAACTAAAATGTTAATCAAAGCGCTACTTGTATTGTCATTTATTTTAAATGTTTTTTTAGCAATAAAAACATTACGAAATAAAAAGTCTTATAAGTCTATTTTAAGGAGTAAAGAGTACTCAAATGAAAGAAAAATTAAAGATTTAAGTGAAAGGTATGATAACTTAAAAATTACCCATGCAAAATGTATTAAAGATCTTGATTCTTTAAGAGATCAAAACTATAACAATCAGAGCTTTAATGAAGAAAAGAAAGTAATAACTGACATGCCTGCAACAGCAGAAAGGGTAATGGAAAACGTTGATAATTCATTTTTGGAAGATGAAAAACCAATAATTATTAATCTAGATATTTTAAAAACAAGTAAAACATTAATATACCTTCCAGTACCTTTTAAGGAAAGAAGATTTGCAAAAGAAGATGAAAGTGAATCAAAAAAAACAACCTCTCTCTATATTGTTGAAGTTTCTAAAGATAAAAATGAGGGTATAATCTCTTTAATCGAATCAGCGGATTTATCTAGAGCACTAAATTCTCCTAACATATATTTAGAAACTGTTTGTGATTATGAAAATGTATACAGCCCTGATGCGAAAGGAATAAAGGTAGTTGAAAAAGGTAAGGTTGTTTTAGAAGGTCAAGATTGGGTAGTGAAAAAGAAAATAAGAATAAAATTTAATTAAACTATGTTAACTTATATAGAAGTTGTTATAATTATTGGAATAATTGCTTTACAGTTAAATTTAGCAAGAATATTATGGTATAAGATTGTTGAATATCGTGCTATTTTTGATTTTGATGCGCTTCCAGTAATTTCTCAAAAAAATGTGACAAAAAGTATTTACAACTCTGGTAATATAGATGAAATACTCTCTAATTTAGAAGAAGAAGGAAATATTACGATTACATATTTAGACTACAAAAGAAATAGCAAAGTACTTGGTACTATTGTAAAATACATAAATGTGTATTTAATAAAGAACAAAGGAGCATCTATTGATTTTCATTTAATAAAAGATATTGTTGATAAACATACTGAAACGATTGAAAACCAAATAGAAAATAGAATTCCAGCCCCTTTATATTTAGGGTTAGCTGCTACTATGATTGGAATTATTTTAGGCCTTTTTTCAGTTTCTTTTGATGGTGGTAGTAATGCCTTAGATTCTATACAACCTTTAATTAATGGAGTAAAGTGGGCAATGTCTGCGAGTGTAATTGGGCTGATTATAACGACGTATTTTTCAATTAAAGTATATAAAGACGCACAGACTGAGGCCGATGAAGAAAAAAGTGAGTTTTTATCAAAATTACAATCGGAGTTAATGCCAAAAATGGCAATAGGGAAATTGCCAGAAGTTTCCATTCTATCGGATAAGTTAGATATTTTTGCTCGAAATACTATCGAATCAATAACTCACCTAGACTATATAGTACGAACTACTTCAAGCACCATAGAGAGAGAACAAAAACTGATTAATGATATTAGCAAGCTAGATGTAGCTAAAATTACAACTGCTAATGTTGAAGTGTTTGGTCAATTAGATATAATGATGGATTCTTTTAAGAATTTTGCAAATTATTACAATCAGTTAAATAATTCCATGAATGGAACTACTGAACTTGTAAAAAAATTACAACATTTTATAGGAACTACCGAAAATATCAATGCTGTTTTAGAAGGTATTAAGAATAATATAGAGACAAGTAATTCGGCAACTACTTTTTTTAATAACCATATTCAAACATTTTCAAAATATGGTGATGCAGTGAACGAAGCTGTAGTGGCTACAGAATCAAAAATGGCTAAAGCGATTAATGAGTTAGGAAAATTATCTCAAGAACAATTTAATTTGTTTAATGAGGCAATTGCAGGCTTTGACTCAAAACTATCTACTGCATTTTTACAGTCTATTGAAAAGTTTACCAAAGCAATGGATGATCAAATTCTAAGAACGGAACAAGCCTATGAAAATAGCCGTCCTAAGTTTGAAAAATTAGATCAATTAGATCAATTACAACAATTGAGCAGTATAGATAAAGGCTTAGAAAATTTAAAGACTGATTTGTCACAAGTCTTTAAAAATAGTTGTCAAGATATTATTCTTGCAATAGGTAACGCAAATAAGAATAGTCAATTATCTGAAGCAAAAACATCTTCTAATTTATTCGCACCCTCTATTGAAAAAATTAAAAAATCTAAATTTGATACCTTTTCTGATGTTCTAAAAGTAGGGGCTTATGTAACCATCATTATTTATGGTGCTTTTTCGTTATTACTGTATTTTGACATAATTAAATAATGAAAAAATCTAACTTCTTTTGGGTTGGTTTTGCAGATTTAATGACAAGTTTATTTTTTATAATGTTGGTGTTGTATGTTGTGTCATTCACCTTATTCAAAATAAAAATAAATGAACTGAATAATGTTAATCAAAAATTAGATTCCCTGATAATTGATTTAGAGCAGAATAAAAAATTACTACTAATACAGGCTGAAAAAGCAAAAATAATTGATGATGTTGAAAAAAATTTAGAGCCTTTAATAAAAAATTCTTCATTATTTCGCTATGAAGAAAAGTATAAACGATTTACCTTAAGTTTTGATGTGAAATTTAAAGTAGGTAAAACAAATATTGATGAATATAGTTTAATTAATTCCAAAGAAACTATAAAAAAAATAACAGTTGTTGGAAAAGAACTTGAAAGCACAATAAATATTTTAATAAGTAAAAAAAACTTAAATCCCAACATGAAAAATGTTTCATACCTTCTAATTATAGCTGGCTATTCTTCTAAACTTATAAATGAAAATTTATTTGAAGAATATGATAGAAGCTATAAAAGAGCCTTTTATTTATGGGACTATTGGAATAAGTTAGGTATTGATTTTGAAGATTCAAAATACAATGGATTAGTTGATTTACAAATTTCAGGTAATGGATGGGGAGGAGTTGGTAGATTTGATAGAGATCCAAATAATTTATTTATTAATGAAACAAAAAATCAAAGGTTTATAATACAGATCGTACCAAAAATTGGTAAAACAGATTAATCATGAAAAAGTCAGGTTTTTTTTGGGTAAGTTATGCAGATTTAATGACTAGTTTATTTTTTATAATGCTTGTATTGTATGTAATTTCATTTGCAATTCTTCAAACCAAACAAAACACACTTGAAGTGCAAGCTAACCAACTAAAAGAAATAAAAGATATTCAAAAAGCGATAGAGAATTTAGACAATACTTATTATCATTTCGACACAGTAAACAAAAGGTACAAATTAAACATTGATGTTCGTTTCAAATCAAATAGTTCAAATATTATAGATATTCCTTTATCTACAAGAATAAATCTAGCAAAGGCAGGAAAAAATTTATTTAATAAGGTTAAAAGTATAATTGATACAAGTAAAACAATTGATTATTTATTAATAATCGAGGGCAATGCTCAAAGGTCTAATAACAATTGGGTATCTAATCCAAACATGGGATATAATCTAAGCTATAATAGAGCATTGTCTTTATTTAATTATTGGAAAGAAATTGGTGCTGATTTCAATAGTTTAGGAACTCAGTGTGAAGTAATTCTTGCTGGGAGCGGATATTTCAGCCATTCTCGTGATGAGGAAGATGAAAATAATAACAGACGATTTACAATACAAGTAACATCTAAAGTTGGTAAATTTTTAAATGATATTGAAAATAATAAAGATTTAAAAAGCCAAGCGAATAAAACTTCCCAAAAAAAAATATTTAAATAAGTATGAAATATAAATTAATAATAACTATTTCTTTAATAATATCATCTTTTATCTTTAATTCTTGTAGTAGTTGTTCTAGATCAGGCCGTTCAAAAATAATTGCAATGGCTAAATCAGAGGCAAGTAAAAAAAACACAATACCTGAACCTAATACAATAATAAAAAAATCGGAACCTCAAATTATTAATATTGAAGACATTGTATCACCAAATGAAAAAAATCGTATTAATGAAGAATTGATAAAAAGTAAAATTCCTCCAGTAATTGGAAATTTAATACAAGTTGAAGGTTTAGTGTTAAAGGAAGTATCTGAATTAAATATAAAGCTCAATACGAGTGGCTCTCAATTAGAACAAATTTTAGCAATGCAAAATTATGTTTTCAAGAATTGGCATTATATTTTTGATCCTATTACAGGTAAAGATACTTGGAGGTCAGCAGAAGCAACTCTATCATTAAAATACAATGATCAATATTCAGGTGATTGTGATGATTTTGCAATTTTAATGGCTTCAATGGCAAGGCAAATTGGTTTAAAGTCAAGAATGATTGGTGGATTTGATGATGAAAGTGGCCATGCTTTTGCAGAATTTCTATTGCCTGAAGAAGAATTATCGAACGAATTATTAAATGGTTTAGACTTCAGAAAAGATTCATTAGGTATTTGGGTGAGCTTAGATTGGTTTAAAGGTGAAAATCACAAAAAATTTACTAAAAATATAATAATCTATGAGAATATATAATTGAATTAAATTATTAAAACATTAAAATTATTGTGAAAAAAATATTATTCTTTTTTTTTATTGTTATTCAATTTATAAATTGTACTTCGAAATCTGCTAATGCCAAATTAAGAAATGGCATTATAAACCATGAAAAAAGCACTGATAATCTTGATGTTATTTTGCCTATTTCAAACAATTTCTTCTATTATCCAACCTCTAAATCGAACCAAATAATTAGACATAAATATTTTATGGCCTCGTATAGTGAAAAAGACGAGCAGGCAGAATGGGTCTTCTATAAGGTTTCAATTAATAATTACAATAGTAAAGTTATTAGAACAAATGATTACAGAGAAGATCCTTCTGTGAAAACAAAATCCGCGTCACCAGATGATTATAAGGGTAGTGGTTATGATATGGGGCATTTGGCTCCTGCTCAAGCAATGAGTTTTAGTTTTGATTCAATGAGTGAAAGTTTTTTTTTAAGTAATATATCACCTCAAAAAGCTGCTTTTAATAGAGGTATATGGAAGTCTCTTGAGGGAAAAGTAGAATATTGGTCAAGTTTTAATGATTCAATATATGTAGTTACAGGTCCAATTTTAGATAATCCAATTGATCAAATTGGTACAAATAAAGTAAATGTTCCAAGAGCCTTTTTTAAAACACTTATTAGTTTTAAAAATGGTAATGCAAAGGGTATTGCATTCATGATTCCAAATGAAAAATCAGATAAATCTATTTATTCATTTGCAACATCTATTGATGAAGTTGAAAAAATTACTGGTATTAATTTTTATTTTGAACTTGATAAATCAGCTCAAGATAAAGCTGAAGCTAATTATGATATAAAAAAATGGATTTTGATAAATTAGAATTTAATAATTAATTTTTAGGTTTTAATTTTACTTTTCATACATAAATAGCATTTAATTGCAATATTTAGCATAAATCAATCTATTTCTTTTGAAATATTTTTTAGTTCAGCCAACCTATTTTTGAACATTTCAAAAATTGATTCAGGTTCCCATTCATCAGTTTCTGTTTTTCCATGACCTAAAGATTCATAATAAAGAAGTTTTCCTCCTCTAAAATAAAATTCACAAACCCATGGTGAGGTCGCAAAATGATTAATTGGCATATACATTGAGGATTCTAGTGCATAAATCAACTCTCCATTTTTCTCAAAATAAATTTCTTCAAAGAGTAAAGAATCCTCCTGTGAATTAATAATAATTATTTTTTTTCCTTTTTTACTTTCACAAATTCTCCAAAATTCCTTTTTACCATTAAAGTCTGAAGCTGCAACTATATTTTGATCACATTTTGAAAATTCTTCTTTGAATTGAGAATATATTTCTAATATAAATTTTCTTTCCTTTTCTTCATTAGTTTGCTCAGTAATTTCTGGGATTTTTGAAGATATTTCTATATCAGATTTAGTTTCTTTTTTTTCTAAAGAGTTGCCTTTTTTAAATTCGCAAGATGCTAATGAGATAATAGCTACTAATAGTAGAAGAGTTTTTTTCATTTTAATTTTTTCAAGACCAAATATAATTATTAAATAATAAAAAAAATATTATTACACAATAAGATTAAGATTTGAATTTTATTGTTAATGACTGGAAATTCAAATAATTTTTACTGGTCTGCTATTCATAATGATTTAAATGCGTATTTTAGTGGTAGAATAAAATGAAATGACACAGTTTATTGAACACTTCTAAGCTTAAGCATTTTAATTTGATATTAATTACAGTTTAAACCTGCATCTTTAACATTCCAATTAAATTTATCAATTAGTATTTGCCTATCAGATTCGCTATTGCAATAAGTAATACCTTTGGCATCCAATTTAACACCAGGTTTTAGACTTAACTTAGACCAATTAGATAAAATTTTATCATAATTCGTAGATGAAAGATTTGTTTCGTCTAAAAAGAAGTCCATAAATGTTATCTTACTTACATCCCAAGAACTAATATCCTGATCGAATTTATAACAATTTCGAAACATAGAACCTAAATATGTTACATTTCTAACATCCCAAGAGCTGACGTCTTGGTTAAATTCATAACAATTTATAAACATTGAACCTATAGATTCAGCATTGCTAATATCCCAAGTACTTACATCACTATTAAATTTATAACAACTAGAAAATATTACAGAAATATCTTTTGCTTTGGTTACATCCCAAGAACTTACATTCCCATTAAATTCATGACAACTCCCAAACATACCTTCCATATTCTCAACATTGCTAACATCCCATTTGTTTAAATCAGAGTTGAATTTATAACATGTATTAAACATTCGTTGAGTAGATAATACATTACTTACATTCCAATTACTAATATCTTGATTGAATACATGACAGCCAGCAAATGTTCTCATCATATACATAACACTACTCACATCCCATTTACTTACGTCTTGATTAAATTTGTTGCAGTTTTGAAACATACTTCTAAAATCATTGACCTTACTAACATTCCAAGAAGTGATATTTCCATTAAAATTTGTACATCCTTCAAACATTGAGCCCATTCCTACAACATTACTCACATCCCAATTACTTAGATCTTGATCAAAAAAAATACACCCCTTAAACATGGAATCCATAGTTGCAACTTTACTTACATTCCAAGAATTTAGAGTTTGATTAAATCTTAAATTTCCATTAAACATTGCTGACATACTTTTAGTGTTACTTACATCCCAACTATCAATATTTTGGTCAAAGAAACTGCACCCATTAAACATTCTATTCATATCTTTAACATTGCTAACATCCCAAGAGCTTATGTTTTGGTTGAAATTTGTTTTCCCATAAAACAAACTATTCATATCTGTTATTCTTGAAGTACAAACTATAGAAACATCATTATCATCGAGAATCATTCTTGAGAGTATTAATTCATCTACAATTGTATAAGTAATTTTATTGATAATACCAGTATCACCAATTTCTGCCCAATCTTTAGCTTTAATGGTTATTCCATTATCATCTAAATAAACTGCATTGTCGTTATCATTATTTTGAATTTGTTCATCTGGAATTGTAATTCCATCTCGTGAGCAAGATACAATAACAAAAAGGACCAATAAATAAAGTGTGTTTTTCATAGCTCAATTTTTTGTTTAAAAATATGAAAAAAGAATAAAACTGACAGTATGCTTTTTATTATTTTGTTTATAATAAAGCTAAACCGTCATATTTTGACGTAGTGATGTAAGTTCTTTGTAGTAGAAATTTAAAATACAATTACAATGGAAAAAATTAAAGTAACTGACTTCACTTTATCGTATGATGGGATGTATAAAATATCTTGGAAAGATTATACCGTTCGTGTATTTTTAGAATTAAATGATATTCTAAAAATGTTGGAAATAGAGCGATACGATCTTAATTTTATCGATGAAAAAATAAAGGCTTGGGAACCTATTCCATTTTCAAAAGTTACACTTTTCTTCTTTGGAGAGCAAAAAGATGGCATTATTACCTCTTTTAGAACTTCTGATGGATCAGAAGATTATATGGAATATGGGATTTACTTGATTGAGTTGGAAATTGATTCAGTATCATCTTTTATTGATTAATGTATTAAAAACTAAATAAATAATCTTAATTTATTATTACAAATGTTAACCAATTTCGATACTCATTTGTATGTAAACTACTTCAAAATATACAATTAGAACAGGTGGCAAGTAGTGAAAAATGAGCTTTCTCAATTATGACCAATCTTATGAAATACTTTTCTTTATAAAATTTAAAAAATTAAGAGCTATGAAAAAATTTCCCGATGTATTCAACTATACTACCACCGAACTTTCTCAGGATGCTTTTTTAACTTGGTTTATTCAATGGTCAGCTGAAGATTATAAAAAATTAGATAGTACCTTACATTCTTGTGCCAAATTATTTGTACAAAGATTATTAGGAGAACCATCAAATTATCCAATTAGGAGCGTTGAAGCAGGAGGACAATGGAATCAAATTGATGTTTGGGCTTTCATCAATGAGGCATATTTTATCGTCATTGAATATAAAAAAGTGCCTATAAGAGATACAACCCTACTACATACATATACTGAAATTGCTGAAAATCATTTTAAAAATTCAAAACTAAACGTAAAACTTGTTTACTTTGAAATGGAAGCACTAGGGAATTATAGCGAAATCATTGATGCTGGATTTTCGGTTTTTACAAGAACTGATATGCTTGAAATACTTCATGAGTATTTTGAAAATACGGACAACGAAAAACAACATGATACAATCACAAATTATTACAAAAGCTTACAAAGTTTGGATGACAAAATAAATAGATATAAAGTTACTCCAATTAATGAATGGCATTGGCTTTCATGGAAAGGTTTTTACTTAGAATTGCAGAAAAATATTGGTGGAGACTGGGGATATGTACCAAATGTTTCTGGAGGGTTTTTGGGATTTTGGTGGCAATGGAAAAATTCAAAAATAAATGAAAAAGAGTTTGATTATTATATACAAATAGAACAACATCAATTAGTTTTCATGCTTTATGCATACAATGAAAATGAAAGAACTGAAATTCGAGAATTTTATAGAGAAATTTTATTTAAAAATGCAAATCTACTACAAATTGAAATTAGTAAATTTGGGAGGTATGGAAAATATATGGGAGTTGCTAAATTAAGCACGGAATATAGAAAAACGGATAAAAATAATATGCTAGATTTTGAGGAAACTGTTCATAATTTAAGGAAAATTGGAGAACTAATTCCTAAAACTGAAAAAGAGATTGCTGAATTAAATACTCCATAAAACTAGACTAAAAAACACTTTATAAACACCCTTACATTTAAAAATTTAATTTTCATTAATCTGTCTGGCCTCCTATGATTTTTTAGTAAAAATTAGGTCATCCACCTCCGTAAAACGAGAACTATATCCATCAAAAGACAGTTTGAAATTATTGAGGTTTCCGTGTCTATTTTTTAGAATTATTAACGCTGCTTCCCCTTCACAAGATTCGTGGGTGTCATACCAGGTTTTTAATCCATCATATTCGGGTCTGTAAAGAAATGTAACAAGATCTGCATGTTTTGCTATGGGTGTATCTTCATATACTTCCTTAAGTGTGGGTATTCCCTCATTATTAGCATACGATTTTAAGCTGTCTGGAAGTTCTTGGGTGATGATGATTGCTATGTTTTCATATTCTGCTAATTCTTTTAATTTGGCACCTATAAAATCCTGCTCTTGGAGCTTGGAATGGGTGTGCTGTTCGTTATCCGTTACTAAATGACATCCATGAATTACCAACAACTTTATGGTATGCTTACTTTTCAATTGTTTTACTTTAAAAATTAACTCATTTAGGGTAAAAGATGGGTCGTCATTTATAAAAATGGGTGCTTGTGCTATTTTGGCAGTGGCTGTATTTAATTTTTGGGTAGTTTCTTCCAAATGATTTTGTCTTTGAACCTCAACATATGATATGCCTGCTTCAGTGGCTATCATTTTTTGAAGATAGGTTTTTGCTGATTGTTCTAGTGAAAAAATGGCTACTTGATTTTGATGTCTGATACTTGTATTGAGTACTAGACATTTGGCAAATGCTAAATTTCCCATTCCTGGTCTGCTAGCCATTAAAATGAGTTGACCTGGTTGAAAGCCCTTGGTAAATTTATCAAATTTTAGGAAACCTGTTTTTAATCCTTCTAGATTTTGATTGGTCTGTTTTTTTAACCTTCTAAGTATTGTGTAAGTGCTTTTCATTTTACCCCATCATAAAAATTTACAGAAAAATACGTTTTCATAAAATGATAAATCTTCTCACCTCTCTTATCTATTAAGCCTGCCCAATTCTCATGATTAGCCCACTTGTCTTTATTTTTTTCATGCTCTGCGTAATTGCCAAATTCCTTAATATCATAATTCTTGACCTTAGGGTGTTTATTTCCCTCCCGTGAATTTTCACGATTACCTATAATCATTAAATTTCCAATGCCATTTATTCTAGAATTAATGCTATTTCTAAATACTTCGTTGTTATCTGAATTCTCTATCAATTCAATCCAGTTTTGAGGTAAAGTATGTTCAATTGATTTTCCTTTTTTAAACAGTATTCTAATTTCTTTCCTTAATTCTGTAGGCGTATCAAAATTCTCTATCTCATACTTGTAAAGCAAATATGTCATTTTTTCTTTCCAAAAATTAAATGCTCTTTTTTTAATGCTATCCTCATTTTTATTTAGAACATCTTCGATAAATATATCTTGCAATCTACCATGAAGCTTTCCAACAAAACCATTTGTAACGAAGAAATTAATTATTTCGTTGACCCCTTTATTTTCATTTAAAATTTGACTATATATCCCTTGAAAATTGTCTCTATGATGTAAACCATGATATTGGCTATGAAAATCTCTAGTATATAATAGTAGTTCCCATTTTGTTAAATCAAGTTCATCAATCTTTTTATGATGAAGTAAAAGCAGAAATAACTCTAATGAATGAATTTTATCTAAAATTATACAGTCTCCAACTAGTGGTTTTTTTTCATCTAAATCGATTAAACTGTCACAAACAAATTCTACAGATTCTTTAAATAATTTTGATAAGTTTAAAATATACTTTTCTTTATCACTCAGATTTTCTTTTTCATTTAGTTTATCAGAAATATACTTTAAAACATTCTCTTCGATTTTTCCAATTGCTGGTGAAAAAAAATCGTTGTATTCTTTCTTTGTACCATCATCAATGACTCTCAAATGATGCAGTAAAATATTATCTAATTTTAAATCTCCTCTAAAACTAGATTCAGCTGTTTTCTCTTCTAATGCATAAATATGGGCAAAGTCATCTTGTAACGCTTTTATGTTTTTGTCAGCAGCATTTTCATCTGGTGAGTGTAAATAAATTTCTTTCATTAAACGAGATTTAAATTTCTCCATTAAATCTAATGATATACCTCTAGAATTTTGTAATTCAAATATTTGAACAGCTACTTTTTTATCCTTTGCTTTATGCACAGAAATTTCAGCATTTAGTATTGTTTTTATTAAAGATTCAACATTTTTTGATTCTCCTATTTTTTGAAATTGTGTTTTAAAACATTCAATAGCAATAACTATACGTTTTATAGAAGACTTGTCTTCTAAAGATGTTTTAATAAGTGTATTTTGTTCTAAAATAGCTTCTACAAGTTGTTTAAACCTATCAGAATCATATTTAATCGTCTTAAACCTATTACGTAAAAGCATTTTATCATCTGAACTTAACGCATAGTTTAAGTATAGTTTTGAAGATAAAATAAACAGCATAAAAGTTGTAATTCTCTGCTGACCATCTATAACCTCAACAGTTTTATCGTCAGTCTCTTCCAAAATAAAATGCCCATAATAATATGTTTTATTTTGCATTTCAATTAAATCATTTATAAATTGTTCAATTTGCTCTTCACCCCAAGCGTATGCCCTTTGGTAAGGAGGAATACATATTATTCTATGATAATTATAAATTAATTCTCTAAATGTTTTCATAATTTATTTTTTGTTTTGTCTTTTTTTAATACTTCTAACGCATTTTTATACTCCTTGATTATCAAGTTTTTAAGACTCTCTGGTTTTATGTTTACTAAAGAATCACCATAAGACATTAACTCCATTTTAAAATCGAATGTTGGCACTACAAAAACACTGAAAATAACTTGTTCTGCTTCTTCTTTTATGATTTGTTGTGAATGATGTAAAGGCAAACTCTTGATATATTTTGCTTGAAAAGCAGTAAACGTCAGTTCGATGAGCATAGGCTTTTCGTTATTGGGAGAAATGATTCCGAAGCTATTTGTGAATAGTGACTCGATATCCATATTCTCAAATTTACAATCTGTTGCAGTGATTATTAGATTTTGAATACGGTCTAACCCATAAATTCTAGGTGCTGCCTTTTGTATATCTATTCCAACCGCATACCATCGCTGTTTGTATTCTTTTAAAAATCGCGGTTCAATTGTTTTGGTTTCCTCTTGCTCTTCCCAATACTTTTGATAGTTGAATTTGATTTGTTTTTTATCCGTTATTGCCTTTAGAATTGGAACCAGATGCTGAGTACCTTGGGGTTGACGTTGTTCGAAGATTAGTTTGTCAGAGATTTTATCTTTTAATAACAAGGCATGGTAGATGTCTACCGTTTCTAACAATTTTTGTTGGGTTAACGATTGCAGGTCGTTTGCAATGGTGTACTTCCCTACTTGTCTATCGTATTTTATTTCTAGCCCATATACCTCAGCGATGGTCTTTATATCTCTTTGTAATGTTCTTTTGGAAATGATGAGGTCAAGGCTGTGTATCTCTGATTCTATTTCAAGATACCTTGAGATCTCCTCATAGGTATGATTGCCTTTGCGTAATTTGTTTAGAATTAATTGTTGGCGTCTGCTTATTACTGATGTATCCATTTTTATACTATTTTGGGCTTCTTGTGCCAGGTATTCTTTGATGCGATTGGTGAATTTGACCATAAACTTTTCCATAGGACAAAAGTAAACGGTTACTGCGCCATTATCTGACGTTTAAAGATACTGAATAATTATTTTAAAAAGTTTTTGGTTTTAATTGTTTGGATTTAAAATTAAATAGCATCGTTGTTTTTAGAGTGCTATTTTAAATTTGAAAATATATTTACTTTGACCGCACTTGTACTTTTTAATTTTATAATATAATCTTAAGGGGTACTATACTAGTTGTGTTTTGATGCTGTTTTGTTGCGAGGTCAGGAGACCTCGAAGAATGAGTAAAACCTCCAACTTTTTAAACATATTACATTAAATCGTTACATTTGGTTTTATAATTAAATACAAATTAATTTTTTTATTCTACTATGAGAAAGTCAAATAATCAAATCATTTTTTCAGCTTCAGATTTATCGGATCACATTCATTGCAAACATTTAACTAATCTTAATTATGATGTTGTTCAAGATTTAAAAGAAAAGCCAATTAATTATAATAGGGTTTTAGATGTTTTGAGAGAAAGAGGTATTGATTTTGAAAATTCTTTTTTAATTGAATTAGAAACTAAAGGTCTTTCAATTGTTAAAATAAATTCTGAAGAACTAAATGCAAAGCAAAAAACAATTGAAGCTATGCGTCAAGGTGCTGACTATATCTATCAAGCAAGATTAAGTAATGAAAAATGGCAAGGGTGGGCTGATTTTTTAATAAAAGTAGCTACTCCAAGTGCGCTTGGAAATTGGTCTTATGAAGTTATAGACACAAAATTATCGACACAGACAAGAGCTGGTACAATTTTACAAATATCATTATATTCAGAAATAATTGAAGAAATACAAGGTTTGTTGCCTGAATACATGCATGTTAAAACACCTGAAAGTGAGCTGTCTTATCGTGTGAATGACTATATTTCTTACTTAAGATTAATAAAAAAAAGACTTGACAATGCTATAAATACTCCAATTGCTACCTATCCAGAACCTTGTTCCCATTGTGATATATGTAATTGGTGGCAACATTGTAACAGTATTAGAAGAGAAGATGACCATTTAAGTTTTATTGCAGGTATGGGAACTTCTCAAATCAAAGAAGTAAAACAACACGGTATTACCAAATTACAAGCAATGTCTGAACTAACTTTACCGATTCCTTTTAAACCAACAAAAGGTTCTAAAGAGACTTACACAAAGTTAAGAGAACAAGCAAGAGTTCAAAACGAAACAAGAACTACTCAAAAGCCTATATATGAGGTATTAGAACTCATTGAGAATACTGGTTTTTATAATTTACCAGAACCCTCTGATGGAGATATTTATTTAGATTTTGAAGGTGACCCTTTAGTAGAACCTTCAGGATTAGAATATCTATTTGGTTGGGTATTTCAAAAAGAATATCATTGTATTTGGGTTTCCAACTTAGAAGAAGAAAAAGCTGCATTAGAGCAGTTTATTGATTTTGTTTTTGATAAAAGAAAAGAATTTGCTGGATTACATATTTACCATTATGCTCCTTATGAAACCATTGCCCTGAAAAGAATGATGGGAAAATATGCTATTAAGGAAAATGAAATAGATATACTACTTAGAACCAAAAGTTTTATTGACTTGCACAGGGTTTTAAAACAATCAATAAGAGCAGGAGTTGAACGATATTCATTAAAAGACCTAGAAGTTTATCATGGTTTTGTTCGAGAAATGGATTTACGAACCCTATCCAAATTTAAAGCCGATTATGAATTTTTACTCGAGAGTAAAAAATTTGAATTAATTACTGAAGAAATGAAAGCTGCCATTCAGCTTTACAATCAAGATGATTGCTATTCTACCTTAAATTTACATTTGTGGCTTGAAAAAGAAAGAGCATTATTAATTACTAATGGTCAAGTAATTGAAAGACCAATTGAAAATACTGTAGAAGTACCAGATAGTGTTACTGCTCATTTAGAAAGAATTACACCCATTTATGATGCATTAATGAAAGATATTCCTTTAGATATTAATGAACGAAATAAAGAACAACAAGCAAGATTTATACTCGCTAATATGCTTGATTGGTATCGAAGAGAACAAAAATCATTTTGGTGGGAATATTATAGGATTTTGGAATTAGAACCTGATGAATTATTAGATGAAAAATCTACTTTAACTTATCTACAGTTTACAGGTCAAAGTGTTCCTGATAAAAGAAGCTTTATTGATACTTATACTTTTCCTAGTCAAGAATGTGAACTACGGCCTGGAAATAAAGTGAAAATTGAAGATGGGAAAACATTAATGGAAATTATTGAAATTGATGAATTGCATGGTATTGTCAAAATAAAAAAAGGCCCAAGTATAAAAGATATACACCCTAACACTATAATTAAATTTGAACAATTTAGTACAAAAGATAAAGAAGAAGCCTTAATTCAATTTGCAGAATGGATTTTAGCTAATGGTTTTGAAAATAGTCAAAGTGATTATAAAGTTACACGAGATTTATTGTTGAATACCTTACCCAATTTATTACAGCCTATAATTGATACAACTGATTTAGTTGCAAAAAGTATTGATTGGGCTTCTAAATTAAATAACAGTTATCTACCCATACAAGGACCGCCGGGATCTGGAAAAAGTTATACAGGAAGTCATATGGTTCTTGAACTAATTAAAAAAGGCAAGAAAATTGGCATTACTGCCTTGAGTCATAAAGTAATCATTAATTTACTTGATAAAGTACAAAAATTAGCCATTAAACAAGGCATCGATATTTCAATAATTTATAAAGGCTCTAGTAATGATGATGGAGATTACTCATGGGAAATGGCTAAAAATATTGATACTATAGTTACAAACATTGCTAAATATCAAGTAATTGCTGGTACAAGTTTTATGTGGTGTAATGAAAATCTTAAAAACAAGGTAGATTATTTGATAATAGATGAAGCTGGACAATTTGCATTAATTGATACTCTAGTTGTAACTCAAGCATCCAAAAACATTGTCTTTTTAGGTGACCATCAACAATTAAAACAACCAATGAAAGGTGTTCATCCTGACGGAACAGATGTTTCAGCATTAGAACATTTACTTGAAGGTAAAAAAACAATTTCAAAAGAAAAAGGTATCTTTTTAGAAAAAACATATAGAATGCACCCATCCATTTGTTTTTTTGATTCTGAAATGTTTTACGAGTCAAGATTAAAGTCTGTAGATGGTTTAGAACATCAAAGAGTTGAAGGTAATACTGAATTTCAAGGTTCTGGATTATTTTATAAATCGATAATACATGAAGGAAATACTAATTTTTCACTCGAAGAGATTGAAGTGATTGAAAAAATAACAACTGAATTAACCAAAGGTGATGTGTTTTGGTATGACGATCAAAATATTAAAAGAGCATTGCAAAGTACGGACATCAAAATTATTACACCCTATAACAGTAGTGTGTTTGAATTACAAAAAAAAATACCAACTATTGAAATTGGAACCGTTGACAAATTTCAAGGTCAAGAAGCTGCTGTAATTATATATAGTCTAGCTAGTTCATCGCCTGAAGATGCTCCACGAGGAATGGATTTTTTATATAGTCCCAATCGTTTTAATGTTGCAGTATCAAGAGCTAAAGCAATTTTTATTATGGTTGGTTCACCAAAAATATTTGAACCCGATTGTAAATCACCGGAACAAATTAAATTAGCTAATCCTTTTTGTAGATTTATTGAACTTGCTGAAACAAAATAATTGTCATTAGCGAAATGAAGCAAACAAACCCTTCGTCTGCGCTCAGGGTGACAGTGAGTTTAGGAATACTTGGACTAAATGAAAGTTTTGTGCAGCTGAATGAAATAATGATATTACTCAATCAACAAGCATAGTTATCCTAAAGTCTAAGGCTTTTTCTTTACACTTTGGACAATAATTATTGACTGTATTTAATTTTAAATCAAAATTATTGATTTTGTTATTATCGTGATTATTTCCTTTTAAAACATCATCAGTGTAAAATAGATATTTATCGGAATTCTTGTGTTCTAAATAATTAATATTTTCAAATGCTAAGGTTTCCTTATTAATAGCAGGAACCGGACAATTCGTTTGATAACTAAATTTGCCTCCACCATATCTAAACTCATTTGAAAAACCACAAGATTTACATTTTGTTGCTATAATATTCCCCATAATGTTTTGATTTTAATTGTTAAAAATACATTGACTTATTTACGAAAGTTTTTATACCCAGGTGATTAGGAAATAAAGGTATAATCCTATCTAATACCTTTTCATCATAAACAAAAATGTCATTTATAACAAACAATGGGATTTGGTTTTTCACAAGTACCTCTGAGCACATTATTCTTCTACCTTCTTCAATACCGAATTCATAGTTATACCAAGAGCCTTGTTTAATTAAACTCCAGTTTATTTTATTAAAATCATCAATATTCTTATAGAAGTGTGTAGAACTAGAAGCTGCATTTCCATCAGAAAAAGCTACATCATCTATCAATAGAATATGAGGGTTAATGCGTAATAAGACCAGCGTGTTTTTATCTTTATTTTTACATAAAGTATATAGCATTGGATTTTTATGATTGAAATATAATGGGGAATAATCGTGAATATTACCGCCGAGTAAACTCACAAATCTATTTCGTCTTGCATTAACAGTCTGGTTTGAAATATCAACTTTAACTAATCCTTTTTGATGCGCTTGATTATGAGATAAGATCCCATATTTTAATATACTTTCAATATTGTCAATATGTGTTATGTAGAAAAGACCACCGAATGGAATTTTACTTAGTTTTTGTTCGTCAAGTTTTAATCTGTTGCCGATTACTTCTCTTCGTTCAAAATACTCTAAGAATTTCTTATTGTCATCTTTT
Organism: Polaribacter sp. BAL334; assembly: GCF_015767435.1. GTDB lineage: Bacteria > Bacteroidota > Bacteroidia > Flavobacteriales > Flavobacteriaceae > Polaribacter. The sequence goes on from NZ_JADWOV010000317.1 coordinate 286,212, forward strand.
ACCTTGTTAAGAATACTATTAAATGCTTCTATTTGTTCCGCTTTAAAAGTTACAGATAAGTTGTCTATTTTTGAAAATAAATGTTTATAAAATCTCAAAATCTTCAATAGAACAGAACTATAAATTTTATCAAGTTCAACAATTGTTTCTGATTTTAAGGTTAATGTTAAATGATAATAAGAATTGCTTCTGTCCAAATTTTCTTCATTCCTCCATAAAGAAAGTGAATGCACTATTTTTGAAACTTTGTAGCTTATGTGATTAACCAGTAAATCATTTGAAAAAATATTTTCATACAATTTTTCCAATTCATCAATTTTATTAAATTCATGATTTTTAACAATTGAATTTAAAAAAGCTTCTACTTGATTTAATTCATCAAAAAGAAATTTGAGAATATTTAAATATATATTTTCATTATAGCAATCCAGTATTTCGACTTTACTATTCAAAATAAACTATTTTCAAATTCCTATTAGGCATTTTTAATATGAATTTTGTTACTTCACCAAAATCACCAAAAAATACATTGAACACATAATCAGGATCAACTCCTTCATAAATGTATTTGTTGGATTTAATGGTTTTTATATATGCTTTCTTTGGTGATAGTGATGGTTCTATTGATACAACAATTTCATTCTTATCCTTTGAAAAATTAAGTCTAATTGTTCTTTCAATCTCACTTTCGGAAGTGAGCCCATCATTTTCAAAACGCTTATGCTTCGTTGAGTAGAAAATTGCTATATCATAATTACCTTCATCAATTTGGATGCTGTGATTTTTTTGAAAATAATCAATCAAAAATTCCCACATACCATCCCAAGCAACATTTTGTTGTATTCCGAAAGTCGCATTCATTGCCTCAGCTACTCCATAATTATTTGGAAATAATTCCATAGCTGCTTCTGTGAAAGCCTTAGTTGTAGGCAATAACTCTTCTGTTCCTTTTAATATTCCTATGAACATATCCTCAATGCTTCTAGCCTTACTTGATTGTTCTTTTTGATTTTTTAAATAATAATAACAAGCATTGTTTATTACTTCCGCTTGCAAATCTTGACCATTAACACTTCCTCTTCTAGTATTAAGATTGGTAACCGATTTTATTAGAATTTGTTTTGCTGTTTCAATGTTCATATTAAAAAAGATTAGTTTGTATATTTAGTGTATCAGCACGCATAGCAAAATCAAAACATCTTTGGATTGTAGTTTCGCCAATTCCTTTATATTTTGCTAGTTGTCCCATATTTTTTAAATGCTGGTTTTCAAGTATTTCTTTCAAATAAATAATTTTGTTTTCCTTTAACAAACTCATTTTTTTTAAGTCAGAATTGTTGATCGATAAAAAGGTTTTACTAAAAAGTTCATACAAATCATCTGGAGCTTCTGCATCAAATTGATAAACTTCAACAGGTATTTCAATATTATTTAAGTATTTTTCCAACATTTCAAGTGATTGTTCTTTTGAAAGACCTCCATTTTGAGCACCCAAAAGAGGAAAAGCAATTGAAGTTATTCCTTTTTCCTTGTATGTTTCTTTAAATTTTTGCAATCCTTTTTCTAAATATTCTGGTTTTGTTTCGTACTTCCAATGATACTTTGTTGGAAAATTAAGTACCCATTTTTGATTAGATTTATATAAATATAGTTTGCCAATATCAAGCAACTTTTTATCACACATATCTTTATATTTTAAGAACATTTCAGGGTAACGATACTTGCACTCTAAAGCAATTCCAGCACCCATAATGCCAAAGCAATTAACTGTGTTTACTATTGTTTGGTGTTCAGTTTTAAAGATATTTCCGGTAATAATTTTCATTTAACTTTTATTATTAATTATGCTTTTCAATGTGTCCATTTGAATTGTAAACTTGAAGATTATAAAATATTGTAAAAGATAAATAAATCTATTTTTTTATAACTCGTTATTTACTCCAATCATATTTTGTTGTATCACAACCACATCTAATTTTTTTTGCAACTGTATCATAATTTATTAAACTGACTTTAGGTTTTTTACAAGCTGCTTCTTGACAGATAAATAATTTTTCCAACTCAATTATATCATTCCAAAAAGCTTTAAGGTCTCCTATTTTTGGATTAAATGGATTGTCGTGAGAAAGTAAATTACCTAATAACAACGAATTACCTACTTTTTCAATTACTGGAAGTTTTGCTTTTAAATCTGGACTTTTGGAACTAATTCGTGATTTTAGTTCATTTATGAGTTCATCAGCCATTCTTTTTTCATTAACCACATTAGGCTTATAACTCACTTTTACATCAAGATTAAGACAAACATCTTTTAGAAAATGTTCTAAATAAGTTCTTATTGGATTTCCTAAATTTTCAGTAATTCCGTCAGCCAAAGAAGTTTCAACGAGGTCTTTTAATGTTTTTGGTTCACTATCAATATGTGTTCCTTTAACTTCTGTCCATCTAATTATGTTTGTTAACCAGCCATTTTTCTTTGCCAAAGGACTTACGATATTTGTAAACCATTCTATTTCGTGAGTTAAAAGAATAATTTGATAATCAGAAAATTTTTCGAAAAGTAAATCGGCAAAACTTTTTCTATGTGTACTGTCAAAACTTGAGATAACATCATCCAGTATTATGAATTTATTTTCATTGTTGAATGCCTCTACCGATGCAAGAAAAAATGAAAGCCCAAAGCAATTAAGATGCGACTCGCTAAAGTATTTTTGCGGTGGCGATACCCAATTACCATTGTACTTATATTCAATTGTAATACCATTCAATTCATCATCCTCTCCAATAGTAACAATTTTAATTTCTTGGAAAGGTTCACCAGGGTTCATATATTGGTAAAACTCATTTATTCTTTCAGAAAATGAATTGATAAAATCTTCAAGGGCTTCTTTTTGTTTCTTAACAAATTCATTATAAATCAACTCTAGAGTTTTGCGTTGATTTTCTAATACTACTTTTTGCTTGTCTAATTTTTGAATATTTAAAAATGCTTCTTTTGACGCTAAAATATTTGAATATAAGACTGTAATAGTGTCGTTCTTAAGAAAGTCTTCAATTTTTACAATACGTTCTATTATACTATTTAAAATAGAAAAATCTTCTTCTTTGAGTTTATAATGTTCTGCACTAAGTGGTTTATCTCCAGAAGTAACTTTTACATCAATTGCTTTTTGATATTCAAAAATTTTTGTCTTTAAAGAAATTACGGCTTTTTTGATAGTATCATTTTCTGCCTTATTAATTTCAGTATTTAAGAGCACGTTTTCTAATCTTTTAATCCTTTCAGCAACTATTTCAGTAACCATTTTTTTTGCCTTATCAAATGGCACTTTTTTCTTCGAGTATTCTTCAATTTCTTTTAGCCTAACTTTAATTTCTTCTTGAAGATCATTACTGTTTTTAGGTTGTAAACAAAGTGGACAACTTTCATCAGTATGAATTTTTTTCTTAAATACAGTATTTGCAGCATTCAATAAATCACCTAAATATATTTTTATGATTGCGTCTACATCATTTGCAATTATATTGAATTCCTCGAAATATTTTACATACTCTCCGTCAATCAAATCAATTTCACTAAATAAAATATTTAGCGCATTTTTCGTATCATCTAAAAACTTTAATTCAATTGTCAAATTGTTATTTACAGGTCTCTTTATATGCTCTAGTAATTTACCGATATCTGCAATAGAGTTAATTGTAATTCCGGTATTTAAACTTTTAATTTTTTCATTAATGGTGTCAAACAATTGTTTTTCTAGACTTATTGATGCACCTAGCTTATTTATTAAAATTTGTTTATTACTACTTATTTGGGTTTCAAAGTTTTGCGATTTTATCTCGGCTTTTACAGAATTATGTGATTTTTGTAATACCTCTTTTTTCTTGGTTACTTCTGCAAAACCTATAATGTCGGATAAATATTTTAATTTTTCACCCTTTGTATTATCAATGAAATTTGTTAAATATTGATACCTTAATAAAATATTTTCGCTGTTAGAATTTGAAATATAATTAGAGAATTCCTCTGTTGTATTAAGAATTTCAGGTATTAGTTTACCTTTTTTTAATGATAGTGTTTTTGAACAATCTAAATTAGTTTTTGTGAAACTTATACTTACTTCTGAACTTTCTGTATCAGGAATGGTTGCATTTCTAAGAGCATCTTTTAATTCAATTTCAGAGCTTGAAAGATGGGAAACTTTATCCGTGAAAAACCATTCTACAGCATCAGATATACTACTTTTACCAGAACCGTTATCTCCATATAGAAGTATGGATTTGCCATTTAAATTTAAATCTAAAGTCTCTTTTGCCCCTCTAATACCCTTAATTTTTATATTCTTAATCTTTGTTGCCATCTTGGATACGGAGTTTAGGTAGTTCGTTCTTTACATTGATTTCTGTCAGTTTGTTATTTTCATATAAGTTTGTAAGCATTTTAACAATATCCTTATCAACACCATCAATGTCTTCTATATTCTTAAAAAAATCATCTACGATTTCTTTACCTGATTTTACTTTATTTTTCATAATTTTTTATTTAAAATAATCCCAATCAATTTTAAAATAAGTTTCTAATTTATTGTTTCGAATTTCAAAGCCTGTTTTATTATTACAAATTGGGTAAACACCAAAATGCTCCACAAAATTTAAAAGAAAATAGCTTTCTAAATCTTCAATTCGAAAATGCCAAATATTTTGAAGCATTTCAAAATTGATATAAGTGAATAAAAGAGGTTCTACTTTTCGGTAATTTGATAATCCTATATTTTTCGATTTCCCATCAAAATGACCTGATAACCTACTAGAAATGCTATTGGTTTTTTTTTCACTCATCCCAATGTATAACAATTTTGATTTTTCGAAAGGATATTGAATATCAATAGACTGACTAAAAATAAAGTACAAGCCAGCAATCCCATTTAAAGGTTTAATATTAGCTAATACAAACGGTTTTGGACTATCAAAAAATATAGTTACTTCGTTACTCATAATTTAATGCTTATTTAAAATTTCTATTATTAAAACATTATATGTTAATTTTGAAAATACTTATTTAAAAAAAGGATTTAACAATACAAATTACGCCGCAAAACCTCGTCCCATTTGTGCCAACTCATAAAAATGTTGAAATGTAACATCTACTTTTTGAGAAAAAACTAATCGGTCATAACTGGTTTCTGGCAACAAACTTCCTAACACCAATTGGATTTCTCTTTTTACTTTTTCCTGTGTTGCCTTTTCTTTATGCCATTCTTGGATTAGTATTTTGTTTTTAGCGTCGTATAATTTCACCAATAAAGACTTTGCAGCCAATCGAACTGATTTTTCTTCTTCTTTGGTTAATTTGTCTTTTTTCAATAAGTCGAAAAGCTCTTGCTCTTCTTCAGTCATTTCATTTTTAGCAGCTCTGTGTTGCTCTTCATTCATTGCTTCAGCTTGTTTCACTAATTCTTCATAAGCTTCTTCAATTGAAATACTGCCTGAGTTATAATCATCAATGATCTTTTGGAAGTTTTCTAAAAATGAACCTCTTGTTTTATTTTGAGCCATCATCTGCTTTAATTTCACTTCTAGTAATTCTCTTAAATCGGCAAACTGGATATTTTTATGCTTTTTGTCTGGAAACTCACTTCTCAATAATTCGAAATTCAACTTACTCAAATCGATTTGCTTTGATGAATCTATCTTGTATTCAAGATTTGCTGCATCTTGCAAATCTCCTTTTCCAACGATACTACTATCTAGTAATTCTTCAATCTTTTTCTTGGCTCTTTCTACTGCTTCGTCTTGATCTACATTTCTATCGACAACATCTCTTAAATATTGTAAAACATCTCTGTTCTTTTTTACTATTGGAAATTCATACACTTCGGGTTTTGCAGAATCATATAATGAGACAATTGTGTTTACAAATAATCCTAATTGTTTTCTGTGTTCATCTTTTGCTAAAATGATATTAGCGTATTCTTGAAACAATTCTATTTCTTTAAAACCTCTTTCGCCCATCGATAGGATTTTATCTACATCAGCTCCCAATTCGTTACAGAATAGTTTTGCTTCCGATATTGCTTGGTCTAATAATGACAATAATTCTTCAAACTCTTTTGCTGGATATTCGTCTTCCTCGTCTTCATTTTTTCTACCTTTAGTTCCCTCGGCATAGGCTGCTAAAGCTATTTTAAGATTTCTAAAAACCCCAAAATAATCTATTACTAAACCATTCTTTTTTCCTTCAATAACCCGATTTGTTCTTGCAATAGTTTGCATTAACGTGTGATTTTGTAGTGGTTTATCCAAATAAAGTGTTGAAACCGATGGTGCATCAAAACCAGTCATCCACATTGCTGTTACAAAAACGATGCGATAGGTATTATTAGGGTCTTTGAAATAATCTTCAATATTACGACCGTCTTCATCTGGATGGTCAATTAATCTTCTATGTGGTCTAATATCTAACTTCTCATCACTAAAAACTTTTTCTTCTTCTTTATCGCTTCCTTCTTGACTTATTACCACTGCCATTTTGGTTTCGGTCATAAAAGCGATTGCCTTTTCATATCTTGTTTTTAGTTCGGGATTGTTTTCGCTAGCTATTTTCTTTCTTAACTCTTTGATTTCCTCTTTTAAGTGGTATTGCACCTTATCATACATTTTAACCGCTGTGAATTTATCAATGCTAATTACCATTGCTTTCATTGGTCGTCGTCGGTCATCTTCATCAACGACATCTAAACGATATGGAAAATGTTTCACTATATGCTTTGCAATTTCTTCTAATCTATCGTCTCTTCTGACTACATTCAATAAGGTAGAAAACTCTTTATCTAATTTACTTTTTTGTTCTTCAGTAAGGTTTTCATCTTCTAAAATTGCAGCTGCTTCTCCGACTAAATCAGGATTAATTTGTTCTACTCTTGGTACACTTTTTTTATAGAAAATAGGCACCGTTGCACCATCTTCAATACTTTGGGCAAAGTTGTATTCTGAAATATAGGAGCCAAACCAATCCTTGGTTAATTCGCTTTTTAATAATGGTGTGCCTGTAAAAGCTATGTATTGGGCGTTTGGTAATGCAATACGCATATTCTCTGCCAAACTCTTGTATTGTGTTCTATGGGCTTCATCCACAATTACAATCCAATCTTTTCTATCGGTTAGTTGTGGATATGTTTTGCCACTTTCTATCCCGAATTTGAAAATCAATGTAAAAACATACGCTCTATTGGATTGCAAGTATTCTCGAAGATTTACTTTGTCTTTTGGTCTGAAATAATTTTCTTTTTGGTCTTTGGTTTCAACAATGGATTCTGTTTCTAGAAAGTTTCTGTAAATCTGACCATCCAAATCTTTACGGTCTGTAATGACTAAAAAGGACCAATTTCCTGTAACTTTTCGATGGATTTTTTTAGAAAAGAAAATCATTGAATACGATTTTCCAGAACCTTGTGTGTGCCAAAATATACCTAACTTTCCTTTGTTGGTATCTTTATTCTGTAAAGCAAGAATCGCATTGTTAACTCCTAAATACTGGTGGTTTTTAGCTATAATTTTAACCTTGTTTTTATGGTATAATACAAAGTTTTCAAAATAATCTAGTATGTTTTCTTTGCAGCAAAGACCTTCGCCAAAGATTTTTAGACTTAAATGTTCTCCGGTTCTTTGGCTTTCAATCTCGATTTCGTCTTTTGTGGGCTGGTCGTGCGTTATGGCTGTATCGGTTAGTTTTAACCAAGAAAAGAAATGATCCCAAGGCGCATTGAAACTACCCACTCTGGTTTGGATTCCATTAGAAACACAAACAAATAAATTGTACCAAAACAACTGCGGAATATCTCGTTTGTAATCTTTTAAGTTCTTATCAAATCCTACTTTTACTTTTTCGGTAGCATTTTTTAATTCAATCATTACCAATGGCAAACCATTGATGTAGAGCAATAAATCGGGTCTGCGTGTGATGTTTTGTGTTTCCTGGTATTCGATACTTAATTGAGAAACTAATAAAAAATCATTGGCTGTCTTTTCATTAAAATCAATTACTTTGACATAATCATTTTCTTCACGACCTAATGCGTTTTTATATTCAACCTGAATTCCATTTTTTATTAACTCATAAATCTCCTTGTTTGCAATTATTGGCGAAAGTGTAGCTCTACTTTTGGTCAGTTCATAAATAGCGTGGTCTATACAATCAGACGGTAAATTTTTATTTAGCTTTTCTAAACTACTACGTAAACGGTCGAGTAACACCACATCTTTGAGTGTTTCTCTACCCATTAGTTTTTTCTCCCAAGCATTGATGTGTTTGTAACCCAATTTTTCGGTAAAGAAATTGATGTCGGCTACTTCAATATGTGATTCGTTTAGATATGCCATAGTTTAGGTTTTTATTCTTGAGTAAAGAAATCAATATTCCATATTTCGTCACTTATCAATTTGTATAAATCTTGCCTCGATGTTAAATCTGCTTTTTTGTATTCATTATGTGCTTTAAATGGTAATCCAGATTGTGCTACATAATTTAAAAAATTTGGATTTCTTTCATAACAAGTGCTGTTTAAAGATTGTGCCAAAAGATTTTCTTTTAAATAATGCGGTAATTTTTCTTCGTATTTTCCTGCTCCAAAAGATTGATTGGTTCCTCGTGGCAATAGAATTAAATCTCCCAAACGATTTCTTGTTTCATTAAACTCGTGCAATTGTGAAAATTCATCAGAATGAAACTCCATTTTATCTGCCCAAATGTGCTCTATTTCAAAAGGTTTACCATCAGGATTGTGAAAATAGGTTACAAAAGTTGTCGATTTTCCTGATCGCTGTTCGATATGAGCTGTAATTCTACTTAAAATAAATTTGATAAAATGTTTATTTTGTCCGTGCATCCCTAATCGAGAAATTCCTTCTAAATTTTCATCAATATCTTGAAGCTTTTGAGTGAATATTGCACCCAATTCTGAAATGGTTTTATTTCTAATTTCTAATACCAAATTATACATCGTGTATCGAATAGAACTTTGAGAAAAATTACGATAGTTTGCGCCTCTATAAACCGAAAAGGTTTCTATAAAACGAGCGACCATATTCAACTTTTTATTTATCGTGTCTTCATTATCTGTAATAGAAATGGAAGCAAATAATAGTGGATCTGCAAGCGAGTTGGCAAAACCCCATTGTTGAGCATAATATAAATGTTCTAGCTCTTTTTTAAAATGCCATCTGGCATCATATATCTTTAAGAATAGTTTAGTATAAAAAAGCATATTTGTATTGACAAATTCAAAAAAATCATTGGCATTAGTAAGATTGATTTTTTCGTTATTATCTTTTACCCAAGTATGAAATCGTGTACCAATTTTTTCAAAATCTTCATTTGCAGCACCAACTTTTCCCGGTCTAATGGTTAAAGCAAACTTTCCTCGCAACCAAGATTGAAAAAAACTAATGTCCGATTCGTCCCATAGTTCGTGCAACTTTTTAATTTCACTTTTCCAAACTAGGTTTATTTTATCTCGCTGTTCTTGTGTTTTAACTTTAGATAATAAATAACCCTTTAGCATTTCGCTTGGTGTTAGGTTTAGTCCACGATCATTCATCGTTTCAAAAATAGTATAAGCATTATCATCTGAATAAGCAGTGATAACAACTAATACTACATTTTGGATTAACCAATCTATAAAAAAAGGAAGTGCATCCCCTTTTAATTCATCTGGAAATAATTCCGCTATGTCGTCATATCGTTCGGTAATATTGTGTACTGTTTCATCATCGGTATCTTTTACATCATAAAATCCTTCGTTGAATAAAGCATCTAAACAATGTTTGCGTTCGGGAACATCAAGGTTAAAAGATTTTTGACCATAGGTTTCCGAGAAAATAAGTAAATCTAAATTGATTTTTTGAGCCAATCCTTTTTGAAGATTATTCAAATATATTAGAAAAAGTGTTAAGGATGTTAATCGTTGTTGCCCATCAATTACTGATCTTTTTCCTTCTTTGTTGCTCAATACTATTGGTCCCAAATAATAAGAGTTATAACTTGCAACATCTTCACGAAGATGCGTTTTGTCATAATTTAAAAAAAAGGAGGTTTCTAAATCAGCTATTAGCTGTTCTATATGGAAACGTTGCCATTTATATTCTCTTTGAAAATAATCAATTGTATATTTTTTATTCGATAATACATCAGATATGCTGTAATCTTTAGCTTCTATTTTGCTTGATACGTTACTCATTTTTTTATAATTTATTACATTCTATAAATGTTATCTTTTTATATTCTACTTTCTTATTTTTCAAAAACACTGTGTTTTTATCACTCAATGCCGATTTATTATAAGCAATAATGCCAACCTCATTATCTTTAAACTTTTTCAATTCGCTTCTCATTTTTATTTGAAAAAAGGAAGGAGCAGTATTGAAAGCTTCACCTTTAATTTCAATATCATCTTTGTCAATTACGATTAAATCATAACCTGAATGATTACTCATTTTAAGCTGAATGCTTTTTATATCATGTTTTTCAAACAAAATTTGTGCGGCTTCTAGCAATACTAAGTCGGAATGAATACGATTACTAATTTCAAAAAAAGTTAGGTTTTGATACGGACCAAAACTTAATTTTTCCCTTTTTGCCCAAAGCATAAACTCTAATGTGGCTATATTGGGTAATGTAAAATTAGTATTCTTGATGACTGTTTTGTAAACTTCATTTGCTTCTAGTAGCTCACTATAGGTAAGCATTGTATCAAAATACCGATTTAATGTAAACGTACTTTCAGCCATATTTTTCTATTTATATTCTTCTTTTGGCTCTGCTACCATTAATAATTCCTTCTCCTCTGTTAGATGCTCAACCTTCAACTTACCCCTGATTAATCTTGGTAGTAATAAATCGAAAGATTCTTGAACAAGTTTAGTTTTTTGTAACAATAATTTGTGTTCTAAATCAATAGAATCTATAATTGAATAAAAATTATTTAATATCTCTTCCGTAGGAATTAAAACAGATGTCTTTCTTAAAATGTCAGTATTAATATTTTGTATTGCAGCACCATAAGAAAAGTTATTAAAATACTCTGTCAGTGAATTTATTCTGTAATATAAATAAGAAGGTTTAATGTTCATTTTGTAACTATTTGTATAAAGCCAACCATCGTGAATACACCCTTTTATTCCTAAGAAAACACAAAAGCCTAAAGTACCACTAGTTGCTATTATTAAACTTCCTTCATCTAAATAACGACTAAAAGATGCACCATATTCATTTACATATTCTTTTGTTTCTAATACAAATTTTGACGATGCAGTAGCATCAGCAATTTTTATCCAAGGTATATTTCCATTTTCAAAAAAACTAAAATCTGTTATAGGTCTTGGTGAAGAACCTCGTCCAACTGTACATATGTCACCAATTTTAAGATTCTCCCAACCTTCTGGCAAACCATCTACAATTTTCGTGCTTTCATAACCCGGAAAACGCAGACGCACAAACCATTCGTTATAGATTTCGACAGCCATTTCTTCTAATAACTTGATTCGTTTTTTGTTGTTCTCAATCAGTTCGTCATAGGAAGATAATATTGATGCGATTTTTTGTTGGATCGGAATTGATGGAAGTTTTATTTTTGTATTTCGAAGTATTTCGGTATTGATATTTTGAATTGCAGCACCCGAAGAGTAATTATTAAATTGTACTGAATAATAAATTAAAAAATAGTATAAATATTCCTTATCAATAAAATTTTTATTGTAGTTTGAAACATAAAGCCAACCGTCGTGAATACATCCTTTTACACCTAAAAATTTTATCAAACCAATTGAACCACTTGCAGATATTATTAATGAATTTGGTTCAAGATGTCTGCTGAAACTTGCTCCAAATTCATTTACATATTCTTTAGTTTCATAAATATATTTACCAGAAGCAGTTGCATCAGCAATCTTTATCCAAGGAATATCCCCATCAACAAAATAACGTTGGTCAATTATTGGTCTTGGTGAAGAACCTCTTCCAACCTCACATAACTCTCCTATTTTATATTCTATCCAATTTTCCATTTATATAAATTCTTTGCTATTTTGAGTTATAAAATGGATTAATTCATTTGATCTTTTATTTAAAACATTTAATTCATCACTTTTAGAATTAATAATTTCAATAAATTCTTTATTGCTTATGGTGTTCCCGTCTAGCTCAAGACCAACATATCTACCAGCATTCATAGAATAATCTTGCTCTTCAACATATTCTGTTCTTTCTGCTAATTTGCATAATCCAGCTACATCAGCATATTTTGCTTCCGGGAAACGACTTTGCAACCAGTCCAAATTGGTTTGGAAATAGGTAACTTCATCAGTACTATCTTTCCATTGTTGTTGAAGTTCTTCAATTAGTTTTATCCCATTCAAGCCCAAAGCTATCCAGTCTTTATCGTTTTTAACTTTGATTTCTTTGTCTGCAAGTGCTAACACTTCAAGTAAAGTGTATTTGCTTGTTTTTAAATTGGCATCAATTTCTTTAAGTTGGTGGGTGTATTGGGTTAATGTTTTAGAATAGGCAAGTTGTTTTTCATTAGCTAGCCCTTCGACTGCGCTCAGGGTGACAGGTAATGTTACATTTGGTAATGTTAATGCCTCTATTTTTTCAAGCAAACCACTTTCTGTAATCTTTTTAAAAACTTCGGGTTTGTGTTTGATTTTGCTATCTCTAGTATAATGCTGTAAATTGATTATCATACTTTTTAAAATAGTAAAATAATCATTAAAAGCAGTTGGCACTTTACTCATAGCTTCGTTAGCTTGGGTAATGTATTGATTAATCAATTCTAAATAACGCTCGTTTTCGCCACGGTACAAACGCACAATTGCTGTTAGGTTTTCAATGTGCTCTTCTTTCCATTCTCTATGGGCACGGTCTCTTTGATGGTAGGTATTTCGAGCATCAATGAATAAAATTTTATCTTTTCTCTCTGTGTTAATTTTTTGTTTGTCAAAAAACCAGAGCGTTGCAGGTAATGTAACGGTTAAAAACATATTTGATGGCATAGAAACCATACAATCTACAATACCACTATCAACCAGTTTTTTACGAATTTCATATTCTGAATTTCCAGCATCAGAAGCCGAATTGGGCATAACAAAACCAGCTCTTCCTTTATCGTTTAATGAAGTGGCAAACAATGAAATCCAAAGGTAATTGGCATCGGTAATGCTGTCGTTGGTATTTTTGCCTTTGTTTTTGGGTAAGCCATATTTATAGAAACGTTCATCGTTTTTTACGGTGCTTTCTTTTACTGATTTTACGTTAAATGGTGGATTTGCCATTACGAAATCGAACTTTCCTAAACCCTCATAAGGGTCATTTTCATATGAGTTGGTTTCGGTAATCTCGCCACGAATGTTGTTTACCATTAAGTTCATTTTTGCCAAACGAGCTGTTTCTCCCATATATTCTTGTCCGTAAACGTAAATATCATTCAGGTCGTGATTGGCTTCTTTAACAAAAGTGGCACTTTGTACAAACATACCGCCCGAACCACAAGCTGGATCGTATATCTTGCCAGCATAAGGTTCAATTACTTCTACAATAAAACGTACTACTGAAGTTGGTGTAAAGAATTCACCCCCTTTTTGTCCTTCACTCATTGCAAACTCTCCAAGAAAGAATTCATATATTTTACCAAAAATATCTCCAGTTGCATTCTTTGGAATGTCCGAGAACGTTTTTAGTAATTGTGGTAGTATGTCGGCTTTCTTTTTTTCTATTTCAAAGTAGGCTTCTTTTGGAAGTACATCTTTGAATTTATCGTCTTGGTATTTCTCGATGCCTTCCATTGCTTCGCGCAGTTTTTTAGCCAAGCTTTCGTCTCCAGGAAGATTTAGCAAAAAATCATATCGGGCAAAGTCAGGTAAATAAAATCCACATTTTGATAATGCTATAGAATGGATTGGTCTTTCTAATCGTGTACCTTTTTCAACTTCGTATTCTTTAAGAATTTCTGGCTCGTAGTGGCTGTATTTATTTTCTGCAAATCGTAGAAAAATTAAACCTAAAACTGGCACGGCATAATCGGCTGCTTTCAGTCCGCCATAAGCACGAAGTGAATTGGCAGAATCCCACAGGTCTTTTTCTAGTTTTTTGAGTTGTTCGTTTGTCATTATGTTTTAAAAAAATTATTTAGAAACAAAGCTTTAGATTAATCTACATCAAGCTTTACTAAAAAATTACTACTACTACTTATTAATCAGTTATATCAATCTAATTCGTAAAACTAAAACATTTAAAAGAATAAACCTATTCAATTTTTGAAATGGTATTAAGGTTTATTTATACCTCTTTACTAATTAATTCAAAATTAAAATAGCAATCTACCCAAAGAGGGAGCATACATTTTACGGTTTTCCGTATTTTGAAGTGTAAATTATCTTTGTATAACTATACTAGGATTTATTTAATAACCTGTATAGTTATTTTAGGACGGGTCAAGGACGGTTCAGAAAGATACTAGAGGGATACTTAGGGGATACTTAGGGGATACTTGGGGGATAGTGTTGGTGAAAGTATCCTAAAATTTTCAAATCATAATTTTATGAAAATAAAAATAGTTCCATTCAATAATTCCAGCAACTTCATTTATGATGTTTTCTAACATCCTTAGTAATCTCTTTTCATGATTAAAAATAGCTTTTATCTCGGTCTTTGTATTAATTCTCTAAAATAATGATTTTTTCAATAACCATTTTTAAACCCAATAAGTGTTTTTGAATATTGATGATTCAGCGTTTCTTCTTTGCAATATTCTAGAAGCGTTTTTACGTCTACACTGTTTCCATAAATAATTTCGTTGATTTCATTTTTACGGACGATATTATCAATTTGTCCGCCTGAAAAATCAAATAACGATGCTAACAAATCACAATCATCTATTGATAAATTTGGCAATTTAGATTTCCAGATTTGAGATTTGGCGGCAATATTTGGCTTTTGAAATTCAATTTTGAATAAAAAACGTCTTTCAAATGCACTGTCCATATTCTTCGTCAAGTTTGATGTAGCAATCAAAATACCTTCAAAATTTTCAATTTCTTCTAATAAAATATTTTGAATTCTATTTTCAGTATCACTCACATTTGAGATAAATCCTTCTTTGCGTTTTGAAAGAATAGCATCTGCCTCATTAAAAAACAGAATGGGTATAAGCGTTTGATTCTTTACATATGATTGGTATTCTTGAAAAACATTCTTCATAATCTTTTCACTTTCGCCAAACCACGCAGAACGAGAAGCACTAATATCGATTTTCATGATATCACGATTTGTGGCTTTTGCAATTTGCAACACACTTTCGGTTTTTCCTGTTCCAGGAGCTCCATGTAATAATACTGTTACTCCCTTTGGCAATGCTTTTTGAATCAGGCGTTCTTGAGTATTTTTGAAATTATCTTCCATTAAAAGGGTTTTCAATAATTTTAATTGATGCGCTTCATCATCACTAAAAATTAAATTACGAAAAGGAATCGTACTTGGTTTAATTATAGTATCATGGTTCTTGTGTTTTGAATCTTTGTTATATAAGTTAATACCACATTCATTCAATAAGTCAAATGCTTTTTCTGTGAGTTTCATATTTACATCATTGAAAAAATTTTCATCATCAGTCTCTAACCAACCTTCTTGAATCAACTTATTTTCTTTATTCAAAACCTTTTGAATTTTCAGAAAACATACATTATGTTTTTCATAAATTAATTTAAAAGTACGCTCGACAGAAGGATCTCCATCACCGTCAAAAAATTTCCACAAAACGAATAAAAACAAGTATTTATCTTCTAAAGAAATACCCAAAAAATTTATTTTTTCAATAAAAGGCAGATGGTTATTTTCTTCCAAAATTCGATGAGTTTGCTCAAACAATTCTTTTGTTGAAATTTCATGATCATCCCTTTGATCAGCGAGATTATAGAGATTTTCAACCAAACTAAAAATATCCTCATGTTTTTGGATACAAATCAAAACATCAGGTATTGGTTCACTTTTTAAAATCTTTTCAGTAATTATTTCGTTTACAAAAAATTCTTCATCGACACCTTTGAGCTTTAAATAACTGTGTTTATAGTTATTATTTTTTTTGAGAAGCAACCGTTTTTCATATAACTGAATAAAGTCATCACTATATTCAAGAAGTTTCATTGGATTACACTCAAAATAAGAATTCAAATCCATTAAAGTTACTCTCCGTCCTTTATAGTTTAGAACATAAATTATAGAGAGAAAAAGTGCTTGTTGCTTTGAAATGTGAAAATATTCAGCAAGAAAAGAAAGTTCTTTATTAGCACCTTTAAATAACGAAATGTTGAGTTCAGTATTTTTTGCCTTTGTGTAAACAGCACCTATATTTTTTAATACTTGTAGTTTGAGAGTTATTACTGTAGCCATGTTATTTTTACTTTATGCTACAAAAATATTTCAATGAACCGCCAAAGGATGTCGCAGTAAAGTTTTATATTTAATTTTTTTCGGATTATTTTTTGTAAGCTTCCCCAAAATTCGGCCATTTAAAAATAGAATTCGACAAGCGACGCAGGAGCGCGTTCAGTAAAAATTATTAAATTTAAAGCCGAAAACTTATGAAGACAACCCAATTTACCGAAAACCAGATTGTTGCCAT
>NZ_JADWOV010000318.1 GCF_015767435.1 Polaribacter sp. BAL334
ATCTATATAGTGTTGGCGATGGTATATTTAGTCTAAGTGAAGATGAAAAAAACAGTTTAAATTTATTAGCAATTGAGGAACTAGAAATAATTAAACCTTACTTTACAAGTGAACAGTTTTCTAGATATTATGCAACAAAAGAAAACAAACTTTGGTTAATTTATACAGATTCGAAATTCAGGGATCCTGCTGAAATATTACCATATCCTAACATCAAAAATCACTTAGATAAATTTCAGGAAGTAATAACTTCAAGTAATAAACCCTATGGTCTTCACAGGGCAAGGAAAGAAGATTTTTTTATTGGAGAGAAAATAATAGTTCAACGTAAATGCCCTAATAAACCAGTATTTACGTATGTAGATTTTGACACCTATGTTTCTGCAACATTTTATGTCATTAAGACTAAGAGATTGAATCAAAAATACCTTGTTGCTTTATTAAATTCAAAATTAATAGAATTTTGGCTGAAAAATAAAGGAAAAATGCAAGGAAATAATTTTCAACTTGATAAAGAACCTTTGGTTAATATTCCAA
>NZ_JADWOV010000031.1 GCF_015767435.1 Polaribacter sp. BAL334
CCTTTTCCTATAATCATTTTTGGGATTCAGGTAAATCAAATCTTTTAGGATTAAGTGAAGCAACAACCTCTGGATTATACATCACTTATCATCACAATTGGTATGATCACTCTGATTCGCGTCATCCAAGAGTAAGATATTATTCTGCACACATTTACAATAATTATTATGATGGAAATTCTAAATACGGAATAGGGTCGACAATGGGTTCTTCCGTTTTTTCGGAAGGAAATTATTTTAGAAATTGTAAATATCCAATGCAAACTTCTATGCAAGGAACTGATATTTTTAATCCAAACTCAGGTCAAAATGATCCAAATAATTATGCGACTTTTTCTAAAGAAGATGGAGGAACAATAAAAG
>NZ_JADWOV010000319.1 GCF_015767435.1 Polaribacter sp. BAL334
GGTTTTAGGGAACTTTTTTTTAGGGGTTTTAGGGGTGTATTTATGAACTTTATATTCTTATTTACACAGTAAAATTACATCTTAAATTTCATAAAAACTCTAAAAATCGTCTTTGGTAAGCATTCGTATTAAAGAAGAAATAACTGTGTTCTTTTTAGGAATAACTGTTTTTTCTTACAATAAACGTTATCAGTTTTTGGGCAATAAAAAAATCTTCTAGAATATTTAGGGGTCGATTCTAGAAGATTTTCAGTCTTAAGGGGGTTAGGGGTACTTTTTTTAGATTAGGGGTTTTCGGGGGTTTTTTGGTGAACTTTATAAACTGTTTGATATAGCAAATTTACCTCATTTAAACCATATAATATTGAAAAACAGTGTTTGGTAAGTATGTGATCATAGAGGGATATAAGTGGCTGATTTTTGGGAATAAGTGGTTTAATAATGAATTTTGATATATTTTTTAATCTAATTCTTACATATCAATAATTAAAAAATAATGAAAAAAAATTCTTAAACAAAAAAAAACTCCTAGAATTCGGGGGAATATTCTAGGAGCGGATTCTACCAATTTAATTGCTAGGAAAAACTAAAAAATCACTATGAAACTTTATTATTAACGCAGCAAAATTATATCAATTTTATTTTAGGAATTCAAAAATATAATTGCAGTTAGCAACTGATTTTCACATAAAATAAGTGTATGGTTTTTGGGAATAAGTGGTTTATAATTCAAAAACAAATATTGTTGTTTCCGAAAATAGTTAGGTAAGAAATAGATTGGTTTTTTTATATGAAGATAATTATTTTGGAACTTTTACAATAAAAGTTGTTCCTTCATTTAAAACAGAATTTACATGGATACTGGCTTTTAAATTGTCTGCTATTTTTTTGCAGATTGCCAGTCCTAAACCAGTCCCTTCGTATTTAGAATTTGAATGCAAACGTTTGAATGGTTTGAAAATATAGTCAAAATAGTCAGATTCAATACCAATTCCGGTATCTTTTATAGATAATATCCAAGAATCAATTTCTTCTTTAGCACTTATCTCAATAGTCAAAGGTTCAGTATCCTTTTTATATTTGATAGCATTTGATAAAAAGTTAGTAAACAGCACTGTAAATGCAATTTTGGAAGAAAATAAAGTGGGTAAATTAGTACAAATCAATTTTGGTTTTTCTTGAATTGTGCATGTTAAACTATTAAAAAGTTCGGTTACTAATTCATTGAGATCAAATTTTTCAAAGTTTCCAACAGCATTCGTACTTTTACTATATTCCAACAAATTGTTGATTAAATCGTTCATTTTACCCGTACTTTGAAGTATAAATCCAATATACTTCTCGTCTTTTTCATCCCATGTTGAATGATACTTTTTGTCAATTAATTTCGTAAAAGAATCAATAGCTCTCACTGGCGCTTTTAAATCATGAACAGCCATGTAAGCAAAATCTTCCATGTCTTTTGAATATTGTTCAATCTTTACTTGATATTCATTAACTAATTTTGTTTTTGCACGTAATTCTATCAAATATTCTACATGTTTTGATAAAATCACCAACATTTCTTTTTGTTCCTCAGTTAATATTTTTACTTCATAATCAATCACACATAAAGTTCCTAAAGCAACACCTGATTTTGATTCTAATGGAACGCCATAGTAAGAAACAATTTTCGGATTTTCATAGACTAATGGATTTTCTATAAAACGAACGTCTTTTCTTGCGTCTTCTACAATAAAAATTTCATCGGGTTTTTCGATTGCCAATTTACAAAATGCTTGTTCTATAGGGGCTTCTGTGATTGATATTCCAAATCTTGATTTGAAAAGCTGTTTGTGAATGTCTAAAACTGTAATTAAGGCAACAGGAGTTTTACAGATTTTTGATGCTAATTCTGTAATATCATCAAACATTTTTTCTGATGCTGTATCTATTAGATTCAGTTCAATAAGTGCTTTTTGTCTTTCAATATCAGAGATTGTCATTTTTAATGAGGGTTTTTGCTATAAATATACTAAATTATTTGTATTTTTGAAGTGACCCACAACAATTATACAACTTTTAATGAAGGTTTTACAAGCAATAGTTATTGAAAATGATTTGGATGTAATTAAATTGCTCAAACAATTTGAAATTGAAAATTCAGTTCTATTTTCAGTTATAGCTTTTGTAGATGATTGTAAAAATATTACTTCACTCATCAATGAAAAAAAACCTGATGTGTTATTTATCTGTAAAGATCAGTTTACCTATGACCCCAAAATTTTAAACGATTTAACTGTTCGTAAACCTAAAATAATCATTGCATCTAAAGATAAATGCGATGCTTATGAAGCGTTTGGTCACAATGCCATCGACTTTTTATTGAAACCTTTAAACACAAATTCACTCATAATTTCTATTTATAAAACAATCAAATACTTAGAAATGGAAACTGTTTTTCAAGATGATGTGCTAGGAAAAATTAAAACAATCAATTCGTTACAACAAAAGTTCGAATATGTTTCAATAGCATCTGTTGATAAAATTGAATTGTTAAAAATTGAAGATATTATATTTTGCAAAGCTGATGGAAAATATACCGAGTTTTACACAACTAATGATGCTAGAATGATTTCAAGCAGAAATTTAGGAGAATATACACTAACTTTAAGCAATAATTTTTTTAGAATTCATCATTCTTATATTGTAAATATCAAATATTTAGTAAAAATAATTAAGAATAACGGACTATTTTGTGAATTAAAGAACGGACACATTTTGCCAGTTGCAAAAAGAAGACAAGAAGAATTTATGAAATTTATCAACCATTAATACATTTTAAAAACAAAGAACAATGAGCTTCAAATACAAAAAAATAATGATTATTGATGACGATGCTATTGATAATTATTTGGTGAATGTTCTGATCAAAACCAATCAAATAGCCGAAACTGTTTTGGAATTTGATAATGGAGAAAAAGCAATAGAATATTTACAAACAAATAGAGATATTCACGACAATTTGCCGGAATTAATTTTGTTGGATATTTATATGCCAAGAATGAATGGAATAGAATTCATAGAAAAATTAGATGAATTAGATATTCCTTGTGGAAAAAAATGCAAAATTTGTGTGGTTTCTAGCAGCATTAATGACAATGATATTCTGAGAACAAAATTGAATTCTAATGTTTTTAAATATACTACCAAACCAATTACGCCAGAGTTTTTATTATCTTTATGACAAAATTTTAAACAACAAATTCAATAGTTTCTTTCAGAATATTTGGATTTAAATCGTCTTTCATCAACAAATTAGATACCCCCAATTTTTTACTTTCTTGAACAATTTTTTCGTTTTTATGACCAGATAATAAAATTATTGGAGTTGAATCTGCATGAAGTAGGAGATTTTGAACCAACTCTATATCACTTGAATCTGGTAAATGTAAGTCAGAGAAAATGACTGAAATTTTATTTCTATTATTTTTTATAAAATCTATTGCTGTATTAAAATTTGCACAGTGATTTATAAAAATATTTTCAAAAGATTCTTTTAAATATTCTTCTAGTAAAAAATAATCTCCAAGATTATCTTCAATTACTAAAACATCCAATTGAGTTATTTCAGTAAGGGTCTTTGCCATTGAGTTATTCTGATAATGTTGTTAATTGCAACCAAAATTCTTTAATTTTTAAAATAGCATCTAAAAAATCTTGAATTTCAACTGGCTTTGTAATATAACTATTTGCGTGATTTTCATACGCTTTATCAATATCTTGCTGATTTGAAGAAGTGGTAAGCATAATCACTGGAATTTTTTTTAGTATAGGATCTTCTTTGATTTTTATAAGCACTTCATGACCATTAAAAATGGGCATGTTAATGTCTAAAAGAATCAAATCTGGTTTTTCAACATTTGAAAAAGATCCTTTTTTGTACAAAAAATCAAGCGCTTCTTGACCATTTCTGGCAACACTTATTTTTGAATCAATTTTGCTTTCTTCAAATGCATCAATAGTTAAAATAATATCACCTTCATTGTCTTCTACTAAAAGGATGTGTGTCTTATTTATTTTCATAACTAATTTATTGGGAGTTTACAAAAATATAAACAAATCTGATTGATTTTTTATTTTTTTTAAATTTACAAAATTTTATGACTTTTCGATGCTTTTGGGTATTGTAAAAAAGAAAGTAGCTCCTTCATTAATATTAGAAATTACTCCAATGATACCTCCCCAAGATTCTACTTGTTTTTTAGCAATTGCCAATCCAATGCCTGTTCCTTCATAGGTTTCTTTGTTATGAAGTCGTTGAAAAATAACGAATATTTTTTCATGGAATTTTGGATCAATTCCAATACCATTGTCTTGAACAAAGATTTTAAAGTAATTTTCATCTTCTTCAGAATAAATATTTACTCTTGGAAAAATATCTTTTCTAGAATATTTTAAAGCATTGTCAATTAATCCGTGAAGTGTTTGAATGAATGGTGATTTGAAACATTGAATGATGGGCATATTTCCTACATTTAATTCAACATTTTTATCGATAATTAGTTGTTTTCTAAGAAACTCATATTCCAAAATAATATCCATCACAGCAAAAGTTTCTGGAGTTTCATTGATTTTTCCTGCTCTTGAATACTCTAATAAATCAAGAATAATTTTTTTCATTCTTCTAGCTCCATCAGTCGCAAAATGAATGTATTGCATTCCTTTTTCATCCAATTGAGTTTCGTATTTTCTTTTCAATAAATCCATAAAGCTAGAGATCATTCGCAAAGGCTCTTGCAAGTCATGAGAGGCAATAAAAGCAAATTGCTCTAATTGTTCGTTTGATAATTCAAGGTCTTTGGCATACTTTCTTAAGGATTCATTCAGCGCAATTAATTCTAATTCTTGTGCTTTTTGTTTTGTCAAATCAGCAATTGAACCAAACATTTTCTCTACTTTTCTTTCTGAATTTCTAATAAATATTCCTTTGTCAATGACAAATAAAATAGTTCCATCTCTTTTGATAAAGCGATATTCTTCAGCCCATTTTAAAATAGTTGGATCTGCAATGGCATCAAAAATACTTTTTCGAACTCTTTCAACATCTTCTGGATGGATTTGGTCCAACCATAATTTTGAACTTGGTTTTACAGTTTTTAAATCATATCCTAAAATTGTTTCAAAACCTGCTCCCCAATAGTGAGAATCATCAATAATTCCCCATTCATAAATGGCATCACTTGTTGCTTCAGCCACTTTTCCAAAACGTTCATTGGCTTCAATTAATTTCAAATCAGCCTCTTTTCGTTGTGAAATGTCTTTAAAATATACGGATAAACCTTCCTTTGAAGGATAAGCTGCAATCTCTAACCATTTTTTTAATGTAGTGGAGTATATTTCTATATTTAAAGTTTCTTTTGTTTCTAATGATTTTTTTAAACTTTTATAGATTCCAAAATTAATACCGTCATTAAATACTTCTCGAATATTTTCTCCTACAATTTCTTCTCTATTCTTTCCAACTAAAACCTCTGCTTGTTTGTTCCAGTAAGTAACTCTCCAATATTTATCAACAGCAAAAAAGGCATCACCAATACTTTCTAATATTTTATTTTTTTCATTTAAAATTTTTAAAATCCTCTCATCAGCTAGCTTTTTCTCAGTAATGTCAATACGGATTGCCATATACTGAAATGGTTGCATATTTTCATCTAAAAAGGGAATGACAGTGCTCAAAGCCCAATAAAGAGTACCGTCTTTAGCTCTATTTTTCACTTCGCCTCTCCAAACTTTTCCAGCCTTAATTGTATCCCAAAGAACTTTAAAAAAGGCTTTTGAATGGTATGTTGAATTGATAATTTTATGCGTATTTCCTTCTAATTCTTCTCTTGAATATTTTGAAAGTTTGCAAAAATTATCATTTACATCTATTATGATTCCATTTTTATTGGCAATGGTTATACTTGCAGATTGATCAAGTGCAAGTTTATAATCTTTTAAATTTTTTAAACTTTCTTGAAGTGCAATTTCATTTAGTTTTTGTTTATTGATATCTTGAATACTTCCATAAATTCTTATGACTTTTCCATTGATTATCTCAGCATTTCCATGAGTTCTAATCCATATTTCATTATTTTTAGCAGTAATCAAGACTGCTTCAAAATTGTATGGTTTTCCATTTTTTATACAATCTTGAACTCTGCAAGTAATTAAATCTTGAAAATCTTTTCGATAAAAATTAATTGCCGTGTCAATATTTGGATTAAAATCAGTTACCGATGTTTCATGAATTTCATGAACCATGTCTGACCAAAATAATTGGTTACTGATCAAATCAACCTCCCAACTTCCTATTCTGGCTAATTTTGACGTTTGCTCTAATAATTCTTTGTTTTTTTCTTCATAAGTAACATCTAAAACAACTGAGTTAAAAAGTGTTGTGCCATCAATTAAATAACTTGGAGTTCCTAATCCTAAATAGGTTTTAACTTCACCATTTGGTTTCACATTTCGCCATGTTGCAGTCCATTTTGATTTTGACGTCATAGAATCTAAAACGGTTTGTTTGATACGTTCTAAACTTCCACCAAGTTCAATTTGTTTCCAAACTTTATTTACATTTTCTAAAACTTCATCTGGGCTATATCCCCAAAGTTCATATGAACCTTTTGTAACGTATCTAATAGAATCAGTTCCATCAGGATGTATTAAATATTGATATGCAACACCTGGTAAATTATCTGCTAAAGATTGATATCGTAATTCAGTTTGTTTACGTTCGTTTATATCTTGAAAACTACCAAAAACTCTAAGGCATTTTCCATTAACAAATTCAGCATTTCCAATGCTTTTTATCCATAATTCATTATTTTTCGCGGTAACTAAAACAGCTTCAAAGTTGAATGGAGTTCCAAATTCTATACAGTTAGAAACATTTTTTGCAACTAAATCTTTAAAATCGTCTCTATAAAAATTGATTCCTGAATCAACACTTGGTATATGATTCTTAGGATCCGTTTCATGAAGTTCATGAACCATATCAGTCCAATATACCTTATTATTGATCAAATCAACCTCCCAACTTCCAATTCTGGCTAATTTTGATGTTTGTGTAGTTAGGTCTAGAAGTCTTATTTCTTGTGTAATATTTTTTGCAGAAGCATAAATTAATCCTTCCTCTAAATTAATGTTGCTTGTCCAACTCAACCAAACAATTTCTCCATTCTTTTTAATGTATCTGTTTTGAAAATTGAGAGTTTTGTTACCATTATTGAGATTTTTTAAATCTGAATTAGAAATGTTTTTATCCTCAGGATGAATAAATTTTTCATAATTGTAATGCAATATTTCATCCTCTTGATGTCCAAGGATTTCACATCCTGCTTTGTTTATTTTTAAAAACGTACCATTCAAGTCAGTTACACAAATCAAATCAGGAACAGCATCATACAAATGATTTAAATCATTTTCGAGTTTTTTACGATTGATTTCAGATCCGATAAAATCTTTTAAATCTTCGAGGGTTGTTTGATGGTTTATTAGATATTTAGAATTGTTTTTTGTTCCAACTATCATTATACCAATTACTTCATTATTAAATAAAAGTGGGATGCCAAGCACAGTATTGATTCCTGAGCTTTTAGCGGCGTCTTTTCTAATAAAATCTAAGTTTTCACTAACATCACTCCAAAGAACTGACGATTTTTTTTGCCATACCAATCCAGGAATTCCCTCTTGTGGAAGTATAGAAGTTTTATTGAATGATGATTTATAAAACTTTTCAGCAATTTTTGAGTTGCAAATTTTTGAGATAAGATTTATTTTTGTTTTATCAAGGTTTGGTAACCATATTTCTGCAAAATCAAAATTTCCAAAATCACAAATTGTTTGGCAAACTTTTTTTGTTGAAGATATTAATGAATTTTCATCTTTAAAATTAGTACTAATTTTAGCTAATAAATCTTTTTTAAGTTGGGTTTGTTTTTCTTTTGTGACATTTTTTTGGATTGAAATCCAATTTGTATAAGCACCAGTTTCGTTAGTAATGGGTGTTACCGATAATTTTACCCAAAATTCGTCACCATTTTTCTTATTATTTAATACCGTTATTTCACAGGGTTCCCGATTTTTTAAAGCTGTTTTAAGTTTTTCTAATTCATTTTTATCTGAGTTAGGTCCTTGCAAAATGCGGGGAGTTTTTCCAATAATTTCTTCTGCTGTATAACCAGTCATTTTTGTAAATGCCTGATTTACATAAATAATTTTAGGTCCCGAATTTTCTATAGGTTCAGCTTCAGTTATAACAATAGCATCTTTGGTGTTTTTAATGACGTTTTCAAGTAATCTTAACCTTTCTTCTTCTTCTTTCCGTTCTGTAATATCTTGAACAGTCCCTTCTAGACTTATTGGAACTCCGTTTTCATCACTTTTTACACTAGCAATTTCATGAACCCATTTTACAGATGAATCAGGTAAAATAATTCTATGGATGGCATCATGAAAACCATCATCTTTAATGGATTTTTTATATCGCTGCAAAAGATTTTCCAAGTCATTTGGATAAATGGTATCAAGAACACTTTGAAGGCTTGACTGTTTTTTTTTATTTTTTCCACCCCAAATTTGACTGACTTCTTCTGTCCAAGTAATTGTATTAGTTGCAAGTTCAAGTCTCCAATAACCTAATTTAGCAATATTTGCAGCTTCTTTTAGTTGTTCTTCAGTTTTTATAAGTTTTGCAAGTTGAACTTGTTTTTCAGTTACATCTTGAGAAATATTTAGGATACATTTTTTATTGTTGAAGTTTACTTTATGACCAACAATATCCATTTGAATAAGGTTGCCATTCTTTTTTTGATGAGATAAAATTCCGAATTGAATTTTTCCTTCAGTTGTATCAATATTTCTTAAAAAGTCGTCTAATTTTGAAAAATCTTCTTTTGGCCCTAAATCTCTTAAAGTAAGAGAAAGAAACTCTTTTCTGGAATATCCATAAAGTTCTATTGCAGCCGCATTTACTTCTAAAATTTGAAATGTTGCAATTTCATAAATCCAAGAAGGAAGAGGATTTAAATTGAAAAAATCAGTACAATTAATCTCTATTTCACCCATTTCAAATTCAAAAGTTAAAAAACTTTTATGTAAATCTTTCGATTATACGTTTGTTAGTTTTATCGACATGAGTAAAAGTAGTGAAAATAAGTTAAAATTATTCAATAATATTATTTTAAAAATATCAAAAAATAAGTATTTATTTTAACCAAAATGTGAGTTGTAATAAAGTTGTAATTATTTGAAAATGAAACATTAAAATTGTCGGGATGACAGGATTTGAACCTGCGACCACACGACCCCCAGCCGTGTACGCTACCAGACTGCGCTACATCCCGAAAATTATTAAAATATGTAAAAAAGAAAAGTCTCAAAAACTCATTTTGAGACTTGTATGTTGAGCCGATAGAGGGACTCGAACCCACGACCTGCTGATTACAAATCAGCTGCTCTAGCCAGCTGAGCTACATCGGCTTTTTTGATGGCGCAAATTAAACATAAAAAAAGAAGATGTACAAGAAAAAAAATCAGGAATAGTTTTTTTTATCAATTAACCTGTTGGCTACAATTAAATTTTAAAATTAATTTGCCACAAATTCACGGATTTTTTATACCTATGAATCCTATAAATCTGAATTTTCATCTAAGATGAAAACAATTATTGGGATGAATTCCTTAAAATTGGTGAATTCGTGGAAAAAAAAACTATTTCATTATTCAATAAAATAATTAGACCCAATAGGTTATCAATTATTAATTTCTTTGGAAATTTATTCTAAAGCTTCTTTATACACTTTCAAACAACGTTCTCTTGCAAATGTATGTTCAACTATTGGTTTTGGATAGGTAAATTCTTGAAAATCTGGCACCCATTTTTTAATGTAGTTTAATTTTTTATCAAACTTTTCAATTTGAGAAGTTGGATTAAAAATTCTGAAATAAGGCGCTGCATCTACTCCTGAACCTGCAACCCATTGCCAATTCCCAACATTGCTCGCCATTTCGTAATCGTGTAATTTTTCAGCAAAATAGGCTTCTCCCCATCTCCAATCAATCAGCAAATGTTTGCATAAAAAACTACCAACCAACATTCTGACTCTGTTGTGCATAAAACCAGTTTCATTCAATTGACGCATTCCTGCGTCCACTAAAGGATAACCAGTTTTTCCTTCGCACCAAGATTTGAATTCTTCTTCATTATTTCTCCATAAAATTCTGTCGTATTTCGATTTGAAACTTTGAGAAACTGTATGCGGAAAATGCCATAAAATTTGCATAAAAAATTCTCGCCAAATCAATTCTTGCCAAAAGATTTCATTTTCTTCAGCAATCGCTTTTTGAATCATTTTTCTGATACTTACCGTCCCAAATCTCAAATGAGGTCCCAAACGTGATGTGGAATCTTTTTCAGGGAAATTTCGGGTTTCTTCGTATTCTTGAATCAATTTTGAAGAAATTGTAAAAGGCAATACTTTTTGAGTTGAAATTGTAAAACCAATATCAGAAAGTGTCAAATTTGGAAAATCGATATTTTTTACCAAATTATTAAGCAAACTTTCTGATGGATAAAAAGTAAGTTCGGTTTCTTTAAACCTCACTTTCCAAGCTTTCATATAAGGTGTATAAACCACGTAAGGAGTTCCATCTTTTTTGACAATTTCATTTTTTTCAAAAATTACTTGGTCTTTAAAAGTTCTAAATCCAATATTTTTTTCTTTAAGAAAATAAGCTATTTCTTGATCACGTTTTGATGCATAAGGCTCGTAATCGTGATTGGTGAAAACAGTTTCAATGATATATTTTTCAGTTATTTTTTCAAAAATAGGTAAAGAATTTCCATGAAAAATGGCTATTCCGCTTGAAAAACTTTTTTCAAGTTCAGTATGCATTTCCTGCAAAGTTTCATGGATAAATGAAACTCTAGCATCGTTTTTGGGCAATTTATCTAAAATTTCCGAATCAAAAATAAAGAGGGGTAAAACTGGATTTCCAGATTTTAATGCGTTAAAAAATCCAACATTATCATCCAATCGCAAGACTCTACGAAACCAAAATAAATTAATTTTTTCCTTCATTAGATTGATATTCTCCAAATAATTCCAGTAGTTTTTGTTGTCTGTAATTGAATATTTCTTCCAATTTTGGCTTCACTAAAAATGGATGTACCAATTGCCCTAATATTCCCAAAGGGACTTTATAATCAATGATATCTTCCAATTCAACTCCACCTTCAATCTCATGAATAAAATGCTTGTGATGCCACAAAGCATAAGGTCCATATAATTGAATATCAACAAAATATTTTTTTTCTACATAGTGTGTGATTTCAGAAACCCATTTTGTTTTGATACCCAAAATTGGGGTTACTAAATATTGTATAATTTGTCCTGCAAACATTGGTTTTTCTGCTCCAGAAATGATGTCAAAACTCATGTAATCTGGAGTTATGATTTTTAAATTTCTTGGATTTGATAAAAATTCCCAAGCTTCATTTAAACCAATTGGCAATTGTTGCTTTTTGTGTAACGTGTAAATTTTCATCTTAATTATGCACTAAAACGTAGAGGTTTAGTGAAGTTGCTATACATAACCAGACCATGTATGGCAACAATAAATATTTATATTTTCCAATATTTTTACTCAAATTAAAGTAAAAATAGAAAATTACAGCCGTAAGTAAAACAATACCTATCAATGCTGTAAATACCAAATGTTGATTGAAAAACAAGTAATTCCAACTTACATTCAATATAAATTCAATCAGAAAAATACTGAAAATCAATTTTTTATTGATTTCTGATGTGAAAAGCTTTGCTAAATAAATGGAAAAACAAATCATTATTGTTGTCCAAGCGACCCCAAAAACCCAACCTGGAGGAGTCCAAGGAGCTTTGTTTAGGCTAGAATACCAATCGGAAGTTGGTCCTTCATTCATTAAAAAACTTCCAATTGCCAATCCTCCAAAATTAATGGCTAAGAAAATGAACACAAACGAAATTTGTTTCATTAGTTTTTATTTTTAGATTCAAAAATAGCTATTTTTTGAAGAATTGTATCTGCTTCAAGATACTTTTGATCACTTTCACTTCTGTTGATAGATTGCAATTTATAGCCTTCCTCCATCAGTTTTTTATACTGGTCTTGTAATTTTTCTACTTCTGATTTCTTTTTAAATACTCCAAACATGGTTTTATTTTAGATGATTGATGATTTTTGAACTAGTTGGTTTTGTAATAGAAAAATAATAATCAATCAAATGGCCATTTTTATCGATCAAGTATTTTTGAAAGTTCCATTTTACAGAGGAACTTTTGTTTCCATTCAAACTTTTTGAGGTCAACCAAGCATACAATGGGTGTTGATTGTCTCCCTTAACGTCGATTTTTTCAGTCATCAAAAATGAAACTCCATAGTTCATTTCACAGAATTCTTGAATTTCAGAGGCATTTCCTGGTTCTTGTTTTCCAAATTGATTGCAGGGAACTCCAATAACTACTAATTTTTCTTTGTAGGATTGATATAATTTTTCTAAATCTTCATATTGAGGCGTAAAACCGCATTTAGAAGCTACATTTACAAATAGTAAATACTTGTTTTTGAAATCAGAAAAATGAATTGGTTTTCCTTGAAGACTGTTTATTTTGATGTCGTAAATATTCATTTTTTAAATTTTAAAGCTTACAATGCCACAATCCAATTCAAAAATTTGTCCTGAAATTGATAACGCATTGTCTGATATTAAAAAATGTGCCATTGCTGCAACTTCTTCAGGATGTAAAAATTTTTTCAATGGATGACGTTCTGTGATATTTTCAATCATTTTTTCGTTTCTCAATAATTTGGAAGCTAAGTCAGTATTTGTCACTGTTGGAGCAATTGCATTGACACGAATTGTTGGGGCTAATTCAGCGCCCAAAGATTTTGTCAAGCCTTCAACAGCAGATTTTGCAGCGGCAACACTGGCATGAAAAGGCATTCCCAATTTTGCAGCAACAGTGCTAAAAAGTACGATGGAAGGATTTTTACCATTTTTCAAATCAGGTAAAAAATGTTGGATTGCTTTGACTGCACCAATCACATTAATTTCAAAATCTTCTCTAAATTCCTCTAATTTTAATCTTGAAATTGGTTTTAAATTGATGCTTCCAGGACAATAAATCAAACTATCAATTGCTTCAATTGCAGGTAATTCATCTGTCAAAATATCACAAGAATAGTGTGTAAAATTTTGATGAATTTCTGCTGGTTCATTTCTGCTAATATTAATTACCTGATTTTCAGAAACTAATAAATTTACAATAGCATTTCCAATTCCTCTACTTCCGCCAATAACGACTATTTTTTTCATTGTATTAAGGTCTTCCTTTTAAACGCTTTTCGATTTTTTGTTTCACGAGTGTCAAGCGTTTCATTTGATCCATAATTTCAGGATCTTTTTTTGTTTTGTAAAATTCGTTCAATTCAAGAATTAAGGCTTTCACTTCTCTTGATGCCAAAATTCTTTCGCTAGTTGTTTTGAACGCGAAATTTCTGTTCTCAAATTCTTGCGCTCTTTCTAATAATTCCATTTTAAATCGGGTAATTTTATAACTTCCGAATATAAGTATTTCAATTAGATTAGCAAGACAAATATTCCTAAAATTATGCAGCAGGAACTTTAAAGCCTTTCAATCGCTTTTCTATTTTTTGCTTGATAGCTGTTAATCGTTTCATGATTTCCATGATTTGCTGATCTTTATTCTGTTTATAAATTTCATTCAAACTTAAAATCAATGATTTTACTTCTCTTGACGCCAAAATTCTGTCACTTGTAGTTACGAATTTCATCGGTCTTTGCTCAAACTCAAGAGCTCTGTGTATGATGTCCATAAATTTAGTAATTTAACGTAGGTTGAATTTAATAATTTAATGTGTTTTGTAATTCTGCAATTTTTTCTGGAGTATTGAATGCTCCTCCAAAATAAGAGGTTACTGTTGCTGAAGTGTCATCTTTGATTCCTCTTGAGGAAACACACAAATGTTTTGCATCTATAATGACTGCAACATCTTCAGTTTGTAAAACAGCTTTTAATTCTTCAGCAATTTGGTTTGTCAAACGTTCTTGCACTTGTGGTCTTTTTGCAAAATATTGAACAATTCTGTTCAATTTAGACAATCCAATTACTTTTCCAGAGGAAATGTAAGCTACATGTGCTTTGCCGATAATTGGCACAAAATGATGCTCACAATTGGAATAAAATGTAATATTTTTTTCAACCAACATTTGGTTGTATTTATATTTGTTATCAAACAATGCCACTTTTGGTTTGTTTGCAGGATTTAATCCAGAGAAAATCTCGTCAATATACATTTTTGCAACTCTGTTTGGAGTTCCTTTCAATGAATCGTCAGTTAAATCTAAGCCCATTACGTCCATAATTTCTGCAAATAAGGAAGTAATTTTTTTCTTTTTTTCTTCATCAGAAATGGCAAAAGCATTTGGTTTCATAGGAGTTTCAATTCCTGTGTACAAATGATCGTCTCCAATTTCTTCAAATGAAAAACCATTGAATTTTTGCTCTGTTTCTTTTTCTTTTAATACGACTTCTGTAATCATCTTTTTGTTTCTTTTTAATGTGCTGTCTTTAAGTACTCCAAGCTTAAAAGCAAAGCACGAGGTTTATCTTTTTGATATAGAGTTATTTGATATTGATTTTTGTCTTGTACATTTAAAACGACCTTGTTCAAAAGTTCGTAATTTTTCGTGTTTTGTTTTTCGTCCTTGAACGCGTTCTCTCCACATTTTGAAACTTTTTGGTTTCATTTCTTTTCGCATCAATTCAATGACTTCTTGTTCTTTTAATCCAAATTGAAATTGAATCGCTTCAAAAGAAGTTCTGTCTTCCCAAGCCATTTCTATAATTCTATCGATTGCTATTTCGTCTAAATTTTCCATCTTAAAAAGATTCAAATTCATAGAGTTTGTTATTTTCAATCTTTAAATCAATCAATTTGTCGAGAAACTTTTTATTTTCTTTCAACAAATTATTCTTTTTAAATTTTACGAAATTTCCTTGTGCATGAATACTAAATGTTACTGTGTTGTAAATATGCAATTGATAAAAGGGAATTGCCCAACTGAAATTTTTTAAACCTTTATTGATGTGAATCAAAATGCCCTTTTCGCGCAATTCAATACTTCCATAATTGATATCAGAAACTGCATTCATTAAGTTAGAAAAATGTTGACTCACTTGTTCAATCATCATTCTTTTTGAACCAGTTCCACCCATTCTTATAGATTGTAAAAATGAATATGGCTTTCCTAACAAGTCATCAAAAACTTCTTTGGCTTCTTTATTTGAATATGTAGTATCGTACATCATAACTACATCAAAGATAGTTATGTTTAACGTAATAATTAAAAAGTTAAACAGATATTAACAAAAAATTATATTTTGTATTATTTTGAATCGTTATTCACTTTTCAACATTCGAGTTCTATCAGACAAAGTATGTCTTTTTAAAATCCTTCTGTTTTCAACAACAACTGTGGCATCATTTCTCAAGTTCCAAAGAATTTCACTCGCTTTTTTCCTTGCTGAGCTTGCATTTACAATTGGAAAAGGATAGTCAACTCCCAATTCAAAATTGTTAAATTGTTGGTCTAAAGGAGTCATCAAATACGGTTCGTGAATGAATGGTAAAGGCAGATTTTTCAATTCAGGAACCCATTCTTTTATGAATTGTGCATCTTCATCATGCTCCAAACTATTTTTCACTGGATTGTAAATTCGGATATTGTTGATGCCAGTTTCTGCAGCTTGCATTTGCAATTGGGGAAAGTGAATTCCGGGCTCAAAATCCAAAAACATTTGCGATAAATGATGCGTAGCTTCTTGCCAAGGTTGCCACAAAATATGCGTTAAAAAAGAAACTAATAAGGAACGCATTCTAAAATTCAAATAACCAGTTTCATTCAAACAACGCATACTTGCATCTACCAATGGAAATCCTGTTTTTCCTTCAATCCACGCTTTTTTATACTCTGTAGAAATGCTTTTTTTTAGTTTGTGATAGCCTTTATTGATGCTCGCATTTTCCATAGTATGTTCCATTTCAAACTTTTGAATAAAATGCGCTTGCCAACGCAATCTGGAAATGAATGGACCTAAATGACGTTTATTTTGCTCGTTTTTACTATTCTGAGCTTTTTGAAAAACTTGCCTAATGGATACATTTCCCCAAGCAATATAAGGTGACAATCTACTGCTACTTTTTCTAGATAATGCAGGTTTCGAAATGTGAAACATGTATTCTTTATGTCGTTCTTCAAAAAAAGAATTGGCATATTTCCAAGCCATTTTTGTACCTCCTTTTTGAAATATTTTATTTTCAGGAGTTGATAAATCAGTTGTTAAAAATGATTTTTCTAGCATATTTATTTCATCAATGCTAATGAATTTTTCAGCCTGAAATTCAATTTCAAATTGCGGTAAATTCATATATTCTTCCCATTTCTCGAACCAATCTTCTCTATTGACTAAACCTCTTAACACACCATTATTGTTGTTTTCAATCCAATTGATGGAGTTGTTTCTGCAATATCTTTTAAATTCTTTGTCTCTGTTGAATGTAATTAGTAAACCTGTTTCTTGATGAGAAAAAACGCTGTGAATCGTGTAAGAATTTAATAGCTGATTGAACGCAGTAACAACCTCTGTGGTTACTGTTAAAATTTTTGTATTGAATGCTTTCAAATCGTCGTTCATATCTGTCAAAGATTGTTTGATAAAGTTCCAATGACGTTCATGATAATGAGGATCTTCTTGTAACGATTTTTCAAAAACATATAAAAATAATACTCGTTTGTTAGATGATAAAGCATTGAAAATAGCCTCATTATCTTGAAAACGTAAATCGCGTTTTAGCCAAATTACCGATATTTCTTCTCTAATATTCATCCAAATGATTGATTATATGAGTTGCTTTTTCTTGAATTTTTTGCAATTCTGATTTCGGCATTTTATCCAATACGCTATACATCATTTTCATTCTAAAATTCGAGTTTAGTTTTTCTCTTTTTTCATCTAAAAAGTTCCAATACAAACTATTGAATGGACAAGCATTTTTAGTTGTTTTTTCTTTGTAATTATAGGTACATGAATCGCAATAATTACTCATTTTTTGGATATAACTTCCTGATGAAACATAAGGTTTTGTCGCTATTTTTCCTCCATCTGCAAACTGACTCATGCCTCTTGTGTTGGGCAGTTGCACCCACTCAATCGCGTCCACATAAATCCCCAAATACCAAGCATCAATTTTATCAGGATGAATTTGTGTGAGCAAAGCAAAATTCCCAGTAATCATCAATCGCTGAATGTGATGTGCATAACCATTGTCTAGAGAATTGTGAATCGCATTTTTCAAACAATTCATTTTAGTTTTTCCTGTCCAGAAAAAATCAGGTAGTTTATGCTGATTTTCTAAAAAATTTTCTTCTTTGTATTGTGGCATCAGCATCCAATACATGCCTCGCATATATTCTCGCCAACCAATAATTTGTCTGATAAATCCTTCCACTTGAGAAATATCAATTTCATCCCATTTTTCACGATACGTTTCCAAGACTTTTTCAACAATTTCTTTTGGAGAAATCATTTTAGTATTCATCGCAAAAGACAATTTTGAATGAAATAGAAAAATATTATCTGTATGCATAGCATCTTGATAATCACCAAAATGCACTAATAAATTAGAGCAGAAATAATCCAATTGCGCTAAAGATTGTTTTCTGTTTATAGGATATTCAAAGTATGTTGAATTGATTTTTCCAATACTTTTTACAGAAGCAATTTCAAGTTCTTTCACAATTTCTGTAACATCATTGTCGAAGTTTTTCTGTGGTGGAATCAATATTTCTTGGTGCCATTTTTTTCTGTTGGATTTGTCATAATTCCAAATGCCACCTTCAGGTTGGTTGTTGACCATCAAAACTTGATGTTTTTTTCGCATTTCGCGGTAAAAATTCTCCATCAAGAATTGTTTTTTTCCTTTGAAAAAAGTTCCTAAATCCTTTCTTTCAGTATAAAAATGTTCTGTTGAGAAAACTTCGGATTCAATACTTATTTCTTTACAAAAATCTGACAATTGCTTGTCCAATCTATATTCATCAGGTTCTTGATATTCAAACTTTTGAATCGAGTTTTCAGTAAAAAGTTGCAAAAGATTTTGTGTTAAATGTTGTTTGTTTTTTACGTCGTTAATTTTATAGTAAATAACATTGTGATTTGCCTTTTGTAAGTCATCCCCAAAGTTTCTCATTGCTGCAAAAAAGCCCGCTATTTTTTGAATATGATGTGTTACATAATCTGTTTCTTGACGCATTTCAAAAAGACAATATATCACATTTTCATCTACTTTAGAAAACCAAGAATGATTGCTATTTAATTGATCTCCAAGAAGTAAACGTAGTTTATTCATTATTTTTTATTGATATTTTTTATGCCTGAAAGGTCTTTGAGACCTTGCAATATTAAAATAAGGTTTTTTCTAACCAAAGATTTCTAAATTTATAATTTCCATCATAATTCTGCGCTTGCAATTGTGTGTTGAATTTTCGGTCTCTAGGATCATTTCCAACTCCAGAAACGTACATCCAATTTCCATAATTGCTATGTACATCATAATCCAATAACATCGATTCAAAATAAGCAGCCCCAATTCTCCAATCTTGCAATAATTCTTTGGCAAAATAGGAAGCTACATTTTGTCTTCCTCTGTTGCTCATCCAGCCAGTTTCCTTGAGTTCAATCATATTTGCGTTTACAAAATCATCTTTAGTTTTTCCATCAATCCAATTTTGAATAACTTTTGAATTGGTATTCCAATGATAACTTATATCCAAAATTCCATCAATTTTGAAGATTTTAGAACCATATTTTAATGAAATATATTTGAAATAATCTCTCCAAATCAATTCAAATATGACCCAGTAAGTAGATTCGTTAGAACCAAATTCTTTTTCAAATTGTTTGATTTTCCAGTAAATTGTTTTGGCTGATACACTGCCATTTGCCAACCAAGGAGAAAATTTTGTGCTATAATCGATTCCAACTAATCCGTTTCTAGTGTTTTTGTAAACGGACACTTTTTTGGTTTCAAAAAGATAATAATCCAATCTTTTAAGTGCTTCAGTTTCTCCGCCTTTAAAAGGAAAAGCCGAATTTCTATTGGTTTGAAAATCCTCAAAACCCAAGTCTTCCAATGTTGGAATCGCTGTTTTCGTATCAATCAAATTTGTTTCAGCCATTTTTGGAACTGAAATTTCAGCATCAATCCGTACTTTTTTCTCAACTCCTTTTCTAAAAGTGGTAAAAACATCAGGAATGTTTGAGAAATCTTTTGATACTGAATTTGGATGATATAAAAATTGATCAAAATCTTCCACAAATTTCAAATTTGGAAGTGCTTTTTTTAGAAGAGAATTCGTTTCTACTTCTTCATCTGTCCATTCTTTTTGAGTATAAATGGATGAAACCGTAAATTCCTTACATATTTTTGGGATTTCCTCTTCAGGACTTTTAAAATAGGTGAGAAGTGTGATGTTTACATCCGCCAAATTTCTTTTCAAATCAGCAACTGTTTCAATCAAAAATTTAGCTCTGAATTTTGCTGTTTTTTGAATTCCGAAAGCATCAATTTTAAAATACTTTGGATCAAAAAAATAAACTGCAATTACTTTTTCATGATGATACATTGCTTTAAAAAGCGAAGTATTATCAGAAATTCGTAAATTATTACGAAACCAAATTAAGCTTGTATTGTCTTGTTTCTTCTGCATTTTTCACTGCAATATTTTACATTTTCCCAGTTTTTCTCCCATTTTTTTCGCCAAGTGTAAGGTTTGTTGCAAGTCAAACAAATTTTTTGTGGAAGATGTTCTTTTTTCACTTTTACTTATTAATGTTGTTAATCATTCCGTTAAAAACAAACCAATGAAAAGGCATTACAGCATACCAATACAATCTTCCAGCAATTCCTGTGGGTCTGAAAGTGGCAGTTTGATGTATATAATTTCCCTCAATTTTGAACTCTAACCATGCTTCTCCAGGCAATATCATTTCTGCATATAGTAATAATTTTCCTTTTTCTTTATCGGCATAAATTACTCTCCAAAAATCCAATGCGTCACCTGCATTCAATTCTGTTGGATGTCTTCTGCCTCTTCTCAAACCTGCTCCACCAAAAAACTGGTCTAAAAACCCTCGAATTTTCCATAAAAAAGTACCATAATACCAACCCGTTTCTCCGCCAATTGCCCATATTTTGTCCAAAGATTTTTCCCTGTTTTTTAAGCTTCTTTTTTTGTGGTCTTTGAAACACCCAAATTCTGGAACATTGATAAATTCATGTACATAATTTTTGAGTTTTCCACTACTGATATAAGAATCTTTCCAACTTGAAAGAATGCTATTTTGTTCAATTTTTTTGAAAGCCAATTCCACAGCTTCTTTATAGCTCATAGGATGTACATTCAGAATTTTATTGATATTACTTTTATTGCCAATGACTTCTACACCCATTGAATTCACAAGAGAAGTTGCCAATTTATAAGAAGTTGATGTCACAAAATACAACCAATAGGATGATAACTTTGGTGTCATAATTGGCACTGTAATTATCCATCTTTTGAGTTTTCTAACTTCAGCAAATTGCAATAGCATTTCTTTGTAAGTCAGGATTTCTGGTCCAAAAATGTCATAAGATTGATTGAAAACTTCCTTTTTATTCAGTGAATTGAGAAGAAAACTCAACACATCTCTAATAGCCAAAGGTTGAGTTTTGGTATTCAACCATTTTGGTGCAATCATGGCTGGTAATTTTTCAACTAAATCTCTGATGATTTCAAATGACGAACTTCCAGAACCTACAATGATTCCAGCTTTGAAAGTTGTCAAAGCATATTTTGATGATGATAACGTATTTTCAACATTTTTTCTTGATAATAAATGTTTGGAAAGTTTGGTGTCATTGGTAATTCCGCTTAAATAAATAACTTGTTGAATACTTGATTTTTCGGCAAATCGTTTAAAATTCAGAGCACATTTTTCTTCTAAAATATGAAATTCTCTTGCAGAATTTGTCATTGAATGAATTAAATAATAAGCAAAATCAATATTTGTGGGAATTTTATCAATACTTTTTGAATCTAAAAAGTCAGCTTCAACAAGGACAATTTGATTTTTTCCTTTGTAATAATTTTTGGCTCTTTCCAAATCTCTTACTGGGCAAATTATGGTATATCCTTCGTTTAATAATAAAGGAATCAGACGTTTACCTATATATCCAGTTGCACCAGTAACAAGAATATTCATAATTAATTGATGTTTTTGGGTCTTTGATATGAAAGTTGTGTTTTAAATTTTGGAAGGGTATAGGTATCTAAACCATTAATGGCAACAACTTTTCCTTTTGATAAATTGATAAGTCCATCTTCTTGTAATAATGCATCATGAACAAACAATTCTTGAATTTGAGCAACAATCAAAATAACATCATTTGAAGAAATATAAATTTCTTCCATAAACTTCATACTCATCTGAACAGGCGCGTTTTTCACAAAAGGCGCTTTGAAATTTCCTTTGAATTCAGGTTCTAAATTAGTCATGTCAAATTCAGAAATTTCCTCAGTATATTTTGCAGACGTATGATGCGCATCTTCAATAATATCTTCCCAAATATGATTGATAGTGAAAATTCCAGTATCTAAAATATTTTTATAGGTATTTCTTGGGACAGTTGTAGGCCTTAAAATAAAACCAAGAGATGGAGGATTTGATCCTAAATGTGTTACAGAACTAAAAACCGCAACGTTTGTAATTCCATTTTCGGAGACAGTTCCTAATAGATTTGCGGATTTAAAACCAGAACAACTATTGATGAGGTTTATTTTATAGATTTTTTCTAAATCTTGAATGTCATTATAAGCGAAAAACTTCATGTTTCAAACTTTTTTAAGTTTTAACAAAGGTACAAATTGTTTAAAATATAATAATTTTTGTTAAACAAAAGTTACGTTAAAGTTTTCGCAAAGTAAAAAAATAAAAACTTCAGAGAAATCTGAAGTTTTTATTAGATTAAGTGCATTTAACATTCATAAATTATTACAAAACAGCTTCTTTTTCTTTTTTGTTGCTGTTTATTTCTGAAGTTGCTTTCCATTGAATTGATTTTTCATATTTAAAAATCTCATTTTTATTGGTTGGATCCATCACTAATAAATAAATCCACTCATTATCCAACAGTGTTTTTGTACCTGGATTTCTGGAAATAATATCTGAAACTCTATTTATTGGAGCTTGAATCATAACTGTCAATCGCAAAGGTTGATGATACATGTTTTCATCGGAAGCAAATAAGGATTGTAGTGGTAAGCCCATTTTTAAATCGCCTCCATTTCCTTGTACAACTCCAAATTGACCTGTAATATTGTGCGTTATTTTAGAGCCTCCACCGTAAATTGAATTATCAACTGTTGAAAAATAATAGTGGTTGTTAATCCATTGCGTAACAGTCATTGGTCCTTGAATAATTCCTTCAAGAGCCTTTCCTTCAGTGTCTAATTCCCACTCATAAGAATGTAAAAAACAACGACTTTCAAGGTTTGAATTTTTTGTTAAACTTCTTGGACCAACAATAAATCCAGCGTTTTTTGCAAGCCCCCATTCAGGTCTGGTTTCTCCCCAATTATTTGCTTTCTCTTCAGCTGAATTTATGCTGTTTCTTTTGTTTCCAAGTCGTTCTTGAGTTGC
The DNA here is from genome assembly GCF_015767435.1 of Polaribacter sp. BAL334. Lineage (GTDB taxonomy): Bacteria > Bacteroidota > Bacteroidia > Flavobacteriales > Flavobacteriaceae > Polaribacter. The sequence goes on from NZ_JADWOV010000319.1 coordinate 22,830, forward strand.
GGTTTTTTGTGCCTTTTTTAAATTCGTTTTTAAATTTTGCACAAGTTCTTTGTGAGAATTAGGAATTTCGGCGTCAAAAAGTACTATTTCATCAGTAGTAGTATTGTGTTCCGCACCAATGAAAACTGTGTTTTCAGGAATCATAATTTGATGTTTCTCTGCTAATTCTTTTTTAACTTCTGATAAATTTGCCAATTTAGCAAGCATTCTAGCATTGTGTCTTCCTGGACTCGCTGCGCAGGCACCACAATCTAAACTTGAACTAAATGGATTGTTCGCAGAATGACTTCCATGACCTGTAAAAACAACCAAAGGAGCAAATTGTTTCCAGCCCATTAAATCAAAAGCTGATTTTACAATTGCAACTTTTTCCTCTAAAGGAATTCCATAAGAATCATGGTTTTCAGTATTCGTTTTATGGATGTCAGGATGACATATATTTTCAGTTTTAGATGCTTTTTTATCTTCTAACTGATATAATTTTTTAGGGATTAATGTTCTTGCGATTAATGAAATTCCGTAAAAGAAACCTGCACCTTCCACAAATCCAAAAGCAGAAGGAATCATATTTTTGATTCTTTTTAGAAAGTAATTACGAAATTTTGATACTTCATTTTTATTTTTAAAAGCTTCAAATTGATTCTTTTTGTTTTCTTGTGGAATTTCGGAAACCTTATAAGCTGAGTTTAGGATTGGCGGACAAGATTTGCGTGTAATTCCATCGTTTAAACTCTCATAGTCCATAGCAATTCCAAAAAATCCTGCATAACCAAAAGTCTCGTAATTTCCTTTTGATTCTATATTTCTTCTGATTAGTTCAGATCGTGTATCAATACAAAACACCATTTGAGCATCAGGGATTTCAGATTTTTCAGTAGAAATTGACGTTGAAATTGATTCTTTTTTTAAGGTTTTTACCAACTGATTTTGCCAACTTTTTTCCCAAGCTTTTAATAAAATATATTGAAGTTGTGGAATTGAGGGATCTATAATGTTTTCGGTATTTTTTGGTAAAATTGATAAATTTAACTTTTGAGTTGTCCAAAGTCTTACTGCTAAATAATCAACCAAATCAATAGGAAATTCTTGCTGCCAATCTGTGTTTGAATGTGTTCTATGGTTTATATACCCTACCCAGCCAGGAAGTGAAGCTAAATGATGTGTAAAAATTGATTGATATTCATTTTCTGAATATCCCTCTAAAACTAATTTTAAAGTGTCAATACTTTTTTTAGGAATTTCTTTGAGCGATGTTTTTCCTGTATCAGAATCATAAATCACCAAAAGCCTCCAAGCTGCATAAAATCCTTCGCTTTTGAATGGCATATCCCATTCAGCAAGGCCTTCATCCATAAAAGAAGCTAACCATTTTGCCATGATTACATCCACAGCATGATTTTTATTAAGAGTTTCTTTTTCAGTTTTTGATGCAATCAAATTAAAATAATATTCAGGTTTTTCTAAAAATCCTTGTTTAGTTAGAAAATCAACTAAGATATTTTTATCAATGTCACCTCTTTCAAAAGCTTGTTGAAACAATTTTACTGATGGAAAAGCATTCGCATTGAAATTGTTTTTTGCCAAACTAACAGCTTCTTCAAAAGGAGCGTTTTCATATCCTGATAATGGATTTGAAGCTACAAAAGTGTATAAAGGCCAAGTTTTACCTATTACTTTTGACGCTTCATTGATGCTGTTTATGATATATTGACACATAATTATTTAGATTTATACATTAAAACTGTTTTATTGTAAGGCTGTGAAATGTTCATTAATTTTACATACAGCCAAGGAATGTTTTTGTAAACACCTAGTTTCATTACAAAAAATCCGATGAGGAAAATGAAACCAAATATAATTTGAACCCAAGATAATTTTGTAGGTTGATCAATCAATGGCATTTGAGACATTAAATGAGATACTCCATTATACATCAACGCATAAATACCAATTCCCAGTAAAAATATCACTGATGGGACAAGTATTTTTTGCAAGGCATTTAAACTTTTTTCTTTAACGATATTGTAACTTGCTTGTCCGACAGTGATGGCAACTACCAATGTTAAGAAAACACTGCTGTTGATTTCAGTTCCTTTACCGGTCAAAAATGCAAAAAGATAAGCGCCTGTCACTCCAAAAATTAGCACTATTAAGGCTTGTAATGGTTTAATTTTTAAAGATTCTTCTTGTTTTGGGACTGTTTGCCTGATTTCTTCTCCAGATGAAAGAAATAAATACGCTTTGTAAAATCCATGTAAAATTAAATGAGCAACAGCTGCATTAAAAAAACCAAGCCCACATTGCATAATCATAAAACCCATTTGAGCAATTGTTGAACAAGCCAATTTTTGCTTCACATTTACTTGAAGTAATTTGGTGAATTGGGCAAGAATTGCTGTTAAACCGCCAATGATAAATAATAAAGTAAGCGTATCTGAAGCGAAAAGTAAGGTTGAAAATAGTGATAATAAAATTCCAGCTCCATTCACAAAACCGGCGTGCATAAGTGCTGAAGCAGGTGTAGGTGAGGTCATTGCAGATAACAACCAGCGATGAAATGGATAAATGGCAGATTGAACAATAGCAGCAGTAATAATACAAAGTGATGAAATCATCAAAATATATTTAGGTAATTCATCAATTATTAATGATAAGCCATCAACAGTATATTCTTGGCTTGCGAATGCTAATACTAACAAGCTGACTGCAAGGAAAAAGGTACTAGTGAAAAAGTATTTTTGAGTGAATTTTGATGCTTCTTTAGCTTCTCCCCAATTTTTATCAATACCAATTAGTTGAGACATGAAAATCCCCATTACTAGCCAACTGAATAGCAATAAAAAGATATGATTTGACATAACAAGTATCATTACTGATAAATTGAAACCCAAACAAAGTAGCATGAATTTAGCATGAAATCTGAATCCTTTAAGATAGCTTTTCGCATAAGTAGCTACAATTGCACTAAAAAAGGTAACAGTTGTCCACATTAAAATAGTAAATCCGTTAATTCTTAGGATGCTTCCTAAATTCCATTTAGGTAAGTTGTTAAAGTGTAAGATTAGGTAGCAAAGATTAGCGATAAAAAGAAGCCATAAAAATAAGTTTACAAGCGTAGAAATAGCTGATTTGTTAGTATCAACCTCTGGTTTCTGTTGATTAGAATCTGTTTTTTTTTCAAAATCCATTTTTAAAATTTTTATTATATTTATTGGTTTTTATAATTCGAGGCAAAGGTGTAAAATATAGTTTATATATTTTTATTTATAATTATTATGAAATATATAAAAATATTTTATGAATTAAATTTTGAAAGAAATTCTACAATTTAGATTTAGAGATAAAAAAAAACCTTGTAAATCTATGATTTACAAGGTTTAAATTTGGTTTTAATTTGTCGGGGTGGCAGGATTCGAACCTGCGACCTCCTGCTCCCAAAGCAGGCGCGATAACCGGGCTACGCTACACCCCGAAATGAGTTTTTGTTGGGACTGCAAATATACATTCTTTTTATATAAATGCAACAAATTAGATAATTATATAAATCGTACTGAAATGATTGTAACTAGCTATGTTTTTATTACAAAAAACTATCAATATTTCTATTGAAAAGCGCAGAAAAACTTTATTTTTACCAACCAAAAAGGAAGTAATATGTCAGATACAATTGAGAAAATTAAATGTTTAATCATAGGCTCAGGTCCTGCAGGTTACACTGCAGCGATTTATGCAGCAAGAGCAGATATGAGACCAGTGATGTATACAGGAATGCAAATGGGAGGTCAATTAACTACAACAACTGAGGTTGATAATTTTCCAGGATATCCTAATGGTACAGATGGAACCATGATGATGGAAGATTTAAAAAAACAAGCAGAGAGATTTGGAACTGATGTTCGTTTTGGTTTAGTTACTAAAGTTGAGTTGAGCAAAGAAATTGGAGGAATTCACAAAGTTATTGTTGATGAATCTAAAGAAATTGAAGCTCAAACTATTATAATTTCAACTGGGGCAACAGCAAAATATTTAGGAATTGAAAGTGAACAAAGATTGATTGGAGGAGGAGTTTCGGCTTGTGCTACTTGTGATGGATTTTTTTATAAAGGTCAAGATGTGGTTGTTGTTGGAGCTGGAGATACTGCAGCTGAAGAGGCTACTTATCTTTCTAATATCTGTAGAAATGTAACCATGTTGGTACGAAAAGATTTTATGAGAGCTTCAAAAGCAATGCAACATAGAGTTAGTAAAACTAAAAATATTGAAGTTTTGTATAACACAGAAATTGAAGAAGTTTTAGGGAAAAATGTTGTAGAAGGAGTTCGAATTATCAACAACAAAACTAAACAGACTGATGTAATTACCGTCACTGGAGTTTTTATTGCGATTGGACATACACCAAATACAGATTTGTTTAAAGGTGTTTTAGATATGGATGAAACAGGGTATTTAATTACCAAAGGAAAAACTACAAAAACAAATTTACCAGGAGTTTTTGCTGCTGGAGATGTTCAAGATAAAGATTACAGGCAAGCAGTTACTGCTGCAGGAACTGGTTGTATGGCTGCTTTGGATGCCGAACGTTACTTAGGTTCTTTAGAGTAAGAAAAACTTACAACCTACAAGTTTTGAAAAGCTTGCAGGTTGTAAAGTTATTTTTAGGCTATTATTTTTTTATGATATCTGAATTTAAAAGGAAAACAGCATTCGCTAAAAATAGTTTGCCATTGTCCCAAAAAGAACGAAATAAAGGATTGTCAACCATATAAATAATACTTCCACTTCCTTTTCGCTCTTCTCCAAATAACAATGATTCTGGAATATTTTTTACAGCCAAACTTCCAGCATATCCAGAAATATTTTTGCTAGTTGCATCAAAATAAGCAACATTACTTCCTTTTTCTAAATACATGTAAGATTTATTTCCCAATTTTAAAGAAAAATAAGCGTCTTTATATCCAAAAGCTAAGGGATGTGTGTTGTCAACTTTACTTTTAAAAAATGCTCCAGTTATAAAATCTTTAACGCTTTTGCGTTCCAAATCAGCATAAGGTGTCAGGTTTTTATTGGTTTCTTTTTCAGTTTCTTTGCTTTTTAAAGCAAATCCTTCTTTATCTACAAAACTCTGTAAAGCACTATCAATAGCAATCAAAGTTCCTCCAGATTGAACCCAATTACCCAATTTTTCAAGTGTGTTTTTAGATAGTATCTCATCATAATATCCGTCAGGAATGATGAGTACATCAAAGTTTGATAAATTTACACTATTGAAATAATCCGTGTTTAAAACTGTAATTGGATATTGTAACTCTGTTTCAAAAAAGTGCCAAATTTCACCAAAGCTCAATGATGAAGTTCCATTTCCTGACAGTAATGCAACTTTTTGTTTCTGAATTGGTTTTACACTTGCAGAACCAAAATCAACACCAGAAGTCACAAATCCTGTTGAAACTGAGTGTAATTTCCGTTGATTTTTAGTAGCGATTTCTATGAGTTTTTCATCAAAATCCAAAGTTCTATTGTCATTTCTAAGAATGATTAATGTGCCTCTTTCGTATGATTTTCCATCAATTGAAAATGGTTTTTCAGAAAAACGAGGAGTGATGTTTTCTTGTAGTAAGTCTCCCAAAAAAACAGCATCCTCTAAACTATTCCATTTAGAAATGTAAGCGTACGCATTTTTATCAACCGAATTTTTGATGGTTTCTGTAGCAATTGATTTGGTGGAATTTACACTTATTTTTGATGCAATTGCCTCAAAACCATGTGCATACGGAATGGACCAAGCTGTGATATCATAGGTTAACGAATCTGCTAAAAATGCTTTTGGCTCAAACAAAACCTTTACCATTTTACCTTTTGGTTGATTGGTATGAATCACCAAATCATTTGTAGTTGTGTTCAGTTTTCCTTCTTCGGAAGTTGAATATAGAATTCCTTTTGCAATTCCATTTGTTGCGTTTTCGTAACTGATTTCATGTTTGTCAAGCAATTTTTTCAAACGATTTGTTTTGTCAATATTGTCATTTTTTAACACATAACTTTTAAAATCTAAATTGCTGTTGTCAAAAAACTTTTTGAATTCTGAATTGATTTTTTCTACATTTTTTGAAGCTATTTCAACCGTTGATAAACCAGTTGTCATGTGATGCAAAGCCCTGTCTTTCAAAGTTAAAATCTCGCCATTATCCGTTTGAATTCCCAAACCTGCACGTCCATGTCCTGCTTGTTCATAGGTCATTCCAATGGCACCCATATAGGTTGGATAGGTGTCTCCATAACTTGGATACAGCAAATCAAAACTTTCTTTTGTGAAATAAAGCCATCCTTCTTTGTCAAAATATTTTGCATGATTTTTCCCAATTTCTGTTTGAAAATTGCGTTGCCATTCTGTGATGATTTCGTGAAAAGGTGCTGCAGCTGGTGCAAAATAATACGGATTGTTGATGTATTGTTCATGAAAATCAACGTGAATATGAGGCATCCATTTGTTGTACACTTTCAGTCTTTGTTGCGTTTCTACTTGTGTAGCCCAAGCCCAATCTCTGTTTAAATCAAATAAATAATGGTTTGGTCTTCCTCCAGGCCAAGGTTCATTATGTTCTTTTGAATCTTGTGAAATATCAAAAGGCGAACTTTTTACTTGATTGTACCAATTTACATAACGATCTCTTCCATCAGGATTTATGCATGGATCAATAATGACAAGTGTATTTTTTAACCACTCTTTTTTTGAAGTCACTAATTCATAAAGTGTTAACATTGAAGCTTCTGTGCTTGAAGCTTCGTTTCCATGAACGTTATAACTCATCCAAACAATGGCAATTTTGTTATCCGTATTTCCTTTTAAAATCCCAGTTTGAGAAAGATTTGATTTTCTAATATCTTCTAAATTTCTGATGTTTTCTTCAGATGAAATATAACTGATATATAAAGGTCTGTGTTCATTGGTTTCTCCATATTTTTCCAATTTTACATTTGATAATGAGTTGCTTACATATTCAAAATACTCCACAACTTTATGATGTCTTGTGAAGCGACTTCCAATTTCATATCCTAAAAATTCAGAAGGTGATTGTATATTTTGAGCGTTTAGATTGCTTATTGATAAGATTGCAATTGCTATAAGTTTGTAAATTTTCATGAAAATAAAATTGATATTTGCCAAATGTAAGGAAATAAATGGATTTGGGAAACGTGATATGTTAGGCTCCGTTAAAAATATGTTAGATTGAAAATGATTTTCTTTCATGCTTTAAATAAATCGTATTTTTACAGAAAATTATTTTAGAAATATGCAATTAGTAAAAGGAACTGAAATGTTACAAATATGTTTGGACTGTCTATGAAAGTAACTCACATTCCCTTTCAAAAAACGGGTTTTTTCTCAAAAATGATGCATGATTATTTGGAGAAAAGTGACAATTTGAAACCATTTTACAACAACTTTCCTGACATTCAAGGATTTTATAATCAAATTGAAGAAAAATCATCATCCTTTAGTTTGCAGACTAGAATTACACTTTTCAATGCTTTAAAAGTTCAATACCAAAATAGTACTATTTCTGAAAAAACCGCTGCTAATTTGGCTCTTTTACAACAGAAAAACACCTTTACAATTTCCACTGGTCATCAATTAAATTTGTTTACTGGACCTTTGTATTTTTTATATAAAATCATTTCCACCATCAATTTGTGTGAGGAATTATCTGTAAAATTCCCTGATAAGAATTTTGTTCCTATTTATTGGATGGCAACAGAAGATCATGATTTTGACGAAATAAATTATTTCAATTTCAAAGGAAAAAAAGTTGCTTGGAATAGAAATGATGGTGGTGCAGTTGGACGATTTTCTACAGCTGGTTTAGAGGATGTTTTTGAAGTATTTAGTGCACATTTAGGAAATTCAAAAAATGCTAATTTTCTTAAAAATCTTTTTTCAGAAGCGTATTTACAGCATGATAATTTGGCTGCTGCCACTCGTTTTATTGCGAATGAATTGTTTGGAAAAGATGGTTTGGTGATTGTTGATGGTGATGATAAAGAATTGAAAAAACTTTTAATTCCTTTTATTAAAGACGATTTGGTCAATGAAACTTCATTTACTGAGGTTTCTAAAACTATTTCTGATTTGGAGAATGATTATAAAATTCAAGTAAATCCTAGAAATATCAATCTTTTTTACCTTGATGAAAATAGTAGAGAACGAATCGTTTTTGAGAATGATTTATATAAAATAAACAATACAAATCTTCAATTTTCAAAGGAAGAAATTTTAAAAGAAGTTGAGAATTATCCAGAGAAATTTTCACCAAATGTATTGTTACGGCCTTTGTATCAAGAAGTTATTTTGCCAAATCTTTGTTATATTGGTGGAGGAGGAGAAATTGCGTATTGGTTGCAATTAAAAGGATTTTTTAATAAAGTTGAAGTGCCTTTTCCTATTTTGTTACTTCGCAATTCTGTTCAAATTGTAAGTTCAAAACAATCAAAAAAAATGGAAAAACTTTCCATTTCCAATGAAGAAATCTTTTTAAATCAACATAAGTTGATTTCTAAAAAAGTTCTTGAAAATTCAGAAATTGAAATTCAGTTTCAAGAGAAAATGCTTTTTTTACAGAAACAATTTGAGGATCTAAAGAGTGTGGCAAAAAATACGGATGTTTCTTTTTTAAACGCTGTAAACGCTCAAGAACGTAAACAACTCAAAGGGTTAGAAAATTTAGAAAAACGCTTGTTAAAAGCTGAAAAGAAACGTCAACAAGACTTGGTTGAAAGAATTATTAAACTTCAAAATGATGTATTACCAAATCAAAGTTTGGAAGAACGTCAGCGAAATTTTTCTGAATATTATTTGGAATACGGAGAAGCTTTTATGGAAACTTTAAAAGAGTATTTAAACCCTTTGCAATACCAGTTTACAATTTTAGAATTTTAATAAAAAACGGTGTCTTTCCACTGATATTTTTTACAAATAAAATGCAAAATGGTATAAACCAACATATGCACAAAAACCAAACAAATAAAGGCATATAAAGGAACACCAAAGATTTGGTAAGGCCAATAATAAGTCCAAACGCCTAAATAAATCGTGATCATTTCTCCAAAAGCGGGGAGAATCAATGACAAGATAATGGCAAAGAAGATTTTGTTTTTCTGAGTTTGATTTGATAATAATGGAATTAAATTTCGCTCTAATTTGTATAAATAATGAAAAGCTAACATCCACGCAAAAGGCAACCATAAAGGCAATTCACGATTCACTTCATGATATTCCCAATATCCATTTTGAACGCCCCAAGTTTCTCCAACTATTCCTCCAAAACCAGTTAAAAGCATGCCAATCAGAAGAATCCAATTTTTATTAGTTGTTGGTTTTACGATTTCTTTGTAGCAGTTTTGAACGACTTTTAAAAACAGTAAGATTGCTAAAATTAAATCATACTTTTTGAAAACACCAATGACAACTCCTGCTAAAATCAATTTTAAAAGGGCTTTTCCAATTTCTTTAAAGAAGATTTTTTTACTAGAAATCAAAATGCTCGTTTTCTTTTTTTAATCGTTGAAATCTATTTTCATAAATGGAAAAAAGTAAAAAATAGGAAACTAAAAAATACAACACAAAAGATGTTGTGAATACGAAAAGTGTTGAATTTGAAAATATATTTTTTGATTTTTGAAGAAAAAAACTAAAGATAAGTGAGAAAAAAAATGAGTAATACAAACTTTCAATCAAACAAAACCGAACTTTATTGAGTCTTTTTTTTGACCAATTTTTTATGAATTGAGCTGTCTTTTTTTGATAAAATTCAGTTGATTTGGACATTATTTACCTTACAGTTTTTGTAAAATCCACATAATATCCTTGCTGAGTCAAATCACCATCCACTTCTCCTGCCAATTTTTCTTTGCGTCTTTCCATGTAAATCTCTTCATAATCCTGGGTATAATGAGGAGAAGTAACCACATTTAAGTCAAACTTTATAGTTGTAAAAATATCTTTTTCAGTATTTGCAATAATGGTAATATAAAACTCTACATAGCCAATATTTTTAGCACTATCATAATCTAAGGTGATAAATCCAAAGTCATCTTGTCCAATGGAACCTGTAGGAAAATCAACTTCAATACAACCACAAGAAGCTTGTACTTCATAAATGATTAAAGGTTCTACACCTCTGTTATAAAACTTATAAGCTACATTTAATTCAGAACCTCGAAGAATTGGATAGTAATGACGCTCAGGATCTTCTATTTCCATTTTAGTCCTTTTTACGTTCTCCAAACTAGGTTTTCTAAATTCGCAAGAACTTAGAATTGAGATTAGCGATATGAATAAAAATACTTTTTTCATAAGTGTAAATTTAATCAATTTTTTAATTAAAAATTATTTCATCACAAGCCAATGCATTTTTTCCAGAAATTTCGGCTCTTTTTATTACTATTTTGAAATATTCTGGAAGTGGAAGTTTGTCATATTCTGTTGGTAAATCAATAGAAATCTCTTTAGTGTTCAACACATCTTCATTTGCAGGAACACTTATTTTTTTCAATAATTTATTATTCATATCCACTAATTCAATAAAACTAGGGTAATAAATTTTATGTTTTTTGTCCTGTAAAAATGAAAATGTAATTCTTTTAGCTTTAGAAATAGAACTTTTTTCAATTTCTAAAATAAGATTATCTGTAGAACTCAAATGCCAATTCGTATTGTAATCTTTCAAACCAAAAGTTCCATCATTTAAGACTTTAAAATTTCTGTAATCTTCATCCATGTTTGACAGTACTTTGAATGATTTTTTATAGAAATAATGTTTTCTTTTATGATATCTAAAAATAGTTTGTCTCCAACTATTGATATATTCTTCTAATGTATATTTTACTTCATTATAGGTTTTAATATCAGCTGATTTACTGTAAATTAGGAGTTTATCTAGTAAAGTTCCAATTTCGTTTTTTACAATGATTTCATCATTCCCATCCAATGTTGCAAAACCATATTCGCTAAATCCAGCATCTCTCATGATTTCTAATTTTAGAAACGTAAAAGCTGTTGCTAACTTTAAAAAATCTTTATCATACTTGTTGTTTTGAGTATGAGTATCAAATTCTTTATAGAAACTATAAAAAACTTTAGGGTCTAAATATTTATTTACTGATTTATTAATGCCACTATAAATGCTCAATTCTTTTTTACTAGTGTAAAAACTACTTTCTGTAAACAAGTAGTAATTTGTTAAAATTTCAGCTAATTTTGGTGGATATTTTGATGTAAAGTACTTTTTGATTTCAGTGTCTAAATGGATACTTGTATCCCAAAGTAAATTCGCAATAATAGTAGCTTTCAAATCTTGAAACGTGCTGTAATTGTATTCACTTCCATGCATGAAAACCCCGTTTACACCCAATTTTTTATACAATTTTAGATTGTCTTGAGTAAGCATCAAAGAAGGATAGATATCAAAATAATTATCAAAATTTACTACATAATCCCAAATAAATAGATTTTTAACATAGTTTCTCCATTTTTTGACATCACTTTCAAATTTTTGAAAATTTTTACTTCGTTCAATAGGAATTCCTTTTTGAATATTGATGGTACTATAAAAAACACCTAAATTGTCTGATGCTTTGAACTTTGGAACTTCTCTTACGCTATTATATGCTGCTGTAAAAAATAACAATTTTGGATAATTTTTAGCTAGTTTATTCATAAATGTAAAAACAGCAGGAGAGGCATCTTTGGTAGTATTGCCAACAGCTTTACAAGTACTACAGGTACACACCATTTCGTTATCGTTAGGCAAAATCATGAATTTTTTCAACGCAGTGTCATTTTCATGAATGTCTCTTATTTTTTTGTTTACAAATTCAAAAAAGTGCTCACTTGTAAAACAAAATTGCTCTTCATTTCTTTCCTTATCAACTTCTGCAAAAATGGTTTCTGGAAGTTGAGATCCTTTGATGAGTTTTGGTAAATTGTGTCCCCAAAGTCCCCATTCTAATTCCAAGTAATTTGTTTTGTTCCAAGTTCTAAAATCAGCATCAAAATTAGGAGAAAAATAAGGTTCTCTGTATTCAAAATCAGGAGTTGAACAAAGGCTTAACTCATTTGGAATCATTACTTCATTTTGAATCTCATCTTGTAAACTTTGATTTATTTTTTCAGTAAAACTCAAAGAAGTAAATTTTTTAAAAAACTCTTGAATGGCAAAAGCTAAGTTTTCATTGGAAGAGCCTTGAATTATAATATTTTTATCTTTATTATAAATACAATAGCTGTCTTTTTGAGTTGGATTGACACTTAAAAGTATATAAGAATAATTTTTATTCAATCCATTACTTCTCTCTACAATTAATGTTTCTTGAGTTAAAAGTTTGAAGTTTTTTACGAATTCACCAGCAGCTTGTGTAGTTTGAGCATCAGCATTTAAAGGAATAGAAATTCTAGGAATTATTTTTTTTTCACTTGAATAAAAAGTGAATTCATTTTTATCCTGAGCACAAGAATTAATGATAGAAAAAAATATAAAAAGGTATAAATATTTCTGGAACATATATCTAAAAGATGATTGAAACTTTTTCTAAAATTTAGTGATGATTGTAAAAGCCAAATTGTATTGATTTATGAATGCAAATGTACCCTCTGAAAATGTATTACTTTGGAAATTTGTCCATGTTCCATCAACAGCTAAAACAGTTCTTGGAGAAATATTATAATGATACCCAGCACCAACAGAAACATTTGAGAAATTTAAAAATACGGCTTGTCCTTCAGGTAATTGATTGTCAAAAGGAGCACTACCACCAGAAATTGTTACAGTAACTTTATCTTGCCTTGTATTTACATTTATTCTTGCTTGACCCATTAAATTAAAGTAGAAAAATTCACTATCTGTCATCAGATTTAACTTAGATGACACAACTATATCTTGCCAACTTCTTCCTCCTCCAAGAAGTAATGAAATAAAGTTTGTATCATCTTGCAGTCTTGAAAATCGTAAACCAGCTTGAGCATCATATCCTTTTTTAAATTCTTTGTATGCATTTCCGTAAAGAATAAATTTTGGAAAGAATTTAGTTCCTACTAATACTCCTACATCAGCATACATTGTTTTATTTAAAATTCTTGAGAAATTTATCCCAGGTTGAACTCCAACACCAAGTCTTCTTGCTGCATAATTTAATACACCACCATAGGTATTTTTTTCATATTTACGATTGAATGATAAGCCTGCAAGTGATGTGCTGAAAGGCAAAGAATCTGAAGTTGCTTTTGCATAAGTGATACCAACAATGTTTCTTAATTGCTCAGCTCTTAAAGTTTCTAGAGCAATATTCCATTCTTGTTTTTCATAAGGATTGTCAATTTCTCTATACTTTTGATAATAATACGCAGAATCGTATTCTTTCATCAACTCAAAAACAACTCCCTTTTTGTATCGTAAAAAATTATCATTAGGCGTTTTTTTCAATTTTTTGTTTATAAACTCAAGAGCCTCTTCATTTGGTTTATTGGTGATGTATAAATTAATCAAACGTTGCATAGATCCATCATCTTTTGGATTCAGAAAATATGCAGAATCATAACTTTTAATAGCTTCATCTGCTAAGCCTTCATCTTCGAAATTTTTTCCTTTAAAAAATAAAACTTCTGCTAGTGCATCTTTTATTTTTCGGTCATAAATGTATACTTTCTTCAAAGAGTCTAAGATTGCGACAGATTTGTCATAATCTTTGTTAAGCGTATACATGTTAGAAAGTTTAAGTTTGAAATTTTTATTTCCAGGATAAAAACTCAATGCACTTAAACTGTAATTGATTCCTTTTTGATAATCAGGAATTGCTGAGGATGCATTAATAGCAATATCTAACAATGTTTTATTGTTGTTTTGTCTTGTCAACCCATCTTCTACAATTGGTAAAACTTGCTGAAATTTTTCTTCACGCATTAAGAAAGTTGCATATTCTTCAACTTGACTAACGTACAAATCTGTGTATTTTTTTTCTAAAGGATATTTAGCTTCTAAATCTCTGGTGATGGTAAGTGCATCATCAAACATTTGCATTTTTTGGTATAATGTTGATTTTCTTACTAAATAATCTGGATTTTCTGGATCAAGTTGAATCAATTTATCAATTTGGTCAGTTGCTTCATCAAATTTTTCTTGCTCAAGAAGAATACTATAAATTTGTTGTTCAGCTTCTTTAGTGAAATCAGGAGAAGAAACCAAGTCATTTAAAATAGGCAATGCTTTGTCATATTGTTTTCCTACTATATAATCTTTTGCGGTATCATACATTAATTTGTTGTAAGCGTAAGTAATATCAACGTCATCAGGAAACTTTTCGTGAAGATTTAAAACCGCTTTGTTATAATTTTCAATATCTAATGTAGCTTTATATAACTGCATTTGTTTGATGAGATACTTTTTATTATCAGGATTTCTGGCTAATACTTTTTTAAGGAAATATTCTGCATCAATGTAATAACCTTTCCCCATTGCAGTATTAATAACAATGTCCATAGCTTCACCACCTCCACCTTCTTCAGCTAATTTTTTATATACGGTATAACTGTCATAATATTGACTAAAAACAGCAGCCTCTTGCATTACATAAGGAAGCGTTTTCGAGAATATTGTTGGGAACATTGATCTTCTTTTTTCTAGACTTTTAATGTATGTAATTGCTTCTCCATGTCTTCCTAATTCTACAAGTAATCCAATTTTTTTCTCCACCAAACTTAAATCATCAGGAAGTTCTTGCAATGCTCTTTCTGTAAATTGAAGCGCATTTTCTTTACTACCTTTCATCATTTCATTATTGATGATTCCCTGATAAGCTTCTCTATTTGTAGGATTATTGTCGATAATGGTTTTATAAATTTGATTTGCTTCGTCGTATTTTTTATTTTGAATGGCTTTATTTCCATCTCCAATCATTACATCATTGTATGCTTTACCAATTTCGGTATCATTTGGATAAATTTGATACAATCTTTTCAAGGCTCTTTCTGCTTCTTGAAAATTACCCATTTGTTTATAAATATTGATTTTTTTTAACCACCAACCTCTACTATATGGCGTGATTTCCAATAATTCATTTACAAAACAAATGGCATCAGAATATCTTTTAGTAGTTTCTTCAAGGTTTACAAGATATTGTAAAACATCAATATCTTTTCTTCTCCTATCATACACTTGCTTTAAAACATATCTAGCAGTATCATACTTACCAAGTTGAAGGTTAGATCGTCCTAGTAAAATTTTTAAATCTAAGTCATTTGGAGAAATTTGTAAACCTCTCCAACTCATTTTTGCGGCTTTGGCAAAATTATTTTCTTCAATATTTTTTTTTGCTTCTTCAAAATATAAATCCGAAGAATCATATATCTGTGAATATATATTTAGTTGCGAAAAAATCATCACAACAAAAATGCATATTAACTTGTTTATTTTCATGGTCTTTTAGGGTAGTTTATGTTTTTATTTGTTCTACTTCACCAGATAATTTCTTTTCTTTCAATCTGTCTAAAATATTCGATTTTTTCTGATTATTTTCATTTCCAGAAGAGCTTGAATCATTTGAATTTGAATCACTTTTCTCAGAGCCCTCCTCTTTTTTCTCATTTTCAAATCCTTGTCTTGTCATTGTTCCCCAAGCTAATTCTCGCGATGTGATAAAACTATAATATCCTTTTAACGAGAAAAACATAATCATTGGGTGATATAAAATGGGCTCAATAAATGCGGTTAAAAACAATGATAATACTTCTCTTGTGGTGTTGTAATACTTAAACGTCATTTGATCCCAAATAATTACAACTGAAGAAATCATAATCGCAAAAGTGTATGAATATAACAAAATAAGTGGGGCAAAACTCCAATTAATATAACCGTACAAGAATAAAAATATTGTAAAAAGTATTCCAAAAGCTTCAATTATTGGTGCTAAAAACTCAAAAATGAAGATATATGGAAACGTAATTAATCCCAATCTTTTATAATTGGGATTAAATAGAATTTTACGGTGATCCGTAAACATTTGAAACAAACCTGAAGCCCATCTTGTTCTTTGCCTACTTAAAATTTTAATGTTAGGAGGCCCTTCTGTCCAACAACAGGAGAGAGGAATATATCCAATTTTATAAGCAAGCCTGTTGTTCATCATATGCGCAGCCATTCGCGTCAGCATATCCATGTCTTCAGCATGAGAATCTGCTCCATAACCACCAGCTTTGATGGCAATTTCTTTATCAAACATTCCTAAGCCTCCTGAAACATTTGGTACGCAGTTTATTAATTCCCAACCCATTTTTCCTAATAAATAAGAACGAATATATTCTAATTCTTGAAAACGTGGAATCAACGCTTTTGGAGGTCTTACTCTTGTGATAATTCCTTCTTCAATCTCACAGTTATTTGACATTCGCAATGTTGCACCAACTGCAATAACTCGTACTTTCGAGTTTAAAATTGGCTTAATCATTTTAGTCAATGTATTTCTTGCCAAAATACAATCTACATCTGTGTTTAAATAATATGGAAATACAGAAGCATTTAGTCCAGCATTGAAAGCATCTGCTTTTGTTCCCCCATTTTCTTTATCAATTACAGTTAAAATTTCGTATTTCGGATTTTGAGATTTGAAAGTTCTTTTGTAAGGTTTTGTTTTAATTTTTTCTACATAAGCGAATGGAGCTTCTACCAGATCAAATTCTTTTATGAGTAATTCAAGAGTTTTATCTTTACTTCCATCATTCACAATAATTACTTCAAAAATGGGGTAGTTCAATGTTAAAAGTGATTTTACATTTACGATAATTGTTTTTTCTTCGTTATATGCAGGTGCAATTACAGAAATACCTGGGGCTAAATTAGAGCTCAGTAATTCTTCATCATCAATATCCGTGTTGTAGCTTTTATAGTTATTTATAGCAATGAAAGAAAATATAGCTAGAACCATGTAACTCAAAATTAGTGAGGTTGCATAGAAAAAAATAAAATATTCGTAAACTTTTACAAAAAACTCCATTTATTTGTACTTGATCAGTGGGGTTTCAATATGTTTCAAAATAGTAAGGTCAAAACCTTTTAAAGAATTTTTTAAATTCTGAAAAGCGATTTTCCCCTCATAACTATAATTTAAAATTGCTTCTGCAATAATCTTTTTTGTATCAATATTGTTTGTTTCACTAAAAATTTCTTGTAAAAATTTCAGTGATTTTCCGGTATTAAATTTTTTGATAGTTTTTACAATTGCAACCTGACAAACTTCAGGTTCTGTATAATATCTATCAATTAGTGTTTGTTCTGTGTCTTTAATCCCTAATTCTCCTAACGTTAAAATTGCTTCAGCTCTTACTTTTGCGTTATCATCTTCAAGTTTTTCAAGTAAAATTTCATCAATCCCTTTTTGTTTAAAATATCCTACCATTTTAATCAAAAAGATTACCAAAGAGTCATTTTTTGAGTAGTTAATCCATTTTCCTAAACCCTCTAGATTTCCCCTTTGGCTTTGTAATTTTAAATATTGCATCAATTCTATTTCATCCCATTTCGTTAATGATGTATCATATTCATCAAAAAAACGGTAAGGGTCATTGGAACTTAATGCTAAATATGAATTACGAGCCTCTGTTCTTATTTGTGAATTTCTACTATATGCATGCGTCAACACTTTTGAATCAAATTTATTCAAATTTAATACAAAAGCTTCTTGAAATGCATCCATTTTTTCACTATTTGACCTTGAGTCAAATTTTGCCTCTAAATGCTCAATAATTCCTAAAGATTTTATGATATGATTATAGTGGTCAGATTTTCTATTTTCGTTTTTAAATCCAACCAAAACATCAACAGCATAATCTAAAGATTCTCTATTTACCTCACCAACAATTTCTTTGAAACGCTCAAAAAATTCAACCTCGTCATATTTTTCATTTTCAAAAAGCACCTCCTCAAATAATTTTTTGATTTCGGGTAATTTTTCTTTCAAAAATCGTTGAATTTTGTTGTGTTTTTTTCTAATTGTATAAATTGTTATTACAAGAGCAATTGATGCAATGATGAAAAACATCGTTAAAACGATGGTGATTTGAATGATAAGAGGGAACGTTTTTATCTTATAAACAAAAGATAGTAGCCACTCAACAAAACCCATTTATTATATTTTATATTAACTATTTAAATATCGCTTAAATGAGGGAAATTTATGCATAAAAACGCCACAAATGTAATAAAATTTTCAGTAAAATCAACGATTTTATATTAATTACGTAAAATCACAAATGAATCACTTCTCCATAGGCATCAGCTACTGCTTCCATTACAGCCTCACTCATTGTTGGGTGTGGATGAATAGCTTTTAAAACTTCATGACCTGTAGTTTCTAATTTTCTTCCTAAAACAGCTTCAGCAATCATATCTGTTACACCAGCGCCAATCATATGACAGCCTAACCATTCTCCATATTTTGCATCAAAAATTACTTTTACAAATCCATCTGGAGTTCCTGCAGCTTTTGCTTTTCCTGAGGCTGAGAAAGGGAATTTCCCAATTTTCAATTCATATCCAGCTTCTTTTGCTTTTGCTTCTGTCAAACCAACTGAAGCGATTTCTGGAGTAGCATATGTACAACCAGGAATGTTTCCATAATCAATTGGTTCAGTGTGCAATCCTGCCATTTTTTCAACACATGTAATTCCTTCAGCAGATGCTACATGTGCTAATGCTGGACCTGGAACAACATCGCCAATGGCATAATATCCAGGAATATTTGTTTGATACCAATCGTTTACCAAAATTTTATCTCTATCAACGATGATTCCAACATCTTCCAAACCAATATTTTCGATATTTGTTTTAATTCCAACTGCTGATAATAAAATATCCGCCTCTAAAACTTCTTCTCCTTTTTTCGTTTTTACATAGGCTTTTACACCTTCTCCAGAAGTATCAATAGATTCTACTGATGAACTTGTCATGATTTTTATTCCTGCTTTTTTCATTGAACGTTCCATTTGTTTTGAAATATCTTCGTCTTCAATAGGAACGATATTTGGCATAAATTCAACAATGGTGACTTCAGTTCCCATGGTATTGTAAAAATGAGCAAACTCAACACCAATAGCACCTGAACCAACAACTATCATTGATTTTGGTTGTTTTGGTAATGACATTGCTTTTCTATACTCAATCACTTTTATGCCATCTTGTGGAATGTTTGGTAATTCACGAGAACGTGCACCAGTAGCAATAATGATATTTTCTGCTGCATATTCTGTTACAGTTCCATCGGCTGCAGTTACATCTACTTTTTTTCCTGGTTTTATTTTTCCAAAGCCGTCAATGATGTCAATTTTATTTTTTTTCATCAAAAATTGAACTCCTTTGCTCATTCCATCAGCTACATTTCTGCTTCTTTTGATAACCGCTTCAAAATCTTTATCAATGGCTTCTGCTTTTAATCCATATTCATCAACATGTTTTAAATAGTCATATACTTGCGCAGATTTTAACAATGCTTTTGTAGGTATACAACCCCAATTCAAACAAATTCCTCCCAAACTTTCTTTTTCAACAATGGCAGTTTTAAAACCTAATTGTGATGCTCTAATTGCTGTTACATATCCTCCAGGACCACTTCCGATAATAATAATGTCGTAATTCATAATAGTTTATTTTTGTAATGTTGGGTTTGTTTACGGTTGCAAATTTAATCAATAAAATCTTTTTACATTCTCTCAGGAACGTTAATTCCTAAAAGTGAAAAAGACTGTTTGATAATATCTGCTACTTTTTTTGAAATTTGAACTCTCAATATTTTTTTCTGATGATTTTCTTCTCCTAAAATAGATACATTTTGGTAAAAAGAATTGAATTCTTTCACCAATTCATACGTGTAATTTGCAATAATTGCAGGTGAATAATTATGGGCTGCTTGTTGCACAGTTTCTGGGAATAAAGCCATTTGTTTGATGAGTTCTTTTTCCTTTTCATGAAGTTCTATATCGCTTAAATTCAGGCTATAATCAAAACTTGCTTTTCTGATGATGGATTGAATTCTAGCATAAGTATATTGAATAAATGGCCCTGTGTTTCCTTGAAAATCTACGGATGATTTTGGGTCAAATAAAATTCGTTTTTTAGGGTCTACTTTCAAGATAAAATATTTTAAAGCACCCAAACCAATGGTTTTGTACAATTCATTTTTTTCCGATTCAGAATAACCATCCAATTTTCCTAGTTCTTCAGAAATAGTTTTAGCAGTTTCAGTCATTTCAAGCATCAAATCATCTGCATCAACTACAGTTCCTTCTCTTGATTTCATTTTTCCTGAAGGTAAATCTACCATTCCATAACTCAAGTGAAATAAGTTTTTTGACCAATCAAATCCTAATTTTTTCAAAATCAAAAACAACACTTGAAAATGGTAATCTTGCTCATTTCCAACAGTATAGACCATTCCTCCAACATCTTTCAAATCTTTGACACGTTGAATAGCAGTTCCAATATCTTGGGTCATATACACAGCAGTTCCATCCGAACGCAATACGATTTTTTCGTCTAAACCTTCCTCTGTCAAATCACACCAAACAGAACCATCTTCTTTTTTGTAAAAAACACCTTTTTCAATTCCTGCTGCAACAACGTCTTTTCCTAACAAATAAGTGTCACTTTCATAATACAATGCATCAAAATCAACACCTAAATTTTGATAAGTTACTGCAAAACCATCATAAACCCACGCATTCATTTTTTTCCAAAGTGCCACAGTTTCTTCATCACTATTTTCCCATTTTCTAAGCATTTCTTGAGCTTCTAATATAAGAGGAGCCGTTTTTTTTGCTTCTTCTTCTGATGTTCCTTGAGAAATTAATTCCGAAATTTCTTTTTTATATTCTTGATCAAATTTCACATAATAATTCCCAACCAATTTATCGCCTTTCAGTCCATTTGATTCTGGAGTTTCTCCATTTCCAAACAATTTCCAAGCCAACATGGATTTACAAATATGAATTCCTCTGTCGTTGATAATTTGGGTTTTGTACACTTTTTTTCCTGAAGCTTTGATGATTTCTGCTACAGCATATCCCAATAAATTATTGCGAACATGACCTAAATGTAAAGGTTTGTTAGTGTTTGGTGAAGAATATTCAACCATAATTGCCTTTTCATTTTCTTTCGGATTTTCAAATCCATAAGTTGAATTTTCAAACATCGAGTTGAAAAGTTGTAAGAAATAACGATCGTCAATAACAAGATTTAAAAAACCTTTTACCACATTGAAGCGATTGATTTCAGCTACATTTTCAACCAAATAATTTCCTAATTTTTCTCCAATTTCAGCTGGATTTCCTTTGATATATCTCAATAATGGAAAAATAACTACAGTAATATCTCCTTCAAATTCTTTGCGAGTTGCTTGAAATTCTACACTTGGAATTTCTATTTGATACAGTTTTAAAAAGCCTTCTTTTAGGTGAGATTCAATAATATGTTGAATGGTCATTTCTTTGAAAAAAATTAAGCCACGAAATTACAATTTTTAGATAAATTTTAGGGTAAAATAGTGTAATTTTCGACCATGGAAGAATATTTACAACAATTACCAAAATTAGCTGCACAAACCAAAAAAGAAAATCAGCAATATTTTGCACTTTTAAAAAAACGAACTCCTAAAAATTTGGATTATATCATGCAGGAATTGCATGACAAAGAATTTGAAAAAACGGATTGTTTGACTTGTGGAAATTGTTGTAAAACTACTAGCCCTATTTTTACTGAAAAAGATATTGAGCGAATTTCTAAATATCTAAAAATGAAAATATTAGATTTTACGAATCACTATTTACAAAGAGATGAAGATGATTTTATGGTGCTAAAATCAGCTCCTTGTTCGTTTTTAGATTTGGAGAATAATGAATGTACGATTTACGATGTTCGTCCAAAAGCGTGTGCAGAATATCCTCACACAAATCGTCGAAAATTTATTCAAATTACTGATTTAACGATTGCAAATACGTCAATTTGTCCTGCAACTTTTAAAATTGTTGAAGCGTTGAAAAAAAGAGTTTCTTTTGATTTGAGTAAGAAATAACCTTAAATTTTGAATCTTGAATTATCTGTAAATCAAGTATTTTTTTCTGATTTCTTTAAAATCTCTCAAATCATCTTTCCAGCTTTTTCTGATTTCTCTTTCAGTAAATCCTTGTTCTATTTGTTCTTGTAGCTTTTTTGTACCTGCAAGTTTTGTGAAGAATATTGTAAAATAAGGGTTTTCATACGTATTTTGTTGATAGGTGTCCAACAGCCATTCTAAATTGATTTGCTCTAAATCTTCTATTTCTCTCAAATCTTTTCCATAACAAATCAATCCTTCATGTTTTGGATATTTAGATCCGTTATTTGGTTTTGGGATGAACTGAAATTCTCTATCATTTAAAAACGGAGAACCATACACTTGAAATTGCATTTCAGTTCCACGTCCAACAGAAACACTAGTTCCTTCAAAAAAACACAAACTAGGGTAGAGGTTGATGCTTTTGTCATTGGGTAGATTTGGAGAAGGTTTTACAGGTAATGAATAGCGTTTTTTGTGATTGTAATTAGCAATCGGAATTACGGTTACATCACATTGAATTTCATTCAATAACCATTTTTCACCTACAATCATTTGTCCATATTCACCAATTGTCATTCCATAAACCACAGGAACTCTGTGCAAACCAACAAAACTGGTGTGTTCTAATTCCAACACAGGACCATCAATATAATGAGCATTCGGATTGGGTCTGTCCAAAATAATTACAGGAATATTGAGTTCGCCACAAGCTTCCAACACATAATGTAATGTAGAAATGTATGTAAAAAATCGAACGCCAACGTCTTGTAAATCGAAAACGATAACATCAATACCTTCTAATTGTGCTGCAGTTGGTTTTTTATTTTCTGCATATAATGACACAATTTCTAAACCCGTTTTTGTGTCTTTTCCATCCACAATTAGTTCACCAGCATCTGCACTTCCTCGAAAACCATGTTCAGGAGAAAACAATTTTTTCACTTCGATTTTTAAAGAAATTAAAGTATCAGCCAAATGTGTAAAATTTGTTGAATTGTTTTCTTTAACGATGATTGAAGTATGATTGCCAACAATTCCTACTTTTTTTCCCTCTAAAAGAGGTACATACAAATCAAATCTTTCAGCGCCAACTTCAATTGAATTATTTTTTGATTGACCACAAACAGTCATTCCAAAATTCAGGAAAAGAACTGAAAATAAATATGTACTTTTGAAAAGCTTTAAAAATAGCATCATTTTGAATTTAGAATTATTTATTGCAAAACGTATTGTTGTTGGTAAAAAGTATAAAAGTAGTATTTCAACACCAATTATAAAAATTGCAATTACAGCAATTGCTTTAGGAATGACAATTATGTTGATTGCAGTGGCAACAGCTGCTGGTTTGCAATCTAAAATTCGTGATAAAATGGCGGGTTTTAAAGGTCATGTTCAAATTGTGAATTTTGATGCCAATAATTCAGATGTTTCTATAACTCCAATTCAAAAAAATCAAGATTTTTATCCAACTTTTAAAAATATTGAGGGCATCAAAAAAGTACAAGTTTTTGCAAACAAAGCTGGGATTTTAAGAACAGAAACCGATTTTGAAGGAATTATTTTTAAAGGTGTTTCTGCAAAATATGATTGGACTTTTTTTCAAGAATATTTAGTGAAAGGAAGAATTCCGAATTTTAATAAATCAAGAAATAGAGAAATATTGCTTTCTGAAACATTGATTAATAGATTGAAAATCAATTTGAATGATACTATTTTAGCAACCTTTATCAAATCAGAAACCAGTAAATTGCCATCCAATAGAAAATATATTGTTGTCGGAATTTACAATACAGGTTTTGCACAATTTGATAAAAATATGATGATTGGAGATGTTAAAGAAGTTCAGAATTTGAATAATTGGACAGAAAATGAAATTGGTGGATTTGAAATTATTTTAGAAAATTTTGATGAAATTGCATTGAAAGGCGACCAAATTTACAATGAAATTGATTCCACGTTAAACAGCAAAACAATTATTGAAATGTATCCAAGTATTTTTGAATGGATTGAACTTTTTGATAACAATGTTTGGTTTATCATAGCCATCATGATTTTGATTGCTGGTATTAATATGATTACAGCATTACTAGTTTTGATTTTGGAACGAGTGCAAATGATTGGTATTTTAAAAGCGATAGGAAGTAACAATTATAGTATTCAAAAAATCTTTTTATACAATGCTTCAGCGTTGATTTTAAAAGGACTTTTTTGGGGAAATTTGATTGGATTGTCAATCATTGGAATTCAATATTTTTTTAAGATAATCACCTTAGATCCAGAAACGTATTATGTGGCAACTATGCCAGTTTACATCTCTTTTTCAGCTTTTGTATTGCTCAATATTGGCACACTCATTTGTTGTTTTCTAATGCTGATTATTCCCTCATTTATTGTTTCAAAAATTCACCCATCAAAAGCGATAAAATTTTCATAAGTGATTTTGGGAGTGTTTATAAAATAAAAAGACCGTATTAAAACGGTCTTTCTAACTCAACTAATTCAAATAATTTACACAATGAAAACTTTTTTACAAGCTTTCTAATTTAATATCAATCTTTGTGCCAAAGAATTATTTGAAATATATATTTTTTCAATTTTAACAATTATTTTGCGTGTTTGTGTGCTTTATACGATGAACGAACCAAAGCACCACTTTCTACATACATAAAACCCATTTCCAATCCAATGGTTTCGTATTTTTTAAATTGTTCAGGTGTGATAAATTCCTTTACAGGAAGATGATTTTTTGTGGGTTGCAAATATTGTCCAATTGTCAAAACATCCAATCCAACAGCTTTCAAATCATTCATAGTTTCAATAACTTCTTCTTCTTTTTCTCCCAAACCAAGCATCAAACCTGTTTTAGTTCGCATTCCTTTTTCTTTCAGATATTTTAAAACTCCTAAACTTCTATCGTATTTTGCTTGAATTCGAACTTCTCTAGTCAATCTTCTCACAGTTTCCATATTATGAGAAACCACTTCAGGATGCACTTCAATAATTCTGTCAATTTGATTTGTATTCCCTTGAAAATCAGGAATTAAAGTTTCTAAAGTTGTGTTTGGATTGGCTCTTCTTATAGCTTCAATAGTTTCTGCCCAAATAATGGAGCCTCCGTCTTTCAAATCATCTCTATCCACTGAAGTAATTACAGCATGTTTGATTCCCATAATTTTTATAGAGCGTGCTACTTTTTCAGGTTCATCCCATTCAACAGTTTCAGGTCTTCCCGTTTTTACGCCACAAAATCCACAAGAACGCGTACAGATATTTCCTAAAATCATGAAAGTTGCAGTGCCTTCTCCCCAACATTCTCCCATGTTTGGACAACTTCCGCTCGTACAAATGGTGTTCAATTTATATTTATCAACAAGTCCTCTAAGTTCAGTATATTTTTTACCTACAGGAAGTTTTACTCGTAACCAATTGGGTTTTTTTTGTCTTTCGGGAAGCACTACATTTTCTGTCGTCATTTTTGTTCTTTTTGAAGTTGCAAATTTACAAAGAAATGAATTAAATACTTGTTAAAAACCAAACGCTAAAACCAATCAAAAAAACAATTCCAATCAAACTCAGCATTTTTGTGAAAATATTGGGGTGAAATTCTTTAGGAGTATGTTTCCCAAAAATGAGAATTGTATTCATAATTGCATAAAAAGGGGCTGTTAAGAAAGATAAAATTGTAGCAACTTTTACTAAAATTCCCATATTTCCAATGAAAAATTGCAAAATTATAAAGGTTCCAATGAGTAGAAATAAAATCCAAAACCAATAAGTAAATATCGTTTTTTTATCAAATAATAAATTTGTAGAAATTGTCATGGCTCTTGGAGAAGCATCTAAAGTAGTAATTGTGGTACTAAACATTGTGGTGAAAGCTGCAATTGCAATGAAAATATAAGAGAAACCTCCTAAGTTTTTTGTGTATAAATTGATCAATTGTGAGGCAAAAACAGTGCCTTTATCTGAAAAAGTTTCTCCTGACGAAAACATTACTAAGGCACCTAAAGCAACAAAACAAACTCCCAAAAATAAAGTACCAATGTAACCAACATTAAAATCGAAAATGGCTTCTTTCGAAGTTGTTCTTGATTGTGTTGATTTATTTTTTTCTACTGACCAAATGGAATGCCAAATAGAAACATCTAATGGTGCTGGCATCCAACCTAAAAAAGCAATTAAAAAAGTAATTTCTACAGCTCCTGAAGGAATAATTTGCGAAAAACTAAATGATTGATTTGATTTTGATAAAGCAACCAAAACTGCTATTATTGTACTGATTGTCAATACAATAATGATGTATTTCATCAAATGATCAAGCAATTTATATTTTCCAATTAAAAGAATTAAAATACTGATAACTAGAAGTATAGTTGACCAAATTACTAAATTATTGGTAATTCCGAATAATTGTGAAGCCAATCCTGCAGTGACAATTGTTACAGCTGCTTGAATGGTAAACATAGTTGCAAAATTCAAAATATAGTAAATGGCCAAAACAGGTTTTCCTAATTTTCGATAACCATCTAACAAAGTTTCGCCAGTTGCAGCTGCATATCTTGGCCCAAATTGAAAAAAAGGATATTTAAAAAGATGTACTAAAAAAAGCGCCCAAATCAATCCAAAACCGAAATCTGCTCCAGCTCTTGTGGATTGAACCAAATGTGAAACCCCAACTGCAGCTCCAGCAAATAATAAACCAGGTCCAAAAGATTGCAGGAATTTTCTTTTCATTTAAGATTTTTTAATAATCTCAGCTAATAATTTTTTAGCTCTTAATAATTTGATTTTCAAATTATTAACAGGTTCTTGCAATTGCTCAGAAATTTCTTTATAACTCATTTCTTGAAAATAGCGCAATTGAATGACTTCCTGATATTTAGGTTTTAATTGCTTGATATCTCTCAATAATTTTGCTAAGTTTTGTTCACCAATGATAGTATCTTCTGGAGTTGGATTTTCATCAGCAATTTGATATACTTTTGCACCTTGTTCTTCCGTTATTTGAACTGAAATTGAACTGTTTTTCTTTCGTAAAAGATCAATATGAACGTTTTTAGAAATGGTAATTAACCAAGTTTTAAAAACGTAATTTTCATCAAAAGTGTCAATTTTTTCAAAGGCTTTAGAAAACGTTTGGATAGTAATATCCTCAGCTTCATTCTCGTTTTTGGTGCGTTTCAATTGATAATTATAAACAGCAATCCAAAAGGTATCCAACAAAAATCGAAAAGCAGCTTGATGACCACTTTTTGCCTTTGCAATTTGATTTTCAAGATTTTTAGAATCTATTTCCAACGAGTAGGTTTTGATGTCAAATTAGCAATAAAGATACTAATTTGAATCAATAAAAAACTAATATCTAAAATTGGTAAAAAATAAATTAGATTTTTTTCTTCCATTTTTTTTGCAGCAATTCCAATAACTATGAATTGCACTAAAAAGTAGGCAGCAATAATTGTTATTATAATTTGGTATGGATAAAAGAAAACTAATAAAATTCCCAAAACATAAAAAAATAATTTTGAAACACTAAATAATCCCAATAAAAAACGATGTTTGAATTGGTACCTTTTTTTCAATAAAACTTTCTTTTTTAGGATGGAAAACCAATTTTTAAACGAACTAGAATTTGCGCATTCAGTAAAACTGCTTTTATCAATTGTAAATGTTGTATTTGATTGATTTGAAGCGTCTTGAATGAATAAATCATCTTCGCCAAATTCATGTTTCATGTGATTGATATATCCTTTTGCGTTGTAAAACTCCGTTTTTTTATACGCTAAATTTTTGCCATCAGCCATCATGGGAATTCCTAATTTCGCAAAATTTAAGTATTGTAAACTAGTGATGAACTGGTAAAATCGAATTAAAAAGCTGGCAAACGATTTTTCATACGCAAAAGTTGAATATCCTAAAATAATAGACTTTTCTTCAGAAAAATTTTTACTCATTTCAGAAATCCAATTTTCAGAAACGGGTTTACAATTTGCTTCTGTAAAAAGTAAATGATCGAATTTTGCTGCCTTAATTCCCAATGTCAAAGCATATTTTTTACTTCCCCAAAAAGCTTCATTATTCTCAACATTTACGACGCGAATATTTGAGTGATTTTTTGCAAATGATTTGATGACTCTTTCTGTTTTATCGGTTGAATTATTATCAATCAAAACCACTTCGTAATTTGGGTAATTTTGTGTGAGAATATTTGGAAGAAAGTTTCTTAAATTTTCTGCACTATTTTTGGCGAAAATGATAACAGAAATTGGGTTTTTTGAATGACTTTTAGAACTTTTTTTAGCAAAAAAGACAGACGAAAAAATAAAATAATAAGCGATTTGAATTCCTGCAAAAAGTACAAAAATGTAGAAAACTACAGGGATAATCATAAAATTGAAAATTATTTATGTTGAGGTTCGTTGCAAGTATCAAATTGATCAGGAGTTTTCCCACAAAATCCGCAAGCAACACCTTCTTTATTTAACATTGGATTTTGACTTGCACAAGTTCCTGCAAATTTACCGTCCTTTTTAGCCCAAATTTTAATGGCAATTCCTGCAACACCTAATAGTAATAATCCGAAAGTTATCAATAATAATTTCATAGAAAATATAAAGCGCAAAGGTACAAATTATATAACAGTTTTTGAAATGGATTGCAAGGCTTTTTCAGAAAGTTTAAGCAATAATATTTACCTCAATTTCCAACTCAATTTCAAATTTTTCTAAAATAGTTTCCTGAATATTTTTAGCTAAATCCAAGATTTCCAAACCTGTAGCATTTCCATAATTGACTAAAACTAAAGCTTGTTTTTCGTGAACACCACAATTTCCAAATCGTTTTCCTTTAAAACCTGATTGTTCAATAAGCCAACCTGCAGGAATTTTAACTTCGGTTTCTGAAATTGTATAACTTGGAATTGTTGGATAATTTGAAAGTAATTTTTCAAAATGTTCGATTGAAATCAATGGATTTTTAAAAAAACTTCCACTATTTCCCAGTTCTTTTGGGTCTGGTAATTTTGATTTTCTGATGGCAATTACAGCATCAGAAATGTCTTTTAAAGTTGGATTGCTAATTTTTTTCGATCTCAATTCAGTTTCAATTGCGCCATAAGAAGTATGAAAAATATGGTGCTTTTTTGTCAATTTAAAGGAAACTGAAATAATGATGAATTGATTTTTTACCTCATTTTTGAAAATGGAATTTCTATAATCAAATTTGCAGGTTTCATTTGAAAATGATGTTATTTTTCCAGTTTCAATTTCAACTACTGAAACTTTTGTGATGGTATCTTTTACTTCAACTCCATAAGCGCCAATATTTTGCATAGGACAAGTGCCTACTTTTCCTGGAATTAATGATAAATTTTCTAAACCACCATAATTTTTATTGACAGTCCAAAGTACAAATTCGTGCCAATTTTCACCTGCATTTACAGTAACTTCGATACAATTATCATCTTCATTTTCTACTGTAATCCCTTTGATATCAATATGAACGACTAATTTTTCAATATCATTGGTTAGCAACATATTGCTACCTCCAGAAAGTAAAAAAATGTCTTTTTCTTTGGATAAAAGCAATTGCAATTCTTCTACAGAATGAATAGAAACAAAGCGTTTTGCTTTGACATCAATCCCGAAAGTATTGTAATTTTTAAGCGATATGTTTTCTAAAATATTCAATTAGTCTTTGTAAATTTTT
This sequence comes from Polaribacter sp. BAL334, assembly GCF_015767435.1. Lineage (GTDB taxonomy): Bacteria > Bacteroidota > Bacteroidia > Flavobacteriales > Flavobacteriaceae > Polaribacter. The sequence goes on from NZ_JADWOV010000319.1 coordinate 52,665, forward strand.
AATGCTTTTTCTAAAATAAGTAATGCTTTTTTCAAACTTTCCTCATTCAAAACGTAAGCGAGTCTTATTTGATTTAGGCCAATATTGGGTGTTGAATAAAATCCTGCAGCAGGTGCAACCATTACAGTTTCCCCATTTACATCAAAAGATTCTAGCAACCATTGCGCAAATTTATCCGCATTTTTTATCGGCAATTCTACAATACAATAAAAGGCACCTTTTGGTTTTGCAACTCTAATTCCTTCAATTTTTTGCAATCCATTAATTAAGATGTCTCTTCTTTTTACATATTCATTTTTTACTTCTTCAAAATAAGATTGTGGTGTGTCTAAAGCTGCTTCACAAGCAATTTGCGCCAATGTTGGCGGACTCAAACGTGCTTGTGCAAATTTTAAAGCCGTTTTTATAACGTCTTTATTTTTTGAGACAATACAACCAATTCTTGCACCACACATACTATATCTTTTTGATACAGAATCTATTACAATTGCATGATTTTCTAAATTAGGTTCTTGTAAAATAGAATAATGTTCATTTCCATCATAAATAAATTCTCGATAAACTTCATCAGCAATTAAGAATAAATCGTGTTTGATGACAATTGCTGCCAATTTTTGAATCTCTTCTTTGCTATACAAATATCCTGTAGGATTTCCTGGATTGCAAATTAAAATTGCTTTTGTTTTTGAGGTAATTAATTTTTCAAAATCTTCAATAGGAGGTAAGGAAAAATTATCTTCAAATTTAGAAATCACAGGAACAATTTTTGCACCAGAAGCCGTTGAAAAACTATTGAAATTGGCATAAAAAGGTTCAGGAATAATGACTTCATCATCCGTATCTAAAATGCTTCCAAAAGCAAAAAGTAGTGCTTCAGAACCTCCAGTTGTAACAATTATTTCATCCTGATTTACATCAATTTTGTGTTTACTATAATAATGAGCAATTTTTTTTCGATATTGTTCAGAACCATTAGAACTTGAATATTCCAAAATTTTCAAAGAGTGATTGCTAATCGCTTTTAATGCAATTTCTGGAGTTTGAATATCTGGTTGACCAATATTCAAATGGTAAATTTTTTTGCCTTGTTTGATAGCTTTTTCAGCATAAGGAGCCAGTTTTCTGATTGGAGATTCTGGCATTTGATGTCCTTTTTTTGAGATAGAAGGCATATTGAAATTTTTGGTTTTTTTGAATGTGCAAATTTGCAAAATATATGTTTACAACGAACTTTTTAATGCATTTTCTTTAAAGGTTAATTATTTGCAAAAAAATAGTGTATTAAATTCATAATTCGTATTTTCAATCCAAATTTTTGAGAACTATTTTATTTTATGTTTAAAAACTTTCTTTTTTTTACTATTTTTTTCTTTTTACCTTTCAATTTAAAAGCGCAAAATGGCTTTCGTTTTATAAATCAAAGTAAAAAAAATGTTCGTGTTGATTTTAAATTGATCAATAATTTAATTGTAATTCCATTAAAAATTAATGGAAAGGAATTGTCATTTATTTTGGATACTGGTTCTAATAAAACCATCGTTTTTAATATCTCAGAAAATGATACTATTGGTTTGAAAAATTTAGAGAAAGTTGAACTTCAAGGGCTTGGAAAAGGAAATTCAGTAGAAGCTTTGTTGTCTCAAAATAATTCAATTTCATTGGGAAATATTCAAAGTGAGAATGAAACTATTTACGTTATTTTAAAAGATTATTTTGATTTATCAAGTAAAATGGGTACAACAATTCATGGAATCATTGGGCACAATCTTTTAAAGAATTTTACTATTAAAATCAATTATATTGCTAAAAAAATTGATTTTTATGAATCAAAAAATGGGGAGTTTAAAAAATGTAGAAAGTGTGCTGTTTTTCCAATAAAAATTATTAGAGGGAAGCCATTTTTAGAGGCTAAAGTACAAATAGATACTCTTGGTAATTCATTGACGGATGTAAATTTATTGATTGATTCTGGTGGAAGTGATGCTTTGTGGCTTTTTGAAGAATCTAAAAAAGAAATACAAACTCCAAATAATTTTTTTGTGGATATTTTGGGTGAAGGTTTAAGTGGAACTATTTATGGAAATAGGAGTAGAATTCCTTCTTTTAGGCTAGGCATTTTTCAGTTGGAAAAACCAACAGTTTCTTTTTTAGATTCATTGACAACCATAAATGCAAAAATTTTTAAAGAAAGAAATGGCAGTATTGGAGCAGGAATTTTGAAAAGATTTACAGTTTGGATTGATTATCCTAACAAAAAAATAATGTTGAAAAGGAATAGTAATTTTTCTGAAAAATTCAACTATAACATGAGTGGTTTAGAGGTGGTTTATAATGGAAAACAATTGGTTAGAGAAGAGGAAACAAAAACATTTACTGATGGTTATAATCAACAAATTGAATCAAGTAACTCAGTAAGTTTTGTGACCAGTTTTTCTTACAAATTCAAACCATCTTTTGTCATAAAAAGTGTTGTTAAAAACTCTCCTGCTGAAAAAGTTGGTTTGCTGAAAGACGACATAATTTTAAATATCAACGGAATTCAAGCGCATGAATTTACACTTGGAAAAATTATTGAAAAGTTTCAGGAAAAAGATGGTAAAAAAATAAAAATTACAGTTGATAGAAAAGGTCAAAAACTAAAATTTGAATTCTTTTTGAAGCAAAAAGTGTGAAAAATTAGTTAGAAATCAAACTTTTCTCTTTTTCTAACGAAGCAGCTTGCTCAACAATTCCTTTAATTCTGATTATTTTTCTAGGCTCTTTTGCGTTTGAAAAAATAGTAATTTGTTTAGAAAATCCGCCAACTCTTTTGGTATCGTAAGAAACTTTTATTTCTCCTTTTTCACCTGGCATGATTGGTTTTTCAGGTTTTTTAGGAACTGTACAACCACAAGAAGATTGAATATTTGTGATGATTAAAGGTTGCGTACCTACATTGGTAAAAACAAAAACTTTTTCACCATTTGAGTTTTGCGAAATTTTTCCATAATCAATAGTTTCAGTTTCAAACTTGAATTCTTGAGAATGAATTGATATTGAAATAAATAGAATTGTGAAAAATGAGAATATTGTTTTCATGTTTTTAAAAATTTGATGTAAAATTATTGAATAATATTTGTTTTAAAAAATCATATTGTAATTTTTTATACAAATCAGATAATTGTACTTTTGCGAACTATATATCAAAAATTATTCCGAAAAATGACAATTCCATCAAAATATGATGCAAGCCAAGTAGAAAGCAAATGGTATCAATATTGGACAGAACATCAATATTTTCACTCAACTCCTGATGAAAGAGAGCCTTATACGATTGTGATTCCTCCTCCAAATGTTACTGGAGTTTTGCACATGGGACACATGCTCAATAATACTATTCAAGATGTTTTGATAAGACGTGCACGTTTGTTGGGAAAAAATGCTTGTTGGGTTCCAGGAACTGATCATGCATCCATAGCTACTGAAGCAAAAGTGGTTGCAAAATTAAAAGAGCAAGGAATCAATAAAAACGACTTGACTCGCGAAGAATTTTTAGCTCATGCTTGGGAATGGAAAAATGAATATGGAGGCATTATTTTAGAGCAACTAAAAAAACTGGGAGCTTCTTGTGATTGGGATAGAACTGCGTTTACAATGGATTCAGCAATGTCAGAATCTGTTATTAAAGTTTTTGTTGATTTATATAATAAAGGATTGATTTACAGAGGATTCAGAATGGTAAATTGGGATCCAGAAGCAAAAACTACCTTGTCTGATGAAGAAGTTGTTTATGAGGAAAAACAAGGAAATTTATACTTTATAAATTATAAAATCCTTGATTCGCAAGAAACGTTAACAATCGCTACTACAAGACCAGAAACTATTTTTGGGGATACAGCTATTTGCATCAATCCAACAGATGAACGTTTTTCGCATTTAAAAGGAAAAAAAGCAATTGTACCAATCTGCAATCGAATTATTCCAATTATTGAAGACGAATATGTAGATGTTGAATTCGGAACTGGTTGTTTAAAAGTAACGCCAGCTCATGATGTCAATGACAAAACTTTAGGTGAAAAACACCATCTTGAAGTGATTGATATTTTTAATGACGATGCTACTTTAAATTCATTTGGATTGCATTATCAAGGAAAAGACCGTTTTGTGGTTCGTAAAGAAATCACCAAAGAATTAGAAAATTTGGGTTGTTTGTTGAAAACAGAACAACACATCAACAAAGTGGGAACTTCAGAAAGAACCAAAGCTGTGATTGAACCTAGATTGTCTGATCAATGGTTTTTGAAAATGGAAAATTTGGTAAAACCAGCTATTGATGCAGTTTTAGGTGAAAATTCCGAAATTAATTTGGTTCCAAAAAAGTTTGATAATACCTATCGTCATTGGATGGAAAACATTCGTGATTGGAATATTTCGCGACAATTGTGGTGGGGACAACAAATTCCTGCATATTATTTTGGTCCCGAAATTTCGGGAGGAAAAGAGGATTTTGTAGTAGCTGAAAACATCGAAAAAGCGCTTGAATTAGCAAAACTAAAAACGAATAATCAACAACTAACAACCAAAGATTTACAACAAGACAATGATGCTTTAGACACGTGGTTTTCCTCTTGGTTGTGGCCAATTTCGGTTTTTGATGGCATCAGAAATCCTGAAAATGAGGAAATTAATTATTATTATCCAACCAATGATTTGGTGACAGGTCCAGATATTTTGTTTTTTTGGGTGGCAAGAATGATTATTGCAGGGTATGAATATAGAGGTGAAAAACCATTTCAAAATGTATATTTGACAGGATTGGTTCGTGATAAACAACGAAGAAAAATGTCAAAATCTTTGGGAAATTCTCCTGATGCTTTAAAATTAATTGATGATTATGGAGCTGATGGAGTGAGAGTTGGCTTGTTATTAAGTTCTGCTGCAGGAAACGATTTGATGTTTGATGAAGAATTGTGTCAACAAGGAAAAGCGTTTGCAAATAAAATTTGGAATGCTTTCAGATTGATAAAAGGTTGGGAAATTGATGATAATTTAGCGCAACCAAACACTGCCAAAATAGGTTTGGAATGGTATGAAGCAAAATTCCAAAAAGCACTTTCAGAAATGGAAGATCACTTTTCAAAATACAGATTATCAGATGCTTTAATGAGTGTTTATAAACTGATTATGGATGATTTTTCCTCTTGGTTATTAGAGATTGTAAAACCAGCTTATCAGCAACCCATTGACAAAATTACCTTTGATAAAGTCATTGAAGTGTTGGAAAATAATTTGAAAATTTTACATCCATTTATGCCTTTTTTGACAGAAGAAATTTGGCAGCACATTACTGAAAGAACTCCTGAAGAAGCTTTGATTATTGCAAAATATCCAATAATAAAAGAGTATAATTCTGAGATTATTACTGATTTTGATTTTGCAACCAATATAATTTCAGGAATTAGAACGATCAGAAAAGAGCAGAATATTGCTTTTAAAGATGATATTGAATTGTTTGTAATTGGCAATGAAAATAATGCTGCTTTTTTTGATGAAATCATTCAAAAGTTGACAAATATTTCTGAAATCCAGTATATTTCTGAAAAAGTGGAAGGAGCTTCATTCAGAGTGAAATCCAATGAGTATTTCGTGCCAATTTCTAATTCAAATATTGATATTGCAGCCGAAAAAGTAAAATTGCAAGAAGAATTAAAAAGAGCTGAAGGATTTTTGGTTGGCGTTCAAAAAAAGTTGTCAAACGAACGTTTTGTCTCTAGCGCACCAGAAGAAGTGATTGTTTTAGAGCGCAAAAAAGAAGCGGATGCTTTGGCAAAAATTGACATGATAAAAAGTAGTTTATCAAACCTATAAAAAATAAAAAAGGGAAGTTTTAACTTCCCTTTTTTGTCTTATAAATTCTGACTAATTGCATTCAATTCCTCCTCAGAAAAATGAGTATTTTGAGTAGCTTTTATACTGTCCAAAATTTGCTCAGTTTTGCTTGCTCCAATCAAAACAGAGGTAATTCTGTGGTCTTTTAAAATCCAAGAAATGGCCATTTGCGCCAAACTCTGATTTCTATTTTGTGCAATTTCATTCAATGCTTTAATTTTTGGCAACATTTCTAAAACCTGATTTGTGTTCAAAAACGGACTGTCCTTCACTGCTCTTGAATCTTTTGGCAAGCCATTGATGTATTTATTACTCAACATTCCTTGAGCCAAAGGCGAAAAACAAATGGCACCAACTCCAGTATTTCCTAACAAATCTAGTAACCCGTTTTCAATCCATCTGTCAAAAATATTATAACGTGGTTGATGAATCAAACAAGGAGTTCCCAAATCTTGTAAAATTTTAAACGCTTGTTCAGCTCTTTCAGGTTGGTAATTTGAAATTCCAATATACAATGCTTTTCCTTGACGAACCATCAAATCCAATGTTCCCATTGTTTCCTCTAAAGGCGTGTCATAATCAGGTCTGTGATGGTAAAAAATATCTACATATTCCAAACCCATTCTTTGCAAACTTTGGTCTAAACTTGCTACTAAAAACTTTTTGGAACCCAAATCTCCATAAGGACCTTCCCACATTCCATAACCCGCTTTTGAAGAAATAATCAATTCATCTCTGTACGATTTGAAATCTTTTTTCAGAATTTTCCCAAAGTTTTTTTCAGCAGATCCTGGAGGTGGACCATAATTATTTGCCAAATCAAAATGGGTAATTCCGTTGTCAAAAGCGCATTTTAATAAGGCTCTTTGATTTTGAAAATCATCATTTTTCCCAAAATTATGCCATAATCCCAATGAAATTTCTGGTAAAAGCAAACCACTATTTCCAGTTCTTCTGTAGTTCATTTTTTGATAACGATCTGCGTTTGCAGTGTATTTGAATTTTTTACTCATGAGATAATTGCTTCTTTTAAAATGGTGATTGGGTGTTTTGCAATACGTTTTGTTCCATCATAAATTTGATGGCGACAACTGGTTCCTGCAGCTGCAATTTCGGTTTCGATAGTACAATTTCTAATTTTTGGGAATAAGGTATCTTCGCCAACTTGCATACTAATTTCGTAATGTTCTTTTTCATATCCAAAAGAACCTGCCATTCCGCAACATCCTGTATTTAAAATAGTTACCTTATAGTTTTTAGGAATATTCAATATCTGAAAACTAGCATGTGTACTTGATAATGCTTTTTGATGGCAATGTCCGTGAATTTTTATTTCTTTTTCTTCGGATGAAAAAATGGCGGCATCAAAGTTGTTTTTTTGATGTTCATTGCTCAAAAATTCTTCAAAAGTAAAAGCGTTTTTTGCAATATTTTCAGCCGAATTTTTATCAGTTGCCAAGCGAATATATTCGTCTCTAAAGGTTAAAATGGCAGAAGGTTCAATCCCTATCAAAGGTGTTTTATCCGAAATTTTATCTTTGAAAATTTCAATATTTTGGTCACACACTTTTTTGGCTTCTTTCAAAAATCCTTTTGAGATAAAACTACGTCCACTTTCAGAATGAGGTAAAATTTTTACTTCATAACCCAACTTCTCCAACACAAAAATGGCGTCTTTTCCAATTTCAACATCATAAAAATTCGTGAATTCATCATTAAATACATACACTATTTTTTGTTTTTTGGCGATTTTTTGTTTCGCAAACCAATTGCTAAAAGTGGTAGAAGCCAATTTAGGAACGCTTCTTTGTTGGGCAATTCCCATCACCGATTTTGTGAATGAAGTATTCAAAACAAGGTTCGTAATTGCAGGAGCAATACTTCCTATTTTGTTGTATTTCACATTATTTGCAAACAACGAATTTCGGAAAGAATAGCCATTTGTTTCTTGATATTGGTACAAAAATTCTGCTTTCATGGTAGCAATATCCACATTACTTGGACATTCAGAAGCACAGGCTTTGCAACTCAAACAAAGGTCAAAAACTTCTTTTAATTCTTTGTGATTGAACTTATTAGCTTCATCAGAATTTGTTAAAAAATCACGTAACGCATTGGCTCTTGCTCTTGTAGTATCTTTTTCGTTTTTGGTAGCTCTATAACTTGGGCACATGGTTCCTCCAGCAGAAGCAGGTTTTCTACAATCTCCTGAACCATTGCATTTTTCAGCCAATTTTAAAATTCCTTCGCTATCAGAAAAATCTTGAATTGTGTTAATTTCAGGTTCTTTTCTGTCCACTTCATAGCGTAAACTTTTATCCATTGGAAAAGCATCCGTAATTTTTCCTTGGTTGAAAACGTTTTGTGGATCAAAGGCTTTTTTGATTCTTCGCAATAATTGATAGTTTTGATCGCCAATCATCAACGGAATAAATTCAGCACGTACAATTCCATCTCCATGTTCACCACTAAATGAACCTTGATATTTTTTGACCAATTGCGCAGTTTCTGTGGTGATTTTTCGAAATAACACTACATCTTCTTGCTTCTTTAAATTCAGAATTGGACGCAAATGAATTTCTCCAGCTCCAGCATGCGCATAATAGACAGCATCTTGCTGAAATTTGTCCATCATTTGTGTGAATTCTTCAATATAATTTGGCAAATCTTCCAAAGCAACAGCAGTATCTTCAATACATGCTACAGCTTTCATATCTCCAACAATATTTCCTAATAAGCCTAAGCCCGCTTTTCTCAATTCATGCACTTTGTTGATGTCACTTCCATACACTTTTGGATGGTAAAATCCGAAGTGGTGTTTTTGCAAATCAGCAATCAATTTATCCGCTAAAACTTCAGTTTTTTCTACTGAATTTGAAGAAATTTCCAACATCAAAATTGCTTCAGGATCACCTTGAAGAAAAAAGCGATTTTTAGCTTGTTCTCTGTTATTTTTTGTACAATCTAAAATCGTTTTATCCATCAATTCACAATTGTATAAATTGTGATTCATGGCAATTAAAGTCGCTTTCATACTCTCATTAATGCTTGTAAAATGAGAACAAACCATGATGCTCTCCTTTGGAGGAAGTGCATCTAATTGTAACGTGATTTCCGTTGAAAAAGCCAATGTTCCTTCACTTCCCGTCAGTAATTTTGCAATATTGATGGTTGATTTTGTACCGCCAAATAATTCAGATGTTAAAAATTCATCCACAGCATATCCTGTATTTCTTCTGTGAATGGTTTCTTTTGGAAACTCTTTTTTGATTTCTTTTTGATTGATTTCAGAAGAAAGTTCTTCAAAAATCGTTTTATAAATAGTGCCTTCTAAGTCATTTTGTTTGGTTTTTTCAAGGAATTTATCCGAAGAAATTTCCTCAAAAATAGCGATACTTCCATCACTCAAAATAGCTTCAATTTTCAACACTTTATCACGAGTTACACCATATTTGATAGAGGTGCTTCCTGAGGAATTGTTTCCAACCATGCCACCAATCATACATCTATTGGAAGTGGAAGTATTTGGACCAAAAAATAAACCAAAAGGCTTTAAATACAAATTCAATTCATCTCTTACAATTCCTGGCTGAAGCGTGATGGTTTTTGATTGCTCATCAAAATGAATGATTTTAGTAAAATATTTTGAAACATCCACCACAATTCCATCTCCCACACATTGTCCAGCCAATGAAGTTCCTGCAGTTCTTGGGATTAAAGTGATATTGTTTTTTGAAGCAAAATCAATTAAAATTTTGATGTCATTTTCATTTTTAGGAAACGCTACTGCCAAAGGAATTTTGCGATAAACAGAGGCATCAGTTGCGTAAATGGTTTTATGCAATTGGTCAAAAAGGAGTTTTCCTTCCAATGAATTGTGCAGGTTTTCAAGTGCAAAATGGTCAATCATGAGTAATAAACAATAGATAAATTGTGCTTACAAATATCCGAATAAATTTTGCATTTTTAGGATTACAGAAAGTGGATTTATCACTTTTGTGAAATTCATAAAAATTAGATTTTTCACTTTAAATTTCATAGGAAAAGCGCTTTTTTTTACTCTATTAATCAAAATCGAGTGTTAAAAAAAAGTATTTTCAAACTTAGATTCCTATATTTGAATTCTTTATCAAATTCAATTCATTTTCAATGAAAAAAATATCATTATTTCTTTTTTTATGTTCCTTTTTTACGGTAGCTCAAAATGTAGATTTGTCTTATTATTTGCCCAAAGAAACGTATAATGCTACTATTCCAACACCCAAACAAATCATAGGTCATGAAGTAGGAGAGTGGCATGTGACGCATGATAAATTAGTGCAATACATGAAAGCGTTAGCAGCTTCTTCTGACAGAATTTCCATCGAAAATAGAGGGGAAACCTTTGAAGGAAGACCGCTGATTTTATTGACAATTACTTCGCCAGAAAATCACAAGAATTTACAAGAAATTAAAAAACAACACATTGCTGCAACAAATGATGCCAATATTGATGTTTCCAATCATCCAATTGTGGTGAATCAAGGATTTTCTATCCATGGAAATGAAGCAAGTGGCTCAAATGCAGCATTGGCAATTGCTTATTATTTAGCAGCTTCTGATACTGAAGCAACCAAAGAATTATTGAAAAACACCATCATTTTATTTGATCCGTCTTTCAATCCTGATGGATTGCAGCGTTTTTCATATTGGGCAAACTCAAATAAAAATAGGAATATCAATCCAGATCCAAATGACAGAGAATATCATGAAGTTTGGCCTGGAGGAAGAACCAATCATTATCAATTTGACATGAACCGAGATTGGTTGCCTGTGCAATTGCCAGAAAGTAAAGCTCGTTTGAAAACTTTTCATGATTGGTTGCCCAATATTTTAACGGATCATCATGAAATGGGCAGTAATTCCAGTTTCTTTTTTCAGCCAGGAATTCCTTCAAGAACACATCCAATGACGCCTCAAATCAATCAAGATTTAACGAGAGAAATTGGAAATTATCATGCAAAAGCTTTTGATAAATTGGGTTCTTTGTATTATTCAGAAGAAAGTTTTGATGATTTTTATTACGGAAAAGGTTCTACGTTTCCTGATATCAATGGAAGTATTGGTATTTTGTTTGAGCAAGCAAGCTCAAGAGGGCATGCTCAAGAAACTGAAAATGGCATTTTGACGTTTCCTTTTACCATTCGAAATCAAGTAACATCGGCATTTTCAACTTTGGAAGCTGCTAAAAATATGCGTGTAAAAATCTTACAATATCAGCAAGATTTCTATGCTGAATCAAGAAAAACCTTTGAGAAAAAAGCCATCGTTTTTGGAGATGAAAAAGATGCTGCAAAAACATTTCATTTGGCAGAAGTGTTGAAAAGACAACAGATAAAAATTCATGAAGTTGCTGTTGACTTTACTCAAAATGGTAAAAATTTTAAGAAAGGGTATAGTTATGTAGTGCCCATGAATCAAAAAAATCATCGATTGTTAAAAGCCATGTTTACGGTACAAACTACTTTTAAAGATAGTTTGTTTTATGACATTTCAGCTTGGACTTTCAATCATGCATTTGGGGTAGATTATGCTGAAAACGTGCCACTTTCCAAAGCAGGAAAGGAAATCACGGAATTGAGTTTGCAAAAAGGAATCGTTTCAAACCAAAGTGATTATGGATATTTGATGCCTTGGAATGAGTTTTATGCACCAAAAGCGTTGCATGCAATCCTGAAAAAAGGAGTAAGAGCGAAAGTTGCCATGAAGAACTTTGCAAATGAAAATACCAATTATGAGTATGGAACTATTTTTATTCCGGTTCAAAATCAAGTGTTGAATTCATCTGAATTATTTCAATTTTTGACTGAAATTGCTTCCGAAAGTTTTGTTTCTATAAATGGTGTTTCAACTGGGTTGAATGAAGGAATTGATTTGGGAAGCGAAAATTTTGCTGCTGTAAAAACTCCAAAAGTTGCAATGTTGGTTGGAGATGGCATTTCAGGAAATGATTCTGGTGAAATTTGGCACTTGTTTGATCAACGATTTGATATTCCTTTGACTCGCTTGGATTTGAGTTATTTTTCAAGAATTGATATTTCAAAATACTCACATATTATCATTCCAAGTAGCTCAAATATTGGTAAAAACGAAGAAGATACATTGAAAACTTGGGTTCAAAATGGAGGAATTCTTATTGGTTATAAAAATACTGCAAAATGGTTGGCAAATTCCAAATTTATCAACCTTGAATTCGATTCACCTAAAAGAGATTCCATCAAAAATGTTTCTTTTGAAAATCGTTCTTTACAATCTGGAGCGCAAGTGATTGGAGGAGCCATCTTTGAGGCAAGAATTGATCGTTCACATCCTATAAATTTTGGGTATAAAAACGATAAAATAGCACTATTTAGAAACTCAACGATTTTCATAAAACCAGATAAAGTAAGTTTTAATAATCCAATTCAATACACTTCAACTCCTTTATTGAGCGGGTATATTTCAAAAGAAAATGCGAAAATTATTCCAAATTCGGTTCCTTTTAAAGTGCAAAGATTTGGTTCAGGAAAAGTGATTGTTTTTACAGATAATACAAACTTCCGTGGTTTTTGGTTTGGAACCAATAAGTTGTTGATGAATGCTCTGTTTTTTGCGAGTGAAATGTGAGTTTGAGTTCAAAATTTTGGAATTTTAAATTCACATTGATTGATTTTTGATTGTAACAATTTTAGTGGAGAATCGTTTTTATAAACAACTAACTAAGCTAGCATCATGAGTATTTTAAGAGTTTTATTGGCTATTTTCTTTCCTCCATTTGCAGTGATTGATAAGGGTTGTGGCTCTTTTTTAATTATTTTTATTTTGACTATTTGTGGTTGGATTCCTGGAGTAATTGGAGCCTTGATTATTTTGAATAAATCAAAGACGTAGTTATTAGTTGTGAGTTTTTAGTTTTTAGTAAACTTAAAATTAAAAACTTAGCACTCAAAATTAACTTACTTGTTCTCCATTTTTTATTGAGCTTGAAGCCTTCAATAAAACTACATTTTCAGATTCATTATGAACTCCTAATACCAGAACTTCACTGACAAAATTAGCGATTTGTCTTGGTTTGAAGTTTACAATAGCAGTAACTTGTCTTTTTATTAATGATTCTTTTGAATACAATTGTGTGATTTGTGCACTTGATTTTTTGATGCCTAATTCTCCAAAATCAATCGTCAATTGATACGCAGGTTTTTTGGCTTTTGGAAACTCATTGACTTCGATAATTGTTCCCATTCGGATATCAATTTTCTCAAAATCATCAAATGAAATCAATTCTTTCATGATTATTTTTTAGTACCCAACTTTTGAATTACCCACAAAGGACCTATCAATAAAAATTGCAAATCTTTCAAGAAAGACGGTTTTGCGCCCTCTACTTTATGACCGTAAAATTGTCCAATCCAAGCCAACAAAAAAACGGTTATGGATACATAAAAAATAGAAAAATGATTTCCAATCCAGAAATTGAGTACCACACTCAACAGAATTACAAAAACCATTTGCACAAAATACCAAAATCCCAAACGCAAGTAAAAAATTGAAATCAATAAACCAACAACAATTGCCCAATTTTCGAGCAAAGGATTGTATAAACCGAAAGTGTTTTCTAAAAAAGTAGTAGGAATACTCATCAATAAACCAATCACACTGAAAAAAATCAAAGGCACACATATATAATGAATGGAAATATTGGTCTTGTTTTGATGACTGAGAGCGTATTCGTTAAAATATTCTTGGGCGGTTTTCATGATGAAATATTTTATATTAAATGATAATCTAGAAAAATTCTAAATTTCTTCGTGTTCACTTTCGTTACTAATATGGAACAACGCATCTCCTTTATTCACAATCGGTGTTTTATTGATGCAAAAAATATGACCGTCAAAAGGAGCAAATACCTTTTTTTTAAAATCACCAAAGGGATCTAAAATAACTGCTAAAACTTCTTTCTTTTTGACAAAAGTGCCGTTTTTCACATTGAGTTTAAACATTCCTGAATAAGGTGCTCTTAACCACTTTGTTCTTTTTAAGTGAATGGGCTCAACAGTTTTTTCTATGGTTCCTTCTATTAAACCCAAATGAGTTAAGATATTTTTTGTGCCTCTAACACCATGTGAAATGATTTTTGGATCAAAATTTTTAGATTTCCCTCCTTCAAACAACAAAACAGTTTTTTTCATTTTGTTCAATGTTTCACGCAGCGATTTTGCAATATAATCAGAATGAATGATGAAAGGCGGATTAAAAATTTCTGCTAATTTCATGGTTTCTGACTCTTCTTCATGACATCGAATTTGCGGCATATTCTCTTTATCACCACCACCAGTATGAAAATCAATTACATAATCTACAAAAGGAGCAATATTTTCAATGAATTGATGGGCAAATTGACTTGCCAAAGAACCATTTGGTGAACCCGGAAAAACTCGATTTAAATCTCTTCCATCAGGAAATTCACGGGTTTGAATAAGATATCCAAAAATGTTAAAAACAGGAATACAAATAATAGTTCCTTTGGTAGGTTTGTTGATTTTTTGCGCAATAATTTCACGTATAATAGCAACTCCATTTACTTCATCTCCATGCAAACCAGCTAATAAAAGCACAACAGGACCACTTTTTTTTGCGCGATTCACAATGACAGGAACTTTTACAGTGGTTCGTGTATGCAATTTAGCCACTTCTAAATCGAGCAACACACTGCTTCCTTTCGGAATTTCTTTACCTAAAAGTACAAAAGGTTTACTCGACATGAATTTCTAAATATCTGATAATTTCTTTCGCGATATTTTTTCCAGTAACTCGCTCAATTCCTTCCAATCCTGGAGAAGAATTTACTTCCAAAACCAAAGGTCCTTTGGATGATTGTAGCATGTCAACACCTGCAACACCCAATCCCATTGCTTTTACCGCTTTTAAAGCAGTTTTTTCTTCTTCATCAGTCAATTCAATGACAGTTGCATTTCCACCTCTGTGTAAATTGGAACGAAATTCTCCTTCTTTTCCTTGCCTTTTCATAGCGCCAACCACTTTTCCGTCAACTACAAAAGCCCTGATATCTGCACCTCCAGCTTCTTTTACAAATTCTTGTGCTATTACTCTTGCTCCTAAACCATTAAAGGCTTCTAAAACGGAAGTTGCAGCGTTTTTAGTTTCCACCAAAACCACCCCCAAACCTTGAGTTCCTTCTAATAATTTTAATACCAAAGGAGCACCTCCTACTGATTTTACTAAATGAGAAACATCTTTGGTGTAATTGGTAAATACCGTTTTTGGTAAGCCTACTCCAGCTCTTGCTAAAATTTGTAAACTACTTAATTTATCTCTAGAGCGTGTCAATGCTTGCGAAGAAACACAAGTGACTACTTTCATCATTTCGAATTGACGCACCACAGCAGTTCCATAAAAAGTAACTGATGCACCAATTCTTGGGATAATTGCATCCACATTTTCTAAATATTCGCCTTTATAAAATATTTTAGGAGCTCTTTTTTCAATTTCAATATTGCATTTTAGATGATCAACTACCAAAACTTCGTGTTTTCTTTTTTCAGCAGCTTCAACCAATCTTCGGGTAGAATATAATTTTGGATTTCTTGATAATATGACTATTTTCATATATGATTATTTTTTTGTTTGTGAGAAATATTTGTTCTAGAAGTATCTATCACAAAGCGTTTGTTTAAAAATTTTCTACCCAATAAAACAGGAAACTTCATATCTTTTCGTTCACTTAATGTAAGGTGAATTGGGAATGAAGTGTTAAAAATAAATATTTCAGTTTGAATTAAATATCTTTTTTGAACAATTCCATTAGAACTTTTTACTAATTTCATGGAGAAGTTCTTTGTACTATATTGGTTATTATTATAAAATGGATGTTTTGGATCTAACAATGTAAATCTAATATAATTTTCATTATTGATGGTAATTTCTTCAATATTTGAACAATGAATAGAGGAAGTATAAGCTCCAGAATCAATTTTCACATCGATTTCAAAGAGAGAAAATTCTTTAAAATCGGCTTTGTCAAAACGCCCAATAGTTATTTTCATGCAGGTAAACGAATAATAGTAAAATTAATGATACTTATTGATTTTATGCAAAAAACTTTTACAATTTTAAAATGGCAGCTTCAGCACAACGTTCTCCATCCATAGCTGCAGAAACAATTCCTCCTGCATAGCCACCACCTTCTCCACAAGGGAATAAACCTTTGATTTGAGGATGTTCTAAATCATCTTTTCTTGGAATATTTACAGGTGAAGATGTTCTTGATTCTACACCCACTATATTTGCTTCATTGGTATAATATCCGTGCATTTTTTTTCCAAAAGCATCAAATCCTTTGCGCAATCTGCTTCCAATATTTTTAGGTAATAAAGAATGAAGAGGAGCTGATTTTAATCCAGGTTGATAAGAACAATCGTTTAAATTGGTTGACAATTTTCCTTCTACAAAATCTGTTAACCTTTGAGCAGGAGCAGTTTGTGTTCTGCCACCAGCTAAAAATGCCAATTTCTCCAAATCTTTTTGATATTCCAACCCTTTTAAAGGACCAAACTTTTCATATTTGGATAAATCTCTTTCAGCATTAATTTCTACTACAATTCCTGAATTAGCAAACTTGTTATTTCTTTTGCTTGGCGACATTCCGTTTACCACAACTTCGCCATTTGCTGTTGCAGCTGGAACTATAAAACCTCCTGGGCACATACAAAATGAATACACACCTCTTTCGTTAATTTGCTGCACTAAACTGTATGCAGCAGCTGGTAATAATTCGTCTCTTTCTCCCGAACAATGGTATTGAATTTGGTCTATAATTTCCTGTGGATGTTCCACACGAACTCCCATAGCAAATGATTTTGCTTTGATTGATATTTCTTTTTTGTAAAGCAATTCATATACATCTCTTGCAGAATGTCCTGTAGCTAAAATAACGGAATTTACTGTCATTTCATTGCCATTTTGCAATTGAATAGCTTTGATTTCATTGTTTTTGATAACGAAGTCTGTAACTCTAGTTTCAAAATGGATTTCTCCTCCAAAATTCAATATCGTTTCACGAATATTTTCTACGATTTTAGGTAATTTATTGGTGCCAATATGAGGATGAGCATCAATCAATATTTGTTCTGTAGCTCCGTGAAAAACCAGATTTTCAAAAATCCGTCTTACATCACCTCTTTTCAAACTTCGGGTGTACAATTTTCCATCAGAATAAGTTCCTGCACCACCTTCGCCAAAGCAATAATTAGAATTTTCGTTAACAATGTGATCTTGATTTATTGCTTTGATGTCTCTGCGTCTTTCTTGTACTTTTTTTCCTCGTTCTAAGACTACAGGTTTGAAACCTAATTCTATGCAACGCAAAGCAGCAAACATTCCTGCTGGTCCAAAACCGATAATGTGAACTTCTTTTGATTTTGATACATCTTTGTAATCAAAAGCGTAAGCAGGGTTTTCCGAAATGTCTTCATTCAAGTATACTGCTACTTTATAATTGAAAAAGATTTCCTTTTTTCTGGCATCAATTGATTTTCTTAGGACTTTGATTGCTGAAATTTCGTTCTTATCAATACCTAAAGCAACCGCTGATTTATACAAAAGAATGTCTTCTTTTCGTTCTTCAGTTAAATTTATACGAAGTTGAATTTCTTGAATCATTTAGTGAAAATAAAAAGAATGGATCATGTATAGTCTGTGAAAAAATTTGTTTGAAACATTTTTAGGTAACTGATATTCAGTGTAAATATACTTTTAAAATTCATAAAAAAGTTTCAAATCTCAAAATGCTAAAAAAAATATTTTCATCAAATTTTGATATCAATTTTATGAAAATAAAAAATCTCAAACAAATTAAGTTTGAGATTTCTTGTAGCGAAGACGGGAGTTGAACCCGTGACCTCAGGGTTATGAATCCTGCGCTCTAACCAACTGAGCTACCTCGCCATTAGGTTTTGAGGGTGCAAATATAACTCAATTTTACAGATACACAATATGTGATTTTAATTTTTTTAAAATAGAATTATTGCCTATCTTGTCCGACAAAGTAATCAAAAATGGAGAAAATAAAATTTGAATTAGAAGTAGCTATTCATGCTTCGCCAAGCATGCTATTTCAGTACATTTCAACACCCTCAAGTTTGCAAGAATGGTTTGCTGACAGAGTTAATTCCAGAGGAAAAATTTTTAGTTTCAATTGGGATGGTGTGGAAGAACAAGCGGAACTTGTTTTAAAAAAATCTGATGAAAGAGTTCGTTTTAAATGGCTAGAAAGTGATGATGATAGTTATTTTGAAATTCGGATTCAAGTACATCCTTTAACAAACGATGTGTCTTTGGTAATCACAGATTTTGCAGATGATGAAGATGAAGTTGAAGAATCTAAACAATTGTGGGAGAGTCAGATAGAGGAGTTAAAACATGTTATTGGAGCATAAGAAATAACCTATGTAAAGTAGTATAAACTCAGCATTTGCTGAGTTTTTTTTTGTTTATTATTCTTATAAAATGTAGTATTTTTGCATCCTTAAAATTAAAAAAATGTTGAATTATAATGGTGAATTACTAGATGAAAAAAACCTGTTATTATCTGCAAATAATAGAGCTTTTAAATATGGAGATGGACTTTTTGAAACCATAAAAGCAACCAAAACAAAAGTAATTTTTTGGGAAGATCATTATTTCAGATTGATGGCTTCTATGCGAATGTTGCGTATGAAAATTCCAATGTCTTTTACCTTAGAATACTTAGAACAAGAAATTTTAAAATCAATTGAGACTCAAAAAGAGGCAAATCATTACAGAGTTCGATTGACAATTTACAGAAAAGATGGTGGTTTTTATACTCCAGAAACGAATGAAATTGATTTTTTAATCGAAACTTCTCCATTAAATCATCAAACAAAAAGTGAATATTCAGTGGATGTTTATAAAGATTTTTACAATTATTCAGGATTATTATCCACTGTAAAAACAACGAATAGGATGCTAAATACATTGGCAAGTATTTATGCTAAAGAAAATGAATTAGACAATTGTGTTTTAATCAATGAAAATAAAGGTGTTGTTGAGGTTGCCAATGGAAATATTTTTATTGTAATCGATAAAACTGTCAAAACACCTGCATTGACAGAGGGTTGTATCAAAGGTATTGTTCGAAAAAAAGTAATTGAAATTATTCAAAAAAATCCTGATTATACGATTGAGGAAACTACCATTTCACCTTTTGAAATTCAAAAAGCGGATGAAGTTTTTATCACAAATGCGATTATTGGAATTCAACCTGTGACTCAGTTTAAAAAGAAAACTTTCGAAACTGTTTTTTCAGAAAAAATTGCACAAAGTTTACGTTTTTTGGAAATAACGGCGGTTTAATTTTGTTGGATATCGCTTGGAGCATTTGCCCAAAGTTTATAATTTCCTCCTTTTTGGAGTAATTTTTCTCTCCACAAAGTTTCGTCGTTGATTGCAAATATATTTTCATAATCATTTTCAGAAACAAACCATGATTTTGATTGAATTTCACGTTCCAATTGGTTTTTACTCCAGCCTGAATATCCCAAAAAGAAGCGGATATCTTTTTCGGTAAGCAATTCATTGTTCAAAGCATATTTTAAAGCTTCAAAATTTCCTCCCCAAAAAATTCCATTACCAATTTCGATACTTTCTGGAATAAGATTGCCTACTTTGTGAATAAAATACAAATTATCTTGTTCAACAGGTCCTCCTTGATATATTGTAAAATCACAAAAAATATCAGGAAGTAAATCATTAATTGTGTACGCTAAAGGTCTATTTAGGATAAAACCTACTGCATTATTTTTGGTATGTTCAGTAATTAAAATAATAGTTCTATTAAATGAACTGTCATTTAATATGGAAGGTTCAGCAATTAATAACTTTCCTTTAAGGGTTTTTACATACGACATGCTCAAATTTAAAAAAAAATATGAAATAAAAAAACTCTCTTAAAAAGAGAGTTTCTTATAAATTTTTAATGTAAAAATTAGTTTACAGCGTCGCTTAATCCAGCACCAGCTTTAAATTTAGCTACATTTTTTGCAGTAATTTGGATAGTTTTTCCAGTTTGAGGATTTCTTCCACTTCTAGCAGCTCTTTTAGAAACTGAAAAAGTACCAAAACCAACTAATGCAACTTTTCCACCTGCTTTTAAGGCAGCTGTTACGTTATCAGTAAAAGACTCTAATGCAGCTTTTGCAGCAACTTTAGAAATTCCTGCGTCAGCAGCCATTGCATCGATTAAATCAGATTTGTTCATAATAAATAGATTTTAAATTAATTGAATATTATTTTTATGCTTTAAAAAAGCTTAACAAATATAGACGGATTAAGGGTTTGCGCAAATTTCAGTGTCAAAAAAGTGGCATTTTGTTAATAAATACCTATAAAATGTTAATAAAGAAGTTTTAAAAAGTCAAAATTTGTTTTAAACCACGTCATTAAAGGGGTTATTCCATTTTTGCATCATCAGAAAATGAAAACCCATTTAACAAGCTTTTTATGTCCATTTGTTTTTTTCCAGCGAGTTTGATTTCTAATATATTTATGAAACCATTCTGAACAGCAACTTTTACTTCTTTTTTGTTTGAAATAATTTTTCCAAAATCGAAGGAATGTTTTGATGTTTCTTTTTCAACAGCATAAATTTTTGCGGAAATTATTTCGCCATCTGTATTAATAGTTGTCCAAGCTGCAGGAAATGGATTCAATCCACGGATTTTGTCAAACACTTTGTCTATTGGTTCTTTCCAATCTATTTTGGTGTTTTCAGGAGTTAATTTTGGGGCAGCTTTTTCTTCTAATGCAGGCTGTTTATTGGTTGTAATAGCTCCATTTTCAATATAAAGTAACGTTTTTGCAACTAAATTGGCACCTAAATTCATCAATTTATCATGCAAAGTTCCTACAGTTTCTGTTTCTGATATTGAAATTTCTTCTTGTAAAATGATTTCTCCTGTATCAATTTTTTCATCAATAAAAAAAGTGGTTACGCCAGTTTTGGTTTCTCCATTGATAATTGCCCAATGAATTGGGGCTGCACCTCTGTATTCAGGTAATAATGAGGCGTGTAGATTAAAGGTTCCAAATTTTGGCATGCTCCACACTTCTTTTGGAAGCATTCTGAAAGCGACAACAATATGTATATCCGCATTGAATAATTTTAGGGCAGCTAAAAACGCTTCATTTTTTAAATTAGTAGGTTGCAGAATCGAAATGTTTTGTGATTGTGCATATTTTTTAACTGCGGATTCATTCAGTTTTAATCCTCTTCCTGCAGGTTTATCAGCGGCAGTTACAACTCCTACAATTTCAAAATTATGTTCCTTTAAATGCTTTAAAATCGTAGCAGCAAAATCGGGAGTTCCCATAAAAACGATGCGCAATTTGTTCATAGTTGTTATTTTATAAAATACTTATTTTGATGATTGATGTTGATTTTATCATCGGAAATTAATTGACGTAAATGTATCAAAATGTCTTTTTCAGTAAAGTTCAAATGTTGATTGATTTCTTGTGAAGAAAGCGCTCCTTTTTGATGAATCAAATGTATGATTTCTTCAGAAATATTTTTGGTATTGGTCTTTTTTTCTGACAAACAGACATCACAAATTCCACATTTTTTAGTTGATTTTTCATCAAAATAATTCAAAATTTGAATGCTTCTACAAACAGTATTGTTCTGAATAAAACGTAAAAAATCAGTTGATTTTTTTTCTTTTTGTTTGATGAATTGTGTGATTTCTTTTGAGCTTCTATTGATGGTTTTATCATCTTCTCTAGGTACTAAAAATCGAATTTCAGTATCCGTTTTTACTTTATTAAAAACGATAATTTCGTCTTTGTCTAGTTGCTCTAAATAGCCAATAATCTGTTGTGATGTGGTATTGTTTTTTTTAGCAAGCAGGTATTCGTCAATTTTAACTTCTTGTTCAAATAAACCTGTATAAGTTCTTAGTAATGAATTTATAAAGTTTTTTAAATAGATATTATTGATAGCGTAAAAATGCAGGTTTTTAGTAGTTTCTCTAAAAATTATGCTTGATTTTTTATTGAAAGTATTTTCAATTTCTATGATGGAATTATTAGCTAAAATCCGTAAAACACTATCTACTTTTTGCACTGAAAATCCATACGTTTTTGAAAAATCTAGGTGATTAAATCCAAGTGCATTATCAGGAATTTCACCCAATGCAATTCTGAAATATTGATACAACTTTCTATGAATTTCTTTCACTTCTTTTAAGCTGGGAAGTGTCATTTTTTCAAACTCAATTTGATTAGAAATATCGTTGTCATTTTTCAGTAAAACTGCAAATGCCTTTTTATGATTTCTTCCTGCTCTTCCTGCTTCTTGAATGTAATTTTCTATGCTATATGGAATATCAAAATGAATGACAATTCCAACATTTTCTTTATCAATTCCCATTCCAAATGCATTTGTTGCAACCATAATTGGTGTTTTTTCTGACATCCAATTTTCGAAAGCTTTTTCTTTTTCTATGGTGGATAAACCTCCATGATAAAAACTACTTTTGAATTTATTTGCATTTAAAAATTGTGCAATTTGAACGGTTTTATTTCTTGAGTTTACATAAACAATTGCAGGAGTTTTTGTCTTTAAAAATATTTGTTGGAGTTTTAATAATTTATCTTCGACAGTAAAAATTTGGTAAGCCAAATGTTCTTTAAAAAAACTTTTTTTAAAAATAATGGGTTTTTTTAACTCCAAACTTTTTTCAATATCTAGTAATACTCTTTGATTGGCAGTAGCTGTCAATGCAATAAAATGGACTTCAGGAATCAGCGTTCTTAAAATAGTGATATTTCTGAACGATGGTCTGAAATCATGTCCCCATTCAGAAATACAATGCGCTTCATCAACAGCTACAAAACTGATGGTTAGTTGTTTTATTTTTTCTTGAATTAAGGGAGATTGAAGCCTTTCAGGAGAAATGTATAAAAATTTATAATTCCCAAATTTGATATTGTCAAAAAGTGTTAAAATTTCGTTTTGATTGGCTCCTGATGGAATGGAAGTTGCTTTAATTCCTCGCTTTTTTAAACTTTCAACCTGATCTTGAATCAAAGAAATCAAAGGAGAAATTACCAAACAAACACCTTCTTTTAACAACGCAGGAACTTGAAAACAAATCGATTTTCCACCTCCAGTTGGTAATAATGCAATGACGTCATTTTTATGTATTACAGCTTCTATAATCTCTTCTTGTGGAGAAATAAATGAATTGTAATTCCAATATTCTTGAACTATTTTTATTGCATCAGTCATACAAGCTATTCAAAAAATGGAGTATAAATTGAACGCGTTCTTCTAATTTTCCAAAAGGAACATTGATGATTTTATATCCTAAATTCGTGTATGTTTTGATGATGAATTTGTCTATCAAAACAGATTCTTCAAATGATTCATAACGTTCATTATCAGTTGTGTAAATAGCTTTCCAAGGAGAAAAGTGAAAAATCAAATCGTATTTATAGGAAATACATTTCTCGGAAAAAATTGCTGGATATTTCGTGTCAAAAAAATCTAAATACGCTTTTACATCAGGAATTCCTCTATCAAAAAAAATACTTTTTTCTGATGATTTTTCAGCTTCATGATAATGTTTTTCTCTTCCTTCCAAAAGTAATTCACTAAAAAGTAACGGATTTGTCAAGAAAAGTTGCTCAATTCCGTTCTTTTGAGCGTTTAGTGTAACTTCTCTTGAAACTTCTTCAAAACAATTAAATCCTTTTTCTTTAAGAGCTTTTAATACGGTTGTTTTCCCTGTTGCAGGACCTCCAATTAACACAATTTTATGTTGTTTTTTTTGCAATTTTTTAATGTCTTAATTAATTTTGAAGTTGTTTTTATTTCAATTCACAAAAATAATCCATTAGTATTATAAAACTAAGTTTTTAATGTAATTTTGTGCCTTGTTATTTTTAATAAAAATTGAATTGATACATGGAGGACAAAGAAGCCTTTTATAAAAAATTGCAATGGCAATTAGAGGATACAACTCAATTTCCATCAGATTATTTGTTTAAATTTATTGTTCCAGCCAGTGATAATCAAGTAGAAGAAGTTGAAAATTTGTTTAATAATAAAGGTGCAGTCATCAATACTAAAAAATCAAAAACAGGAAAATATGTAAGTGTTTCCATCGTTTTAAACATTGAAAACGCTGCAACTGTTATCGATTATTATCAAAAAGCAGCAAAAATAAAAGGTATAATTTCACTATAAAACTTATGAAAAAAAGACTATTAATTGCATTATTGAGTGTTTCATCTATTGCATTTTCACAAAAAAAAGACAAATTATTGTTGACAATTGGAAATGAAAAAGTACTTGTTTCTGATTTTATGCGTGTTTATGAAAAAAATTTAGACGCAATTGAGAATGAAGAAGAAAAAGATATTCAAAAAAATATAGAACTTTATATCAATTATAGATTGAAAGTTAAAGAGGCGTATCGTTTACAATTGGACACATTACCATCGTATAAAAAAGAAATAGAAACGTATAGAAATCAACTTTCATTGCCTTATTTGCAGGATTCATCGTTTATAAATAAGTTGGTTGAAGATGCTTATTTTAGAATCAAAAACGAAGTAAAAGCAAAGCATATTTTGGTAAGAACTCCTGCAGTTGCCACTCCAAAAGACACTTTAGAAGCATATACTAAAATCAAAAATATCCGTGAAAAAATTCTAAAAGGAGAAGATTTTGAAAAGGTTGCAGTTGAGTTTTCTGAAGATCCTTCTGCAAAAGGAGATCCAGCATCAGGAAGAGAAGGTAACAAAGGGAATTTAGGCTATTTTTCAGCTTTCAGAATGGTTTTCCCATTTGAAGATGCTGCTTATAAAACGAAAGTTGGTGAAGTTTCTACACCTTTCAAAACACGTTTTGGCTATCATATTCTTCAAGTTGATTCAATAAGACTATCAAAAGGAGAAGTGGAAGTTGCTCATATTTTGATTACTGACAAAACTGAAAAAGGTGAAAAGTTAATCAATGAAGTGTATGATAAGCTTCAAAAAGATGAACAATTTAAAACTTTGGCAAGAAAATATTCTGATGACGAAGGAACCAAATCAAAAGGTGGAGTGTTGCGTAAATTTGGAACTGGAGTTATGGTAAAAGAATTTGAAGATGCTGCTTTTAGTTTAGAGAAAGAAGAATCGTATTCAAAACCATTTCAATCAAGATTTGGATGGCATATTGTTCAATTGATAAAAAAACATCCAATTGATTCTTTTGAAAATTTAAAAGCGGATTTGCTCCAAAAAGTTCGTTCGGATGAAAGAGCTCAATTGTCGCAAATGGCTGTTATTCAGAAATTAAGAAAAAAATATAGCATTACTGAAAACCAAAATGCAAAATCAATTCTTGATGCAAAAAACATCAGAACTATTGCAAAAGATTCTTTGCAAGATGAAATTTTAAAAATAAATGAACGTAGTATTTCTCAAGAAAAATTTGTGAATTACATCAAAAACAAATCAGGAAAAGCTGTTTTTGAATTGTATGAAGATTTTAAAAACGAAGAAATTTTAAACTATTACAAAGAAAATTTAGAAAAATCAGCACCAGAATTTGCAACAACTCTTCAAGAATATAAAGACGGATTGCTATTATTCGAGTTGATGCAGCAAACAATTTGGGAAAAATCAACCAAAGATTCTTTAGGATTAAAAACTTTTTTTGATGAAAATGTAAGCAAATACAGCTCTACTGAACTTTCTAAAGTAAAAGGAGAAGTGATGAATGATTATCAAAATTTCTTGGAGAATAATTGGATTGCTGAATTGAGAAAAAATGTCATCATTGCAATTGATAATAGACAATTGAAAAATTTAATCAAGTTTTATACAAAAAAATAGTGAAACAGTTGTTGCTTTTACTTATTGGAATACTTTTTTTTACATCTTGTGAATACTTTGATTTTCGAAGTAAAGAGGAGGAAAGTGAGGAAATTGTTGCCATTGTAAATTCGCAAAAATTGTTTAGAGATGATATCAAATCGATTTTACCAGAAGATTACACAAAAAATGATAGCATACTTTTGGTAAGAAGTTTTATCAATAATTGGGCTTTAAAACAACTATTATTATCGAAAGCAGAAAAAAATAGTTCCTTAGAAACCACCAACGAAATCAATAAATTAGTCAATGATTACAGAGAAAGTTTGCTAATCAACAACTATAAAGAAATGCTGATCAATCAACAATTGGACACTACTATTAATTCAAATGAAATTGATGAATTCTACAAAATTAATAGGGAGAATTTTAAATTAAATGAAGATTTGATAAAAGTAAAATATCTGCATTTTGATCATAAAGTGATTAATAAAAATGAGTTGATTCGATTGTTTAAATCTGACAGAATTGATGATTTAGAGTCATTAGAAAAACAACAATTGAGTTTTAAACAATTTCAATTTAATACTGATATTTGGACTTCAGTTGATAAAGTTTCCTCAATTTTGCCATTTTCGAGAGATATTTTGTTAAATAAAACCAAATATCTTGAAAAACAAGATTCAATAGGTTTATATTTGATTTCGATTCATGATGTTTTGGTTCGAAATGAAACAGCACCATTGAATTATATAAAACCACAAATAAAACAAATGATTTTGCACAGACGCAAAATAGAATTGATAAAAGACATAGAAAAAATAATTTTACAAGATGCCACAAAAAACAACAATTTTAAAACATATTAACTTCCTTATATTCACTGTTTTCTTAGGATTTACAAGTTTTTCTCAAAAAGTCAAAATTGATGGAGTTGCCGTAGTTATAGGTAAAAACATCGTTTTGAATTCTGATATTGATAAATTCAAATTAGAAATTGAAAAAAGATCCGAAGGGAAAATTAAAATTTCTGACTGTGAAATGTTGGAAGAATTAATGCAACAAAAACTATTATCTCATCACGCAGTTGTGGATAGTGTTACTGTTTCTGATGCAGAGGTTACTGAAAAAGTGGACAGAAATATTGCCTATTTTACGCAAGAATATGGTTCAATTGATAAAGTAATCAAAGCGTATGGTTTTAATAGTATTGAAGATTTAAAAAGTGAAATCTACAATGTGGAAAAAGAAAATATGTTGATTCAAAGAGAGCAAGCAAAAATCACCGAAAAAGTTGATGTCACTCCAGAAGAAGTTCGTTTGTATTTCAATGGATTAAAGGACAAAGGAGAGTTGCCTGAGATTCCTGCAGAAGTGGAAATTGCTCAAATAGTATTGAAAGCTATTCCATCAAAAGAGGAAGATGATCGAATAATTGAAAAATTAAATGAGATAAAAACTCAAATTGAAGAAGGAGCTAATTTTAAAATGAAAGCGATTATCAATTCTGATGATCCAGGAGTTACAAGTAATGGAGGACAATATGAAGTGACCAAGGATTCTCCTTTTATCAAAGAATTTAAAGAAACTGCATTTAGTTTAGATGTTGGTCAGGTTTCAAAACCTTTCAAATCAGATTTTGGATATCACATTATGCAATTGCATGAAATTAGGGGAAATAAACGAGTTGCATCGCACATTTTGATGCGACCAAGTGTTCCAGATCAATTGATAAAAGATACAAAAATCAAAGCTGAGCAAGTGAAACAAGATATTTTGGATGGCAAAATAACCTTTGAAGAAGCTGTAAAACAATATTCTCAAGACGATGAAACCAAAAATGATGGAGGATTGATTACAAACCCATATAATGGCGAATCAAAATTTGATTTAACAAGAATGGATCCTGATTTATATGGAAGAGTAGCAGAATTGAAAAAAGGAGAAATGACAGATGTGTTTTTTGATCAAGATCAAAGTGGTGTTAAAATGTTCAAATTTATGTTGATGAGAGAAAGAACAGATACACACGTTGCAGATTTGGTTCAGGATTATGTAAAAATTCAAGAATTGGCTTTGATGAAAAAGAAAGAAGAAGTGATTTCGAAATGGTCAAAAGAGAAAATTAAAGATACGTATATTAAATTATCTGAAATTCACAATAAATGTACCTTTGAAAAAAATTGGAAAAAAGAAACTGCTAACTAATGTCTGATGTGGAAGCTGTAAATGAATTGGTAAAAAAATACCAATCATTACAAAAAGAAATAGGGAAAGTAATCATTGGTCAAAAAGACGCTGTAAACTTTACACTTTTATCAATTTTTTGTGGAGGACATTCACTATTGATAGGAGTTCCTGGATTGGCCAAAACACTTTTGGTAAATACAGTTTCAGATGCTTTAGGATTGCATTTTAAGCGCATCCAATTTACACCAGATTTGATGCCTTCAGATATTTTAGGAAGTGAAATTTTAGACCAAAACAGGCAATTTACATTTATAAAAGGGCCTATTTTTTCTAATATCATTTTGGCAGATGAAATCAATAGAACACCACCAAAAACACAGGCAGCATTGTTAGAAGCAATGCAAGAGCGTTCTGTAACTATTTCTGGAAATCATTACAAATTAGAGTTGCCTTTTTTTGTATTGGCAACTCAAAATCCTATTGAACAAGAAGGAACATATCCTTTGCCTGAAGCCCAATTGGATCGTTTTATGTTTTCTATCAATTTAGAATATCCCACTTTTAAAGAAGAGGTAGAAGTTGTTTTTAACACAACAAGCAATCAGAATCCACAATTGAATGCTATATTTTCAGGGTCAGAAATCATTGAAATTCAGCAATTAATTCGGAAAATTCCTGTGACAAATAATGTGGTTGAATATGCAGTTAGATTGGTAGGAAAAACCAGACCTAAATCAGCTGAAGCAACAGAAATGGTGAAAAACTATTTAGATTGGGGTGCAGGACCAAGAGCTTCACAAAATTTAGTTTTAGCAGCAAAAGCACATGCAGCAGTTCAAGGTAAATATTCTCCAGATATTGAAGATGTAAAGGCAGTTGCTATTCCGATTTTATCGCACAGAATTGTGAAAAATTATAAGGCAGAAGCTGAAGGAATTACAGTTTCTGATATTATAAATTCACTTTTATAAAGAATTTTCTTCGTTATTATATTCAAAAAAACTAAACACATTTCCTCCATATCGTTTGTCATAACTATGGTTTTTGTGTTGAGATAAATCCGTATTTTTTGAATGCTCAATAATTAATAAACCTTCATCAGCAATCATTTCTTTATCAAAAACAATGTCAACAATTTGCAAAAACTTTTCAGTTTCGAAATGATAGGGTGGATCTGCAAAAATTATATCAGCTTTCAATGTTGTTTTTTCTAAGAAAGCATACACATCGCTTTTAAAGCTGTTGATATTGAAATCAAGCTCTTTTGAAACAGCGTTGATATATTTTATACAATTGAAATTTTCGTCAACAGAGACTATCTGTTTACTGCCTCTTGAAGCAAATTCATAGCTGATATTTCCAGTGCCAGCAAACAAATCTATCACAGAAATCGCATCAAAATAAAAATGATTGTTTAAAACATTGAATAACCCTTCTTTTGCCATGTCTGTTGTAGGGCGAACAGGCAAATTTTTGGGTGCTTGTAATCGTCTTCCTTTGTGTTTTCCTGAAATGATTCTCATCCTAATAAAATAAAATTTGAATGTTTTTTGGCATCTAATTCTTTGAAAATAGCTTGAGAACTTTCAAGAAAAAATACATTTTTGATATATGTAAAAACAATTTTGTACAAGTCTGATTCTAAGGATATTTCTCCTGTAAAATACAATTTGTATTCTTCGTTATTTAACTGCAATTGTTCTGCAACAAAAAGAATATAATAGATGAAATCTTCTTTAGATTTATAAGAAAAGGAATTGGTTAAAATCAATTTTTTATGAGCCAAAATAACAATGTCAAATGTGTTTTTGGAAACATTTACAAACATTACCTTTTCTTCCAGTTTATTTTTTTGAATCAATTTTTCTATAAGAATGGTAGTGTGGTGTTTATACTCAAATTCGCCAAAATTTTGAAACAAATAGTTATTGATATTTACATAAGGCACATATACATTTTTGGCTTCAATTTCGGCAATAGAATCAAAAGTTATAAAATCTGTTTGTAAAGTTTTGATGTTGAACTCAAGATAGGAGTTTAACGAATTTTCATCAAAAAAATCATTAGGGATAAGTGTGTTTAAATTATTTTGATGAATGACAAAAACTTCATTGTATTCATAATGCAAAATGGCATCTTCGTTAAAAATAGTTTTTATTTTATCCAATAAATCTTCTAATGAGTTGAGCGTTTCGTCAAAAACATATTCAGAAAAATAAATGATTTCTTTTGAAATTAAATCTGAAACACAAAAAGAAAATCCATCCAAACTAAATTGGATGGATAGAATCTTATTGTGTATTTTTTTAAAAGAAATGTTACTGCTGCTTTTTTTCACTTGCTTTATCGTAAGATGGTGGCCAGTTTCCTCCAGTAGTTACTTCGTCTAAGGAACCAACAGAAACAAACTCTCCTTTGATTTGATCAGTTTCAATGGCTTCCAATTCTTGTTTTACCAAAGATTCATTCATACCTGCTAAAATTCCTTTTTTAGGAGTTCTAGCCATAAAAGTAGGAACAACCAATCCTTGTACTTTTTCAACTTTAGATACTTCTAATTCAAATTCAACTCCTTCAACACCAGGAACCTTGAACATGTTTTTGTAATCACGACCCTCGAAATATTTCATAACAGGCTCATAACCAATTGTATCAGTTACTTTTCTTTCTACATCGATAATAACTCCACCACCTCTATTTTCTTTTTCAATGATGGTTCTTGATTCTGTTAAAGCAAGTTTTGCTTGTTCTACAAAAGCAATCAACAAATCTTTATTGTTTGTGTATCTACCGTATTTTTCATAGAATTTTATTTCAGCATCTCTTATTATTTTCAGATTCTCTACAACTGGTGCATATTTTTTAATCTTTTCCTTATTAAATTCGATTGGCTCCATGATGCCTCCATAAATTTTAAAACCTAAGAAAATTGCCAAAACCAACAGTAAAATTGAAGGAATCCAGCGTAATTTTAAAGGAAGATATTTAACAATTGAGAAAGCAAGAAGAACAGCTACTAAGACAGCTCCTATAATCATTAGTAATAAACTCATTTTATTTTGTTTTTAATAGTAATAAGGCAAATCTACAATTTTTTTTCAATCATAAAAACTTTTATTTATAAAGAAAGGTATCTTTGTTGAATTATATTTTTTATGATTCAAAAACCTGCAGATTTTTATGCGCAATTACGTGCAATTTTCCCTTTTTTAGCAACAGAAAAACAAGATATATTGCTAAAAATGTTGAGTAATTTTATCTTTGATGTCAATAAAGAAAGTCTTTTTTTATTGAAAGGATATGCAGGAACAGGAAAAACAACCACTATTAGCACCTTTGTAAATTCGTTAAAATTTGCTGGAAAAAAAGCAGTTTTATTAGCGCCAACAGGAAGAGCTGCAAAAGTGATTTCTGTGTATTCAAAACGTCCTGCTTTTACAATCCATAAAAAAATTTATTTCCCCAAAAAACAATCAAATGCATCTATTTCATTTGTATTGCAACCAAATAAACACACCAATACTATTTTTATTGTTGATGAAGCTTCTATGATTCCTGATGAAAAGCAACATCAAAATTCATTTGAAGCAACGTCTTTATTAGATGATTTGATTTCGTTTGTGTATTCAGGCGAAAATTGCAAATTGCTATTTATTGGTGATACAGCTCAGCTTCCGCCTGTAAAATTAACGGTCAGTCCTGCTTTAGATTCAGAAATTTTGACACATCATTATTATAAAGATGTTAAAGAAATTGAGTTGGATGAAGTGATGCGTCAACATGAAAATTCAGGAATTTTGTTCAATGCAACTCAATTGCGAAAATTGATTCAAAATGATGGAAATCCATTTCAATTTCATCTGAAGTTTCCTGATATCAGAAAATTGGAGGATGGATATGACATTGAAGATGCTATTATGGATGCTTATAATTCAAATGGAGTTGAGGATACTGCATTTATTGTGCGTTCAAATAAAAGAGCGAATGAATACAATCAGCAAATTCGGATGCAAATTAGAGGTCAAGAAAATACGATTTCTGCTGGGGATTATATCATGGTTGTCAAAAATAATTATTTTTGGTTGGACGAAACTTCTCCTGCAGGATTTATTGCAAATGGAGATATCTGCGAAATACTGAGAATTTTTTCTATCAAGGAAATTTATGGATTTTCATTTGCTGAAGTCACTCTTAGAATGATTGATTATCCTGAAATTCCTCCATTTGAAACAGTGTTGCTTTTAGAAACTTTAACTAGTGAAAGTCCTTCATTAACTTATGAAGAATCCAATAAATTATATCAAGCTGTAAAAGAGGATTATGCTGATGAAACTTCCAATTATAAACAATTATTGGCAATAAAAAAAAATCCGTATTTCAATGCATTGCAAGTCAAGTTTTCATATGCTATCACCTGTCATAAATCGCAAGGAGGACAATGGAAAACTGTTTTTGTAGAGCAACCCTATTTGCCAGATGGAGTTTCAAAAGAGTATTACAGATGGTTATACACAGCCATTACAAGAGCGCAAGAAAAATTATATTTGATAGGATTTAAAGACGAATTTTTTGCGAGTTAATGCAACAAATAATGTACAGCAATAGTTCCAAATTTATTACCATAGGTATATTTTAATCCTTCAGATTGACTTGTGTTATAGTTAAAAACATACGCAAAATGAAATCTATTTGCGGTAAATTTCAACCCAATTTCAACATTAAACACTAAAGGAATCAATTCTTTAACAACTGGACTTCCTAAATTTAAAAAACTTCCTTGAATGGTTGCATCATAAAAAGCGTATCTAACTGTGGGTTTTATAAATATAAAAGATTCAATTTCTCTGACATCATTGGTGTTTTCATTATTCAAATTGGTTTTAAAAGCAATAGAATTTGCTAATTTCTGTAAAGGTTTCAAACCAATTCTGCCATAAAATCCAGTGGAAATATCCGTAAAAATAGTTCCGAAATTTGCTGAATTTACCCAAGAAATATCATACATTCCAGAAGAATCTTTACCTATAAACGAACTATATTCTGCGCCAAAATTGACTGCTAAAGCGTTTTTAATTTGATATTCCCAACCAGTACCAAGCTTAAAACCATATATTTTGTGAATAAAATCTTGCAATTCTTTGCCAAAAGCATTTTCGCCAAGAACACCAATATCTATTGAAGTTGTTAGAATTTTGTTGGTTTTATAGACATTTGTAATTCCGAAATTGCCATATAAATAGCCTGCAAAAGGTCTGTCATGTTCATCAATGGAAGTTACATTGGGTCTGTTTGGGGTGTACATTTTATGCCCTATTTGCCATTGAAAAATTCTTTTTTCTATAGATTCTTTTTTATTTTCTGATAAATATCTGTAGTTTAAAAATAAGCCATTTGAATAATATCGGTCTCTGACAACAGAAACGTACAAATCATTGTCATTGATAAAACTAATTTCTCTTGAAAATTTTTGTTGAGAAAACATCCAAAATGCGCTAAAAAACAATAAAAGTGTCAGAAATTTTTTCATTGACCACAAATATAAATGAACAGATGTAAAATCATTCTTTTTTAACACAATTATCAAAAAAAGGTTTTATTTTAGTGCTATTAAATGAACTCGATGATTATTAAAGAAACGCTGTCTGCTGAAGATTTTCAAAACATACAAAGTAATAAAGAATTACTTGCCAAAATAAGAGAAAAGAATATTTCTTACGATAAAGTTCAAGAAGCACTATCTTATGAAAATGAATTACGATTGTTACAAATAGAATTGGTAAAACTACAACGTCATATTTCAAATCATAATATGAGAGTTGCAGTGATTTTTGAAGGAAGAGATGCTGCAGGAAAAGGAGGGAATATCAGGCGATTTATGGAACATTTGAATCCACGATCAAGCAGATTAGTGGCGCTAAATAAACCAACAGATGTTGAAAAAGGGCAATGGTATTTTCAAAGATATATCAAGGAATTACCAAATCCTGGAGAAATTGTATTTTTTGATAGAAGTTGGTATAACAGAGCCGTTGTTGAGCCAGTGATGGGTTTTTGTTCGGAAATTCAGTATCGAAATTTTTTGGTGCAAGTTCCTGAATTTGAACATATGATGTATGAAGATGGAGTTGTCATCATCAAGTTTTGGTTGTCTATAACCAAAGAAGAGCAATTAAAACGTTTTGAAGCACGAAAAGAAAATCCATTAAAACGTTGGAAATTTAGTCCTGTAGATAAACAAGGACAATTTTTGTGGGATAAATACACCCAATACAAAGCAGAAATGTTTTCAAAAACTCATACAACCTATAGTCCTTGGATGATTATCAAAACCAACAATAAAAAAGTTGCGAGATTGGAATCTATGAGACATGTATTGTCACAATTTTATTACGAAGGAAAGTCGCAAGCAGGAACTGTTCTTACTCCAGATCCAAATGTGGTGATGCGTTATTTTCGTTCCAACATTCATCAAATAGATTAATTGTATGAATTTAGATTTAACAGAAGAGGAATTAAGAAGGTTAAATACCAAAAAAGGATTTTTAGCCTTGCTTTTAAAAGAACCTTACAGTGTTGAAAAAGCACTCAGATATATTGATTATCAGAAGAAAATAGAGAAATTGCAGATAGAATTAATTCGGATGCAAACTTGGGCAATTCAAAATGATGAACGAATTATAGTCGTTTTTCAAGGAAGAGATGCTGCAGGAAAAGGAGGTGCCATCAGACGTGTAACAGAACGTATCAATCCACGTCACATGCGAATTGTTGCCTTACCAAAACCATCAAAAGACGAGGAATCTCAGTGGTATTTTCAGCGATATGTAGAGCAATTTCCAAAAGCGGGTGAAATGGTTTTTTTTGATAGAAGTTGGTATAACAGAGCAGTTGTGGAACCTGTAAACGGGTTTTGTACGCAAGAAGAATATGAAATTTTTATGAATCAGGTAAATGATTTTGAAAGAATGATTCTTGAATCAGGGATTCACTTGGTGAAAATTTACATGTCAATTTCAAAAAGAGAGCAAGCAAAACGTTTTGCTGACATCAAAAACGATCCATTAAAACAATGGAAAATGACTAAATTAGATGAAAAAGCACAAGAATTGTGGGATCAATATACTGAGTATAAAAATGCCATGTTTGCAAGAACAAATACCAAAATTTCTCCTTGGAAAATAATTCAAGCAAATAGAAAAACGGATGCAAGAGTGAACGTAATCAATCATATTTTAAAGATGATTCCTTATGATAAAAATTTAGAAATCTAGGTCAAAAAGAATATAAAAAATGACTATTTTTGATATGCATATATTTGTTTCCCTCAAATGTCAAAATCTGTTAATTCGATATTCCTTTTTTTCATTTTAGTTACTCAGTTTTTACAGTCACAAGAGTCACCAATTGCTAATGATGATATCGCGAGTGTAATACAAAATAATCAATTAATTGTAAGTGCACCAGGGATTTTAAACAATGATACAGATGCGGATGGAGAGCTGCTTTCAGTCATAAATTTTCAAATTAATAGTGCGAATTTTTCAGTTGGTAAATCAGTATTTTTGCCTGAAGGAAATATAACTATTCAAGCAGATGGTGGATTTCGTTTTATTCCTGCAACTAATTTTTTAGGAGCTTTTCCAACCATAAATTATACCATCACAGATGGAACATTTACAAGTTCAGCCAATCTAACAATTACAGTTATTTTGCCTCCAACGCCACCTCTTGCTGTGGATGATTCAAATATTACAGAGAAAAATACTCCTTTAAATGTTGGAATTCCTGGCGTTTTAAGTAATGATTCAGACGCGGACGGAGATACAATTTTGGTGTCTAATTTCTCTGTAAATGGTTCACAGTTTACTGCTGGTGAAACAGCCACTTTTTCTGAAGGAACAATCACTATTTCCTCTGATGGAAGTTATACTTTTATTCCAACCTCTGGTTTTGTAGGAACTATTCCAACTATTACTTACACCATCACTGATGGAACTTTGACAAGTTCAGCCAATTTAACAATCACAGTTGTTTTACCTCCAATTCCACCAATTGCAGTTATCAATTATGATACTGTTGAAATCAATACAACCTTAACTGTTCCTGCTCCAGGCGTATTAGAAAATGATACTGATGAAAATGGAGATGTACTTTCAGTCGTGCAATTTACTGTAAATGGTTTCACTTATCTTGCAGGTCAAACAACCATTTTGACTCAAGGAAGTATCACAATTGCAGCTGATGGGAGTTATGTTTTTGTGTCAACTCCAAATTATATTGGTGATGTTCCTGTAATAACATATACAATTTCTGATGGAACTTTTACAGCATCAACTACCTTGAATTTTACAGTTGAACCTGTTGATAATTTATTAGAAATTTCTTCTTTTACGAGTTGTAATCAGGGTTTTACAGCTGATGGAGAATATAAAGTGAGATATACAATGGTGCTTTTTAATAAAAGTACTGCAAGAGATTATCATCCAACAAGTTTGATAAAAAACATCGATATCATCAATGATTTGCAAGCTACTTTTGGGAATAGTTGTGTTGTTGAAGTCAGTGAAGTTTCGATAGTAAATAATGTTTTTACACGAGATTTTATAAACAATGCTGGGTATCCAAGAGAATTTACAAACAATGCAATCAACAACAACTTTTTAAATATAACTTCAAATTCAGTTTTTAATGCGGATGCAATTGATAATTTGACATTATATCCAAGACAAAATGTTACCGTTTCTTTTTGCGTAACGATCAATCCTTTTTGTAACGGAAGACCAAATCCAACACCTTCTGGTTCTGGAATTAATTTTGATAATGTCATAAACATTACTTCTGATAGAGGAAATGCTACCCGAAATTTAATATTATCAGATTTTCATACTACAGAAGCAGTTGTTACTGCGGGTTTATATGTCCCAGAATTCAATGACTCTTTGAATCCTCCTGGAGTGATAAATTTTGATGGAACGTATGATTATGCAAACAGAGTAATTATTACAAATGAAGGGACAGCAACTGCAACAAATATCAATTTCAATATGGGTTTGGGCAGTTTTTTAGATAATGGAATTCGGTTTTCTGAAATCATAATCCAACAAGTTGAAGGCCCAAATGTTATCATAAATCCAAATTACGATGGAA
This sequence comes from Polaribacter sp. BAL334, assembly GCF_015767435.1. Lineage (GTDB taxonomy): Bacteria > Bacteroidota > Bacteroidia > Flavobacteriales > Flavobacteriaceae > Polaribacter. Next base: position 89,793 of record NZ_JADWOV010000319.1, read on the forward strand.
ATATTGAAACCTTATTATTAGCCCCAAATAATTCATTGGCAGCAGGTCAAAAAATAATTTTAGAGTTGTTTTTTGTTATAGAACCTTATGCATCAACTGTGTATAGTTTTTTCAATCAAATTAATATTTCTCAAACTCAGGGAAGTTTAGATGGTTTTAACGAATCTACTGCAGCAAATAAAAGACGCAATTCTTTTGTGTTTTGGTCTGATGGATTAGGAAATCATTTGGACAGATATTATAGAACAAATTCAGCAACAGCAGGCATTTCTTCTTCTCAACAATGTACTTGTAGTACGTCTAGTATGCGATTTTTATTCACCTCAAGTTCATCCACTGATATAAATATTGCTGAAGTAAATAAAACTCCCAATCGCATTTTAGAACACGAAGAAATCACGTATCAAATCACCATCAAAAATACCAGTGAATCTGTTCAATTAATCAATTTGCAAATTCAAGATCATTTAACAGCAACTTGTAGTGGAAATATTATTTCAGTTAGCAATCCTATAATTGCTAACTCCACAGCAACTTTAAATCCAACACTAAATCCAGCCTTTAATGGTGATACAAATCGAAATTTGTTTATCGGAAATGATGGGGTTTTAAGAAAAGATGAAACAATTACAGTACAATTTTCAGTCATTTATAATGAACCTTGTGTTGGTTCAAATAGGGCAATTTTCACCTCAAGAAATCCGTTAAATACTGTAGTTACATCCGCAAGATCTATCAATATAAATGCAACAACAGATTCTGATGTAGATGGAATTATTGATACTATTGATATTGATGATGATAATGACACCATTCCTGATGTTGACGAATACAATGGACTTGATGCATTTGGAGATGATGATGGAGATTTTATTCCAAATTATAGAGACACAGATTTTGGTGCTGATGCAAATGTTGATGGAATTGTAGATATTTTTGATTTTGATGGAGATGGCATTCCCAATCACTTAGATTTAGATAGTGATAATGACGGAATTTTAGACATTTTTGAAGCTGGAAATTCACTTTCAGATACCAATAGAAATGGACGAACCAACAATCCAGTTGGGGCAAATGGTTTCGATAATTTGCATGAAACAAATGATACAGTTTCAGCAAATAGAAATTACACTATTCCTAATTCTGATGCTGACAGTAATTTTAATTTTTTAGATATTGATGCTGATGGTGATGGAATTGTTGATATTATAGAAGCACAATTGACCAATAATTTCATTGCTCCCAATGGAATTGTTAGCGAAAACGGAATTGACACTGCATATCCAAATGGTTTGCTTCCAATTGATACAGATGTTGACACAATTCCTGATTATTTGGACATCAATGCTGATAACGATATTCGCGATGATATTATGGAAGGTTGGGATACAAATGCGGATGGAATTCCAGAAATTATTCCTATAAATATAGATGCTGACAATGATGGTTTGGATGATGCTTTTGATACGAATGACAATTTGGTAAATCCTACAAATGGACAAAATCCTGATAGTTTTCCAAATGCTGATAATGCAGATACTCCTGAAAGAGATTGGAGAGAACTCATTGCCATCAGAGTAATTCTTGATAATATTACTGTAACAGAAGGAGAAAATGTAGTTTTTACGTTTTCATTAGTCACCAAAAATGATGAAACAATTGCCATAGAAAGTGCTTCTCCAATCGTTATCAATTTATCAACTTTAAATGGCACAAATTCCACAACAATCTATGAAGTTGCAACTGCGCCATTTGATTTTTTAGGCCTCACTAACCAAACTTTTACGATTGCTCCAAATACAAATTCTGCCCAATTTACTATTACTTCATTAGAAGATATTATTTTTGAGCAAATAGAATTTTTCACACTTCAAGCAACCATTACATCCAACAATACTTTAAATGATGAAGTTTTTGGAATTGGAACTATACTAGATAATGACCTTCCACCATCTATTTCGATGAATAATTCAAGAGAAAATGAAGGCATTCCTTTGGTTCATACAATCACAATTTCTCATCCAAGTTCAACTCCCATTATTATTGATGTAAAAACAGCTGATATTTTAGCAATAAGCCCAAATGATTACACTGCCATTTCCGAAATTTTTACAATTAATGGTACAACAGATCCCAACAATGCAAATACAGAAATTTCGTTTTTAATTATTTCAAATACTGATAATTTGAATGAATTAGAGGAAGAAACTATCAGTGTCATTGGTACTGTAACAACTACAAATGTAGGAAATCAGGATTTTAATAAAATAGCAACCATTGTTGATATTGACCCAAATCCATTGATTTTTATAGATGATATTATTGTTGAAGAAGGCGAAATTTTAGAATTTTCCATTAGTCTTTTGAATGCCAATTCAGAACCAATGCAAAATTATGCTCCCATCAATTTGATTATTGAAACTATAGATATTACCACTTTTGCGAATGAAGATTATGTGCCTATCAATGTTTTAAGAACAATTCCTGCACTTTCTTTTGGCATCAAACAAACAGTAAATTCTATAAATGACAACTTAAATGAAGATACAGAAACATTCCTTTTACAGGTTACAACAAATTTAGAGAACGTTTCAAACACTACTTTTCCATCAGGAATTGGTACGATAAAAGACAATGATTATCCAAATTTATTTTCTCCAAATGGAGATGGAAAAAGCGATGTTTTCAAAATTTCTGGAATTGCAGATTTGTATCCAAATTTCAAATTAGTGATTTACAATCGTCAAGGAAATGAAGTTTTTAAGTACAGCAATAATGGGAATACAAATCCAAATTGGTGGGATGGAACTTTCAATGGAAAACCTGTTCCAACAGGAGTTTATTTTTATACGTTAGAGTATAATGATGGAATAACCAAGCCCAAAACTAGTTTTATTCAATTGATTCGTTAATGAAAAAGCAACTCCAAATATTTCTAATAAACAGGGTTTTAATACCTTGCTTTTGGTTGTTTGTATTTTTTAGTTGCGTACAATTTTATGGGCAGCAAGTTCCACATTACACACAATATTTGTACAATATGCAAATTATAAATCCAGCATATGTGGGTACAAGAGCAGAATTAAGCATGTCTTTATTGTCTCGCGAACAATGGGTTGGCATTGAAGGCGCACCAACAACGCGTACTTTTTCCATCAATGGTAGATTGAGAAGAGGTTTAGGAATTGGAACTACTTTTGTGAATGATAACATTGGTTTATCGGAAACAAACAACGTAAATATTGATGTTTCTTACACATTGATTACGTCACAATACAGCAGATTGTCTTTTGGATTGAAAGGTGGAATGACTTTTTTTACGAATAATTTGGCTGCTGGACTTACGCCTGATAATGATATTTATGAAACCACTTCAGGGAATTTTCCAAACGTGGGTTTTGGTGCCTTTTTTTACAATCAGAAAATGTATGTAGGATTGTCAATTCCTTATTTGTTAGAAACGCCTCAGTTTTATATCAATGATTCTTTCAATCAACCCAAATTGTCAGAAAATCCGAGTGTTTTTTTAACTGCGGGAACTTTATTTGATTTGACACAAGACATCAAATTAAAACCATCAACAATGATTCGTTATACCGCAAATGTACCTTTATCAATAGATGTAAATTTCAATTTGTTTTACAAAAATCTTTTTGAAGCTGGTTTGTCTTATCGAAATCAAAGTTCTGTAAGTGCCTTATTTGCAGTAATTTTAAATAAAAAATTCAGAGTTGGATATGCCTATGACCATAAATTTGATTTTGCAGGTGGAAATTTTGGAACTCACGAAATCATTCTTCATTTAGACATCAATCTAAAAAGAAATTCGCATTGGTTGTTGAGTAATGAATGCTATTTTTAAGCAGTTATCCTTCAAGAAAAGGCAACTGATTTTTTACTTCATTAAAAATAATTCCAATTTCTCCTGCAATTTGTTTGCTGATTTCTAAATAAATTTCCTCTTGTCGTAAAGTACCATCAGCTCTTTTTGGATCTTCAAAAGGCAAGTGAAAACGGAAACTTGCTTCGGGAATGTAAGGACAGTTTTTGTCAGCTTCTGAGCAAGTTGTAATGGCAATAAATGGATTGGGATTTGAAGCATCATCAATCAATTTTGAATATCCAACCAATATTTTTTTACTGCCATCAAAGGAAATTTCATACTTCGGATTTTGATGCGAAAAATCGGATAATTGAAAATAAAAACCTGCTTTTTGCAACGTTTTTATAGTACTTCTATTGAAACAAGTTACTTCATTTCCTCCAGAGGTTGAAATAATGTTTAATTTATAATGATGGGCTGCAAAAAAACTCCAAACATTTGCTAATTGGCTTCTCCTTGAATTTTGCGTACAGATATAATGTAGAGTTACAATACTTTTTGTAGTGTATTCTTTCGCAATAGATTCAGCAATTTTAAATAAATATTTTTTTCTATCTTCTGTTACTAAAACCTTTTTGGTAGCTTTTTCAAAGAAGTTTTTAGTAGAAATAGCCGAAGTCTTCAACATCTTAGTATTTTTGTATCAAAAGTAACTCATTTCAATTTTGATTGAAATTAAGTAAAGGTTAAGAATGCGTTTAGAAATTGGTAACAAAGTAGCTGTTTTGGATGATGTTTTGAAAGGAATCATCATAAAAATCGATGGAAAAAATATTTCTATGCAAACAGAAGATGGCATGATTTTGACTTTTTTAGCCTCAGAATTGGTTAAAATTGAAAAAGACCAATTTGAACTTTCTAAGTTTTCAGACATCAATCATCAATTATTGAAAGAAAAAATCGCTTCTCAACCAACTAAGAAAAGTGCTTTTAAGAAGGAAAAAAATGAAGTCATTTTTGAAGTGGATTTGCACATCAATCAATTGGTCAATTCCACAAAAGGAATGGATAATTATGACATGTTGAATTTACAATTAGATACTGCAAAGCAAAAAATTGAATTTGCCATTTCAAAAAGAATTCCTAAAATGGTGTTTATACATGGAGTAGGAGAAGGGGTTTTGAAATCGGAATTGATGAATTTATTGCAAAAATATCCAGTAAAGTTTTACGATGCTTCTTACAAAAAATATGGTTTAGGAGCCACAGAAGTTGCGTTTTATCAAAATGTAAATTACTAATTCAGAAACCGTATTTTTGCATCATGAAAGCGATTTATTTAGACAATGCTGCAACCACCATTATTGATTCAGAAGTGATTTCTGTGATGCACAATGCAGCGTTAGAAAATTATGGAAATCCGTCTTCAACACATCAATTTGGTCGAAAAGCAAAAGCAGCTATTGAAAATGCTCGAAAAAATATTGCACGACATTTCAATGTTGCTGCAAGCGAAATTATTTTCACTTCAGGAGGCACAGAAGCAGACAATTTAATTTTGCACAATGCTGTTTTGAATTTGGGAGTTCAACGAATTATCACCTCAAAAATAGAACATCATGCAGTGTTGCACACTTGTGAATTTTTAGAAAAATCACAAGGAATTCAGTTGGATTTTGTTCAATTAGATGCTCAAGGAAACGTTGATATAGAACATTTAGAAACCCTTTTGGCCACTTCTGATAAAAAAACACTGATGAGTTTAATGCTCATCAATAATGAAATTGGAAACCTACTTCCACTAGAAGAAGTTTGTCATCTTGCCAAAAAATACCATGCCCTTTTTCATTCAGATACTGTGCAAACTATAGGGCATTATTCGCTTGATTTACAACAATTTCCTATTGATTTTATCGTGGCAAGTGCTCATAAATTTCATGGACCAAATGGTGTTGGTTTTGCATATTTTAAAAAAGGCTTTGGAGTTTTACCACTGTTTTATGGAGGGAATCAAGAAAAAGGCGCTCGTTCAAGTACCGAAAATGTTGCGGGCATTTTAGGAATGGAAAAAGCCTTGTCTTTTGCCATTCAAAATTTAGAAAAGGACAGAAATCAAATTTCAGAAATCAAAAAATATTTTATTACTGAATTGAATCATCATTTTGAAACTATTCATTTCAATGGATTTTCTGCTGATGAAAATAGAAGCACTTACACCATTTTAAATGTCCGATTTCCTACAAAAAATGACCTACTTTTATTCAGTTTAGATATGGCAGGAATTGCGGTTTCTGGAGGTTCTGCTTGTCAAAGTGGAAGTAATAAAGGCTCACATGTTTTGAAAGAAATTTTAAAAGATGAAGAGGCAAAATTTACCTCCATTCGATTTTCATTTTCAAAATACACTACCAAAGAAGAGATTGATTTTACGATTGTAAAATTAAAAGAGCTGCTAAAATAGCAGCTCTTTTGTTTACACACTACACTAAATTTATTGAGACTAAAATCCAGTTCCTGGCGCTGCTGGGCTCTGTGCCTGCGCTTTTTTAGGACTTAAAATTAAGTAAGTTCCTATGGCAGTTAGAGCAGCATATTTTCCGTAATTTCCTATTTTTTTGATAGCTTCTTTACGTGTGATTTCCATGCCTTCTACAGGCGAGCTTGTTGTGTTTTTATCTTGATTTTTCATGATGTTTTTCTAATTTACAAGGTGAATACTTATTCTAAAACGATTTTTTTGTTCAATTTTCCAGTAGCAGTTTCTAACTGTACAATATACATTCCTGTTGCTAATTTTGGCAATGAAACGTCATAAGAACCTGTTGAACTAAAAGAAGTTTGTACCACTTGTTTTCCTAAAACAGTAAATACTTTTACAGTAGCATTTCCTGAAGGCAATCCAACTACTCTTAAGGTATTGTTAGCTGTAGCATAAACGCTTGTATTGCTCAAAGCCAACTCATCCGTACTCAATACTCCTGAAGCTTTTGTGTGTAAATAGAAACGTCCTGTTCCGTTTAAAGCATTGTTTAAAGTTACTTTGTATGATGAATTTGCTTCGTCTAAACGAGTAATGGTATTTGTCAATCTGTCTTCTAAGAATACTTTAGTATCTCCAGGTAAATTCATAGCTTCAGCAGTAAAGGTGATTTCTTTACCAGCATCCGCTTTTACACCTACAGGAACTATCATCGTTTCCATTTCAGCAATTGGTAAAGATTGAATTTGGTATTTTTTACCCTCGTTATTTTCTAATAAATTAGTAAAAACATCAACGCTATTTTCAACTCCGCCAAAAGTTTCACCATCAAAACCATTGTCAAAACCTTTGGTTGCATTGTCTAAATAATACATTTTAGCAAATCTGTCAGCTGAACCATCATTCATTAGTAATTTTACTTCAGTTCTTGCTGATTTTTGGAAAGTTCCACCAGTTAAAGCTTGGTATGATTCAGCAATGTTTAAGTTTGTTCCGTTAGACGATCTTACAAAAAATCCTTGTGCAGGAGCCAAATCAAATTCATTTAAAGTTACATAAGTGTCATAACTACTAGTTCCTTGATTCCAAGCCCAAAGAGTTTGTGAAACTAAATTTGAAGTATTCCCTGCTAAAAAAAGATCACTTTGTAAGTGAGAAGTAAATGGGTTTCCAATTAAATTGAAACCATTACTAGCGCTAGAAACAACTACAGAAACATCTGATGTGTTGATTGCTCCTGTAAAAGAAATATCACCTGATCCAGTTTGTCTTCTAACAGAGTATCCAATTCCAGATGTAAAATTCCCTGCATTACTATCATCGTCTAATAAATAAGCCCAAGTATTAGAGCTTGTTGTGTAAGTAGCTATACCTCTTTGAGCTGTATTAACTGTCCCTGTTGCCAATCCAAAAGTATCTGCATAAGCATCATTATAGGCTTGACCTGAAACTGGAGAAGAAATTAAATACCAGTTTGCATTTCCTAAATTTCTGTTGTAAGTAACAGTACCTGATCCTGAATAAGTTCCATTTACTTTAAAAGATATACCAGAATTTATTGATAAACTTGAATTAACCACTAGAGAAGCTATTTCTTGATTTTGATCTAAAGTAACATTATGATTGATAACAACACTTTTAGAAGCATCTGGAACATCACCATCCATCCAAGTATTTGTATTAGACCAATCACCATCAGCTTTTGAAGCATAAGAAGTAGACACTGTATAGTTGTAATTTGGACCTCCGTTATTGTTAAGGTTTATAGTGTAAAAGTCTGCATTAGAAGGTGAAATAGTTAACCCTGAACCAGAGGTAAATAAATAATAACTCACATTTGCACCAGCTGTATTAGTTCCAGCAGGAATATCAGCTGTATAAGAAGTTCCGGTTCCTGTCATTTCTACAACTGTTGAATTTGCAAAATTATCGGTTGTATATCTTAAATATACACCTTGTCCTGTTGACAGAGCTCCATCTAAAGTAGCTGTAATTGTGTTTGTTTGTCCTGGATATGTTGTTGAAATAGTAGTAGCAGAACTAACAGTTCTTACAACTCCTTGAATTTCAAACACAATTAGACCAAGACTTGCAGGAGGATTACCACCAGCCTTTGTTTTGAAAACGTAATTATAACTGACATTAGCATCTATATAGTAAGCTTTACTTGTAGAATTTAATACTATTTCAGATGAAGGTACTTCATTACCAATTGTTAGTAAATAGTCATCAACTGTACTCAAAGGTCCATATTGACTATTATTACCATCCCAATTCGTTACTAAACGGAAATAGGAATTTCCAGTTCCATTAGATTGTAAGGTTGCAATTCTAGAGCCTCCAGCAGATAAAGTAAAATTATCAATATCAGCTGGAATATTCCAACCATTTGTGCCAAAACCACTTCCTATTAGTCCATTTTGTGAATACCCCATAAAGTAAATACATAAGGTAAAAAGTGACATTAATAAATAATTTTTTTTCATTGTTTTTTTTAATTTAATATTAGTTAATAATTAGTTTTTTGGTTTCTATGTTGTTTGAATTTTCTTGGATTCGAACAAAATAAATTCCGGTGTTTAAATCAGTTATCGAAAACACATTGTTTTTAATTGTAGTGTTCGAAAACTGTTTTACTTGCTTTCCTGTAATGTCAAAAACACTTACTTTTTGTACATCTTTTGATAAAGAAAAAGTACTAGAAGTTGGATTTGGATACAGTTGTAGGGGAGTTTTTTCTAATGAAATATCGTCATTTGATAAGGTTGCAGCTTTATTACCAAAGATTCTGAATTGACCTGGTTGCAATGTAATAGTACTTGCAGAATAAGTTGTGTTGTTTGTTGCATCCATCAAATCAACCCAAGCTCCAGCCAATGGAAAATTGGTGTTTACGGTTTGTTGCACAACATCAAAATTGGCTAAAATAACTACATTTCTAAGTCCTGTTTCAGGAATATTGGTGTCATAAATATCAATTCTTGGAGTTAATGAACCTGAGGTAATTGTGTAATCTCCTTCAAAAACTGGTTCGTTAATTTTTAATAAATTCATTCTAGCCCAATCATCGTAAACTTTTTTTCTTGCAGGAATTGACATCCAATTGTCTGTCCATTGAGGTTGTTGTTTGGTGTCTAATTTACAATCTCCATCAGTTCCTCCTGGTTCGTTTACAGTACCATTATTACAAGCGAAAATAGAAATATCCATTCCCAATGAAGCAAAATGCCAAATCATTTTTGGGCCAGGAATTGTCAAACTTACAGCTCCAATTGCTGACATTCTTAACAAAGCTGTGTTCAAATCTTTTACATTATGAGCTGAAATCGCACTGTTTCCAAAAGTGACTGCTCTGTACATGATTCTCTCTTCATCATGACTTTCAGGATATCCTATAATTCTAGGGCCATTAAATTGAGTGCGTGATTTGTGACCAATACCGTTGATATTTGAATTTGATGCATATCCCATAATTAATTGGCTATAAGGATCTGTCATTTTTCCCCACAACATCACTCCTTTACCTTCGTTATAACGGTAATTAGCCCATTCTTTTTCTTCATTTTGTTCCCCTAAATGTTCAAAAATCACATAGTGATTGGTATCTAAAGACCAAGAATAATCTGCATATTGTTTTAAAATGTCAACTCTATCTTGTTGATAACCATTCGTACAACCATCATCACTACCTGAACAATTTTGAGTGAATCCTTTCGTTAAATCCCAACGAAATCCATCAATTTTAAAATCTTCAATCCAGTGTTTTACAACTCTTTTAGTGTATTCTTGTGTTAAAGCACTTTGATGATTAAAGTCACTACCAACATTATAACTGTGTCTAGCTGTTTGATTGAAATAAGGATTATCGCTACTTGGATCTCCCCAACCATCGTTATCTGGATCATTCATCCACATACGAGCCATAGGATTTCTTCCAAAAGCATGATTCAATGCAACATCTAAAATAACAGCAATTCCGTTTTGATGACATACATCAATAAACTCCTTGAATTTGTCTTCAGTACCATAAAATTTATCTAAAGCCATGTGAAATGAAGTATTGTAACCCCAGCTTTCATTGCCTTCAAATTCCATTACGGGCATTAATTGAATGGCGTTTACATTTAAGTTTTTGAAATAACTAATTCTATCAATTAAATCTTGATAATTTCTATCGGCATCAAAATCTCTTATTAACACTTCATACACTACCAAGTCTTCTTTTTTTGGTTTTTGAAAGTTGGTAACTGTCCAATTATAAGGAGTTTTTCCTGTTTGCAAAACGGTTACTTCTCTTTGTTGTCCTTCTGGGTAAGCAGGTAAATTTGGGTAGGTAGTATCAGAAATCCAAGGATCGTCAAAAGGTGATAATACTAATGTTGAAAAAGGATCAGCTGTTTTTACGATTGATGGAGAATTAGCAACGGGTGATTGATCATACACCCAATATTGATAAGTTTCTATTTTACCAGATGTTAAGTTGCTAATTTCTAACCAAAATTTTCCTGTGCTTGGATCACGTTTCATAACATGGGCTGCAGTAGGAGTGTAGTTATTGAAACTTCCTGCTACTTCAATAAAATCTTTCCCTGGTGCAGTTAATACCAATGTTGCTTTTGTTGCATCAGCATGATAATTGATACCATCAACCAACCCATTTGGCATAGCTTCTTGAGAAACAGTTGGTACTAAAATGATTTGAAAGCTTGCTTGTCCGGTTTCAGTTGAGTTTGGTGGAGTTCCTACAACTCTTACTGTGCCTCCTTGAGTAATATTGGTAATGGTAGCATTACAATTAGGAAATCCACAATTTGCAGTTGCTACAGAAACATCATTCAAGAAAACTTCAATACTTCCTTGAACGGTAGTTGAACCTTGAAAATCGATTTGAGCTGTTAAAGATAAATTATTTCCTGAACTTACTAAAACTTGATTTACAGCAGGATTGGTGATACGAACTTGCACTTTTCCTACAGGAAAAATAAAATCTTTACAAGTATTTGCTTTTAGTTCTTGAGTTCCGGTTTCATTTCTAAAAACCATTCCGATTTGAGCAGCTGTTTGAATTTGAATAGGCGTTAAGTTGAAATATGTTTGTGGAGTAATAGTGATACTGTATGTACCATTGCCATTATTGGTCATTAAACCAACACCATCGTCTTGTCCCCAATTTCCAACAACGTTAAATCCAAAAGCATTTGATTTATTACCAATTCCAGCATGCATATATACTTTTGCAGGATTGCTTAAACCATTACAGTTGCTTTGTGTACTATTAATATCAACAGTAATTGTAACAGGTTTATCAACTTCAATAGCAGTTACATCGAAAGTAACTTGCGCTTTTGTAAATAAAGAAATAAAAAGTAGTGAAATAAAAAGTAGTTTTTTCCTCATAAGATATTTTTTAAATAAAAAGGCTATACAAATCTTTTGTATAGCCTTTTTGGGTGTAAAAACTTAATTTAAAGTGATTGTTTTTGTAACTGTATTTACAGTTAACGTATAGGTTCCAGGAGTACCGATAAATCGTACATTACTGTCACCATCATTTGCGTTTTCGAAATTCGCATCAATAGTATATCCTTCATTTACAAAGTAAGGGAAGTTATAGCTAGGAGAACCCCATTCAAGAGTTCTATCCGTAAAGAATCTAAATGCATCATTTGCAAAAGTAACTGAACCTGAATAGATTCCTGCACCTGTACAAGGCAATGCAACTGGAGATGCCCATCCCCAACCAGCATCAGGAACTCCAGCACCAACTAACCATAGTTGATCAAATTCACATTGAGATTGTTCAGGACCTAAAGTGATGGTTTTGTTTACATCATCAATTGTTAAGAAATACGTTCCAGGTGTACCAGCAAATCTGAAGTTACTATCACCATCATTCGCATTTACTAAATCAGAATCAATGGTATAACCAGCATTTGCATAATATGGGTAATTGAAACTAGGTGAGCCCCATTCTAAAGTTCTGTCAGAGAAAAAACGGAAAGCGTCATTCGTTAATTTGATATTTCCTTCATATTTCCCAGTTCCAGTACAAGCAATTTTTACTGGAGAAGACCATCCCCAACCAGCATCTACTGCACCAGCACCAACAACCCATAACTGATCAAAGTTACAGTTAGGACCAACAACTTCAGGGCCTAAAGAGATGGTTTTTGTTTGAGTATCAATTGTGATAAAGTAGGTACCTGCAGTTCCAACAAAACGGAAATTACTATCTCCATCGTTCGCATTTTCAAAATTACTATCTATAGTATAACCTCTAGCAGTAAAGTAAGGAAAATTGTAGCTTGGTGAACCCCATTCTAAGGCTTTATCAGTAAAGAAACGGAAATTACCACCATTATCTGGAGATAACTTAATGTTTCCTGACCATTTTTTTCCTTGTAATAATAATTCAACTGGAGAAGTCCAACCCCAACCAGCATCCACTGCGCCAGCACCAACTACATAAAGAGCAGGAGGTAAGGCAACGTCATAAGGAGTGATTGAAAGTGTTAATGTTTCCGAAGTTCTGAATAAATCACCAGCAGCAGTTTTAGCTACAGCACGAATTCTGAATTCAAAATTTGCAGCAGTTCCAGCAACTCCGTTGTTATCTAACACAGCTGCATTTAAAGCTCCGTGAGTCAATTCAACTGATTTATTAGCAGTCTCTCCCAAGTCAGCAACTGTAGCAAAATTTGTTCCTGCTTCAGCCATTTGCAATTGATATGAAACAGCAACAGTACTTACAGATGTAATTTCTGGATCATCCCAAGTAACAGTAGCTATTACTGCATCAGGATTTATGTCAGACAACACAAATGAGTCATTTGCATTTGGGCTTGTAAATACAGGTAATTGTACAGCAAATTTAGATACTTGAAATAAAATTGTGTTAGAAATGTTACTACTAGTAGAAACTCTCATATACACAGCAGTATTTGTAAAAGAAGTAACATTTAAGCTGTTTAGTACAGTATTGAAATCATTTACACTCATTGAAAAGTTGGAAGTATTTGTAGTTCCTAATGTTGTAGGATTTGCAAATTCAGGTTCCAATGCCATTTGAATAGTGTAAGTAGCTCCACTATTAACATCATCTTTCCAGCTGATAGTAAAAGCAGGATTATTAGGCAAAGCAAAATTTAAGAAAATAGTGCTAATTCCTGGCGTATTTAATACAAATGCAGGTTCTGGACTTGTAATTGTTAAGCTTTCTTCTACATCACATGACCCTAATAATAAGGAGAATGAAAGTATTATGTAGCTTAATTTTTTTATAAAATTATTCATTTTTTATCGTTTAAATTAAGTTGAAATTATAAGTTTAAAGGAATTAAAATATAACGCCCAGTTAAATCATTAAACCACACATCATAATCATCCTCAACAATTACAGGAATTGCTCCACCACCACTAGTGGCAACACCAGAGAAAGAAGTTGTATTTCCCCATCTTGCTCCAGTTCCAGTTACGAATTCAACAGCTCCAGGAGTTAAACGTACATTGTTTGCATACCATTGATGACCATCAAAACCTAATGGAGTCATAGTTACATTTGCAGTACTTGAACCTTGCAGCGTTAAAGATGCTGGACTTGTAATTCCAGATGCATTGAAAGGAGCGAATGAAAAAGTATTACTTGCAAAATTGATTGTAAACGTGTAGTATCCTTCAGTAACTCCACTTGCACCTGCAGTTGGAAAACGCTCAGGGTCTGAACCAGTTCCTGGGTTTACTTCAATTTTAGAACCATCATTTGTTCCCCATTGAGGTTGCCATAAACCTTTAGTTTCTAATAATTTAAAATGTCCACCACCAGAAAATCTTCCTGTATAGTAAAATAAATTACTATCAGTAGCATCTCTGTATAAAGGAGGGTTATTACTATTATTATTCCATCCTGGAGCAGTTGCATCACCTACTAAAAAGTAGTCGTTAAATGCATAATTAAAGTAAGGATACACATTGATTTCTATTGTGTTTGAAGCAGCAGCTTCAGAATTTCTAGAACCAATTGTAGATACTACTCTAATGTATAAAGCCTTCCATTCAAAAGGATTTAAACCTGCACTTCCTGCATTTGCATTAACTTCACTAACTGATAACGTTACAGTTGTTTGACCGGTAACAGTTGCTGCAGTTACAGGAGCTGTAAATGCATTGTCACTAGAAAACTGAACAGCATAATTGATAGAAGCTCGTTGACCATAGTCTGCTTCTTCCCAGTCCAAAGTAAGAGCTGGATTGTTTGTGTTTACGGCATCTAGTTCTAATTCCGTGAAACCTACATTTGCCAATACTGGCGCAGTTGGAGTCGAAATTGTAAACAATTCAGAGTTGTCGTCACAAGCATTGAAGAGCATCATAAATACTCCAATAAATGTGATTGCTGAAAATCTTTTTATATTTTTCATCATTTGTAATTCATTTTAAAAATTAGTACCCAGGATTTTGAGTTAAATTTGGGTTAGAAGCTAAACTAGCTGCAGGAATTGGATATAAATTCATATGCGCAGGTAAAGCAATTCCGTTAGTTCCATTTCCTTTCCAAGCCCAGTTGTATGAACCTCCAGTAAATCTTCCATAACGAATTAAATCTTGTCTTCTGTGAGCTTCCCAATGCAATTCTCTTGCTCTTTCATCTAAAATAAAGTTCAAATTCAAGTCAGAAATTGTTAAATTATTTTGAGGATTGTTTGCTCTTGTTCTGATAGCATTGATATAAGAAACAGCATCTGCAGGACTTGCTCCAGCACCACCTCTTAAATGCGCTTCAATGTACATTAAATACACATCTGCCAATCTAAATAATGGGAAATCAGTATCTACAAATGTTTGATCAACACCAAATCCGCCAGTAGAAGTTGCATTCGAGTATTTCTCTAAAATAAATCCTTGATCTCTATCAGAAATGTCTAAAATATCAATTGGTCTTGAACCTTTGATGATGGTGTTTCTAGTGTCATTATTAAAAACACTAGCATCAAATAATTGAACAAACTGTTTTCTTAATCGTAGAGCGCCACCCCAACCTCCAGCACCAACTCCAAGAGCAGCACCATTAGATTCTAAACTTCCTACAGAACCATTAATCATTACTGTTGTTGGACCATAGTTTTGTACATAAGTTCCATCAGAAATTAAAGGGAAGATAATTTCATTATTTGCAGAGTTTGTATTGTTGTCTGCCATGAAATTATGTAAATAATTGGTTGCTAATGAATAACCTCCACCAATAATTTTTTTACAGTAATCAATACACTCTGTATATTTAGCTTGACCAGTGTATACTTCAGCATTTAAATAGATTTTTGCTAAAATCATCCAAGCAACACCTTTGTCTGCTCTTCCATGTTCTATAGATTTTGGATCCGCTAAATCACCTTCAATTGCTTTTAATTCAGATTCTACATAATCAAATAATTGTTGACGATTGTAAACTGCAGGTTGCGCATTGATGGCATCATTTTCTGTAGTAAAGTTTGCTTGACCAAATAAGTCCATCATATAATAATAAGACATCGCTCTTAACAAACGAGCTTCAGCTCTGAATCTCGTAATTTCAGTTTTTGTAGCTGCAGAAACATTTCTAGCATCTAATTTTTCGTCTGTAGTTTCACGTAAAAAATTATTTGCAAATGCAATTGTTACATTGGTTCTACCAAACATACCCAAAATGATAGGATCATCAGCATTCCAAATATTACGTTGTATTTCACGAGTTCCAGGGTCGTTTTCATACGACCAAATCATTTCGTCTGCTGATAAAGTTTGTAAGTACAATAATACACGTCCAAACTGGCTGGTTCCTGCGTCTAATCCATCAATATTTGAAGATCCAGGACCGTCAACACCAGTTAAAGATAAGTTTGCATATACTCCTGCTAACAATTGTTTGTAGGCGGTTTCTGTTGCAAAAAAATCTTCTCCCAATAAATCTTGGTCATCTTGTGGAGTGATGTCAAGGTCTTTTGTACACGAAGACATCGCTACTAGCATCACAAGAAATAAGATTGCTAATTTGTTAAAATTCATAATTTTTTTCATCTTTATTTCTTTAGTAATTAAAATTTGATATTTGCACCAACCAAGAAAGTTCTTGGTCTCGGATAATTCGTATTGTCAATTCCATTGAACAATTCAGGATCTAAACCAGAATAGTTGGTAATTGTAAATACATTTTGCATACCTGCCCAAATACGAATGCTGTTAGAAGCAAATTTTTTGATAGGTTTGTTAAATGTATATCCTAAAGTAATGTTGTCCATTCTTAAGAATGAAGCATTTTCTAAATAATAATCAGAAATGATTACATCAGATGTACTTCTAAAATCAGTGTTTAAAACTGAGGTAGGAATGTTTCCTAAAACGGCATTGTCTTGCAATAAATCGTATTGAGCTAAACCAGAATTTATGTTGTTGTATGCATAATTTCCTACGCTAGCACGTAAATTGAATGCCATATCAAAATTTTTGTAATTGAAGTTTGACTGAAAACCGAACGTGAAATCAGCTTGTGGATTTCCTTTTAAATAACGGTCTTGAGTATTGATGATTCCATCACCATTCAAGTCAGCATAAGCTCCTTCAATTGGTTTTCCTGCAGTGTCATACAATTGTTTAAATACATAAAAAGAATTTGGAGCAAAACCTTCTCTAAATAATTGGATAAAGTTTCCTGTTCCACCAGCAATTCCACCTGTTGTGATATCTTGATTTAAAGCTAATTCTTTGATTTCACGATCTAAATAGGTAGCATTGAAGTTTATATTCCAATTCATGTTTTCTTTTTTGATTACATCTGTATTTAAACTAAATTCTAAACCTTGTACTTGTAAATCTCCAATGTTTTGAAGAACTCTATTCGTAAAGTTTGAACCGTCAGCTACAGGAGCATCAGATATTAAATCTGTAGAATTTTTTTGGAAAGCGTTGATAGATCCAGAAATTTTATTGTTGAATAAACCATAGTCAACACCTATTTCAACGGTAGCTACTTTTTCCCAACGTAAGTTACTTCTTTCAGAAGGAATTGTTGATTGAATTGGCACACCACCAAATATGTATTGAGAGTTTTGATTTCCAAAACGATATCTATCTAAATACAAATCACCAGTAATTCCATCTTGTTGACCATTGATACCATAAGAAGCTCGTAATTTTAGTTCAGAGATTACTTTATTGTCTTTTAAGAAATCCTCATCACTCATTCTCCAAGCGAAAGCTGCTCCACCAAAATCACCCCATCTATTTGAAGGGCCAAAACGTGAAGTTCCATCTCTTCTATAATTTAACGTCAATAAATACTTTTCATTGAAAGTAATATTGGCTCTTCCAATGAAACCTATTAAAACTATAGGTGTATTTGCATACGTTGTAAAACCGGTATCATTAGGATTTCTTAAATTTCCTGTGCTATCTCCAGACCCATTAAATGATTGATAATCATATCCAACTAAAAAATCTGTTTTAAATTTTCCGAAAGTATTAGCGTAGTTTAATGTTGCATTAAAATTCTCATTTAAGCTTTCATTTGAATAAGAACCTTCACCACCAATAAATAGATCAGTATAGTTAGCTGGACTATTTAATGGATTGAAAAACGACCCTTCTTGAACTGATTTGTCAAAACCAGCACTTACACTTGCAATAACTTCTGGTAAAAAGTGTAATTTATAATCGATTTTTAAATTACCAAATTGTCTAAATCTGTTAGATAAATTTTCGTTTTGTAATAAAGCAGCAACAGGGTTTCTTGTACCATTGTCAACTAAAACACCATTTGGAGTTCTAGTAATGTGTTGATAAAACCCACCAAATGGAGATGTTGGATCATACACAGGTTGTGTTGGGTCATAGCGCAAAGCAGCATTTACTTGACCTGCATCTGCAAATCTTTCGTTTACAAAAGCTCTGTTATAGTTTAAATTTACTTTTAAATGATCATTAAAAAATGAAGGATTCATTGTTAAAGAAACATTTGCTCTATCAAATTGAGATGTTAAAATATTTCCTTCAATTTCAGAGAAATTAACAGAAAGTCTTGTAGGAATTCTCTTGAAAATTTGACCTCTAGCACTTACATTGTGTTGAGTAGAAACTGATTGTTGAAAGATTTCGTTTTGCCAGTTTGTATTGGCAGTTCCTAACATTCCAACATCATTTGGTCTTCTTGTTGCGATTAAATTTCTAAATGCATCTCCATCAAAAACAGAAACTCTATCTCTAATTTCACCGAAAGCAACTTGATAATCATAATCTAACGAATAATCAGATTTACCTTTTTTAGTAGTAATGATAATCACACCATTAGCACCCCTAGAACCATAGATTGCAGTTGCAGAAGCATCTTTTAAAACCGAGAAAGAGTCAATATCATTTGGGTTGATACTATTCAAATCAACACCAGATAATGGCAAACCATCAATAACAACTAATGGATCATTAGAAGCATTCAATGATGAACCACCACGAATTCTAATTTGAGAACCAGAACCAGGAGCACCACTAGTAGTGATGTTTACCCCAGCAACTCGTCCACTAATTAAATTTTCAGCGGTTACAATGTTTCCTTTGGTCATTTCTTTAGCAGTAATTGCTTCTACAGAACCTGTTGCATCTTTTACGGTTGTTGAACCATAACCAATGACAATAATTTCTTCTAGTTGCTCTAAAGCTTCTTCCAATTCTACTGTAAGATTTCTGTTGGAGCCAACTACAATCTCTTTATCTGCATAACCCAGATATCTAAAAACAAGTACTTCACCTGCTTTTACTTTTTCGATTGTAAATTTCCCATCGAAATCTGTTTCAGTACCTTTTGTTGTTCCTTTCACAACAACACTCACACCTGGTAACGCGTCACCAGATTTTTTTTCTTTTACAACTCCTTGAACAGTTTGTTGGGCAAACATGCTGAAAGAGGAAGCTAAAAGAAATCCAATTAACAATAATTTAAAATTTTTCATGTATAATTTGTTAAGTAATAACTGTAAATTTGATTTTGATTTAACAATAAATTCACATTCCACATTGTAAATATAGCATGTGGAGAGCTAAATTCAATAAATTAAAATTTACGAAATCGGTTTCGTGTTGACAACTTTTTTTTAATAAATTTCGTTAATTTAGCAAAAAATTTATCCGTTATTTGTCTATTTACTAAAAATGAAGCAAAAAATTACCATTAAGACAATTGCAAAGGAACTAGGAGTTTCTACTTCTACGGTTTCAAAGGCATTAAAAGACAGCCATGAAATAGGCAAAGAAACGAAAGACAAGATTCAGGCTTTCGCCAATCACTATAACTATAAACCTAATAGTTTGGCCTTGCAATTACGCAATCAAAAAACCAAAGTAATTGGGGTGATTTTACCTAAAATTGTGCATCATTTCTTTTCTACAGTAATTATGGGAATTGAGGCGTATGCCAATGAAAAAGGCTATCATATTATGGTTTGTTTTTCTAATGAAGATTACCAAAAAGAAGTGGAAACTTTAAGCGTTTTATCCAATGGAAGTGTGGATGGTTTAATTGTATCAATAGCTAATGAAACCCTTGAAAATAAAGACTTTTCACATTTTATTGATTTGGTGGAAGAGGATATTCCATTAGTATTATTTGATAGAGTTGTGGATGATATTTTGTGCGATAAAATAGTAGTAGATGATGTTGGGGCAGGATATAAAGCTACCAAGCATTTGGTTGATATTGGTTGTAAAAGAATAGGTTTGATAACTACTCCAGACCACGTTAGTGTTGGTGCTTTAAGACGTTTAGGATATGAAAAAGCACTCATAGAATCATATGTTAAAACTGACAGTAAATTGATCATTAAGATTGATGAAAAGCAAGATATCAAAAAGCAAATTGAACAATTATTTGAACAAAATATCGATGGAATTTTTGCTGTAAATGAAATTTATGCCGCAAATGCTATGCGAATTGCCAAAGAAAAAGGATTGAATATTCCTAATGACATTTCAATCATTGGCTTTACTGACGGTTTAATTTCAGAGTATTCTTCACCTTCTATTACCACTATTGCACAGCATGGATTCATCATGGGTAGACAAGCAGTTGAACTTTTAATTGATAGAATTGAAAATGAAACGGAAGTATTTACGCCAAAGAAAATTGTGATTTCTAGCGACTTAAAAATACGAGAATCCACGAAAACGTCGTCGTAGAAATTTTAAATTTATTATTTTTTACGAAACCGTCGTCGTAAATTTTTGGAGTAATTTTTACCAACTTTACAAAAAATACATATATTTGTTACCATATTAGGATTTATCAGTAAATTACATTCCACACTTAGTAATTGATAAGTCTAATACACTTATCGAAATATTCATCAATAATATTCGATAATGGAAAAAAGGAAATTAAGTTTCCTTCAAATCTGGAACATGAGTTTTGGATTTCTAGGAATACAAATGGGTTTCGCACTTCAAAACGCAAACGCAAGTAGAATCTTACAAATTTTTGGGGCTGATGTCCATGAACTTTCATGGTTTTGGATTATTGCACCTTTGATGGGATTAATTGTTCAACCAATCATTGGACATTATAGTGATAAAACTTGGGGTCGTTTTGGAAGAAGAAAACCTTATTTTTTAGTTGGAGCCATTTTAGCATCAATAGGATTGGTGTTAATGCCACAAGCAGATATGTTCATTGCCTTTCTTCCTGCACTTTGGGTTGGAGCTGGTTTTCTAATGATTATGGATGCGTCTTTCAATATAGCTATGGAGCCTTTCCGAGCTTTAGTGGGCGATAATTTAAGAACTGATCAACGAACTTTAGGATTTAGTGTGCAAACTGCATTAATAGGTTTTGGGGCAGTTGTAGGTTCTTGGTTACCCTATGCTTTAACGAATTGGTTCGGTATTTCTAACGAAACCTCTGAAGGAATTGTTCCTGCTAACTTAATTTGGTCTTTCATTTTTGGAGCTATTATTTTGATAATTTCGATTTTGGTTACTGTATCAACTACACAGGAATATTCTCCTGAAGAACTAGAAAGTTTTGAAGACGAGCAAGCGCATCTAGAGGCTGTAAAAAAGGATATTTCAACAGAAAAATCTAGCTTATTAGATATTTTTGACGACTTTAAAAAAATGCCTACAACTATGCGTCAGCTAAGTTGGGTACAATTCTTTTCTTGGTTTGGACTTTTTGGGATGTGGGTTTTTTCAGTTCCAGCAATTGCACAACATATTTATGGATTGCCACATACTGATAGCAACAGTGTTGCATACCAAAATGCTGGTGATTGGGTTGGAATTCTTTTCGGAATTTACAATTTAGTTTCAGCTTTTTATGCGTTTGCATTGCCTTACATTGCCCAAAAAATCGGACGTAAAAAAACACATGCTATTTCATTAATTATTGGAGGTTTGGGATTGATTTCTATTTATTTCATGCCAAATGAAAATTGGTTGATCATATCTATGATTGGTGTTGGAATTGCTTGGGCAAGTATTTTAGCGATGCCTTATGCCATTTTAGCAGGTTCAATTTCTCCAAAGAAAATGGGAGTTTACATGGGGATTTTTAATTTCTTTATTGTGATTCCTCAAATTATCAATGCATTAATAGGAGGTCCACTTGTAAAATATGCATACAATAATGAAGCAATTTTTGCATTAATGATTAGTGGAATTAGTTTTTTAATTGCTGCAGCACTCGTTTATAAAGTAAAAGATGTAGATGATGTAGTACAAACTGTTTAAATGAAAAAAGGAATTATTTTTGATTTGGATGGTGTCATTGTTGATACCGCCAAATACCATTATTTAGCGTGGAAAAAATTGGCAAATCAGTTAGGATTTGAATTTACTGAAGAACAAAATGAATTGTTCAAAGGAGTTAGTAGAAAACGCTGTTTAGATATCTTATTAGAAATGGGAAATTTATCAGCAACTCAAGAACAAAAAGATGTTTGGATGATCGAAAAAAACAATGATTATCTTGCATACATTGAGAAAATGGATGATTCAGAAATTCTTCCTGATGTTCCAAAAATTTTGACATTGTTAAAAGAAAATGCCATTCCAATTGCACTAGGTTCTGCAAGTAAAAATGCACTTCCTATTCTTGAAAAAGTAGGCTTAGCTCACTTTTTTGATGTAATTGTAGATGGAAACAGCGTAACCAAAGCAAAGCCAGATCCAGAAGTTTTTCTGATGGCTGCAAAAAAAATGAATCTTTCACCATCCAATTGTATCGTATTTGAAGATGCTGTTGCAGGTATTGAAGCTGCAAATGCTGCCAATATGATTAGCATTGGTATTGGTGATAAAGAGGTGCTTTCACAAGCAACATTTATTTTCAAAGATTTTACTGAAATCAGTACAGATTTTATGAAAAATTTAATTCAAATAGAAAAAAAAGAATAGAAAAAAGAAAATAGAATCAACAAAAAAGACAAAAGAAATAAGAAACAAGAAAAAAGAAGATGTCATATTTATGAATTCATATGAAAGTCTTTCCTCTTTATTCTCGCTGCTTAATTCCAAAATAAAAACAAATGAATCAAGATTATATACAACCAAATGAATGGTCCATAATAGAGGAAGGATTTGATCTAAATAGAGTAAAATCCTCTGAAAGCTTATTCAGTATAGGCAATGGAGCCATGGGTCAACGTGCCAATTTTGAAGAAAAGTTTTCAGGCGAAACTTTTCAAGGAAGTTATATTGCAGGAGTTTATTATCCAGATAAAACTAGAGTTGGTTGGTGGAAAAATGGCTATCCTGAATATTTTGCAAAAGTATTGAATGCTCCAAATTGGATAGGAATAGATGTCACAATTAATGATGAAACCCTAGATTTACATACCTGTAAAGAAGTTTCAAAATTTAAAAGAGAACTCAACATGAAAGAAGGTTGGTTGGCTAGAAGTTTTGAAGCTGTTTTGCAAAATAATTGTAAAATTAAGGTCGATGTTAAGCGATTTTTAAGCTTAGAATTGGATGAAATTGGGGCAATTAGTTACCATATCACTCCTATAAATTCGGATGCCAACATTACTTTTTCGCCATTTTTAGATGCTTCTATCACCAATGAAGATTCTAATTGGGCAGACCAATTTTGGGATGTTTTGTCCATCAATCAGTATAAAAATCAGTCCTTTATTGTTGCAAAAACGATGAAAACAAACTTTCATACGTGTACGTTTATGCAATCGAAAGTTTTTATTGATCAAAATGAAGTTAAGATTGAACCGAATAATCATACAACTGATAAAAAAGCAGTTAGTGTTTTTCAACAAAAAATCATTAAAAACCAAACCTTCACAATTCAAAAATTTGGGGGTTATATCGTTGATAGAAATCATCCAAAAGACCAGCTTATTGAGGCTGCAAAAGAGGTTTTAGACCAAGCTGTGAACTTTGGTTTTGACTCTTTATTAGAAATGCAAAAACAGTCTTGGGCAAAAATTTGGGAAATGGCAGACATTTCAATTGCTGGTGATGTAAAAGCACAGCAAGGAATTCGTTTCAATATTTTTCAACTCAATCAAACGTATTTAGGAACTGATGCATCATTAAATATTGGTCCAAAAGGTTTTACTGGCGAAAAATACGGAGGAAGCACTTATTGGGATACTGAAGCGTATTGCATTCCTTTTTATATGGCGACTAAAGATCAATCTGTGGCGCGAAAATTATTGGAATATAGATACAATCATTTGGAAAAAGCGATTGAAAATGCTCAGAAATTAGGTTTCAAAAATGGTGCTGCATTGTATCCTATGGTTACCATGAATGGAGAAGAATGCCATAATGAATGGGAAATCACCTTTGAAGAAATTCATAGAAATGGTGCTATTGCATTCGCAATTTATAATTACCATCGTTTTACAAACGATTATTCTTACATTCCTGAAAAAGGGTTGGAAGTTTTGATTGGAATTGCACGTTTTTGGCACCAAAGAGCCACTTTTTCATCGGATAAAAATAAATTTGTGATATTAGGAGTTACAGGACCTAATGAATATGAGAACAACGTAAACAATAATTTTTACACAAATTACATTGCAAAATGGTGTATCAATTATGCATTGGAAAATATTGAAATTGTAAAAAATGACCATATTTCTGATTTTAAAAGAATCAAAGAAAAAACAGCTATTTCTGATGTTGAATTAGCAGCTTGGAAAAATGTGGCTGATTTAATGTATTTCCCATATTCCGAAAAACACCAAGTGTATTTGCAGCAAGATGGATTCTTAGACAAAGAATTAATTTCAGTTGCAGCATTAGATAAATCGCAAAGACCTATCAACCAAAAATGGAGTTGGGATCGAATTTTACGTTCTCCATACATCAAACAAGCAGATACATTACAAGGTTTCTACTTTTTTGAAGATGATTTTACTACAGAAGAATTGGCGCGTCATTTTGATTTTTATGAACCATTTACGGTGCATGAAAGTTCACTTTCGCCTTGTGTTCATAGTATTCAAGCTGCAAAATTAGACAGAATGGAGCAGGCGTATACGTTTTATTTACGCACTTCTCGTTTGGATTTGGATGATTACAATCACGAAGTAGAAGAAGGGTTGCATATCACTTCCATGGCTGGAACATGGATGAGTATTGTGGAAGGTTTTGGTGGAATGAGAGTTAAAAATAACACACTTTCGTTTGAACCAAAAATCCCTAAACAATGGAATTCTTATTCTTTTAAAGTAAATTTTAGAAATACAATTGTAAAAATTAATGTCCAACAAAATGGCACACATTTCACCATTGATGGGAATGAAGAATTGACAATTATAGTAAACGAAAAACCCATAAAAGTAACACCTAATAATTTAGTAACTGTTTAAATATCAATAGTATATTTATAGAAATGTTGTATTTATTAGAAATTCTAAAACCCAAATAATTATGAAAAATTTTGTTTTGATTTTTGTCTTTAGTATCTTGATTTCTTGCAACAATTCAAATAAATCATCTATGAATTCAATAGCTGAAAAGGTTTCAAATTCTTCATTAGAGCGTGTTGAACCTTCAAATTGGTGGATTAATTTCAAAGATTCTTCATTGCAATTGATGGTGAAAGAGCCTACTATTGGCGATTCAAAACCAAGCATTTCTTATGCTGGTGTAACTATAAAAAATGTTCATAAAGCAAAAAGCAATAACTATCTATTTATTGATTTAGAAATCGATAAAAAAACAAAAGCGGGTAAATTTGATATCGTTTTTACGTTTGATGATGGAAGCACCAAAAGACATACGTATGAATTAAAAGATAGACAAAAATCTTCAGAAGAATATATAGGTTTTAACAGTTCAGATGCCATTTATTTAATCACTCCTGATCGATTTTCAAATGCAGATGAAACCAATGATGTCAATGAAAATTTAAACGAAAAAACCATCAACAGAAAAGATGATTATGCACGTCATGGAGGTGATATCAAAGGAATTACCAACCATATTGATTACATTGCTGATTTAGGTTTTACGACTGTTTGGCCTTGTCCAGTTTTGACAAATGACATGCACAGAGGTTCATATCATGGATATGCAATTACCGATTTTTATCAAGTAGATCCTCGTTTTGGAACACTTGAAGAATACAAAGAATTGGCGAATGAATTGAACAAAAAAGGCATGAAACTCATCATGGATCAAGTAGCAAATCACTGTGGTTTAGAACATTGGTGGATGAAAGATTTGCCTTTTGAAGATTGGGTAAATAACCAAAAATATTACGAAGAGAATAAAGAAAATTGGAACAATCAAACTGTAAAAGTTTCTAATCACAGACGCACCACAAACCAAGATTTGTATGCTGCTGAAAGTGATAAAAAAGGAAATAGTGAAGGTTGGTTTGTGGATACTATGCCCGATTTAAACCAAAGAAATCCTTTCATGGCGAAATACATCATTCAAAATAGTATTTGGTGGATAGAAACTTTAGGTTTGGGTGGCATCAGACAGGATACGTATCCTTATCCTGACAAGCAATTTATGAGCAATTGGGCTGGAGCCATCATGAACGAATATCCAAAATTTTCAATTGTGGGTGAAGAATGGAGTTACAATCCATTGTTGATTGGTTATTGGCAAAAAGGCGCTAAAAACAAGGATGGTTATGAGTCAAATTTGACATCAACCATGGATTTTGCAATGCAAAACAATATCGTAGAAGCTTTTAATCAACATGAAAGTTACAATTCTGGATTGACAAAAATTTATGAAGGTTTGGCGAATGATTTTCATTATGCTTCACCAAAAGACATCATGATTTTTCCTGATAATCATGATATGAGCCGAATTTTTACGCAATTAAAAGGCGATATTGTCAACACAAAAATGGCAATAAGTTATTTATTGATGTTGCCAAGAATTCCTCAATTGTATTACGGAACCGAAATTTTGATGAATGATTTTGCAAAACCTGGAGATCATGGTTTGATTCGAACTGATTTTCCTGGAGGCTGGAATGGTGATATCGTAAATGCTTTTACTGGTGAAGGTCTTTCAGTGGAACAAAAAGACATGCAACTTTTTTTTAAAAAAGTGTTGAATTTTAGAAAAAATAGTACTGCTATTCACGAAGGAAAAACCTTTCATTTTGCTCCGGAAAACAATACTTATTTTTTATTTAGAATGGATGAAAAAGAGACAGTTGTTCACATCATTAATAAAAATGAAAAACCAATTACAATTGATTTAGAAAGATTTTCTGAAGTTGGATTGAAAGGAAAAACGGTAAAAAATATCTTAACAGATGAAACTTTTATTTGGGATAAAACCCTTGAAATTTCTAACAAAGGAAGTCTCATTCTTACTTTAAAGCATTAGTTATGAATAAATTATATTTTTACGGGATTGTTTTTTTTATCATCGTTTCTTGCGATCAAACAGCTAAAAAATCGTTCTCTCATATAAAATCCTACACACTTGAAAGTGCCAAATTAGCGGAAGGAAAATTGATTCGAATTGATAGTTTTCCATCAAAAAATATCACTCCAAGACCTGTAGATGTTTGGTTGCCAAAAAACTATTCTGACAAACAAAAATATGCAGTTTTATACATGCATGATGGGCAAATGTTGTTTGATTCAACCACCACTTGGAACAAACAAGAATGGAGAATTGACGAAGCTGCCACAGATTTAATGGAACAAAAAATTACCAAAGACTTTATTGTTGTTGGTATCCATAATATACCAGATATTCGTTGGCACGATTTATTTCCTGAGAAAGCCATGGATTTTATGGGTAAAGATGCCAAAAAAGAAGTCTTAAAAAAGGCGGAAGAAAATAACATGTCAACGGAATTTAAAGGTGATGATTATTTAAAATTTTTAGTAACTGAATTAAAACCCTATATTGATGCAACGTATTCAGTGCATACAAATAAAGAAAATACGTTTGTGGCAGGTTCTTCAATGGGAGGTTTGATGTCTATGTACGCCATTTCTGAATATCCAACGATTTTTCAAGGAGCAGCTTGTGTTTCAACACATTGGGTAGGAGCAATGGCTCAAGAAAATAACCCTTTTCCAAACGCCATTTTTGGCTATGTTGCTGCGAATATTCCTGATGCAAAAAATCATAAAATCTATTTTGATTACGGAGATCAAACCTTGGATCGTCATTATCCAAAATATGCACCTATTGTAGATTCACTGTATACAAATAAAGGGTATTCCATTGAAAATTTCAGAAATATTCATTTTCCCAATACAGATCATTCAGAAAAATCTTGGCAAGATAGAATTCATATTCCTTTGACATTTTTGTTGAAAAAATAAATCAAAATAACTGTCAGTTCGAGCGTTGTCGAGAACTAAAAAAAACGTTTTAATGAAAAAAATATTTCTATATTTTCTACTGACTATTCCTTTTTTTTCATTTAGTCAAAATTCAAATCGAATTTTCAAAAGCATACAGCAAACTGAAAATGGATTGAATATAGAGGTGAATGATGGGAAATATCTCCTTACATTTTATAATGAACATATTGTTGAAACTACTTTTATTCCATCTAATGAAGTGAATGTTCAAAACTCTCATGCAGTTGTTTTGACACCAAAAAAAGTGGAGATAATTCCTGTAATTTCAAAATTTCAGAGTGAATTTTTCTCAAAAGGAATTGCTGTAAAAGTTCAACATTCTCCTTTTAAAATATCCTATTTTTTTGATAATAAAGAATTGATATCTGAAAAATTAGGGTATCACAAAGACACCATTCATGAGAAAATACAATTTCAAATTGATAACGATGAGGTTTTATATGGTGGTGGTGCAAGAGCTTTAGGAATGAACAGACGTGGTAATCGTTTGCGATTGTACAACAAAGCGCATTATGGGTATGAAACCCGTTCAGGATTGATGAATTTTACAATTCCAATTGCAATTTCATCAAAAAAATATATGATTCATTTTGATAATTCTGCCATTGGTTATTTGGATTTAGACAGTAATAAAGACAATTCGTTGACTTATGAAACCATTTCTGGACGAAAAACATATCAAATCATTGCAGGAGATTCTTGGGAGAATTTGATTGATAATTACACACAATTAACAGGAAAACAACCTTTGCCTCCAAGATGGGTTTTAGGTAATTTTTCGAGCAGATTTGGGTATCATTCTCAAAAAGAAACTGAAGAAACTATCGCCAAATTCAAGGAAGAGAAAATCCCTGTGGATGCAGTAATTCTGGATTTGTATTGGTTTGGAAAAACAGTTCAGGGAACTATGGGAAATTTGGAAGTAGATACAGATTCTTTTCCTGATATGAAAGGAATGATTTCACGTTTTAAAGAAAAAGGAGTCAAAACAGTATTGATTACTGAGCCATTTATTTTGACGACTTCCAAAAAATGGAACGATGCTGTTGAAAAAGATGTTTTAGCAAAAGATTCTGTTGGAAATCCAGCAAAATATGACTTTTATTTTGGAAATACGGGTATAGTAGATATTTATAAAAAAGAAGGAAAATCTTGGTTTTGGAATATCTATAAAGATATTTTAAGCATGGGTGTGAAAGGACTTTGGGGCGATTTAGGAGAACCTGAAGTATTGCCAAAATGGGTACAATTTCACAGTGCAAAAGCAGATGAAATTCATAATATTTATGGACATGATTGGGCAAAATTGATTTTTGAAGGATATCAAAAAGAGTTTCCAAAAGAGCGTCCTTTTATTTTAATGCGAGCAGGGTATTCAGGCTCACAGCGTTTTGGAATGATTCCTTGGTCTGGAGATGTCAATAGAACTTGGGGAGGTTTGCAATCTCAAACAGAAATTGCGTTGCAAATGGGAATGCAAGGTTTAGGCTACATGCACTCAGATTTAGGTGGATTTGCAGGCGCAAATTTAGATGATAATTTATACACAAGATGGTTGCAATATGGAGTTTTTCAACCTGTTTTTAGACCTCATGCCCAAGATGATGTCCCAAGTGAACCTGTTTTTAGAAGCGAAAAAACCAAAAAAATAACTAAAAAAGCTATTGAACTGCGTTATCAATTATTGCCCTATAATTATCATTTGGCATTTGAAAATCATCAAAAAGGATTGCCTTTAATGAGACCAATTTTCTTCGAAGAAACTACAAATGAATTGTTGACAAATGCTTCTTCTTATTTTTGGGGAAATGATTTTTTGATTGCGCCAATCATGAAAGATAGTGTAACATCCAAAGAAATTTATTTTCCTAAAAATAGCAATTGGTTTGATTTTTATACAAATGAAAAAATCATTGGTGGCCAAACAAAAACCGTTTCAGTTTCTGAAGAACATATTCCAACTTATGTGAAAGCGGGCGCTTTTATTTCCATGACAAATTTGGTTCAAACTACAGATAATTATTCTGGAAATCAATTCATTATTCATTATTATCATGATGATTCAATTCAAGAAAGTGAACGAGAATTGTATAATGATGATGGAATTACGGCAAATGCTTTTGAAAATGGAAAGTATGAATTGTTAGAATTTGAAGCTGAACTTTCAAAACGTTTTCTAGAAATTGATTTTGAAGCAACATTTGGAGAACAATGGATTTCTTCGGAAAAAGAAATTGTGTTGATCATTCACAACATCAACTGGAATCCAAAAAAAGTGACCATCAATGGAAAAAGAGAGAAAATATTTCCCCAAAATAATCAATTGAAAATTCCTTTTAAATGGAATCCTAACAAAGAATTAAAAATCAAAGTTTCACTAAAATAACAAGGAAAATGAACACACAAAGTAGCGTAATAAGGGTATTAATGGTATTGATATTATGGAGTTGTTCATCAGAAAAAAGTTCAGAAAAGAAGATGAATACGATTCAAAAAAACAATAAAATTGTTGTTTATCAGGTATTTACAAGATTATTTGGAAACACAAATTCTACCAATAAACCTTGGGGAACTATAGAAGAAAATGGTGTTGGAAAATTCAATGATTTTACAGATAAAGCATTATCTGAAATCAAAGATTTGGGAGTTACACACATTTGGTATACAGGCGTTCCTCATCATGATGTAATCACGGATTATACGCAATTTGGCATTTCAAATGATGACCCTGATGTAGTAAAAGGAAGAGCAGGTTCGCCTTATGCAGTGAAAGATTATTACAATGTAAATCCTGATTTGGCTGTAAATGTTGCCAATCGTTTGCAAGAATTTGAAGCGTTAATTGAACGAACTCACAAAAACGGATTGAAAGTCATTATTGATATTGTACCCAACCATGTTGCAAGAAATTACCAAAGTTTGACCAATCCTGAAGGTGTAAAAGATTTTGGTGCAGATGATGATACTTCTTTGGTATATCATGTAAATAACAACTTTTATTACAATCCCAATGAAGCTTTTCAAGTGCCTGATTTTTTGGATGATTTTCTGCCTTTAGGAGGAGAAAAACATCCTTTATCAGATAGAAAATTTGATGAAAATCCTTCAAAATGGACAGGAAATGGTTCTCGACTTTCAAAACCAGATAGAAATGATTGGTATGAAACTGTAAAAATCAATTATGGAGTTTCTCCTGAAGGAAAAAAAGATTTTGATGAATTGCCAATAGGTTTTGAAAATGAAAATTATCAAAAACATTTTGAATTTTGGCAAGGAAAAACAGTTCCAAATTCTTGGATAAAGTTCAGAGATATTGCTTTATACTGGTTAGAAAAAGGAGTAGATGGTTTTCGTTTTGACATGGCAGAAATGGTGCCTGTTGAATTTTGGAGTTACTTAAATTCTCATATCAAAATGAAAAATCCAGCTGCTTTTCTTTTAGCTGAAGTGTATAATCCAAGTTTGTATAGAGCGTATATCAAAAAAGGAAAAATGGATTATTTGTATGATAAAGTTCAGTTGTATGATACGCTTAAAAACGTGATGCAAGGTCGTGGTTTGACAGATCATATTCCACCAATTCAAACAGATTTGAAAGATATAGAGCATCACCTATTGCACTTTTTAGAAAATCATGACGAACAACGAATTGCGAGTCCTGAATTTGCAGGAAATGCAGAAAAAGGAAAGCCAGCTATGGTAGTTTCCGCAACGATTTCTACGTCACCAACTATGGTGTATTTTGCGCAAGAATTGGGCGAAGATGGTTCTGAAAATGCGGGTTTTGGAGCTCCTTCAAGAACTTCTATTTTTGATTATATAGGTGTTCCAGCCTTGCAACGTTGGGTAAATGAAAAGAAATTTGATGGAGGAAAATCAACCAAAGAGGAATTGAATTTGCGTGATTTTTACAAACGATTGTTAAATTTTACGATTAAAAGTGATGCTTTAATGGGAGAATACCAAGATTTGCATCAATTCAATAGAGAAAATACAGAGAATTACAATGCTAAATTGCTCTCTTTTACTCGTTTTTCAAACAATGAAAAGTTAATAATTATTGCAAATTTTGATGCAGAAAAAGCCTTTGAATTTGAGTTGAAAATTCCGCTGGAAATCATCAAAAAATGGAATATAAACGAAGGTACTTTTTTGTTGAAAGATAAATTGTACATTAAAAAATCTTTTGACTTGAAAGTAACTAGTACAGGAGCTTCTGCAAAAATTTTAGTAAACCCATTAGAATCATTTATTCTAAAACTTCAATAATTTAAGGTCATGAAAAAACTATTTTTAATCATTTTTTTAGGAATTTTTTTAAGTTGCAAAAATAATTCAGCACCTAAAACTGATGATCCTTATAAACCAAAAGAATACGTAAATCTTTCGCATCCTGAATGGAGTAAAAATGCAGCTATTTATCAATTAAATACAAGACAGTTTTCTGAAGAAGGTACTTTTAAAGCTGCACAAACTCAATTGCCAAGATTAAAAGAATTAGGCGTTGATATTATTTGGTTAATGCCCATTCACGCAATTGGAGAAAAAAATAGAAAAGGAAGTTTAGGAAGTCCTTATGCTGTAAAAGATTACTATAGTGTAAACCCAGAATTTGGGAATTTACAGGATGTGAAGAATTTTGTAAATGAAGCACATAAATTAGGGATGTACGTTATTATAGATTGGGTAGCAAATCACACTTCTTGGGATAATGTATTACTTAAAAACCATCCTGATTGGTATAAAAAGGATTACAAAGGTGATTTTATGCCAACTCCATGGTGGGATTGGTCCGATATTATTGATTTGGATTTTAGTAAGCCCGAAGTAAGAAAATATATGACTGATGCTTTAAAATATTGGGTAAAAGAAGCCGATATTGATGGATATAGATGCGATGCTGCAGGTTTTGTACCACTTGAATTTTGGAATAACGCAAGACAAGAATTAGACAAAATCAAACCTGTATTTATGTTGGCTGAATGGGAATCAAGAGATATGCATGCTGAGGCTTTTGATATGACATATGCTTGGAGTTGGAATGAGGCAATGCATCAAATTTGTATGGGTGAAGCGAATGTGAATAAACTTTATGTATACTATTCATGGAACGAGAAATTTTTTCCAAAAAACAGTATGCGAATGACATTTACAAGCAACCATGATATGAATTCTTGGGAAGGAACAATGTTTGAGCAGTTTGGAGATGGTTTAGAAGCAGCTATTGTTTTATCTGTTATAGGAGAAGGAATGCCATTAATTTACAATGGACAAGAAGCTGGTAACACTAAAAGGTTAGAATTTTTTGAAAAAGATGCCATCAAATGGAAAAAACATTATATAGGGGATTTGTATAAAAATCTTTTTGCTTTGTTAAAATCAAATACTGCTTTATGGCATGCAAAATGGGGAGCAACAATGATGAAAGTTCCCAATAATTATGAAAGTGAAGTATTGAGTTTTGTGCGTCAAAATGAAAAAGATAAAATCTTTGCCGTTTTTAATTTTTCTAATGAACAAAAAGAAATCACTTTTAAAGAGACTCTTTTTGAGGGAAATTATACTGATTTTA
This sequence comes from Polaribacter sp. BAL334, assembly GCF_015767435.1. GTDB lineage: Bacteria > Bacteroidota > Bacteroidia > Flavobacteriales > Flavobacteriaceae > Polaribacter. Next base: position 123,500 of record NZ_JADWOV010000319.1, read on the forward strand.
GTACTTCTGAAAAAGTAATTTTAAATCAAAATAAGAATTTAACAATTGAGCCTTGGGGTTTTAAAGTTTTTATTAAATAAATCAAATTATGAAAAACCTATTTTTAGTTAGTTTTTTATGTATTGCCATATTTTCTTGTCAAGTAAAACCTTCTGAAAAAATTGTAGAAGAGAAAGAAAATGAATTCGTTTGGCAAGCTGCAAACGTATATTTTTTATTGACAGATCGTTTTCACAATGGAGATATTTCCAATGATTTGAATTTTGACAGAACAAAAACTCCAGGGAAATTAAGAGGTTTTGAAGGAGGAGATTTGAAGGGAATTACTCAAAAAATCAAAGAAGGATATTTTACAAAGTTGGGAATTAATGCAATTTGGATGACACCAATTGTAGAACAAATTCATGATGCAACTGATGAAGGAACAGGAGTTACGTATGCTTATCATGGTTATTGGGCAAAAGATTGGACTACAATTGACCCAAATTTTGGAACCAAAGAAGATTTGAAAGAATTGGTTGAAACTGCTCATAAAAATGGGATTCGTATTTTGTTGGATGCAGTTATCAATCACACAGGACCTGTTACCGAAAAAGACCCTGTTTGGCCTTCTGATTGGGTGAGAACTTCCCCAAAATGTGAGTACAGCAATTATGAAAATACCACTTCATGTACACTTGTAGAAAATTTACCAGATATTAGAACTGATAGTAACTCATCAGTTGATTTGCCTCCACAACTCATTGAAAAGTGGAAAAATGAAGGAAGATTGGCACAAGAAATGGCAGAATTGGATGCTTTTTTTAAAAGGACAGGCTATCCTAGAGCGCCCCGTTTTTACATCATGAAATGGTTAACAGATTATATTACTGAATTCGGAATTGATGGTTATAGGGTTGATACTGTGAAACATACAGAAGAATATGTGTGGCAAGAATTCAAAAAAGAATGTGATTTCAGCTTTGCTGAATTCAAGAAAAACAATCCTGAAAAAGTGTTGGACAATAATGACTTTTATTTAGTAGGTGAAGTATACAATTATGCCATTTCTCATGGAAAATCTTTTGATTTTGGAGACAAAAAAGTGAATTATTTTGATGAATCATTCAATAGTTTGATCAATTTTGAAATCAAATGGAATGTAAAACAAATGACATCCAAAGCAGTTTTTAAAAAGTACGATTCTCTTTTAAACTCTGAATTAAAAGGATATGGTGTGTTAAATTACATGACTTCTCATGATGATGGACAACCTTTTGATAAAGAGCGAGCAAAACCTTTTCAAACTGCTACAATGTTATTGTTAACTCCAGGAACTTCGCAAGTATATTATGGAGATGAATCAGCAAGAAGTTTGACAATTGAAGGTGCAATTGGAGATGCAACGTTGCGCTCCATGATGAATTGGGATGACATCAATCATACAGGTGAAACTAAAAAAATAGTAGAACATTGGCAAAAATTAGGGCAATTTAGAGCGAATCATCCTGCAGTTGGTGCTGGAAAACATAGTGTAATTTCTGATAAAAATGGATTGATTTTTTCACGAATTTATAAAAATGATAAAGTTATTATAGGAATTGATTTGTTTGAAAAATCTATAAGCATAGATGTTTCCTCCATTTTTAATGAAGGAGATGTTTTAAAAGAAACCTATTCAAATCAGGAAGTAGTTGTTAAAAATGGGAACGTAAATTTCATTTCTGAGTTTAGTATTTTTTTATTAGAAAAAAAATAAATTATGAAAATCAAATTTAATATTCTCGCTTTTATTCTTGTAATCGCGATTGTAGGATGTAAAGAAAATAGTGAATCAACTATTTTTTCGCCTTCAAAAAATATTAAAGTTGATTTTAATCTCAAAAAAGATGGAAAGCCTTATTATTTGGTTTTAAAAGCATCAGAAAAAGTCATTGATACTTCATACTTAGGATTTGATTTTGATAATTCAATCCCATTTATTGATAATTTTCAAATTGTAAAAACCTCTGTACGCGAATTCAATGAAACTTGGCAAATGCCTTGGGGAGAGCAATTGGATGTCATAAATCATTACAATGAACTGAAAGTTGAGTTGCAGGAAATCAGTCAATTAAAAAGAAAATTAAACATTGTTTTTAGAGTTTATGATGACGGAATTGGATTTCGATATGAATTTCCTGAACAAGCAAATTTCAAAGAAGCTTTTATCACAAACGAAAACACGGAATTTAATTTAACAGAGGACTATAAAACCTTTTGGGCTCCTGGAGATTGGGATATTTATGAACATTTGTATAACACTACAAAATTCTCAAAAATTAATGCTTTACAGTATGTAAATCAGCCAGTTGCACAGACTTACATTCCTGAAAATGCCGTAAATACACCAGTAACTTTGGTTGGAAAATCGGGACTTCATTTGAGTTTTCATGAGGCAGCTTTGGTAGATTATGCAGACATGACTTTAAAAGTAGATACTGTAAATTTTTCATTTAAAAGTAATTTAGTTGGCTCTAGAAATACAATCTATAAAGTAAAGAGAACTTTACCATTTAACACACCTTGGAGAACCATTCAAATTTCAGAAAATGCCTCAAAATTGATTGAATCAAATTTGATTGTGAATTTAAATGAACCTAATACATTAAGTGATATTTCTTGGTTTAAACCGATGAAATATACTGGAATTTGGTGGGAAATGCATTTAGGAAAATCTTCTTGGGATATGACATCAGGAAATCATGGAGCAACCACTGAAAACACGAAAAGATTCATTGATTTTTCTGCTAAAAATAATATTGGAGGCGTTTTGGTAGAAGGTTGGAACAAAGGTTGGGGATCTAATGAGGGTGGTTTTGATTTTGTTACTCCTTATCCAGATTATGATTTGAATGAAATTGTGGCTTATGGAAAAGAAAAAGGAATAGAAATCATCATGCATCATGAAACTTATGGGAATGTGGAAACGTATACAAAACAACAAGATACCGCATTTTCATTGATGAAAAAATTAGGAATTCATGCTGTAAAAACAGGTTATGTTGGGAAATTGATTCCTGAAGGGGAATATCATCATGGACAATTTATGGTGAATCATTACAATGAAACCGTCAAAAAAGCAGCCATTTATAACATAGCAGTTAACGCACACGAACCTATAAAACCAACAGGTTTGAGAAGAACGTATCCAAATACCATTTCAAGAGAAGGTTTACGTGGACAAGAATTCAATGTTTGGGATCCAAAAGGAGGCAATCCACCTGAACATTTGTCAATAATTGCTTTTACTAGAATGTTGGCTGGTCCTATTGATTATACACCAGGAATTTTCAATATTAAATTGGATGATTATAAAAAGGGAAAACAAGTAAATACAACAATTGCGCATCAATTGGCATTATATGTTGTGATTTACAGTCCAATTCAAATGGCAGCTGATTTGGTTGAGCATTATGATGCAAATCCTACACCTTTAGAATTTATAAAAGAAGTTGGAGTTGATTGGGAAAAAACCAAAGTTTTGAATGGTGAAGTTGGAGATTTTGTGACGATTGCTAGGAAAGAGCGAAAAACAGGAAATTGGTTTCTAGGAAGTATTACTGATGAAAATTCGAGAGAAATTAGGATTGATTTTAGTTTTTTAGATTCAAATTCTACTTTTAAAGCAAAGATTTATAAAGATGGAAAAAATGCACATTGGAATACAAATCCTTTGGATATTCAATTTGAAACTATTGAAGTAAATAGAAACACAAAAAGAACATTTCAATTAGCTGCAGGTGGTGGATTTGCAATTAGTTTGATAAAGAAAAATTAATCTTTTCCAACTCTATCATATTCTCTAATCATAAAATAAGCCCAAATAATTACGCAAATTCCTACAAAAATAGAGAAATAAAAAACGATATTATCTGCGTTCATTTTTTATTAATTTAAGATAAATCATCACTCCTAATAACGTTGGAGCCCAAAGCCCAATAAATATTCCATGTAGTTTATCTCCTGTTAGAAAAAGATATTCTGAAACCAGAATGATTAAGAGGCATAAAACTAACATCAAAATGTCAGCAGTTTGTAAGTTTTTTATCAATTTCATTCTTTCTATTAATCGATTATAAAAATAAATAATTTTTTTTAAGTTAATAAATATTTAATGTAAATATTTCAATTTTAATTATTTATGTATAGTTTTAAACAGTACGAATTGTTAAAATGTAATTACAGTTTTTACTTAATTTGTTTGTTTTAAGGTTTTTAGTTTATATTAGTGCCCAAACAAGAACCAAACAACTATGAATTGCTTAAAAAAATCGCTGATAATTTTTCTTAATTTTTTAGTTTTTTCAATTTATTCACAAGAAGTTCCACCTATTAATGTTTTTACTCCAGAGGATTATGGAGCTGAAAATCAAAATTGGGCTATTACTCAAGCATCCAATAAATACATTTATGTAGCCAATAATAAAGGGCTATTGGAATATAATGGAACAAATTGGCGTTTGTATCCAACACCAAATGAAACTATTTTAAGGTCAGTAAAAAGTTTTCAAGATAAAATTTATAGCGGTTTTTACAGGGATTTTGGTTTTTGGAAAAAAAACAATTTGGGTGTTTTAGAATACACTTCAATTGTAGAAAAGAAAAAAATTGAAATGTTGGAAGATGAGCAGATTTGGGAAATCTTAGAGTTAGACAATTTTATGATTTTTAAATCATTACAAAGAATTTATTTGTACGATTTAAAGTCAGAATCAATCAAAATAATTAAAACTTCCAAAAATATTATCAAAATTGCGAAAGTAGAAAATACCATATACTTTCAAGAATTATACAAAGGAGTATTTATGATTGAAAATGGTACTCCAAAATTGATTTCCGATAATTCAATAGTAAAAGAAAATAAATTGGTTGATATTTTTTTGAAAAACAACAAATTACATTTCTTAACTCAAAAAGAAGGATTCTATTTTTTAGATAATACTGAATTAAAAAAATGGGAAATTTCATCCAATTCATTTTTAGAAAATAAAACAATTTATAGTGCGATTCAGTTATCAGATGAAAGTTTTGTACTAGGAAGTATTTCAAATGGAATGATTTATCTTTCAAAAGAGGGGAATTTTAAATATCAGATTACCAAGTCTTTAGGATTGAGTAATAATACTGTTTTAGCTGTTTTTGAGGATATTGAACATACTATTTGGTTAGGATTGGATAATGGAATTAATAACGTAAATATGAGTTCTCCTTTCCGATTTTTTATAAAAAAAGAGGATTTTTGGGGAACTATTTATACTACCAAAATTTTTAATAATAATTTATATATAGGAACAAATCAAGGTTTATTTGTTCGTAATGTGAATACAAATAGTGATTTTGAGTTTGTGAAAAATACGCAAGGTCAAGTTTGGGATTTGCAAGAAATTGATAATACATTGTTTTGTAGTCACGATTCAGGAACATTTATTATAAATGATAAAACAGGAAAATTAGTAACCAATGTTGAGGGAACTTGGGGAGTGAAAAAAATTGATAGCAACACACTTTTACAAGGAAGTTATGATGGATTGTATGTGTTAGTTAGAGATAATAATGAATGGAAATTAAGAAATAAATTAGAAGGATTTTCCAATTCAAGTAAGTATTTTGAAATTATTGATGGAAATACAATTTTTGTAAATCACGAATATAAAGGTGTTTTTAAATTAAAAGTAAATAAAGATTTTACTAAAATTATCGAGTCTACAAAGGATACTTCAATCGAAAAGGGAATTCATTCAAGCATATTTACTTTTAATAATTTTCTTTATTATGCATCAAAAAATGGAATTTTTAAGTATTCTAAAGAAAAAAAATCTTTTGAATTTGATAAATCTTACAGTATATTAATTTCTAAGGATAAGTTTTTGACTGGTAAAATTTTACCAGATATGAAAGCCAATAAATTATGGGCATTTTCAACAAATGAAATTCGGTTTTTATCTCCAGGAAAGTTAAGTAATGAACCAGAATTGAATATAATTCCACTTAAAGGATCATTACATAAAGGGGCAACTGGTTATGAAAACATCATAAATTTATCAGAAAAAAAATATTTAATAGGAACAACAGATGGTTTTTTAATTGTTGATTTAAACAAAATTAAAGAACCTAAAGATTTTTCAGTGACTATAGATGCTGTTCATAAAAACAGTATTGATACTGAAAAAAAACGAGTAAGTTTAGCCGGAAATATTGAGTTTCCGAATAAAGAAAATAATTTAGAATTCACATTTAGTGTTCCTAATTTTAATAAAACTTCCACAGTTGAATATCAATATCAATTAGAAGGATTAAAAGAAAATTGGACACAAGTTTCCAAAACAAACTCGGTATTATTAGAGAATCTACCTGCAGGAGATTATGTTTTTAAAGTGAGAGCTTTTATTGATAATAAGCCCAGCTCAAATATAGCATCATATCAATTTTCCATAGAAAAACCATGGTATTTAGGTTCACCTTTTTTGATGATTTACATCATATTATGTTGTTTTATTTTTTACAGTATCCATGTTGTTACAAAGAGATATTATAGAAGACAACGTGAAAAATTATTAACAGATGCTCAAAAAGAATTGGAGTTAAAAGAACTAGAAAATTCTCAAAAAATTATCAAACTGAACAATGATAAATTGCGTTTAGACATTGAAAATAAGAATCGGGAATTAGCAACATCTACAATGAGTATTATTAAGAAAAATGAATTTTTAAATGCTATTAAAACAGAGTTAGTTTCTGGCGGAAAAAATAATCTTGATAAGGTTGTGAAAATTATTGATAAAAATTTAAACAATACAGATGATTGGAAACTGTTTCAAGAAGCTTTTAATAATGCAGATAAAAAGTTCTTGAAAAAAATAAAATCTAATCACCCAGATTTGACTCCAAATGATTTAAGATTGTGTGCATATCTCCGTTTAAATTTATCTTCTAAAGAGATTGCTCCTTTATTAAATATCTCACCCAGAAGTGTAGAGGTTAAACGCTATCGATTGCGTAAAAAGATGAATCTTGAACATGATGCTAACTTAACGAGCTACATCATAGAATTATAAATTTCATACAGTCTCCAAAATCACCTATACATTTCCACAACATAAGCATATTATTTACTTTCTGTTAAAGATTTGTTAATCTCAAAAAATCAATAACAGCAAGGATTAACAAGTTATTTTCTGAATGTAGTTTTTTTGTTGTGTTTTTTTTAGTGAATTAATAAAAAATAAGCTATAAATTTGATAAAACTACACATTAAACTTTTTTTTATGAGAAAAAAAATCACTTTTTTACTCTTTGCATTGTCAACTATGTTTGCTTTTTCGCAAACGCTCAATGTCAAAGGAGTTGTTAAAGACGCTGTCTCAGGGGAAACATTGCCTGGGGTAAGTGTTGTAATTAAAGGTACCACAATTGGTACAGAAACAGATTTTGACGGGGTTTTTAATCTCGCAAATGTGAAACAAGGAGCTACTTTGGTTTTTAATTACTTAGGTAAAAAGCCAAAAGAAGTAGTTGTAACAAGTGCTTCAATATCAGTTTCTTTAGAGGATGCTGCTGAGGCTCTTGAGGAAATTGTTGTAATTGGATATGGAACACAAAGAAAAAAGGAAGTTACTGGCGCAGTAACCGTTATTTCTAGTGCGACTATTGATGATTTACAACCGACAAGAATTGAGCAAGCATTACAAGGACAAGTTGCGGGTGTGAACATCACAACATCTTCTGGTTCGCCAGGTGCTGCTGCTAATATTAGAATTCGTGGAGTTTCTACGAATGGAGATAGTAGACCTTTAATTTTGTTAGATGGAAGGGTAATTGAGGATTTAAGCGTTGTAAATCCATCAGATATTGAATCTATCAACATTTTAAAAGATGCTGCAGCTGGTATTTATGGAGTTAGAGCCGCAAATGGTGTTATTTTAGTTACTACAAAATCTGGTAGAAAAAATACTGCTTTTGTTTCTACCTTGAATATGTATGTTGGTTTTCAACAAACAACTAGAGAAATTCCTTTATTAAATGCTACAGAATATGCTTTATTAGCAAATGAGGCATTTGCAGCAAATGGAGAACCATTGCCATTTACTTCTGTTGCTGGTTTAGGACAAGGAACTAATTGGCAAAGACAAGCTTTTGAATCTGCTCCAATTTACAGCATTGATTATACCTTAAATAAAGGAACTGAAAAATCAACATATTCATTGGGATTATCTGTAATTGATCAAGATGGTATTGTTGGTTTGGATAAATCAAACTTCAACAGAAGAAACATCCGTTTTAATTTTGATACTGAAATAACAAATAAATTAAAATTCACTTCATCAACAATTTTCACAAATACAAACAAAAGAAATTTGAGTGAAAATGTTTTAGGATCAGTGTTGTTTAATGCATTGAATATGCCTCCAACAATTCCTGTATTTCAGCCAAATGGAGAATTTTCAAGACCTCCTGCAACTGGAACAGGTATTGAAGTTGCGAATCCTTTAGCTCAAGTGGATAATGCCCAAAACAGAACTGGAGTAAATAAAATTTCTGGAAGTTACGGTTTAAATTATAAAATCAATGATGATTTTTCTGCTGAAACTAGATATCAAGCAAATTATTCAGTAGCAAATACAAACACATTCAACCCATTGTATACTTATGGGAATAATAATGTTTTTAACGTAGATCAATCAACTTTCACCAATTTCAAACAAAACTTTTTTGACTACACTTTTGATGCATTTTTAAAATATGAAAAAATATTTAATGATAAGCATGATGTAAAATTAATGGTTGGTACATCAGTATTCCAAACTATTGGTCGATTTGAAAATATTTTGACAAGCACTGCAACAGGAACAACTTTAAATGATTTCGTTTTAGGAACTCCAGTTTTAAATGGAGATGGATTGCAAATTTTCAAAAATAATAACAACGGTTCTAATTTAGCTTTTGACAGCAGATTATTATCTTATTTTGGAAGATTTCAATATGCTTATGATGGAAAATATTTATTTTCAGCAGTGATAAGAAGAGATGGTTCCTCTAATTTTGGTCCAAAAAATAAATTTGGATTTTTTCCAACAGCATCTTTAGGTTGGGTTGCTTCTGAGGAAGATTTCCTAAAAGACTCTAATGTAATTAGCTTCTTAAAAGTAAGAGCGAGTTATGGTATTATTGGTAATGATAGAATCCCTGGATTTAGATTTTTATCAATTTTAAATGGAGAAGCTGAGTATGTATTTAATAATCAATTAGTTCAAGGAATTGCTGTAGGTCCAGTTGCAAACCCTGAAATCAGATGGGAAAAACAAATTCCTTTAGACATTGGTTTGGATATTGAATTATTCAATAAAGTGAATATTACTGCAGATTATTTTAAGAAAAGAACAGAAGACTTATTAGTTTCTGCTCAAACTTCAGGTATTATTGGTGTTGCAGCTCCAGGTTCTTCTGTACCTGTAATCAATGCAGGGACTGTTGAAAATGAAGGTTTAGAGTTTTCTATTGGATACAAAGAAACAGTTTCTGAAGATTTTAATTTTAATGTAAACTACAATTTTACTACACTAAGAAACAATGTAACTTTTGTAGGAAATGCAACAGGAATTATTGAAGGTGGAAGTTTTGGAGTAGGACAAGAACCACCATCAAGAATGGAAGCAGGTTTCCCTATTGGATACTTCTATGGATACAAAACAGCGGGTATTTTTCAAACTCAAGCTGATGTTGACGCTCATGCTACTCAATTAAATGCTGCACCTGGAGATTTACGTTTTGTAGATACTAATGGAGATGGTGTAATTGATGCTGATGATAGAACTTATATTGGTGATCCAATTGCAGATATCACAATGGGATTAAATTTATCTTTCAACTATAAAAGATTTGATTTTAACGCATATGCTTTTGCATCAATTGGAAATGAAATTGTAAGAAATTACGAAAGAAACCTACCATTAACAAACAGACCAACTTACTTTTTAGACAGATGGACAGGTCCTGGAACAAGTAATACTTCACCAAGAGTCACTACTGGTGCAACAGGAAATATTTTATTTTCAGATTTTTATGTTGAAGATGGTTCTTTCTTGCGTTTACAAAGTATACAGTTAGGATATAGTGTAGGTCAAGAAACTTTAGAGAAATTAAAGTTCAGTAAATTAAGATTTTATGTAACTGGAAGTAACTTATTTACATTAACTAAATACAGAGGATATGATCCAACAACATCAAATGGAGCTCCAATTGGGGGTGGAATTGATCAAGGTTTTTATCCAAGTCCGAAAACTTTTTTATTCGGTATGAATGTTACTTTTTAATACAAACAATATGAAAAAAATAAACATAAAAATATTCATGATTTTAATCCTAATAGTTGGATTAAATCAATCTTGTAGCGATGATTTTGTCGATGTAAAACCAACATCAGACAACTCTGAAGATTTCTTTAACTCAGAGCAAGATTATCAAAATGCACTTATTGGTGCTTACGATTTATTGCAATCTACGTATTTAAACGTAATGTTAGGTGAAATTGCTTCAGACAATACATTAGCTGGTGGAGAAAGTGCCACTGACGTTATTGGTATTCAAGAAGTTGATGATATGATTCACACTCCATTAAATGCTCAATTAAGAGACATTTGGAGCTGGATGTACGCAGGAGTAAACAGAGCGAATTATATCCTTGAATTCAAAGATAAAATCGATTTTGCTGGTAAAAATGAAATTTTAGCACAAGCTACTTTTTTAAGAGCTTACTACTATTTTGAATTGGTAAAATGGTTTGGTGATGTGCCAATGGCAGTTGATAAAAGAATTCAATTTGGAGAACAATTTACAATTGATAGAACTCCAAAAGCAGAGGTTTATGCTCAAATTGAATTAGATTTAATGTATGCTGCAGATAATTTGCCTTATGTACAATCTGTTCCAGGAAGAGTTACAAAAGGTGCTGCACAAGCATTATTAGGAAAAGCATATTTATATCAAAATAAATTTGATGAAGCAGCTACAGTTTTAGAAAATTTAATTGCAAATGGTCCTTATGATTTAGTATCTAATTACAATACAATTTTTGAAGAAGCTGGAGAAAATAATATTGAATCTGTTTTTGAAGTACAATATTTTGATGGTCAAGGAGCAGGATTTGGTTGTTTACAATGTAGTGAAGGAAATGTTGCTGTAGGATTTAGTGGTGTTCGTGCTTACGTTGGTCCTGATTTTACTCCAGGGTTTAGTTTCAATGTGCCTGTTCAAGAAGCTGTTGACGCTTTTGAAAATGGTGATTTAAGAAAAGATGTTGCTATTTTAGATATTGAAGCTTGGGCAACAGCAACAGGAGCAACTTATGGAACTGGTTATGAACATACAGGATATTTCAATAGAAAATACATTCCTAGAACAAGAAGTACAAATGCACAAGGAGATAGAAACTTAACGAATCCTAATAATTACAGAGCGATTCGTTTTGCAGATGTTTTATTGATGGCAGCTGAGGCTTTCAACAGAAAATCTTCTCCAGATGATACAAAAGCAAGAACTTATTTGAACAGAGTAAGAGCAAGAGCTTTTGGAAATACTTCAAATAACATTACTTCATCAGGAGCTACTCTAACTGAAAATATTTTCAATGAAAGAAGAGTGGAATTATTAGGTGAAGGTCACAGATTTTTTGATTTGGTAAGAACTGGAAAAGCAGCTCAAGAAATCAATGGTTTTGTTGCTGGTAAACACGAACTTTTTCCAATTCCAGCAATTGAAATTCAGTTAGCAGGAAATCGTTGGTCACAAAATCCAAATTACTAAAAAATAAATACGAATGAAAAACATACAAAAAATAATAAAAATATTTTTCTTATTGCTTTTAGTAGCATGTACAGAAAATGATTTAAGAGATGTGTCTTTTGTAAATGATATTGCTGCCCCAGCAAACGTTGCAGCAGTATATAATATCACACAAGACAATACAGGCTCAGTAACAATCACACCAAATGCTGATGGTGCTGTTAGTTTTGAGATTTTCTTTGGAGATGGAACTACAGCTCCTGCCATTGTTCCTCAAGGAGAAAGTGCTTATCATGTGTATCGTGAAGGTACATTTGATGTGAAAATTGTTGCAATCAATTTAACTGGAGTTAAAACAGAAGTTACGCAACAATTGATAGTATCATTTAAAGCTCCACAAAATTTAGTGGTAGTAATTGAAAATGATGCTGCTATTTCAAAAAGAGTGAACATCACCGCAAATGCAGATTTTGCAACCTTTTTTGAATTTAGTTCAGGTGAAACAGGGGTAACTCAACCTGTTGTTTCTGGAAACATTGGAACAACAATCTCTTATACTTACCAAAATGCAGGTACCTATAACATTGTAGTTGAAGCTAAAGGTGGTGCTATTGCAACTACCAAATATGAAGCAAGCTTTGTTGTGACAGAAATTTTAGCACCAACTCAAAATGCCCCAACACCACCTAATAGAAGTGCTGGAGATGTAATTTCTATATTTAGTGATGCATACACAAACGTAACTTTGAGCGAGTTACCTACAACTTGGTCAGCGACAAATTTTGAAGCGATTACAATTGGAGGAAATAATTTATGGAAATTGACAAACCTAGATTTTTTAGGGATGGTTACAAATTACACTACAGGAATAAATGTTTCGTCTATGGAAACTTTACACATAGATTATTGGGTTCCTGATGGTATTTCAAATGAATTATTAGTGAAAATTGTAAATACCGTTGATGGTGGTGAAGACATAGAATCATTTGGTGCAACAGTAAGCGGTTCTTGGCAAAGTATAGATATTGACATGTCAGGATTTGACGGAGGAAATCTTGCAAATAAAGAAAAAATTACTCAAATTTTGATAGATTCTGACGGAACTGCTGGAGTTGTTTATATTGATAATTTTTATTTTTATAAAGCAAGTGCTGCCTCAACTTTTGATGATGGTTTGCTAACAAATGGTGATTTCCAAAATGGAAGTAATTCTTGGATTGTTGGTGTAGATGACAATGCTCCTGCTCCAGTAGTTACATTAAGTGGTAACACTTATTATTCTGTGAATGTTCCAAATGCAGGAAATGCATGGGAAGTAAATCTTAGCCAAAAAACGGAAATTTTAGATGGAACAACATACACGCTAACCTTCGATGCTTGGTCTAACGTAAATAGATCTATAATAGCCGGAATAGGTTTAAGTGGAGATCCATGGTCAAATGATGTAAAAACAGTAGATATTAATTCATCAAGAACTACTTATTCAGTTACGGTTTCAGCAAATGGCTGGGGAGCTGCTAATGCAAGAGTTTTATTTGATTTGGGTGCGCAAGCAGGTGAAGTAAATATTGATAATGTTTCTTTATTCAAAGGAAATGGAAATTTAGTTCAGAATGGAAATTTTGAAAATGGAAGTTCTCCTTGGATTATTGGGGTTGATGACAATGCAGCAGCACCAGTAATATTAACAAATGGGAATAATCATTATTCAGTAAATGTAGCTAATGCAGGAAATCCATGGGATGTAAACCTTAGTCAAAAACTAGAAATCATTAATGGTGAAACTTATACTTTAACTTTTGATGCTTGGTCAAATGTTAATAGAAGTATGATTGCAGGTATTGGTCTAAGTGGAGATCCTTGGTCTAGTAAAACAGAAACTGTAAATATTACTACAAATAGAATTACTTATACTTATACTATTACAGCAGATTTTGGAGCTGCAAATGCAAGAGTTTTGTTTGATTTAGGTGCTGCAGCAGGAACTGTTAATATTGATAACGTTTCATTATCTAAGAACTAGTAATTGATAATAACTATAAAATTAAATCATAATATGAGAAATTTAAAAAACGTTTATGTACTAATATTTTCCTTGATAACTGTCTTTTACGGTTGTCAGGAAAATGATTATTCATTTGGAGAAATTATCGCGCCAAGTAATATTCAGATAACAGCTGAAATTGTTGGAGCTGATGCAAATAATCCAAATGGAGATGGAAGTGGAGCCGTAAATTTTAAAGCGACCGCAGATAATGCAGTTTCTTTTAAATTTATCAATGAAGGTTCAGAAGTTGTTGCTCTTTCAGGAGAAACATCTATGATATTTAGTAAACTAGGCTTGAATACTTATACAGTAACTGTTGTAGTTTCAGGAACTGCAGGAGTTTCATCAAGTAAATCTATTCAAGTAGATGTATTGGCTACTTATTCACCTCCAGATGATTTAAAAGCGAAATTGTTTGGCTTTGACCCAGCAAATCCGACAGCTGTAACTTCAAGAACATGGAAAATTCAAGCTGCAAAACCAGGTCATTTTGGATTAGGTCCTGTTGGAGGAACAACTCCTACTGAATGGTATGGTGCAGGTCCTGATGAAAAAGTTGGTTTAGGTATGTATGATGATAGATACATCTTTAGTTCTGATGGAACTTTTTCACACGTAACAAATGGAGATATTTTCGGAAGAAATCCTCATATTGTAAATGATTTAGGACCAAATGTTTCTGGAAATGTAAATGGTGCTGATATTGAGAATTATGTCTTTGCTGATTATTCAGAAACTTTCTTTTTAACAGCTCCAGCAGGTGTAGAAACTATCAATTTATCAGGAAATGCATTTATTGGATATTATACTGGGGGGAATCATCAGTATGAAATTTTTGATAGAGGAGTAGCTAACGAATTAATTTTAAGAACTACAGATGCAGCCAGCGAATTTGATTGGTGGTTTATCATCGTAATTGAATAATAATTTAAGTATTTAAAAAAAAGGTCAGTTCAAGCTGACCTTTTTTTATTTTTTTACACTATTAATAATATTGTATTTAATTATTTTTTATATTTACAATATTTCAAATCTTTTTTTACATTTTAAAAAGTATAATGCTATGTATATCTCATTATTTCTACCAATACAACAACACAACATTTTATGGTTTTTAAAAACTAAATTAAAATAAAAAAGCCTTATTTACTCAGGTTTTGTTGAAGTTTGTTCTGTATTTATTGATGTATATTTATTGTTGAGGTCTTTTTTGTGTCATTTAAAGTGAAAGAGTTTAGTTTTATGAAATTATTAACAAACAAAATCAAATCCAAAGTAAAAATCTACTCTAACTAAAAAAATAAACTCCGGATTTTATTTTAAAAAAAACAACATTATGAAAAACATTTTTTTGAGATTGTTACTTTTCTTATTAACACTTAATGTTTTTGGTCAAACAGATAAAGTATCTGTTGTTACAAACAATCAAGGATCAAAACTAGTAGTAAACGGAAAAGACTTTATTGTTAACGGTATGAATTGGGATTACATTCCTATTGGTACAAATACTGTGAATGCAGATTTTTGGAACAAATCTGATGAAGTTATCAAAAGCGCACTTGACGCTGAAATGATGTTATTAAAAAACATGGGTGTAAACGCCATTCGTCAATATACAGGAGTTCCTGCAAGATGGATTAAATATATTTATGAAGTTCATGGAATTTACACAATGTTAAATCACTCTTTTGGACGTTATGGATTAACTTTAGATGGTGTTTGGACACCAATTACTGATTATTCTGAAGCAAGAACTCAGAAGTTTTTGATGTCTGAAATTGATAATTTGGTGAAAGAATACAAAGATACTCCAGGTATTTTAATGTATTTACTAGGAAATGAAAACAACTATGGTTTGTTTTGGCAAGGTGCTGAAACCGAAGATTTTCCAGATGATGAAAAGGAAAAACAATACATAGGTGAAAAAAGAGGTAGACCTATGTATCGTTTGATGAATGAAGCTGCTAAAAAAATGAAATCAATTGATACTTCTCATCCAGTTGCAATATGTAATGGAGATGTATTATTTATTGATATTGTGGCTGAAGAATGTAAAGACGTTGATATATATGGAACAAATACTTATAGAGGTGCATCTTTCACAGATATCTTTCAAGTTGTAAAAAGTAAACTAAACAAACCTTTATTATTTACGGAATTTGGAGCAGATGCTTTTAACGCAATTGACAATCAAGAAGACCAATTATCTCAAGCATTTTATATGGTTGAAAATTGGAAAGAAATTTACCAAAATGCTGCAGGATTAGGAAAAGCAGAAAACTCAATTGGAGGTTTTACATTCCAATTTAGCGATGGATGGTGGAAATACGGTTTTGACAAAAGAGAAGGAGCAGATGTTCATGATAACAATGCTTCTTGGTCAAATGGTGGTTATCAGAGAGATTATGCGCCAGGAAAAAATAACATGAACGAAGAGTGGTTTGGAATTTGCGCAAAAGGACCAACCAACGAAAGAGGTTTATATACCTTATATCCAAGAGCTGCATATTATGCTTTGAAAGAAGCTCATAATTTAAATCCTTATGCTGCTGGAACAACTCTTGAATCAGTAACCACTTATTTTAAAAACATTCAATTAATGGATGCTGTTTTAAGAGCAAGAGGAGATAAAGCTGCTTTAGGTGGAAATGAAAAAATTAAATTAAGCAATCTAAGAGCAGAATTTACAACTTTCAATACAGGAGGTTCTTTGTTAACAACGCCTCAAACTTCAGATGGAACAGGACAAGCTTTTCCTGACAGACTTGGTTTTGATCACATGCAATCTTATTTTATTGGTGTAGCTGGACAACCAACAGCTAGTATGAAGGCTGAAGTGAATTTCAATATTTTAGGAAACGTAGCCGGAAATCCTATTGATGATATTTTCTACGAAAATGTTGGAAGACCAGTTCAAGTAAATACTGATAATGGAAATTTAACACTTGCAGATAACAATAGATTAAGAGTTTACAATGCCTCTTTTGAATGGAAGGCTGAAGATTTTGATATGAGAGGTTTTTATAGAACGAGCCACTATCATTGGGCATATGAAGGTGATATATTTAACTTATATCCAGAAGCAAACTACGGTCCAAATTTAGATATTTACAATGGTGAAATTTTAGGGTTAGAAGTTGATGGGAAAGGATCTTTAGCTGGTTTAAAAGCTGCTTTTGGTCCACAATTATGGTGGGGAGCAAACCCTGCTGTATTATTAAAGTATAGAAAAAAAGTGGGTCATTTTGATGTGACTGCAATCTATCACAAAGATATTGTAGCAGGAAATGGAATTGATGAAGATGGAAATCGTATTTTAGATCCTGTTCAAGCAAGATCAGGTGTGATTCCTGCATTACCAACAGAAAGAACGACCATTGCTATTGAGAAAAAAGGAGAGCATTTTGCATTTCAATTGGGTGGAATTTGGGCAGGAAGACCCTTGAATGGAAGAACTTATCAAGTTACAACTGGAACCTCAGGAAATTATACAGTTCTAAATGATAGAATTCAAGCAAAAGATAATTTTGGAGGAAAAGCCAAAATCACTTACCAAAATGGCAATATCAACTGGTAT
This sequence comes from Polaribacter sp. BAL334, assembly GCF_015767435.1. Classification (GTDB taxonomy): domain Bacteria; phylum Bacteroidota; class Bacteroidia; order Flavobacteriales; family Flavobacteriaceae; genus Polaribacter. The sequence continues at coordinate 140,923 of NZ_JADWOV010000319.1, forward strand.
GCACAAGGTTCTGTAATGGGATTGGTTGCAAACGGAGGTTTTGACCAAACAATGACTTTTACAGGTTGGAAATTGAAAGATAGTGGAAGTGGAAACTTGAATAATTTCTTAACTGGTTTTGCTTACAATTCAGGGAAATTTCAAATAGCACCAAACTTTATGTGGCAAAAACCATTGGTTGACCCAATGCCAAATGATGTTGGAGCTCCAGGAAGATTACGTAATTTTGTGGATGATCCATTTTCAGTAAGAGCTGGAAATAGAGAAACAACAGCTGGGGAAATCTTATTAACTTTCGATCCAACTCCAGGAACATATATGTATGAATGGGATAATGATAGAGCTGAAGATGCAAAATTTGCAATGAATTTAGGATTCGTATACCGTCATTTACCAACTACACAAGATGCTGCAATTGGATTCCTAGCAAATCGTACATTTTTTGCATTTGCACAATCTGCTCCTGCACAAGATTTATGGGAAGTGCATTCAAGAATTGTTTCTAAAATTAGACCAGATTTCGGATTTGTGTCAAATATTTACTATGGTACAGGACAAGCAAATGGTGACAGTGACAGAACAATTACTCGTTTTGGTGCAGATTTAAGAATGATTTACAACAAAATGAAAATCACAGGAATGGTGAAAGTAAATGATTGGGGTCCATTTGATTACCACAGAGATTTCAACTTAACATTCCCAGTGCAATTAATGCTTGATTTTTCTACTTCTGTGGGCAAACCTGATTGGTTTATTTTACCAGACACAAAAGTTGGAATCAGAGGAACTTGGAGAGCTTTGAACGAAAATTCGCCAAGATATTCACCAAATGCTACTGCAACTGAATTTGCAACTGCACCAATTGTTAGTCCAGTAGGATTTCCAAACGGTTCAGAATGGGAAATTAGAACATACATTCACATTAACATTGGAAAATAAAAAATAGTAATTATGAAAACAACAAAAAAATTATTTTCAAAAATAACAACACCTTTAGCTTTACTAATTTTAGTAAATCTAGGTTGCGAAAGAGACATCTCTGACGAAGCTGTTCAAGCAACCTTTTCGACGAACCAAACAGTATTTTCTGATTCATTCAGTGCTGGATTGGAATACTACCCTTTTGCAGATTCTAAATTTGAAGCTTTTTCAGTAGATACTGAAGTAAAATATCAAGGAACTGCTTCCATGAGATTTGATGTGCCAAATGAGGGTGATAGAAATGGTGCTTATGCAGGAGCAATTTTCAGAGATGATAATGGAGGTAGAGATTTATCTAAATATGATGCTTTAACTTTTTGGGCAAAAGCCTCAAAAGCTGCAACTATAAATGATATTGGTTTTGGACAAGATTTTGGACAAAATAAATTTCAAGTTAGCAAACGTGCTTTAAGACTTACAACTAATTGGGTAAAATATACAATTCCAATTCCTGATGCTTCAAAATTAAAACAAGAGAAAGGAATGTTTTGGTATGCAGAAGGACCAGAAAATGGTGATGGATATTCTTTTTGGATTGATGAGTTAAAATTTGAAAAATTAGGAACAATTGCACAACCAAGGCCATCAATTTTAAATGGTGACAATATTTCAGTAAATACTTTTATTGGAGTAAATATCAATATTGCTGATTTAAATCAAACTTTTAATTTAGGAACAGGAGAAGATATTTCAATAAGTTCAGCACCAGGATATTTTGTGTTTAGTTCTTCAAATCCAAGTGTTGCTAGTGTAAGTGAAACAGGAGTTGTAGAGATTTTATCTGCTGGAAATACAGTTATTACTGCAACTTTGGGTGGAGTAGAAGCTAAAGGTTCTTTAACTATTAATTCTGTTGGATCATTTGTTTTTGCACCTACACCAACAAGAGATCCAAACAATGTAGTTTCAATTTTTAGTGACCATTATACAAACACTCCTGTTGATTTTTTCAATGGATATTGGCAACCTTATCAAACAACTCAATCTGCGGATTTCAGTATTTTGGGGGACAATTTTTTAAATTATACAAACTTTAATTTTGTCGGAATTCAATTTGCAAATCCTACAGTTAATTTGACAGATAAACCAAATTTACATTTTAACATGTATATACCTAATTCAGTACCATCAAATTTTGATTTTCTAGTTACTGTAGTAGATTTTGGTCCAGATAGAGTGAATGGTGGAACAGATGATACAAGACAACAGTTGTTTGTGAGAAGATCACCAAGTATTGTTGCTGATAGATGGATTACTGTAGAATTTTCTTTGAGCGCAATGCCAACGAGAAGTAATGTAGGATTAATAATTTTTGAAAATATTAATTTTTCTCTTTTAAGAAATTTTTATTTAGACAATATCTATTTCTACAAAAATTAAATTTCCTCACTTAAAATATTAAAAATATGAATTTTAAAAATCAATTTAGTATAAAATCTCTGACAAAGTATTCTTTATTATTAGGGTTATTTATCAGTTATAGTTGTTCAGAAAATGAATCACAAACAGTTACTACAATGAATGAAATAGTTTGGGCAGATGAATTTTTAATCAATGGAAAACCAGATACAAATAATTGGAATTTTGATATTGGTACTGGTCAAAATGGTTGGGGTAACAACGAATTACAATATTATACAGATCGTCTTCAAAATATTGAAGTAAAAAATGGAATGTTGCATATTAAAGCGGTCAAAGAACCTTATTTAGGTTCTAGTTATACGTCCGCTAAAATAACAACAAAAGGTATTTTTGAACAAAAATACGGTCGTTATGAAGCAAAAATCAAATTACCATGGGGACAAGGATTATGGCCAGCTTTTTGGTTATTAGGTGATGATTCTAATGGAACTGTTATTTGGCCACAAATTGGCGAAATTGACATTATGGAATATAGAGGTCAACAACCTACAATTACTCATGGAAGTATTCATGGTCCTGGATACTCTGCAGGGGAAGCTATTACCAAAAGCTACACATTACCCAATGACAGATTTGATACTGGTTTCCACATTTTTGGGATTGAGTGGGGTCCAAATTACATCAATTACTACGTAGATGATGTGTTGTACAACCAAATAACTCCAAGTGATTTGCCTAAAGGAACAGAATGGGTTTTTAATGATAATAATTTTTATATCATTTTAAATTTAGCTGTTGGAGGTTCTTTTGTGGGTTCACCAAACACTCAAACTGTTTTTCCTCAAGAAATGATTGTAGATTACGTAAGAGTATATAAATAATTAAAAATATATTGGCATGATGCTTTAATTTATTGAAGTATCATGCCAATTAAATCATTACATCAAACCGAAAAACGATTTATTTAAAATGTGGAATCACATTTTTGTAAAAAAAATTTAACCAAAATTTAATGAATACAACTGTTTCTAACCAAGACATTTCAGCAACTTCTAACGATATCAAAGGTGAATTGATTACTATCAATAACGAAACTTTTTATAAGATTTCAAACTCACATTTGATGCGTCCTTTTTTTATGACCATAGTTTCAGATTCTAATCACTGGATGTTTATTTCTAGTAATGGTGGTTTAACTGCAGGAAGAAAAGATGCAGATAGTTCGCTTTTTCCATATTATACGGATGATAAAATTACTGAATTAGCAGAAACTACTGGAAGCAAATCATTGTTCAGAATTCACAAAAACCATACAATTTCTTTGTGGGAACCTTTTTCTGAAAAACAAGAAGGATTGTATACAATTGTAAGAAACTTGTACAAAAATGAATATGGAAATAAACTCATTTTTGAAGAAATCAATCATGATTTACAAGTAACTTTTCAATATGAATGGAATACAAGTGATGAATTTGGATTTGTAAAAAAAGCAACTTTTACCAATAATTCTCAAGAAAACATACATCTTGAAATTTTGGATGGTTTAGAAAATATTTTACCTTCGGCTGTGAGTGCTGATTTACAAGGTATTAGAAGTAATTTGGTGGATGCTTATAAAAAATCAGAATTAGAAGCTGAAGTTGGATTGGGAATTTTTGCATTAAGTGCAGTAATTGTGGATAAAGCTGAGCCAAGTGAAGCATTAAAATCAAACATAGTTTGGTCTTTAGGATTAAAAAATCCTACGTATTTACTGTCTTCTCAACAGCTTTCTCACTTTAGAAAAGGAATAAAATTAACCCAAGAAATTGATATTAAAGCAGAAAGAGGTGCGTATTTTTTAAATACAACAATTGAATTTTCAGGAAAAAGCGAATCATCTTGGATGCAAATTGCCAACGTAAATCAAACAGTTGCTGATGTGGTTGCAATATCCGAAATGATTAAAAATGATGCAGATTTAGAAAATAAATTACAAAAAAGTATTGATAAAGGAACTAAAAATTTAATCAATTTAGCAGCAGCTTCAGATGCATTGCAATTGTCAAATGACCCTTTAATCAGTACAAGACATTTTTCAAACACACTTTTCAATATTATGAGAGGTGGAATTTTTGATGATAATTATATCATTGAAAAACAAGATTTTATTGCCTATGTGGCAAATGCAAACAAATCGTTGTTTGCATCAAAAAAAGAAATATTAAAAAGTTTTCCAGATAAATTTACTGTAGATTTTATCAAACAAATAGCTGAAAATGATAACGATAAAGATTTTAAACGTCTTTGTGTAGAATATTTACCGCTCAAGTTTAGTAGAAGACATGGTGATCCAAGTCGTCCTTGGAACCGATTTTCAATCAATACTAGAAGTGAAATTGATGGTTCAAAAATCCTAGATTATGAAGGAAATTGGCGTGATATTTTCCAAAACTGGGAAGCATTAGCGCATTCATATCCTCAATTTATTGAGAATATGATTCACAAGTTTTTGAACGCAACAACTTTTGAAGGGTACAATCCTTACAGAGTTACCAAAGGTGGTTTTGATTGGGAAGTAATTGAAGAACATGATCCTTGGTCCTATATTGGCTATTGGGGAGATCATCAAATAATTTATTTATTGAAGTTTTTAGAGTTTATTGAAAATCATTATCCTTCAAAATTAGCATCTTTATTTAATGAAGATGTGTTTGTGTATGCAAACGTACCTTACAAAATAAAATCATATGCTGATATTTTAAAAAATCCTAAAGATACGATTGATTTTGATCACAAATTGCAACACATAATTGAAGATAAAAGAGTAAAAATTGGAGTTGATGGTGCTTTATTAACAAGTCAAAACAACGAAATTTACCATGTAAACTTAATTGAAAAATTATTGGTTACTGTGCTTGCCAAAGTATCAAACTTTATTCCTGAAGGCGGAATTTGGTTGAACACTCAGCGTCCAGAATGGAATGATGCCAATAATGCGTTGGTTGGAAATGGTGTTTCTATGGTAACCTTATATTATCTGAGAAGATTCATTAATTTCTTTGAAAATGTGGTTGAGAATTCTGATACAAATAATTTCGAAATTTCAGAAGAAGTAGCTGAATTGTTCAGTAAAATTGTATCAACTTTAGATGCAAATAATACCATTTTATCAGGAAAAGTAACCAATTCTGATAGAAAAAGAGTGTTGGATGGAGTTGGAATTCCTGCAAGTGATTACAGAGAATTTATTTACAAAAACGGATTTTCAGGAACTAAAACTGCTGTAAATAGAACTTCATTATTGCATTTTTTCAACATCACAAAAAATTACTTAGATCAAAGTATTCGCGCAAATAAGCGTGGTGATAATATGTATCATGCATACAATTTGATGACCATTGAAAATGATCAAGAAGTTTCTATTTCTTATTTATCGGAAATGTTAGAAGGACAAGTCGCTGCTTTGAGCTCTGGATATTTGACACCAAAACAGGCATTGTCATTATTAGATGGCTTGAAAAATAGTTCATTATTCAGACCAGATCAATACAGTTATATTTTATATCCAAACAAAGAATTACCTAGATTCACCAAGAAAAATAATATTCCATCAGCAAAAGTTTTACAATCAGATTTGTTGCAACAATTGGTAAAAGACAATAATAAATGGTTGATTGAAAAAGATGTGTTAGGGAATTATCATTTCAATGGAACTTTTAACAATGCAAATAGTGTTCAAAAAGCATTGGAAAAATTGACTGAAAATTATGGAGATTTAGTTGCTAAAGATAGCAAATTTGTCTTGGATATTTTTGAAGAAATCTTTGATCACAAATCATTTACAGGACGTTCAGGAACTTTTTTCGGATATGAAGGATTGGGTTCTATTTATTGGCACATGGTTTCAAAACTGTTATTGGCAGTTCAGGAAAATTGTTTATTAGCTATCAATTCTAATGAAGATGCTGTAATTACAGGCAAATTGTTAGATCATTATTACGAAATAAATGCTGGAATTGGATTGCACAAATCACCAGAATTGTATGGTGCATTTCCAACAGATGCGTATTCACACACACCTGCTACAAAAGGAGCTCAACAACCTGGAATGACTGGTCAAGTAAAAGAAGATATTTTAAGTAGAATAGGAGAATTGGGTGTTTTTGTTGAAAATGGAAAAATCTTTTTCAAACCAAGTTTATTGAAAAAATCAGAATTTTTAGAAACTCCACAAACTTTTGAATATATCAACTTGAAAAATGAAAAACACACACTTTCTATTGATAAAAATCAGCTGTGTTTTACCTATTGTCAAGTGCCTGTTGTGTATCAATTAGCAAACAAAGAAATGATTGAAGTTGTTTATAATAACCAATCAACAGCTGTTTTTGATAGCTTGTCATTAGATGCTGAAACAAGTTCTAAAATATTTAATAGAACGAATGAAATTCATCATTTAAAAGTAAGTTTAGTAAAGTAAATAAATGAAAATCAAACCAATAACATACACGTTTTGTTGTTTTTTATTGATGGGTTTTTCCTGTAAAAATGAGATGAAAGTAAGTAACGAAATTCTTATTGAACAAAAAGTAACAGCACTTTTGAAGCAAATGACTTTGGAAGAAAAAATCGGACAAATGTCGCAAATTCGTCATTTTGAAGAAAATGCTGATGCGCATGTTTCAGAAAAATTTATTGGTTCAATCATTCATACACAAGGTCCAACTCCAGGAAAATCAGCCAAAGAATGGCAAAAACGTTTTATTGAATTACAGAAAAAAGCACTTTCTACACGATTGGGAATTCCATTGTTATTTGGAGTAGATGCAGTTCATGGCCAAAACACGTTTGAAGGAGCCACCATTTTTCCTCATAATATTGGTTTAGGAGCTGCAAATAATGAAGAGTTGGTTTTTGAAATTGCAAAAATCACAGCTTTAGAAAGTCAAGCAACTGGATTTAATTGGGTTTTTTCTCCTTGTGTTGCGATTCCGTACAATGAAAAATGGGGAAGAGTGTATGAAGCTTTTTCTGAAAGTACTGAAATTACTGAAAAACTAACAAAAGCATCTGTAAAAGGTCATCAAGGAAATTTGGCTGATGCTACAACTGTGATGGCTACTGCCAAACATTTTATTGGTGATGGTGCTACAGATTTTGGAGTAGAAGGTGGAGAAACTTCGCTTTCTGATTCAGAAATTCATACCTATTTATTGCCTCCTTACAAAGTTGCTGTACAAGAAAAAGTGGGTGCAGTTATGGCATCATTTAATAGTATTAACGGAATTTCGATGCACAATCACAAAGCATTAATTACAGATACATTAAAAATCGGGATGAAATTCGATGGAATTGTAGTTTCAGATTGGAAAGCATATTCTCGTTTCAATGGAATTGAAGTAATTAACGCAGGAATTGATATGGTAATGGCAGTTGATGGTGATTTGGAAGATTTTCAAGAAGGTTTGAAAAAAGCGGTTGAAGATAAAAAAGTTTCTATCGAAAGAATTGATGACGCAGTTAGAAGAATTCTTCGTCAAAAATTCAGATTGGGGTTATTTGAAAATCCATTTCCTGATACGACTTTGGTTTCAAAAATTGGTATCAAAAAACATAGAGAAATTGCAAAACAAGCTGTAAGAGAATCGTTGGTTTTATTGAAAAATAAAAACCAAGTGCTGCCAATTTCTAAAGAAACTAAAAAGATTGTAGTTATTGGTGAACATGCAAATAATGCTGGGTTACAATCTGGAGGTTGGAGTATCAATTGGCAAGGAAACCTTGAAAATTATAAAGGCGCAACCACTATTTTGGATGGAATCAAAAAGCACTCAAAAGGTGAAGTTGTGTATGATAAAAACGCTACAGAAAATCATTTTGATGCAGATGTAGCGATTATTGTGGTTGGTGAAATTCCCTATGCAGAATTTTTTGGAGATATTGGTCACGAATCCAATCAATTAAAATTGACTTTGACAGATGAACATCAACAATATATCAAAACATATACTGAAAAAGGTGTGAAAACATTGGTAGTTTTAATTTCTGGAAGACCACTTATTGTTACTGAACAAATCAATAGTTCAGATGCATTTGTAGCTGCTTGGTTACCAGGATCAGAAGGAGATGGAATTGCAGAGGTGCTTTTTGGAGATTTTAATTTCAAAGGAAAATTACCTCATTCTTGGCCAAAAGATGTAAAAGATTATGAATACAAATACGGTCCTAATTTTTGGGACAAAACCCTAAAACCCCTTTACGAATTTGGTTTTGGATTGATATATTAACAATAAAAATCAGTAAACTATTTATTGCAGATTTTAGTAAAAACAAACAAATGATGAAAAATATAATTAATACTTTTTTACACCTATTGCTTGTTGTTCTTATTATTTCTTGCGCAAATAAAGAATCAAAACAAAAAACTATTTTGAGTACAAAAAAAGAACTAACAGCAGCAGATATTTTAGGAAATCCGAATTATCAAGCAATTTCATTTGGAGGATACAGAGAAAAAACGAGAGAAATTCAACCAACAATTGCTCAGTTAAAAGAAGATATGAAACTATTGCACGCTATGGGAATTCGAATAATTAGGACCTATAATGTGCAACCAAAATTACCTCATGCATCCAATGTTTTAGAGGCAATTCATCAGTTAAAACAAGAAGATCCCACTTTTGAAATGTATGTAATGTTGGGCGCTTGGATTGATTGTTTGAATGCTTGGACAGATCAAGAACCAAATCACGATATTGAAAGTCCACAAAACGAAGGTGAAATTGCAAGAGCAGCAGCTTTAGCAAATAAATATCCTGATATTGTAAAAGTAATTGCTGTAGGCAATGAAGCCATGATTCGCTGGGCAACAAGCTATTATGTGCAACCTAGTGTGATTTTGAAATGGGTAAAATACCTTCAGAATCTGAAAAAAGAAGGAAAACTTCCTAAAGATTTATGGATAACAAGTTCTGATGATTTTGCCTCTTGGGGTGGAGGTGAAGAAAGTTATCGTGTAAAAGATTTAGAAGATTTAATAAAAGCAGTAGATTATGTTTCCATGCACACGTATGCATATCACAATTCACATTACAATCCAGAATTTTGGAAAATTCCTGAAAGTGAACAAAATTTAACAGACCTTGAAAAAGTGAATTCAGCCATGAAAAGAGCTTTAGATTTTGCAAAAATGCAATACAAAAATGTTTCTGATTATGTAAAAAGTATTGATTCTACCAAAACAATTCATATTGGAGAAACAGGTTGGGCATCCATTTCTGATGGACATTATGGCATAAATGGTTCTAGAGCAACAGACGAATACAAGCAAGGATTGTATTACAAACACCTCAGAAAATGGACAACAAAAGAAAAAATTTCTTGTTTTTATTTTGAAGCATTTGACGAACAATGGAAAGATGCAGGAAACAAAAACGGTTCTGAAAATCATTTTGGATTGATCAATTTGAAAGGAGAAGCCAAATTTCCTCTTTGGGATTTGGTAGATAAAGGAACTTTTAAGGGATTAAAACGCGATGGAAAAACCATTACTAAAACCTTTAACGGAGATAAAAAAGCGTTATTAAAAACAGTATTTCCTCCAAACACAGAGTATCCAAGATAAGTAACAAATGAAGGTAACAAAATACATACTATATATAGGAATATCATTTATGATAGCAAGTTGCGAAATCAAACAAGACGTATTGATTGTAGATGTTTATGAAACCTCTGCAAGTGGAAATAATTTAAAAAAGTTAACTGATTTTTCCATTGAAGGAAATCAAGATAGTTTGGTAAAAATCAATCTTTTTCCATCAAAAAAACGTCAAAAAATTACTGGTTTTGGAGGTTCTTTTACGGAAGCTTCAGCGTATTTATTGAACAACATCAGTAAAAAAAATAGAGATTCCATCATAGAAGCTTATTTTGGAGAAAGTGGCGCAAAATATTCATTGACAAGAACGCACATGAACTCTTGCGATTTTTCTTTAGGTCACTATTCTTATGCGCCAATTGCAGGAGATAAAAATCTAGAAAATTTTACTATTGATGAAGATAAAAATGATTTGATTCCTATGATTTTGGATGCTAAAAAAGTGTCAAAAGACGGATTTAAAATTTTAGCTTCACCTTGGACAGCTCCACCTTGGATGAAAGATAACAATTGGTGGACAGCAGGAAAATTATTGCCAGAATATTATGATACTTGGGCATTATTTTTCTCAAAATATGTAAAAGCCTATAAACAAGAAGGTATTGATATTTGGGGCTTTACCGTTGAAAATGAACCACTTGGAAATGATGGTAACTGGGAAAGTATGCATTATACACCTGATGAAATGACCAATTTTGTTCAACATCATTTAGGACCAAAACTAAAAGGAGATTATCCTGAAGTGAAAATTTTAGGATATGATCAAAACCGTGAACACCTAAAAGAATGGGTAGATTCACAATTCAAAAATGAAGAAACATCAAAATATTTCGATGGAACAGCCATTCATTGGTATGCAAGTACGTTTCATTATTTTCCTGAAGAATTACAATATGCTCATCAAAAAGCGCCAAATAAATATCTAATTCAGTCAGAAGCTTGTGTAGATGCAGAAATTCCAAAATGGAAAGACGATGCTTGGTATTGGAAAAAAGAAGCCACAGATTGGGGTTGGGATTGGGCACCAGAAAAGGACAAACACATGCATCCAAAATATGCTCCAGTTCATAGATATGCCAGAGATATTATTGGTTGTTTAAATAATTGGGTTGATGGTTGGATTGATTGGAACATGGTTTTGAACACACAAGGAGGCCCCAATTGGTTTAAAAATTGGTGTGTAGCACCTGTAATAGTTGATACTGAAAAAGATGAGATTTATTTTACTCCTTTGTATTATACACTGTCTCATTTCAGTAAATTTATCAGACCAGAAGCTACCGTTTTTGAAGTGGAAAATTCTGATAAAGAAATAATGGTTACTGCAGCAGAAAATCCTGATGGAACAATTGCAGTAGTTGTTTTTAATGAAACAAATCAATCAAAAAATATTCAATTATCACTTGGTAACCAAAATATTACTATTAAATTGAATGGACAATCAATTCAAACAATTGTAATTCAGACACAGGAAAATTAATACTCACTAACTAAAATAGAAATATGAAAAATTATGTAACTCCAGTCAGAGATAGAGTTCCTTTAGGACAAAAAGCAGCATTTGGTGCAGGACATTTAGTATTGAATTTATTACCTGGCGCTTTAGGTGTTTTTATGTTCTTTTTATTGACAGCTTTTGGTATGGATCCTTTTTTGGCAGGTTTATTAGGAGGTTTGCCTAGAATTTTTGATGCCTTAACTGATCCAATTATGGGTTTTATTTCCGATAATACCAATTCTAAATGGGGTAGAAGGAGACCATATATTTTTGTGGGTGCTATTTTAAGTGGAATTTTATTTGCAGTTTTATGGCAAATGGACCCAAATGATTCTCAAAATTATAATTTCTGGTATTTCTTAATCATGTCTATGGTTTTCTTAATAGGAAATACCATGTTCGCAACTCCTTTAGTTGGGTTGGGATATGAAATGACTTCTGATTACAATGAACGAACTCGTTTAATGGCATTTTCACAAACAATAGGGCAAATTGCTTGGATGATTGTACCATGGTTTTGGATTATCATTAGTGATCCAAACATGTTACCTATTTCAGCTGAAGATGTTAGTAGAATTGCCTCATTAGGGCTTTCTGAAGTTGATTCAGCAAAAGTTACTCTAGAAGCAGTTCAAGCAAATGGAGTTCGTAAATTATCAATTATTGTCGGAATTGCTTGTTTGATTTTAGGTGTTTTACCTGCATTTTTCTGTAAAGGAATAGATTCTGCAAATATGGAAAATAGAAAGAAAATTACTTTTAGCACATTAGGCTCTAACTTGATGGATCTTTTCAAAGGAATTGCTCAAGTTTCAAAAAATAAACCATTTTTAAAACTATGTGGCGCTACATTCTTAGTATTCAATGGTTTTCAAATGGTAGCTTCTTTTAGTTTTTTTATTATTGTTTTTTATATGTTCGAAGGAAGTTATGCTGATGCAGGCAATTGGCCAGCTTGGTTTTCAACAGTAACTGCAATTGTAACCGCTTTTGGTGTGATTCCTATTGTAACTTTGCTAGCCAATAAATTTGGAAAACGTCAAGCATTCATTATCTCAACAGCTTTATCAATAGTAGGTTATATTTTAAAATGGTGGGCTTTTGACAAAGACAATCCTTATTTACTTTTTATGCCAATTCCATTTATGGCTTTTGGTTTGGGCGGGTTGTTTACTTTGATGATGAGTATGACTGCAGATGTGTGTGATTTAGACGAATTGGAAAATGGAATGCCACGTAAAGAAGGAACTTTTGGAGCTATTTATTGGTGGATGGTAAAATTAGGACAAGCTTTGGCATTGGTTTTAGGTGGTGCAGTGTTAAAATTTGTTGGTTTTGATGGTGCAGCAGTTCAGCAAACTGCAGAAACCATGACCAGTTTACGATTGGCAGATGTTATCATTCCTTCCGTAACTGCAGGAATTGCAATTTTAATAATGTGGAGTTATAGCTTAAGTGAAAGTAGAGCTAAGAAAATAAAAGAACAATTAATAGAACGTAGAGGAGAATTATAAAAAAAATTAAAAATCAATTAAAGTATGTCATATAGAGAAGAACATTATTTTAAACCTGGTCATGCTAATTATATTAGTCAATCAGGACAACAAGGAGTAGATTTTTCTAACTATTCCAGTGAAGATTTGATAAGTCTTTGGAGAGAAACCTTGCAAAAAGGAATGCATGGAATTTGTTTCAGTATGTATGAAGATGGTCAGGAACCTGGAGATACTATTACTGAAAAACAAGTTGAACGAAGAATCAAAATTTTAAAACCGTATGCAAAATGGATTCGTTCTTTTTCATGTATTGAAGGAAATGAGAATATTCCAAGAATTGCAAAAAAGCACGGAATGAAAAATTTAGTAGGTGCTTGGTTGGGTGATGACATGGAAAAAAACGAGCAAGAAATCGAAGGGTTAATTCAATTGGCAAAAGAAGGCTGTGTTGATATTGCTGCTGTAGGAAATGAAGTATTATACAGAAAAGACCTTACAGAACAACAACTTTTAGATTATATTCTTCGTGTAAAAGAAGCTTTAAAAGGAATGAATATTCCAGTAGGTTATGTTGATGCCTATTATGAATTCTCTCATAGACCTTCAATTACGGAAGTTTGTGATGTTATTTTATCAAACTGCTATCCTTATTGGGAAGGTTGTAATATTGATTATTCTTTGAATCATATGCAACAAATGTTCAGTCAAGCAGCTCATGCAGGTCAAGGAAAAAAAGTAATTATCACTGAAACTGGTTGGCCAAGTCAAGGAAGTAGTTTGGGTGGAGCACATTCAACTGCAGAGAATGCAATGAGATATTTTATCAATGCTCAAGCATGGTCAGCAAAAGACAATGTAGAGATGTTTTACTTCTCTTCATTTGATGAATCATGGAAAGTTGGTGCAGAAGGTGATGTTGGAGCTTATTGGGGATTATGGGACAAAAACGAAAATTTAAAATTTTAACAAAATAACGTAATCAATTTGTATGGGTTTCTTATCAAAATGAAACACTACTCTAATTTTTTCATCAAAAGACTATTCATGTAAAAATATCATAATGACTAGGTTTTAATGGAAATTTTTTAAAATTAAATACATGTGAAACATGTTTTTTGATGTTGTAGTGTTCATGTAGTGGTAAATAATTCGTATTTAAGAGATTATAGTTGTACTATTGAACAATTATTATTAATACTTAACACTTTTTTATTATGAAAAAAATTACATTATTATTTGCCTTATTGATTTCTTCAATTGGGTTTTCACAACAAGTAGTTGTTGAAGATTTTGAGGGTTCACCTGCAATTGCAGGATTTGAAGGACTTGGAAGTGCAACAATTGTAGATGATCCTGCTTCTGGAGGTACAAGAGGAAAAACTTTCCAACTAATAACAAGTTCAACTGGAAATGGTTGGCAAGGAGCTGAAGTTGTATTAGCTTCTGGGACTGTCTTAGAATTAACAACAGATAAAACAATAAAAGTAGATATTTATTCTACTACAGCATTCGCTGTAATGGCAAAGCTTGAAGGATCAGGACCAGCTGCTGCAAATACTCAAAGTCACGGTGGTAGTGGTTGGGAAACGATTACGTTTACATTTACCACAGGATCTGATGGAACAGCAACTGCTAATGGAGAATATTCGAAAGTAGTATTTTTTCCAAATAGAAAAGCAGACGATTCAGGATGGAATTCACCTGTTGTAACTGTAACTATGTATGCTGATAATATCACAGGTGTTAAAAAGACTACTGCACCACCATCAGACCCAGAACCTACTGATGCTCCACAAACACCACCTACTTTTGCTGCTCAAAATGTAATGTCACTTTATAGTGAAGCTTATACTCCTTCGGCAACAATATCTAACGTTCCTTGGGATGATTCTGTTTTTGAAGAAGTAACTATTGCTGGAAACAAAGTTTTAAAAATTACAGGAGGTAATTTTATTGGAATGGATTTAGATGTTTTTCTTGATGCAACTGCTATGACTCACTTACACATGGATTATTGGATTTCAACTGACCATACACCTGGTACAGTTTTAAATCCTAAATTATCAAATCATGGAGGAGATAAAACCAAAGAAACTAGTGCTATCGATATTACAAACATTATAGAAAGTCAAGATGAGGTTAAAAAATGGCAATCAAAAGATTTCCCTTTAAATGCTGGAGCTAGAGAATCAATTAAACAATTTTTAATTACAGACGCAGCAAAAGTAGGAGTTTATTATTTAGATAACGTTTATATGTATGTTGCAGGAACTGCAGGAGTTGAAGACAACTTATTCAACGTTTCTATTTATCCAAACCCAGCTTCAAACAGATTGAATATTTCTGCAGCGAATACTATTCAAAATGCTGAAATCTACAATGTGTTAGGTAAAAAAGTAATGAATGTTACTATCAACAAAACAAGTGAGTCGATTGATATTTCAAACTTGGCTTCTGGTGTGTATATGATTAAATACAACATCGAAAATAATGTTGGAACTGCAAAGTTTATCAAACAATAATTTTCAAATAATTTCATAAAAAAACCGAGCAATTTGCTCGGTTTTTTGTTTTGTAAAAATACAAGAATTATTCTTGTTCGCTCTTTTTAATTTGATTCAAATAGTTTTGTAAACTTTTTCCATACACTGATTTTTTTACTTTTGGTGTTAAAGATTTATTTACAGTATCTAACATTTGTAATGTTGCATCATACATTTCTGTAATTGCAATGTAAGGAGCAGCTTCAAAATCGGCATTGTTGATAGCAAAATTCGTAGTGTATAAAACACGTCTTCTTACCATTCGTTTATAATCATCTTCCACTTTTTGAATCAATTCTTCATTGTTTGATTTTTTTGCTTCAAAATCTATTTTAATAAAATCCAATCTCTCTGATTGAAATTGTTTATTGATAACATTAAATTTATCCATCACTTCCTGATTTTTTGAACCTGAAATTACTGGATTGATTCCAAATTTTTCAACATGATCTTTGATGGTAATGACACCTTCTTCCCCAAAAAACAAAATTCGTTTGTTAGTGGTGTTTCCGTCAAAAGTTAAATAATACATTACTGGAGAATCTACTTGATCTGATAATCGAAAAGTATCAGTTCCCAAAAGTTTTACAGAATCAACAGAAACTAAAGCTGTATCTTTCATCTTTTGTAAATACAAAGTTCCTTTTTTCAATCCTTTAATTTGTCCCTCTACAATCATGTTTCCTTCCTTTTTAGAACATGCGAATATGGTGAATGAGGCAATAAAAATTGTGATAATTTTTTTCATTTTTAATTTAAAATTTAAGTCTGCAAATATGCTGATTTTTATTTAAAGAGAAGAAGCTAATTCCATTAAAATAGTACTAACAATTGCGCCAATAGTTCCAATGGCATAGCCAAAAACAGCCAATAAAACTCCTACAGTTGCCAATGATGGATGAAATGCTTGCGCAACAATAGGAGCAGAGGCTGCTCCACCTACATTTGCTTGACTTCCAACTGCCAGAAAGAAATAAGGTGCTTTGATGATTTTTGCAACAATAATCATCAGAATTGCATGAATTGTCATCCAAACCAATCCAATTATAATCAATCCTGGATTTTCTAATGCTTGATTCAAATCCATTTTCATACCAATTGTGGCAACTAAAATGTATATAAAAACGCTTCCTAATTTGCTTGCTCCTGCACCTTCATAATTTCTAGCTTTTGTAAAAGACAACAAAATAGCAACTATGGTTGCAATGCTAATCAACCAAAAAAAGCTAGAATCTAAAAATGAAAACGTATTTCTGATGATGGGTGATGAAATTGACGAAACCAAATCACCAAAAAATGAACTTAAATATACAGAGGTAAAATGCCCAAAACCTACAGTTCCAAAAGCGATTGCCAACATAATAATTAAATCGGATAAACTTGGATTTCTTTTTACTTTATCTGTAAAAAGCGTAACTTTTTGTTTTAAATCTTCTATGGCAGAAGTATCTGCTTTTAACCATTTATCAATGGCATCTTTTTTTCCAATTCCAATCAATAAAATGGCCATCCAAATATTGGCTACCACAATATCAACAATCACCATTCCTCCATATTTTGAGGGATTATATTGATAAATTTCTAGCATCGCAGTTTGATTTGCACCACCACCAATCCAACTTCCTGCCAATGTGGAAAGTCCTCTCCAAACTGCATCAAAATTGGCTCCTCCAACAGTTTCAGGAGAAAAAATAGAAATGAGTAAAATAGCAATTGGGCCTCCAATAATAATTCCAACAGTTCCTGTAAAAAACATGATCAATGCTTTTGAACCCAGATTGAAAATCGCTTTTAAATCGATACTCAACGTCATCAAAACCAAGGCTGCAGGCAATAAATATTGATTTGAAACAAAATACAATTGTGATTTATTTTTGATGATTTCACCCGCTACATTTTTAGTTTCCCATTCTGGAGAAATCAATCCAAAAGTGGTAAAAAGTGCAGGGACAAAATAAGCCATAAACAATCCTGGAACTATTTTGTAAAATTTTGACCAAAAACCCTTTTTGATATTTTCGGTATAAAAAACGAATCCTAATGAAATCATTAAAATTCCAAAAACGATAGCGTCGTTTGTAAGAAAGGGTATATTCATAATGATGATTTTTTTAAGTGATGGGTTGTTATGATAATGCCCAATTGAAGTCTGTGTAATTCAGAGTTGCTAAATTTTGTGTAAAAATAGCCAATTCTAAATTTTAAATCGTTGTTAATATTTCTAATAATTCCACTACCAATTCTATTTTGATCAAATATTTTATCAGTAAAATTTACAAAAAGCTCATTAAAAGCATATATTTTTAAATTAGTTGAAAGCGGATATTCTAAAAATAAACCATATCTTATTGTATGATTTATTTTAGAATCAAAATTTTGTCTTTTAAATCTTTGTGCTAAACGTATACGATGATTTATATCCATTTTATTCCACATATTTTTTAAATTAAAATCTTGATAAAATCGAAATTCATAAAGATTTGGAAAAGTTGATTTATAAGACGTATCTGTTTCAGAATATACAAAACCAGCTGTGATATTTATATTTTTTCGAAAAGTATAATTTAGTCCAATTCTATAAATTTCCTGCTGAAATTCAGTTGCCAACTCAAAATACCGAAAATGAACATTAGTTAATAGTTTAAAATTTTCACTTAATAAATGATTAGCATCAAACATATACCAAGTTCCTAGCTGATTTTCTGGATTATTTTGTGCTTGAGTTTTTAATACACAAAAACTCAAGCATAAAATAACACCTATTATAATATGTTTTACTTTAGTCTGCAGTGTAAATTGTTATTTCTTTAAAAGGTGAAATTATAATTCCATCAGTAGCTTTTTTATAGTCTATCCAATACGAATTATAAAATGTATTTGTCTCTGAAATAGCTTCTTTAAAAGCCTCTAAAAACTGATTTACCAATTGCTTTTCAGTGTCTGTTTGATTTCCAAAACGAGAACGAATATAACTAAATGCCGTTCCAAAACGCTGACTAACAGTAACTTCAGGATTTCTTGTAATCCCTTGTCTTTCATCAACTTTGCCTAAATAAATGGCAATGATATCATCTATTTTTTTGATAATTTCAGTAGATGATTTGATTTCAGCATCGTATTTCTTTTTGTCATCTTTAGACAATTGTTCTTTGATAGTTGTTGCCGTATTTTTACTTTCAACCAACTGTTTTACAATGGCTGCCATTTTTTCCTGATGATTTTCCATAGCTTTACTAGCCTCATATTTTTGATTGATGGCTTCTTGTGTAATTTGCAATCTTGGGTCAAATTCAACTTTGATGTTTTGTTCGGATACAGCATCACCAAAAGTCATTTTTAGTTTGTAAACCCCAGGTTTCACATCTACTCCTGATGTTTCTCTTGTGGAATTTCTAATCGTTCTTGAGGCTCTTTCCACTCCTTTTTCATCCAAATTCCAAATAGTTTTATGAATACCATTTTCTTCAGGAGTTTTGAATTTTAAGGTTCTTATCAAACGTTCTCCATCAAAAATTTCCAATTTGATAGAATCTGTTTTTTCCTCTTTTGATTTATTTAGATAATAGGAAATAATGGCTCCTCCTTTTCTGTTTTCTCCTTGATACATGGCATCTGCACCAAATCTGCTTCCAGTAGGTTGCTGATAAGCAGCATGATAGGCTGTTGGAGGTGCAAATAAAGCTAATTTCTCTTTCAATACACTTCCTTTCGCAAGTGCTCTAAAAGGTCTGATATCATCTAAAACCCAAGCTGCTCTTCCAAAAGTCCCAATAATCAAATCATGTTCTCTAGGATGAATTACCAAATCATTTACAGGTACTGTTGGAAATCCTTCTGTCCATTTTGTCCATTTTTTTCCAGCATCAATAGAAATGTACAAACCATCATCCGTTCCTAAAAAAAGTAAATTTTCATTTTCTAAATCTTCAATTATACTCAAAGTAAAACTCGCTACATCATTTTCATCCACAATTCTCTCCCAAGTTTTTCCATAATTTTTGGTTCTGTAAGCATAGGGTTTGTAGTTATCTCGTCTGTAATCGTTGGCAACTAACAAAGCTTCTCCTTTATTTTTGTTGGATGCTTTTATTTGAGTAATCCAACTATTTTCTGGCAAATCTTTGATATTTTTTGAAACATTTGTCCAAGTTTTTCCTCCATCTTTCGTGATTTGAACTTGACCATCATCTGTGGCAACCCACAAAACATCTTTTTCTAAAATGGTTGGTTCAATCACTAAAATGGTACAATGATTTTCAGCACCAGTGGCATCCATGGTTAATCCACCACTTTCTCCTTGTTTCAATTTTTCAGGATTGTTGGTTGTTAAATCTGGAGAAATCACAGACCAAGTCAACCCTTTATCCGTTGATTTATGCACAAATTGACTTCCAAAATAAAGCGTATTGTTATCAAAAGGATCAATGTTTATGGCAGCATTCCAATTGAAACGTAATTGAATTGATGCATCAGAATGCGTAGGTTTTACAGAATAATTATTTCCTGTTAGATAATCAAAACGAACTACACTTCCTTGCTGACTCATAGACCATCCATAGCGTGAATCGTCTTTGTCAGAAATGACATCAAAACCATCACCAAAACTAATTTCTTGCCAATAAGAATTTCGAATTCCTTGATCTTTCCAAACATAAGCAGGTCCTCTCCAAGAACCATTATCTTGCATTCCTCCATAAACATTGTAAGGAAATTCGTTGTCAACATTGATATGATAAAATTGTGCCACAGGAATATTTCCAATAAAACGCCAAGATTTTCCTCCATCTCTAGTGATATTTAAACCACCATCATTTCCATCAATCATGAATTTTCCGTTTTTTGGATGAATCCACCACGCATGATGATCTGGATGAACACCATTGTCAACGCCATAAGCAGGCATCAATTCTTTGAAATTTTTTCCACCATCTTCTGAAACATTTACATAGGTAAATACTGAATAAACCCTGTTTTCATTTTGTGGATCTACATAAATTTCTGAATAATAAAAAGGACGATTTCCAATATCTGCTTTGTCATTTATTTTTTTCCAAGAAAAACCTCCATCTTCACTTTTATAAAGAGCATTTTTTTTCGCCTCAACCAAAGCATACACGATATCATGATTTGAACGTGCAATAGCTACTCCAATTCTGCCTAATTCTCCCTCAGGAAAACCTTCTTTTTTAGTGATTTTTTTCCAATTTTCTCCTCCATCATGAGTGATATACAAACCACTTCCTTCTCCACCAGATTTAAAAAACCACGGATCACGTTTGTGTTCCCACATGGCTGCAATCAATTTATTTGGATTTGTAGGATCCATGATCAAATCTGCAATGCCTGATTTTTTATTGGTAAACAAGATTTGTTTCCACGTTTTTCCACCATCTAAGGTTTTATAAACTCCACGTTCTTGATGTTCTCCCCAAGGCGAACCAATGGCGCCTACATACACAACATCAGGATTTGCTGGGTCTATAACCACTCTGTGAATGTGCCTTGTTTTTTCTAATCCCATCAATTTCCAGGTTTTTCCAGCATCTAAAGATTTATAAATTCCAAAACCACCATTCAAACTATTTCTTGGATTTCCTTCACCTGTTCCAGCCCAAACCACACTCGGATTTGATTGTTGAATTGCAATTGCACCAATAGAAGCAGTCAATTCTTTGTCAAAAATGGGTTCCCATTTGATGCCTCCAGAAGTTGATTTCCAAATTCCGCCAGAAGCAGTTCCAGCATATATAATATCGGGATTTGATTCAACAGCATCAATGGCTGTCACTCTTCCTGACATTCCTCCAGGCCCAATATTTCTTGGTTTCATGTTTTTCACCAAATCCATTGAAAATTCCTGAGAAAAAGTTACAGAAGTAACTAAAAAGAGAAAAATGAATATTTTTTTCATTGTTGTTTGATTTGTTTGTTTGAATTAAGGCAACAAGATACAAAAATGAAAATGTTTGGGTAATTTTTTTTTCTGTATTGATTTTAGATGACACTGATTTCAGGAACAAATAAATTTAAATAACCTATTGGGTGTAATTTTAAAATTAATTTGCCACGAATTCACAGATTTTTATACCCATTGGATCCTATAAATTTGAATTTTCATCAAAGATGAAAACAATTATTGTGATGAAATCTTTGAAATTTGTGAATTCGTGGCAAAAAAATCTATTTTTTTATCCAATGAAATATTTACACCCAACAGGGTTTTAAATAATAATAAAACATCATTTTTTTATAATCATAGATTTGTGCAATTCGTGAAACCTTGCCTGCGGCAGGCAGGTTAGTGTATAAAAAAATAGATGTTTGAATGATTTTCAAAATTTTGTTTTCATTCCTCTAAACTTTGATTATTTTTATCAAAATTTATTGATCATGAGCCAAAAAGACACATTCTTTGAATACATCAATAGTGGTTATGCAACTAAAGGGGATTTTATAAATTTAGGAGCAGCCATGTTGGGTGAGGAAACCATTACAAATGCGTTTGTAAAAGTTCCTTTAAAAACCTTGAATAGACATGGTTTAATTGCTGGTGCAACAGGAACTGGAAAAACAAAAACACTGCAAGTTTTGGCGGAAAATCTATCAGAAAAAGGAATTCCGGTGTTGTTAATGGACGTTAAAGGAGATTTATCTGGTTTGGCTCAACCAAATGCGGGTCACCCAAAAATTGATGCACGTCATCAAATGATTGGTTTTCCCTTTGAAGCAAAGAAATTTCCT
Organism: Polaribacter sp. BAL334; assembly: GCF_015767435.1. GTDB lineage: Bacteria > Bacteroidota > Bacteroidia > Flavobacteriales > Flavobacteriaceae > Polaribacter. The sequence goes on from NZ_JADWOV010000319.1 coordinate 163,183, forward strand.
GTTGAAATATTGACAATTTCTCAACAAAATGGCACCAGAATTCGTGCAACAATCTCCGAATTTGGCCCTGTTTTATTATCCCGAATTTTAGATTTATCTGAAGCTCAAGAAGGCATTATGGCAATTATTTTTAAGTATTGTGACGATCATAAATTGCCATTATTGGATTTGAAAGATTTCAAAAAAGTGCTACAATACATCACCAATGAAGGAAAAGGTGAAATTGAAGCTGAATATGGACGAATTTCTACGTCAAGTACAGGTTCAATTTTGAGAAAAGTGATTGAAATTGAACATCAAGGAGGTGACTTGTTTTTTGGAGAAAAATCTTTTGAAGTGGAAGATTTAACCAGAATTGATGAAAATGGCAAAGGAATTATTTCGGTGTTAAGATTGACAGATATTCAAGACAAGCCCAAGTTATTTTCAACATTTATGATGCAATTATTGGCAGAAGTGTATCAAACATTTCCTGAACAAGGAGATAGTGACAGACCCGAATTGATTATTTTTATCGATGAAGCTCATTTGGTTTTTGAAGAAGCCACAAAAGCATTGTTAAATCAAATAGAAAGTGTGGTGAAATTGATACGTTCCAAAGGAATTGGATTGTATTTTGTAACTCAAAATCCGAATGATGTTCCCGAAGATATTTTGGCGCAATTGGGTTTAAAAATCCAACATTCATTGAGAGCTTTTACCGCAAAAGATAGAAAAGCGATCAAATTAGCCGCTGAAAATTATCCGAATTCTGAATATTATGATACCAGTGAAGTCTTAACCCAATTAGGAATTGGAGAGGCATTTGTATCTGTTTTAAACGAAAAAGGAATTCCAACACCATTAGCAAGAACGATGTTGCGCGCGCCAATGAGCAGAATGGATGTATTGACAGACAGTGAGTTACAAGAAGTAATTCAAAATTCTAGAATTTATCACAAATACAATCAAGAAATTGATAGAGAAAGTGCGTACGAGTTGCTCAACAATAAAATAGAAAGTAGTAATTTAGCAGCCGAAAAATTAAAAAGAGAAGAGGAAATTCAAAAAGAGCGCGAAAAATTTGAAAAAGAAAGAACAACACAAACTCGCAGAACAACAAGCAGAAGAAGTACAGCACAAGATCCAATCGTAAAAGTCTTGACAAGTGCCACTTTTATGAGAGCTGTTTTTGGAGTTTTAACTAAATTAATGAAATAACAAATTGAATAATTAAACGTTTTAAAAGGGATTTAAAAAACAAAAAATGATAAAAAAAAATAGTTTAGCCGCATTTGCATTGATAGTTTTTATGAGTTTTATCAGTTGTAGTGACAAAGATAAATTCGTTGTAGAAAAAGGAAAAGTAGGTAAAATTACCAAAGAAACTACTGTAAAAGAATTGAAAGAAATCTTTAAAAAAGATTCGATTAGTTCTAAATTAAGTGGAAAAGTTACTGAAGAGGATGATTATTTTCAAGAAGAAGATGAATATTATATCTACGAAAAAGGAGGAACTCTTTTACTAACAATTACTCCAAAAGAGCAACAAGATTCGCTATCAACCATTAAAAGTATTGAAATTCACGACAAGCGTTTTGCTACAAAAAATGGTATCAATTTAGAATCCACTTTTTCAGAAGTAAATACCAATTATGCTTTGAGAGTAGAATCAACCTTGCTTTCTGTAACGTTATTTTTAGACGAATTGAACGCTACAATGACTGTTGATAAAGAGGAATTAGGGTTAAAAGATTTTACAATTCAACAAGTATCTTTGGAGCAAATTCCTGATTTGGCAAAAATAAAATCATTTGTGATTTGGTTTGATTAGGGCGAATTTTGTAAAAACAAAACCGCGCTTTCCATGGTTTTTTTTATGTTGTAATCTACATATAAAACTTTTTAAATAGTCAAATCAATTAAAGTTTATTCTATTTTACCACATAGAAACATAGAAAAAAGAGTTTTATAGACAAATTCTTTGTTACACATAGCTTTGTTATTCTAAAATAAAGCGAAGCGACTTTCAAAATGAAACCAAAGCTATGTGTCTATGTGGCTTAAAAATAAAAATTGAATTTTATTCCAATCGCTTTCGCACATTTCGTTATGAAAAAAAAATACACGATTCAAAAATCACCTTTTGTAGTTCCTACTACTGATGGAAAACTAATTGAAGAACATTTTGGGTTGGCTTCTGATAAAAATCAGGCAATAAGTATTGCACACATGATAGCACCACCTCATTGGAAAGAACCTTTTCAAACGCCAGCATTTGATGAATATACGTATATCATCAGAGGAAAAAAGCAATTTATTATTGAGGACGAAAGGGTTGTTTTAGAATCAGGACAGTCCATTAAAATTGAAAAAAATACCCGCGTTCAATATTCAAATCCTTTTGAAGAACCTTGCGAATATTTGGCGATTTGCACACCCGCTTTTTCTATGGATTTGGTGAATAGGGAAGAGGAGTAAATAATTAGATAATTTTTTTACTCATTCCTTTGACAAGCCAACAACGTATTTTTCAATAACATAGCAATGGTCATTGGTCCAACTCCACCTGGAACTGGCGTGATAAAATCACATTTTTGAGAAACTTCATCAAATGCAACATCACCTACCAAACGAAAACCATTTTGTTTGCTGGAATCTGCCAAACGTGTAATGCCAACGTCAATTACAGTTACATTTTCTTTAATCATGTCTGCTTTTAAAAACTCAGGAATGCCAATGGCAGCAACAATAATATCCGCTTGAAGCGTGATTTCTTTTAAATTTTTAGTTCTGCTATGACAAATGGTTACAGTAGCATCGCCTACTTTTCTTTTTTGAGATAGTAAAATACTCATTGGACTTCCTACAATGTGACTTCTTCCTAAAACAACAACATGTTTTCCAGAAGTTTGCACATTATATCGCTCTAATAATTCTAGTATTCCAAAGGGAGTTGCAGAAATAAAGGTAGGTAAATTCAATGCCATTTTTCCAACATTCATAGGATGAAAACCATCCACATCTTTGTTTGGATTGACTGCCATCAAGACTTTCTGTTCGTCAATATGTTTAGGTAATGGCAATTGCACTATGAATCCGTCAATATCTTTATCGATATTTAAAATCGCAATTTCATTTAATAAATCTTCTTCAGAGGTTTCTTCGGGCAAACGAATCAAAGTTGATTCAAAACCCACACGTTCACAAGCCTTCACTTTTGCATTCACATACGTAATACTTGCACCATCATTTCCCACAATAATTGCAGCTAAATGAGGTGTTTTGTGTCCAATTTCTTTTAAATAGTTAACTTCTAAAGCAATTTCTTCTTTGATGTCAGCAGCAGTTTTTTTTCCGTCTAATAAAATCATCTTTCTTTTAAAATGTATATTTTTATATTGATGTTAAAATTATTGAATTCTTTTAAAATAGTATAGCTGTTCTCTAAACTTTTTAGCTCTTCTTCTGATAAATTATACACATTAGAGTAGAAAACATATTTTTCTACTCCTGTAAATTTTAAAAATGATCTTTGGTCTTCGCTGAAATCAATCAAATCCAAAGTAGTGTAGTTAGGAAAAAAACTAGCTACATTTTCTATGTCAATTTTAGTTGTATTCAAATAGTCAATAGCTTCTAATCGCAATGAATGATAAGGTACATGCCCCAAGGTAGCCCTAAAAGCAGTTGAGATTGGTTTGGGATATATCCAAAGATTGCCAGTGAATAAACCCAAAAAAAGTATAGAAAACACTATTTTTTTGTGTTTATAAAAATGAATAATCAGTAAAAATGCGAATAGATTTAAACAGATATAAGAAGTTATAAAATATCGAATGCCCACAGTATTTGTTACTATTAATATGGTGGATATAATAAATAGTACTGATGAGAAAGCCAACATTAAAAGCAACTTATTTTTTGTATTCGCTATTATTTTTTTTCCATAAATAATAAAACTGATGATGATCAATAGGATGATAAAAACACGCCCAAAATCCAAATATCTCCAAATTAACACCACACTATTTCTAACAAAATAGTTGAAATCTGCAAAATGCCATAAACTTTTCCAAGGAGAATTTGTGTGTGTTTGCAACCAACCTTTATGCATGAGCCTCCATCCAACATAAATAAAAGCAGGTAAACTTGCTATAACATAAAAAACAATAAATTTGAGTGTGATGATTTTTTTTAGGGTTTCTTTTTGTGAAAATTTACGGTATAAAACTTCAAATAAACAAATACCTGCAAAAAGCATCATACTTCTAAAAGAAACAATACTTAAAAAAAATAAACCGATGAACTGTAATTTTTTATGATTAAATAACAGCGAGTTTACAGCTAAAAAAAAGAAGAAAAGTGTAATAATTTCTATGGAAACTAAAGCCAAGCAAGTAGCTAAAGTGGGATCTGCTAAAACTAAAAAAAAAGCAAAAAACTGTAATTTGGTTTCTTTTATAAAATAGGAAATAAATTTATGTAACTGAATAAAAAAACCAATGGTAAAAGGCATCATCGCAAGGTGACTAACCCATAATTCGTGTCCAAAAATATGCCAAAAGATAGCTAGTATTGTGGCTAAAAAAGGAGGATGACCTGGGTCGAAAGTAATTGGCATAGACCAATTCAATAGTGAGTTGTTGTATAAATGGTTTCCCATTTTAGACCCAAAAAGAATGTCGTCATCAAACATTCCAAAATTTTTGGACAATATAAAAATAAGTACACTAAGTAAAACAAAAAAAAGATTTTTGTGGAAACTAGTTTTAAAAATAAAGTGGATTATTTTTGACATTTTTAATTAAAAAAAGCTGCAAAATAGCAGCTTAAACTTTATTTCATTCCTTGCATCATTTGCATCATTTTTTTGCCACCTCCACCTTGCATCATTTTCATCATTTTGCTCATTTGTTCAAATTGTTTCATCAATTGATTTACTTCTTGAATGGTGGTTCCTGAACCTTTTGCAATTCTCTTTTTTCTATTGACATCAATTAACGAAGGAGTACTTCTTTCTGATGGAGTCATGGAATGGATAATGGCTTCAATTCCTTTGAAAGCATTGTCATCAATATCAATGTCTTTCATCGCTTTTCCAGCTCCTGGAATCATTCCAATCAAATCTTTCATGCTTCCCATTTTTTTGATTTGCTGAATTTGAGTTAAAAAATCATCAAAACCAAATTGATTTTTGGCAATTTTCTTTTGTAGTTTTCTAGCTTCTTCTTCATCATATTGGTCTTGAGCACGTTCTACCAACGAAATAACATCTCCCATTCCCAAAATACGATCAGCCATCCTATCTGGATAAAAAACGTCAATCGCATCCATTTTTTCGCCAGTACCAATAAATTTGATAGGCTTATCTACTACAGATTTGATTGACAACGCAGCTCCACCTCTGGTATCACCATCTAATTTGGTCAATACAACTCCGTCAAAATTCAGAATATCGTTGAATGCTTTTGCCGTATTTACAGCATCTTGTCCTGTCATAGAATCTACTACAAACAGGGTTTCTTGAGGTTTTACAGCTTTATGAATGTTCGAAATTTCGGTCATCATGGCTTCATCTACAGCCAAACGTCCAGCAGTATCAATGATGACTACATTTTTACCATTTGCTTTCGCGTATTTGATGGCATTTAAAGAAATTTCAACAGGATTTTTATTGTCAATTTCAGCATATACTTCCACGCCAACTTGTGCTCCAACCACTTGTAATTGGTTGATGGCAGCAGGTCTATACACATCACAACCTACTAAAAGTACTTGTTTTGTTTTTTTTGTTTTTAAGTAATTTGCCAGTTTTCCAGAAAAAGTAGTTTTTCCAGAACCTTGCAAACCAGACATCAAAATAACGGTTGGAGAGCCTCCTAAATTTACGCCAACAGTTTCACCACCCATCAACGCAGTCAATTCATCTTTGACCAATTTTACCATCAACTGCCCTGGATTCAGGGTTGTCAATACATTTTGACCAATAGCTTTGGTTTGAACGTTTTTCGTAAATTCTTTGGCAATTTTGAAATTAACATCCGCATCAAGCAAAGCTCTTCGAACTTCTTTGAGGGTTTCTGCTACGTTAATTTCGGTTATTTTTCCATGCCCTTTGAGCGTGTGTAAGGCTTTATCTAATTTATCACTTAAATTACTAAACATAGGTTACTTCCTTTTTTAAGAGCCACAAATATAACAATTCATGACGATTCAATTTGTGGAATGATTGATTTTTATTCAAGAAATTATTACTTGAAATCAACCAAAAATAGATTTTTTAATATAAATTTTTCAGAATTGTGGTGTGATGTTCTGTATGATATGCTGCCCACATAATCAATTCTCTGACAGTCATTTTTCCCATTAAAGGATGAGGAATGACAAGAGTATCCAAATTGACATCACTTATTTTACGAGTTTTGTACTGCAATTTTTTATGTTGGATTTGTAGTCTTGTCATTAGACGAGGTTTGTCTTTTAAAAGTGGACTTTTTAAATCTTTATTAAATTCAATGGATTTGTCTAAATTTTCGACTAATTTATCTTGATATTTTTTTACAACTTCTTCGTAACTCCTAGACGGTCTGTTGCTCAAACCAAATTTGTATTTCAAAAAAAATCTTGGATAACTCAAGGCATTGTTTAATAATTGTAAACTATTTACCAAATGCAAAATGTGTTGGCTTGTTGTCCATTTTCCTTCAGGACCAGTTTCCCAATTTTCAGCAGGTTGTTGATTGAGCCAATCAAACAATACTTGGTATTTTTCTTCAATTAAATCGGCAATTGCTAATTTGTCCATGACTCAAAATTGTTTATTAAGTTATTGAATATCAGTTTTTTTATTCTTTTTTGTCAGGAATAAATGTCAAGGCAACACCATTAATACAATGACGTTTTCCAGTGGTTTTTTGAGGGCCATCATCAAAAGAATGTCCTAAATGACTGCCACAAGTATTGCATTTGAGCTCAGTGCGTTCATAACCAATTTTATAATCCACATCTAGTTCTATATTTTTTGTAATTCCTCTATCAAAAGAAGGCCAACCTGAACCAGAATCGTATTTGTATTTGGATTCATACAAAGGCGTTTTACATGCCGCACAAACATATGTTCCTTTCTCTTTATTATTATTTAACGGACTTGAAAAAGCTCTTTCAGTGCCAGCTTCACGCAACACATAATATTCCATTGGCGATAAAATCTTTTTCCATTCTGCGTCTGATTTTTCGATTTTGTAGGTTTTTTTTTGTTCAGTATTTGTTTGCGCTTTGCTTTGACAACTCATCAAAAGACTGAATACCAATAACCCCATAAATTTATACATAAGTAATATATTTTTTTGTTTTTCTTATAATAGTCGTAAATATACTGATTTTTCGAATTTTAAATTACTATTTTGCGTTGATGAAGGTTTTAAATCGTATTTCAACTAAAACAATTCAGTTTTATTTTTTTTGAAAAGAAAGAATCTGTAATTTAGTTGTTGAATAAGCGTTTTCCTTTTGTAAAATCTTCATAATAATTTTAAAAATATATAAAAATGAAAAAACTAGTCCTTTTACTGTTTGTTGGATTTCTTTTAGTTGATTGTAGCACTGTGCCAATTACTGGTAGAAAACGTGTGAATTTTGTAAAAGATGCAGAGGTGCTTCCTACAAGTTTTGCACAGTACAAAGGTTTTTTAGAAAAAAATAAACTTTCAACAAATGCCGAAATGACCAATCAAGTAAAAGAAGTTGGTAAAAATGTTTCTGCAGCTGTAGATCGATTTATGAGAGCAAATGGAATGAAAGCTGAAGCAGATTCGTATAGATGGGAGTTTAATTTGGTTGAGGATAAAACCGTAAATGCTTGGTGTATGCCAGGAGGAAAAGTCGTTTTTTATACAGGAATTATGCCTATTTGCGCCAATGAAGATGGTGTTGCAGCTGTTATGGGTCATGAAGTGGCTCATGCTTTTGCAAAACATGGTCAAGAGCGAATGTCTTCAGCTCAAATTCAACAATTAGGTGGAGCTGCAGTTGCTATTGGAACTTCCAGTAAAGATCCAAAAGCTGCTCAAATTTGGAATTTAGCGTATGGTGTTGGCTCACAAGTGGGTATGTTGGCTTTTAGTAGAACACATGAAGATGAGGCTGATAAATTAGGATTGGTTTTTATGATTATGGCTGGTTACGATGGCAAAGAAGCTGCTGAGGTTTGGGTGAGAATGAGTAAATTATCAGGAGGAAAGCAAGGACCTGAGTTTTTAAGTACACATCCATCAAACGAGAGTAGAATTGAAAGCCTGAGAAATTACCTTCCAGAAGCAACAAAATTGGCAGAAAAATTCAATACACAAACTGCGAATTTAAAAAAATAACATATCATAAGATTTAGTATATTGTGAACCATTCAAAAGTTGATTTTTGAATGGTTTTTAATTTTAAATAAAATACTTTCATGTTACAAAAAGGAGATAAAAAATTAATCAATAGTTGGGCATTTTATGATTGGGCAAATTCTGTGTATTCTTTGGTGATTGCAACTGCGGTTTTTCCTTTATATTATAGTGCAATTACCAAAGATGAAATTGTAACTTTCCTTTGGATGGAATGGGAACATCCTGATACGTTGTATAGTTATGCACTTTCTTTTTCATTTTTAGTGGTTGCTTTTATGTCTCCAATTTTATCTGGAATTGCTGATTATACTGGAAGTAAGAAAAAATTCATGCGATTTTTCTGTGCTTTAGGAAGTATTTCAGTGATGAGTTTGTATTTTTTTGACAGCGTTGAAACAGTATGGGTTGGAATTGTTTTTACCATTTTTGCGAGTATTGGTTTTTGGGCAAGTTTGGTTTTTTACAATGCGTATTTACCCGAAATTGCGCATCCAGAACAGCAAGACAGTGCCAGTGCAAAAGGGTTTATTTTTGGATATATTGGTTCTGTTATTTTATTAATTATCAATTTAATATTGATTCAAATGCCAGAAACATTTGGATTAACTTCAGGAACAGCTTCAAGAATTTCTTTTGTGATGGTAGGTTTGTGGTGGTTGGGTTTTGCGCAAATCACATTTCGCAAATTGCCAAGCAACGTATTTCATAAAAAACCTGAAAAAGATTATATCTGGAAAGGGTTTAGGGAATTGAAAATCGTTGCCAAAGAAATGATGAAATCTCCAACGTTAAAACGTTTTTTAATTTCGTTTTTTTTATTAAGTGTTGGAGTTCAAACAATTATATTATTAGCGACTATTTTTGGTTCAACAGAATTGGGATTAAAAGCCATTGATTTGATCATAACAGTGTTATTAATTCAAATTGTAGCCATTGCTGGAGCTTATATTTTCTCCAAAATTTCTGAGAAAAAAGGAAATATTTTAGCGTTGAAAATCACTATTTTTATTTGGATGATTGTGTGTTTTTGTGCTTTTTTATTACACAAAGGATTGCCAAATGTGGCGATTTATTTCTATTCTTTAGGTGCTGTTTTGGGATTGGTTTTGGGCGCTATTCAATCATTAGCAAGGTCAACATATTCTAAATTATTGCCAGAAACTCAAGACCATGCAACGTATTTTAGTTTTTATGATGTTACTGAAAAAATCGCTATTGTTTTAGGAACTTTAGTGTATGGATTATTATTCGCAATTACAGATTCTATGCAATGGAGTGTATTGTGCTTGGCATTATTTTTCCTAGCTTCTTTTATTGTGTTGAGTACAATGAAAAAGACAAAATATGTTCAGTAGTTTAAAATTCAAAATTCCGAATTCAATATTTTGATTACTTCACTTATTAAATGGAACCTTTTGGCTGAAATTATTTTATTGGATAGTAAAATAGATTTTTTTGCCACGAATTCACCAATTTCAAGGATTTCATCACAATAATTGTTTTCATCTAAGATGAAAATTCGAATTTATTGGATTTGTAATTTTAAAAAAATCCGTGAATTCGTGGCCAATTCATTTTAAAATTCAACACCCAACAGGTTTAAATGGAGTATTTATTCAATTTTATAAACTGTTCCTTTTTGAGAAAACTTTGAAAATCCAATCCTTACCGTAAAATCATACTTATCATCATATATTTTATTGATTTGAACATACATAGGATCTTTTTGTAAATCGTTTTTTGGATGGATATATTTCAATGTATAGAAAAAATTATTTTTCCATTTGATGGATAACGTATCAACTGAATTTCCGTATTTACTGATTTGAATACTATCTTTTCTGATGATGGTTTCTTTTACAAAATTATCTCCAGCAGGAATTTCAAAAACCCCTTCTTTGAATCTGTCTGAATTATCGGCAAATTCAGATTTGCAAGAGACAAGATTTAGAAACAAGAAACAAGAAGCAAGAAACAAGAGATGACTATTATTTCTCTTGTTTTCTCTCTTTTCTTTTCTCTCTTTTCTGATATCCCTATAATCTATTTTCATCATATTCCTGTGTAATTTGAAGGTGTAATCGATTTTAATTCTCTCTTTATTTCTTCTGAAACATCCAAAGTATCAATAAAATCTGCCATCGTTTTTTGATTTATTTTTTCATTGGTTCTCGTTAAACCTTTCAACGCTTCATAAGGATTTGGATAGGCTTCACGTCTTAAAATCGTTTGAATTGCTTCAGCAACTACAGCCCAATTATTTTCCAAATCTTGCTCAAACTTCTCTTTATTCAGCAATAATTTATTCAGTCCTTTTAAAGTGGATGTAAAACCAATGATGGTATGCCCAAAAGGAACTCCCACATTTCTCAAAACAGTACTATCAGTCAAATCTCTTTGCAAACGAGAAATGGGTAATTTTGCGGATAAATGTTCAAAAATAGCATTGGCAATTCCTAAATTTCCTTCTGAATTTTCAAAATCAATCGGATTTACTTTGTGTGGCATTGCTGATGAACCCACTTCACCTGCTTTGATTTTTTGCTTGAAATAATCCATGGAAACATAGGTCCAAAAATCTCTATCCAAGTCAATAATAATGGTATTGATTCTTTTCAAAGCATCAAATAAGGATGCCATATGATCATAATGTTCAATTTGTGTGGTTGGAAAAGAATGATGCAATCCTAATTTATTTTCCACAAAATCAGTTCCAAAATCTTTCCAATTTATTGCAGGATAAGCCACTTTGTGTGCATTATAATTTCCTGTAGCACCTCCAAATTTTGAAGCATTTGGAATATTTTTTAGTTGCTGAAATTGCGCCTCTAAACGCACTACAAAAACCTCAATTTCCTTTCCTAATCTTGTTGGAGAAGCTGGCTGACCATGCGTTCTTGCCAACATAGAAATATCTTTCCACTCAGTAACAAGTGTTTTTAATTTTGTGATAAGTTCTTCAAAATTTGGAGTAAAAATAGCATGTAAAAACTCTTTTATCGACAAAGGAATTGCGGTGTTATTGATGTCTTGTGAAGTCAATCCAAAATGAATAAATTCCTTGTATTTTTGCAATTCTAATGCATCAAATTTTTCTTTGATAAAATACTCAGCAGCCTTTACATCGTGATTCGTAATCTTCTCAATATCTTTTATTTGCTGAGCATCATTTGAAGTAAAATCTTGATAAATTTTTCTTAAATGAGTGAAATTTGAGGCATCAAAATCAGCCAATTGTGGTAAAGGAATTTCACAAAGCGCAATGAAATATTCGATTTCTACGCGAACACGATATTTTATCAAAGCTTCTTCAGAAAAATAATTGGCAAGTTCAGCAATTTTACTTCGATAACGACCATCAATTGGCGAAATAGCATTTAGTGGAGTCAAGTTCATTGTTTCAAAAAATAAGATACAAAAATAGGCATTTCATAAGATTTATGAACGACTTTTTCTATGTTTTTCAATAGCTAGCAACACATTTTTTCCTCTTGCTTTTGTACCTTTACTTTCGAAAATTATTTTTGTTTCAATAAGATGCTTTAATGATTCGTGAATCCATTTTTGTTTCTTGCCAAAAATAAATAAAGTAGTCATTGCATAAGCTTTTACAGCTGTTTTTTGATCTGAAATAAGCCAATCAAAACAAGTTTCTGTAATTTTTAAAATATGGTTATTATCTAAACATAGGACTTTTTTAGTATCAAAATTCACAGCTAAAAGTTCACAAATCTTTGAACAAGCTCTTGCTGCACTATCAAATTTTACAAATTTTATGTTTTCAGTGAACTCATCTATGTTTTTTAAAACAATGTCAATTGTGTAATGAGTGCAAATCCATTCTAAAACCCAAACTGCTTTAATTGAAATTTCTTCTGTAACGTAAAAAGTGATTTTAATAAGTTCGCGATGTAAATTTTCATCTTTTAATACAATATTCGCTACTTTCTGCCTGTTTATTATTGATGCATTTACTTCATTTTCAAGTAAATTTAATAAATAAAGATTACTCATTTTAAAGTGATTTGTATATTTACTTAAAAATTAAAATTGTATGATAAAAATAAACAAATTGTTGCCATTTATTATCCTTACATTATTTTTTGCATCTATTGATTCTTTTTTTGCTCAAAAAATCAATCAAATTGATGCCAATAAACAACGAACTGGCATTTGGAAAAAATATTATAATAACCAAAAAATTCGTTACGAAGGGCAATTTAAGAATGGTAAAGAAATAGGTGTTTTTAAATTTTATGACGAATCAAATTCACAGCAACCAACCATCATTAAAAAATTTTCAGAAACAACTGATTCTGTTGCAGTTGAGTTTTATTTGACAAACGGAAAATTGCAATCCAAAGGATTTTTTATTGATAAAAATAGAGTAGGAAAGTGGCACTATTTTTTTCATGATGGTAAAATAATGTCTGAAGAATTTTACCATCAAGGAAAACTAGAGGGAAAAGCCATCAATTATTATCCAAATGGGAAAGCCACTGAAATTACCCATTATAAAAATGGTCTCAAACATGGAATTTCTCAAAAATATTCAAGTGATGGAATTTTGATTGAAGAAGTAACTTTTGAAAATAATATTTTGAATGGAGCTGCAAAATTCTTTGAATTGAATGGAAATTTACGCGAAAAAGGAATCTATAAAAATGGAAAGAAATTTGGGAAATGGGATTTTTATATTGATGGAGAAATTACCGATGAAAAAGAGATAGAAAAAAGCAAAAAATTTAAGAAAAATGAAAAGTAACGTATTTTTAATTGTCTTGATTTTTACAATCATCATTTCATGTAATAAAAACCAACAGATTGATAATCAGGAATATATTAATGGATTGTGGCTTGTGAAAGAGGTGAAAATAAATGACCAAGACATGACTCCAATTGCAGATTGGATTCAATTTAATGCTGATTCAACTCAAACTTTTGGAACTGGTTGGTTACAACATTCTGTTGGTTTGTGGAAATATAAAAAAGCCTCAGAAATTTTATCTATTACCTATGAAAATGGCTCAAATGGTTTTATAACTTTCGATACTTCTTATCATGTAAAATTTAATAAAAATACAATGACTTTACATGCAAAAAGTGAAGATAAAATAACTTCTATAACTCTAGAGAGAGGAAATAAATTACCAACTTTAGAAGCTAACAAATTAATTGGCATTTGGAAATTTGATTCTATTGTTATCAATAATAAGGAAGTGTCAGATTCTTTAAATCCATCAAAAAAAGCGATGCTTCATTTAAGACCTGAAAATGGATATACACTTTACAATTATTCTTTAGGAGAAAAATATGGAATTTTTAAAGCACATTTTGGTAGGAAACAACTTGAAATGGTAGGTTATACTAGTCTTTCTCCAAAATTTCAGTTTTATGATTTTAACGTAGAAGGCAAAAATTTACTTTTGAAGTCGAAAGATGAAAATGTGGTTTTAAAACTCTCTAGAATCCATCAATTTTTAGAATAAACGCATTAGTTTTTTCAATCAAAATTTTCGCGACAAAATCGTAACTTTGCAGTTCAAAAATAAAAAATGGAACGAGTTGTTGTTGGGCTTTCTGGTGGAGTTGATTCAAGTGTTACAGCCTATTTATTGAAAGAACAAGGCTATGAAGTCATTGGCCTTTTTATGAAAAATTGGCACGATGATTCTGTGACAATTTCCAATGAATGTCCTTGGTTAGAAGACAGTAATGATGCTATGATTGTTGCTGAAAAACTAGGAATTCCTTTTCAAGTAGTGGATTTGAGCGAGCAATACAAAGAACGTATTGTTGATTATATGTTTGAAGAATATGAAAAAGGACGCACTCCAAATCCTGATGTACTTTGCAATCGTGAAATAAAATTTGATGTTTTCATGAAAATCGCCCTTCAATTGGGGGCAGATTTTGTGGCAACTGGTCATTATTGTAGAAAAAGTGAGGAAGAAATTGATGGAAAAATCGTTTATAAATTGTTGGCTGGAAAAGATAGTAATAAAGATCAATCTTATTTTTTATGTCAATTGTCACAAGAGCAATTGGCAAAATCGTTCTTTCCAATTGGAGAATTGACAAAACCTGAAGTACGAAAAATTGCCAAAGAGGCAGATTTAATAACGGCTGAGAAAAAAGATTCTCAAGGACTTTGCTTTATAGGAAAAGTGCGTTTGCCTGAATTTTTACAACAAAAATTACAGCCAAAAGAAGGCGAAATTGTTCAAATTCCTGAAGATTTTTCGGAATTTCACAAATCAATTCCAACTTTTGAGAACAAAGAAGCTGAACTTATTTATTTTTCCCAAAAATACAGCTACAAAAAATCGGATGGAAAAGTAGTTGGCAAACATCAAGGAGCGCATTATTTCACAAAAGGACAAAGAAAAGGCTTGGCTGTTGGTGGCACAAAAGAACCACTTTTTGTGATTGAAACGGACGTACATGAAAATATTATTTTTACGGGTGAAGGAAAAAATCATCCTGGTTTATATAGAAATGTATTATTTGTTTCAAATGATGAAATTCACTGGATTCGTGAAGATTTGGCCTTGAAATCAGGAGAAATCATGAAAGTAAACGCCAGAATTCGTTATAGACAAGCTCTAGAAAACGCTACTTTATATAAAGTTGAAAATGGTTTGTTTGTGGAATTTGAAAACCAACAATCTGCCATTCAAGAAGGGCAATTTGTGGCTTGGTATCAACAAGAGGAATTGTTGGGTTCAGGAGTCATTTCTTAAAAAAGAATAATTTTCAGATTTTTATTGCTATATTTATGTTTTAAAAATCCTCTATGAAAAACATTTTTTTTACACTGTTTTTTTTCATTTTTATAACTGCTTTTTCTCAGCAAGAAGATGCATGGTTGTTTTTTAAAGACAAACCAAATGCAGCTACTTTTATGGCAAATCCGACTTCCATGCTTTCTCAAAGAGCGATAGATAGAAGAAATAATTTGCTAATTTCAGTAGATGAAAAAGATGTTCCAATAAATGAAAATTATATTTCAACCATCAAAAATAGTTCAGGAATAACTGTTTTAGGAAAATCAAAATGGTTGAATGCAATCCATGTAAAAGGAGAAATAAATGTTATCAATACGTTACTTTCAAGTTATAATTTTATTGATCATATTGAATTTGCAAATAAATTTTTGAATCCAAATGGAAAATCAAAAAGAAAAAAAGTAGTTTCAAATCATCAAAATAAATGGAATAAAACGTCAACAGATTTTAATTATGGTTCAGCAAATAATCAAATTAAAATGTTGAAAGGCGATTACTTGCATCAACAAGGATTAACAGGAGGAAATCAAATAATTGCAGTGATTGATGGTGGTTTTCCAAATGTAAATACATTAGCGGCTTTTCAACGAATTCGAGATCATAATCAAATTTTAGGAGGTTATAATTTTGCCGATAGAAATTCAAATTTTTACACAAGAGATGGTCATGGAACGCAAGTTTTATCAACCATTGCAGGCTATATTGAAAATGAATTTGTAGGAACTGCTCCTGATGCAAAATTTTATTTATTCATTACTGAGATTGTAGAATCTGAAACTGTTTTAGAAGAAACATTGTGGGTTGAAGCCGCAGAAAAAGCAGATAGTTTGGGCGTAAATGTCATCAATACTTCTTTGGGTTATACTACTTATGACAATGAAAATCATAGTCATTCTTATGAAGATATGGATGGAAAAACAACGTTTATTTCAAGAGGTGCAGAAATTGCAGCTTCTCGAGGAATGCTGCTGGTAAATGCTGTGGGAAATAGTGGAAATGATTCTTGGAAATATATGGGAGCTCCTGCTGATGCGCCCTCAGTAATTGCTGTTGGAGCTGTAAATTCTATTGGAAATATTGCCAGTTTTAGTTCTTACGGACCAACTTTTGATGGCAGAATTAAGCCAGAAATTTTGGCGCAAGGAGCAAATGCGGTCATTATAAATCATGTAAGTGGAGCAATTTCCTCATCAAATGGAACTTCCTTTTCATCACCAATTATGGCTGGTTTGATTGCTTGTTTGAATCAGAATAGCGCTTTTTTGCTAAAATCGTATCCTACCAAAAAAACAAATACAATCCAGAATTTTAATTATTATTTAAAGAAATCTGTTTTTGAATCTGCTGATAGGTATTCAAATCCTACAGTTCAACATGGGTATGGAATTCCTAATTTTGAAGTTGCTTTGAATAATTATACAGCTTCTTTGGAAGATAACATATTAACGAATATGAAAATCAGTCCAAATCCAGTTAAAAGCTCATTTAATATTCAAAATTTAGAGAATTCATCAGGAACCTATTCATTACAAATTTTCAATATTTTAGGTAAAAAAGTGTTTGAAAAACAAACAGTAAGCTCTGAAAATATTGATATTGCTACTTTTAAAAAAGGAATTTATTTTCTGAAGATTTTTAATGATGCAAGTTCAAGAACAATTAAGATTTTGAAAGAATAAATTGTATATTAAAAATAATGTTTAACAATATCACAAAACTTTTCAACATAAAATACCCAATAATTCAAGGAGGAATGGTTTGGGTTTCAGGATGGAAATTGGCCTCAGCAGTATCAAATGCAGGAGGTTTAGGATTGATTGGAGCAGGGTCAATGTATCCTGAAGTGTTGAGAGAACACATCCAAAAATGCAACAAAGCTACAGACAAATCTTTTGGGGTTAATGTACCCATGTTGTATCCAGAAATTGAAAAAATCATGGATATTATTGTTGAAGAAAACGTAAAAATCGTATTTACTTCTGCTGGAAATCCAAAAACGTGGACATCATTTTTGAAAGAAAAAGGAATTATTGTTGTTCATGTGGTGAGCTCTGTAAAATTTGCTTTAAAAGCACAAGAAGCTGGAGTTGATGCCATTGTGTGTGAAGGTTTTGAAGCTGGTGGTCACAATGGACGTGAGGAAACAACCACTTTTACATTGATTCCAATGGTTAAAAAAGCGGTAACCATTCCAGTAATTGCAGCTGGAGGAATTGCTACAGGAAGAGGAATGTTAGCTGCCATGATTTTAGGTGCAGATGGTGTTCAAATCGGAAGTAGATTTGCGGCAAGTGTAGAATCTTCAGCGCATTCAAATTTTAAACAAACAATTATTGATGTGAAAGATGGAGATACTCATTTAACATTGAAAGAGTTAGCTCCTGTGCGTTTGGTAAAAAATAAATTTTATCAACAAGTTCAAGAATTATATCGTCAAAACCCCACTGAAGATCAACTAAAAGAATTGCTTGGTAGAGCAAGAGCAAAAAAAGGGATTTTTGAGGGTGATTTAGAAAATGGAGAATTAGAAATTGGTCAAATTGCGGGTCTTATTGATGAAATTAAACCTTCTAAAGAAATTTTAGAAGAAATAATACAAGAATTTAATGAAGTTAAAGCACTCATTCATAAGCTTTAAACAATTTAATTAAAACAAAATCAATTAATTAGCTTTTATTCTATTTATTGAGCGTATCTTTGTGACCTAATAAACGTTGTTATTACTAAATTTAACAACACAATAATTTTTTATAATGAATAAAGGTACCGTAAAATTTTTCAATGATTCAAAAGGTTTTGGATTTATCACTGAAGAAGGATCAAACAAAGAACATTTTGTGCATGTGTCAGGATTAGTTGACGAAATTCGTGAAAACGATGAAGTTGAATTCGACTTACAAGATGGAAGAAAAGGATTAAACGCAGTAAATGTAAGAGTATTATAATATATATTTTATTACTAGTTAATTTTTATCAAAAGCCTATCATTAATTGATAGGCTTTTTTATTTTTACAGAAATTTAGAAAAATGATTGATGGTCGAAAACGTACAAATATTAAAATCGGAATGTTTGTAGAAATTATTTTGAAACAACATCAAATTTCAGGTGAAGTTACGCAAGGAGTTGTTTCAAAAATATTGACAAATTCAGTGAATCATCCACATGGAATTAAAGTCCAATTACAATCAGGATTAATTGGTAGAGTAAAAAATATAATTGAATAATTTATTTTACTGGAATTTTAATTTCATATACTTTCCCACTTTTATTATTCAATTTATTTTCACGCAACCAAGCATTGTGAATTTTTAGTTCTTTATAAGTAATTCCAAATTTTTTACTAAAAGAAACTAAGTTTGTAATAGTAGTATCTACTTTTACAATGGTTATTTTAGGTAAAGTATATAAATCTTCTTTTTCGAAAACAAATCCATATTTTTCTGGATTTGTCATGACTTCTTTCAAAGCTAAAATTCTAAAAACATAGCGTTCAGTTTCATTGGGCAACAAAACTTCATAATAACTTTTTACTTTTTGAGCCTCTAATCTGCTTGAAACTCCATAGTTTCCTGCATTATAAGCAGCAGCAGCCAATGTCCAAGAGCCTAATTTTTCTTTAGATTTTTTTAGATATTCTGCAGCTACAGCAGTAGATTTTTCAATATTATAACGTTCATCAATATTGCCATTGATTTCCAAACCATATTCTTTTCCAGTTTCTACCATGAAATGCCACATTCCTGCTGCTCCTGCACTAGAAGTTTCGTCAATAAATGCACTTTCTGCTAAAGCCAAAAATTTAAAATCATCAGGCAAACCATGTTTTTTTAAGAGTGGTTCTAATATCGGAAAATACTTATTTGCACGCTTAAATAGCAATAATCCATTGGATTGCCAATAGGTATTTACCAGCAATTCTCTATCCATTCTTTCAAAAATATTTGGAATTTCCAATGGAACTCTTTCACCTGCAAAATTCAAATTTTCAGGCAACTTTAGTGCTTTTATTTTATAATTTTCGTGCGTATTTGTTTTTGGTTCTGTATTTGTATTTGATTTATGTATACCATTTATAAAAAAGACTGTTGTAAAAACAATGATAATTAGCGATAAAAAACGAATTGACTTGTCCATTGGAATTGTTGATTTAATCTATAAAATTAAACAAAAATTTGGTCTTTAAAAAGTTAAACTTTTATCGATAATTTTCGAGATCTTTTTTGCTTTGTTTAATATCATAATGTGTGTTCCATTTTCAATTTCAATAGCATTTTTGATATTACTTATAGGAAAAATTTTGTCTTCAACTCCATGAATATGAATCATATTTTCAATTCCTTCATGTTGTTGCCATTTCAAAACATTTTTAATCGCCCATTTTAGATATGTTTCATTTCTTTCAGAAAGGTATTTTTTATAAATCATGGCTCTTTTTTGCAATGTTTTTCCGATAAAAAAGCGACTAAAATCCTCAAAATGAGTAATGATTTTTGTTGGAAATAATTTATATAAATTCCCAAAATTGGCAACTTTAAACCTTTTTGGAAGTTCATCAGTAGTTTTTACACTTGAAATGATGATGATTTTTTTACAATCCAAAAATTTACTCATTTCTTGTACTAAAATTCCACCAAAAGAAACACCAACCAAAACAGGGTTCTCCTTTTTTACATCTTCACACATTCTCATAGCATAATTCGAAATACTTTCATTCAAATCCAATGGCTTTTTCCATTTTAAATAATGAATTTCATATTTTTCTTTGGACAAAGATAAATTTTCAAAAATTTCAGGACCTGCTGCTAAACCTGGCATTAAGTATATGGGTATTTTCATCATTTTTAGGTAAATATTGTAGGTAATATTTATGAAAAAGTTTTTGTAAAATAGTTGGTTAAATTACTATTGGCTCGTTTATAAATTCAAATCGAACTAATCCATCACTATCAATTTCAGTAAGTGAAATATTGTGCAAAGTATTTGCCAGCTCAGGATTCCAAGGAGTTTTTACTTTGATATAGTTTTCAGTAAAACCATGAATGTATCCTTCTTTATTTTCGTTTTCGAATAAAACAGTAGCCGTTTTTCCTAAATGAGATTCATAAAATGCACGTCTTTTTTTGACACTTAATCCACGCAACATTTTACTGCGTTTTGCGCGCACATTTTGCGGAACCACATTTTCCATTTCAGCAGCCTCAGTATTTGGTCTTTCAGAATAGGTAAAAACATGCAAATAAGAAATATCTAAAGCGTTTAAATAGTTGTACGTTTCTAAAAAAAGTTCGTCAGTTTCTCCTGGAAACCCTACAATAACATCCACACCAATACAAGCATTTGGCATGGTTTCTTTGATTCTTTCCACTCTATTTGTGTATGTTTTTCGCAAGTATCTGCGTTTCATTTTTTTTAACAATTCATCACTTCCAGATTGCAATGGAATGTGAAAATGTGGCACAAATGAGTTTGATTTTGACACAAAATCAATGGTTTCATCCGTCAATAAATTGGGTTCTATAGACGAAATTCGCAAACGATGAATCCCATCAATTTTATCTAATTCTTGAACAAGTTCATAAAAAGTGTGTTCATGTTTTTTGTTTCCAAATTCACCTTTTCCATAATCACCAATATTTACGCCTGTCAATACAATTTCTTTAATGCCTTTTGAAGCAATTTCTTGGGCATTTTTCAGAACATTTTCCAAAGTATCACTTCTAGAAATTCCACGTGCTAAAGGAATTGTACAATAGGTACATTTATAATCACAACCATCTTGCACTTTTAAAAAAGCACGAGTTCTATCGCCAATAGAATAAGAACCAACATAAAAATCAGCTTCCGAAATTTCGCAAGAGTGTACTTCTCCAATTTCATTTTTCGTTAAATCATTGATATAACTTGTCACATTGAATTTTTCAGTGGCACCCAAAACCAAATCTACTCCATCAACTGCTGCTAGTTCCTCAGGTTTTAATTGTGCATAACATCCAACAGCAATTAAAAAAGCGTTTTTATTTTGTTTGAAAGCATTTTTTACAATCGATTTAAAGCGCTTGTCTGCATTGTCAGTTACTGAACAAGTATTGATGACATACACATCTGCTTTTTCTTCAAAATCAACTCTTTCAAAACCTTCATTGGTAAAGTTTCTAGCAATGGTTGACGTTTCAGAAAAATTCAACTTACAACCTAAGGTATAAAAAGCGACTTTTTTATTTGCAATCATTCATGTAAATTTATGACTTGCAAAAATACAATATAATTCAATAAATAGTAACGAATCAAAATATGAAAATTGTCACAAATCTAAAACCACCCTATTATGCTGTAATTTTCACAACAGTTGTTTCTGATAATTTACAAGGATATCATGAAACAGCAGAAAAAATGGAAGCTTTAGCAAAACTTCAGAAAGGATATTTAGGGATAGAATCTGCTAGAAAAGACATTGGAATTACAGTTTCTTATTGGGAAACTTTGGATGATATTGTGGCTTGGAAAAATAATATAGAACATACAGCTGCAAGAGATTTGGGTAGAGAAAAATGGTATCAACAATACCAATTGCGTATTTGTAAAGTGGAACGTGAATATGGTTTTAAGAAATAAAAAAATGGTAGTTTTACAATTTTATATTTTATGATTAAGACTGATGTGTGTATTATTGGTGCAGGTCCTTCTGGAGCTGCAACTTCTTTAATGTTATCAAACCTTAAAATTCATCATTTTATTATAGATAAAGAAACTTTTCCAAGAGATAAAACTTGCGGTGATGGCTTAATTTTATATGCTTATAAAGCGATGAAAATTTTAGGAAATAATCTTTTTGAAGATTTCTTAAATCACCCTAATTTTTTGCATTCAAAAGGAGTTAGATTGCATATAAATAGTAAAATATGCTTGCCTGTTACAGAAAGTGAAGATAGAGATTTTTTTATTTCTTATGCTAAAAGAATTGATTTTGATCATTTTTTAGTTGAAAAATTATCTAAAATCTTCACTAATATAGAGTTTGGTAATGGAGTTAAAAATTTGGAAGAGAAACCTGATGGGATTTTAATAACTCTTAAAGATGAAAAACAAATTTTAACAAAGTTGATAGTTGGTGCTGATGGCGCAAATTCCATTGTATCAAAAAAATTAGCTCTCCCCAAAAATGATATTAAAAATAAATCAACATTTGTTTCAGCATATTTTAAAAATATAAATGATTTTAATGAAATGAATGAGGGAGAAATTAGACTTATTTACAAAAAGGCACCTTTATTTTTTTATATTTTTCCATTAGTAAATGGTGAGGCAAATGTGAGTTTAGGAGGCAATTCTTACTTCATAAAAAAACACAAAATCAACCTAATTCAAGAAATAGAAAACATAATTTCATCAAACAAATATGTAAAACATAAGTTTTCTAATGCTGAGAGAATTAGTAATTGGCGTGGTTGGGTAATTCCTTATCATCTAGGAAAACAAAAAATTATTGGAAATAGATTTTTACTAACAGGAGATGCTGCTGGATTATCGAATGCTTTTTATAAAGAAGGTGTTGGGACAGGCATGATGTCAGGAATTATAGCCGCTAGAAATATCGAAAAATGTTTGAAATACAATAATTTTTCAGCCAATTTTTTAAAAGAGTATGAAACTGAGATAAAAAATGAATTTGGAAAATTATTAAAATTTAGTTTATATATGTTGAAAATCTCTAAGTACAAAAGAATCTTTGGTTTTTTAGTTGAAATTTTTAAGAATAGATTTATAAAGAAATCTTTTAAAATTATTGAAAGAAGGAGTTATTAAATAGTTTACCAACTAATTTTTGTCAATATTGGAAAGTGATCAGAATATTTTTTAGTAAAAGATGAAAAATCTTGTATTTCAGCAGTTTTATCGGTTAAAATAAAATCAATTCTTAGGGGAAACCAATAGTTATACGTTTTTCCAAATTCTTTTCCTGCTTCAATAAAAGCATCTTTTTTGTTTTTAGAAATTTGATTATAAACCCATGAAAAACTAGTATTATTAAAGTCTCCTGCAATTATTTTTTTTCCTTTCCAATTTCTTTCATGTTCTAAAAAAACAGTTGTTTGATTGACTTGCTTTTTAAAACCATCTTCCAAAATAGATACTAATTTTTCTGAATTTTCCTGACCAAAATTTTCTTTATCCGTTTTTAATTTCAATGATTGCAAATGCAAATTATACACTCTTATAGTATCTTTTCCTTTTAAAATATCAGCAAAAATAATGTTGTTTGAAGTGTTTTTTAAATCCAAAGAACCACTATTGATAATGGGAAATTTGGAGTAAATCGCCAAACCATTTTTATTGTTTTTTGTTTTGGTGTTGATATAGTGATATTTATAGTTAAAATCTTGATTTACAAGCGTGTAAAAATCTTGAAATAGTAAAATATCAGGAGATTTTTCTTGAATAAAATGATTGATTTTTTCAGGGATTTTATCATCATTAATCCATTCCCAATGATTGAATAACCGCACATTGTAACTCATCACAGTCAAACCATTTTCTGAGACTGATTTTTTTTCAAAAAACTTATAAATTGGAGTCAATGTTATCCATCCTAAAAATAGAATGGAAGCAGACAATATGAATTGTCTTTTAAAAAATAAAAGCCAATAAACAGAAAAAACGATATTAGCGAATATCAAAAATGGCACTAACAAACTTAAAATTGCCAAAACAGGAAGCCTTTCTGGTGAAATAAAAGGTAATAAATATGAGGATAAAAGTAATAATGCTACAACAATATTTACCAAGTAAATAATTTTGTTGATGATAGATAGCTTTTTCAATTATGGTTAATTTTTTCCTTGTTTAAACAAAAATTCCTTTTCTGCTTTTGTAAGTGTATCATATCCTGATTTGCTTATTTTATCTAAAATTTCGTCAATCTGTTTTTGTGTAAAGTCGCTTTTTTCAGTTGTTTTTTTAGTGGAATTAGATTTATAAACCGTTTTTAGAGGTTTCTTTTTCGGTTTGAAAATGGAAAAAAACTGCTCAAAAGCACTGATTTTTTTGTTGCTAAATTGATTTACAAACAAAAATCCAAAAACACTTCCTCCTAAATGCGCAAAATGTCCTCCAGCATTATTTCCTGCCAAAGCTAATATATCTAAACCAACCCAAATTGCTGCCAAATACCATAATTTCACAAATCCAATAAAACGAATTTTCAATTCATAATTGGGCATATAGGTTGCAATTCCTATAAAAATTGCAGAAATTCCAGCAGAAGCACCAACCAAAACAGCTGTTCTTCCTTGAAATAATGGAAAATAATTTTGACTGAATAGAAAGAAAAATCCACCAAATAAAGTTCCTAATAGGTAAAAAGTCAATAATTGTTTTTGAGTGAAATATTCAATAAAAAGATTTCCTATAAAATACAAAGCAATTAAATTGAATAAAATATGTAAAAAATCAGCATGTAAAAATCCGTAACTAAGTAAAGTCCATGGTTTTGTTAATACAACGTTTATTGAACCATCTAGAGAAAGCCAATCAATCAAGAAATTAGCATCATTTTTATACAAGCTCTGAAAAACACTCAATAACATGGTACTGAAAAAGAAGAAAATATTGATGTAGATTAATTTTTCTACAATTGTTCCTCTTTCAAATCGTTGTTTTAAATTATGTAAAATACTCATTTAATGCATTTTAAATTGATTTTTTTTCCAATAATATGCGATGATAAATCCAATCAATGCACCTCCAATATGCGCAAAATGAGCAACATTTCCAACAGAATATTTTGTTACTCCAAAAAATAAATCTCCCAAAATCATCACTGGAATAAAATATTTTGCTGCAATTGGCACAGGAAAGAAAATCAAAGCCAATTTAGCATCTTTAAAATACATTCCAAAAGCTACTAAAACTCCATAAACGGCTCCTGAAGCTCCAACAGCAGGAGTGTTATACAAAGCAAAAATTTCATTGAATTGTTGTTGAGATATTGCTCCTAAAACTCTCAAATCATTAGTACTTCCTTCTTTTAAAATTGTAATTACCTCATTATCAGTTAATCCTGCTTGAATAAATAATTCAAAAATCGAATTGAATTGATAGTAATTTACCAAAGTATAAATCAAACCTGCTCCAATTCCAGATGAGAAATAAAAGAAAATAAATTTATTTTTTCCCCACATTTGTTCTAAAGGTGTTCCAAAAGCCCACAAACCGTACATATTGAAAAGAATGTGCGCAAAACCTCCATGCATAAACATATGTGTAACATATTGCCAAAAACCGAAATGTTCATTTTTGGGAAAATGTAAGGCTAAAATGTTCGTAAAATCTGATTGCAGCAATTGTGGCGCAATAAATACTATTACGTTTATGATAATCAAATGTTTGATAGCATCTGTAATGTTATTCATATTTTAACTGTTAAAAAGATTATCTATTTCGCTCAATGTCAATGTTTTGAAAGTTGATTTTCCAGTTGGTGAAATGGAAGGTTCTTTGCACGAAAATAAGTCATTTACCAAATTTTCTTGTTCTTTTTCCGATAAAAATGTCCCAGTTTTGATAGACAACGTTTTAGCAAACGATTTTGCCATTACATCAAAATGACTATAACTTGTTTCAGGAACTTCTAAATTGATGTCGTTCAATAAATCCTCTAAAATTATTGAAATTTTACTTTCAGTTACTGACGTTGGAATTCCTTTTATAGTAACGCTGTCTTTGGTAAATTCATCGAAAGAAAATCCAGCATTTTCCAATTCTTGTTTGATGGTATAAATCATTTCAATTTCATTGGATGAAAAAGAAATTTTTACGGGGAACAATAATTGCTGACTATTTGCTTCTTTGACAGTGATACTTTCCAAAAAAGATTCATACAAAATGCGCTGATGTGCTAAGGATTGATGAATTAAAACCACTCCAGATTTTATCAAACTGATAATGTATTTTCGCTGAATTTGAAATGTTTTTTGGGTTTTATCTTGCTGATTTTCAAATAGATTTTCTTGTTTATTTTGTTCGAAAGTTTCAATTGAAGTATACAAAGATTCCCAACTTTGTGTGTGTTTTTCTCTGTTAAAAGGAAAATGAATTTCTTTTTGACTAGCCTCTTTAAAAGGATTGAAATTAGGATCTACAATGATTTTTGGTGTAGATGTATAACTCGAATTTTTTTCAATTTGATATGGAATATCTAGATTGGCATCTCTATTAAAATCTAAAATTGGAGCCACATTGTATTGTCCCAAACTATGTTTGATAGTAGCTCTTAACATGGCATACAACGCATTGGCATTGTCAAACTCAATCTCCGTTTTTGTGGGATGAATATTGATATCAATCGTATTTGCAGGAACTTGTAAATATAAAAAATAGGAGGGATGTGAACCTGATTCTAACAAACCCTCAAAAGCACTCACAACTGCATGATTTAAATACCCATTTTTTATAAATCGATCATTTACAAAAAAGAATTGTTCCCCTCTTTTTTTCTTTGAAAAAGAAGGTTTTGTAACGAAACCTGTGATTGAAACAATATCCGTTTGCTCTTCAATAGGAACCAATTTTTCATTCATTTTTGAACCAAAAACAGCCACAATTCGTTTTCTAAAATTACTACTTTTTAGGTTATATACCTCAATATCATTGTGATGTAATAAAAATGAAATTCCAGGATGTGCCAAAACCACTCGTTGAAATTCATCAATAATATGACGCGTTTCAATCGTATCAGATTTCAAAAACTTTCTTCTAGCAGGAATGTTATAAAACAAGTTTTTTACAGCAATGCTTGTGCCTTTTGATGTGTTTACAAATTCTTGGGAAGTGATTTTACTTCCTTCAATTTTAATACACGTTCCAAGCTCTTGATTTTCTTGTTTGGTTTTTAATTCAACATGTGCAATAGCAGCAATTGAAGCCAATGCTTCTCCACGAAAACCTTTGGTGTGAAGGCTAAATAAATCCTCAGCTTTTCTAATTTTGGAAGTTGCATGACGTTCAAAACACATTCTTGCATCAGTAACACTCATGCCTTTTCCGTTATCAATTACTTGAATTAGGATTTTTCCAGCTTCTTTGATGAGTAATTTGATGTCAGTTGCACCAGCATCAATGGCATTTTCAAGCAATTCTTTTACTACAGATGCAGGACGTTGAACGACCTCACCAGCAGCAATTTGATTGGCTACATGATTTGGTAAGAGTTGAATGATATCTGACATTATTTTGTAAAAAATATAGACAAATCAAAATCGATGATAAATAAAAAAACCAATACAAGTACTAAGATAATATAGATAATAGTTCTGTTAACTCCTTTTTCTGAGTCTCTTAACTCACTAATTGCATCTGTTAATTTTGATTTTAAATTTTTGTTTTTACCTGCTGTTTTTCGGTATTTATCCAGTTTGTGTTCTATTTTATATGGACTTCCTTCTCCTTTGTAAAAACGAGGTTTGTATTCAAATTTTTTATTGGTTCTTTTTAAAAATCCCATAGTTTTAGCATCTTGATTGGAAAGAAAAAAAGAAATCTTTCCAATTTTTAAAAGTATTCAAATTTAAAGAAATAATAGGAATACATCAAGAAATGATGCAAAAAGAATTCTTAAAAAAACAGCTTGGTTTATTTGCTAAAAGCCAATACTTTCTGATGATTTTCCAGTATTTTTTAAGACAGCCATCTTGATGGCAGCTATGGCACATTCAATTCCTTTATTGCCTAATTTTCCTCCAGAACGATCTAAAGATTGTTGTTTTGTATTGTCTGTTAATACACAGAAAATCACAGGAATATCATACTTTACATTCAAATCTACGATGCCTTGTGTAACGCCTTCACAAACAAAATCAAAATGTTTTGTTTCTCCTTGAATTACATTTCCAATGGCAATAATGGCATCTAGTTTTTGGGTTTGAATCATTTTTTTACATCCAAAAACCAATTCAAAACTCCCTGGAACATCCCAAGAAATAATGTTTTTTTCTTGAGCTCCACAATCTAGTAAGGTTTCAATGGCACCTTTTTTTAAATTTTGGGTAATCTCTGGATTCCATTCAGAAACAACAATCCCAAATCGAAATGAATTCGCATTTGGGATTTTAGTTTTGTCGTAATATGATAAATTGGTTGTTGCCATTATTCTTAATTCAAAGTTCAAAGTTTAGAGTTCAAAATTTAAAGATGATTTTTTACAACTAAAACTTTCAACTAAAAACTAAAACCTATTCTGCGTATTTTGCAGCGTTTATGAATTTTTCAATATCTCTTCCTTGATCAGATTTTGAATAATTTTCTTTGATTTTAGTAAAGAATCCTTCCGCTTTTCCAAATTCTTTCAAATTCATAGCAGTTTGTCCTGCTTTGAATAAATATAAAGGAGTTGTAAATTCGTTGTCTTTTTTGTTGGCAGCTTTTTCATAATATTCCAATGCATCTTTTGGTTGATTGATATCAGAAAAAGCATCACCAATTGCGCCTAAAGAAATTGGCCCTAACATTTCGTCATCAGAATCGAATTTGCTTAAAAATTCAATTGCTTTGTCATATTGTTTCAATTGTAAATAAGAAACACCTGCATAATAATTTGCCAAATTTCCAGCATTTGTGCCACTGTAAGATTCAGCGATATCAACAAAACCATATTTTCCATCTGCACCCTCTAATCCTAAGTTTAATAAAGAATCTATTCCAGATCCTGCAACAGCAGCCTCATCAAAATATTTTCTTGGAAAAGCCAATTCATCTGCAGCTTCTAATTCTTTTGGTTCTTCAATAAACTTATTATATCCTAGGTAACCCAAGAAAACAACCACCAAACTGATTAAAGTAATTAGTAAAGGTTTGCTGTTTTTTTCAATCCATTGTTCAGATTTTGAAGCAGTTTCATCCAAAGTATTCAAAACACCAGCTGTTTCATAAGCTGATTCATCTGATTGATTTTCTTCTTTTTTGTTTCCTGGTTTATATCCTCTCTTCTTGTATGTTGCCATCTTTCTTTAAAAATTTGTGGGCACAAAAATAGTTTTTTTAATTGGATTTTAAAAGCGCTTATTTTGCAAAATTTTCGATAATTTGCGATTCCATTGAGAAGTAAAAATAAAGGAATGTATCTTCGAAAAATATCCATCGTTAATTTTAAAAATATTGAGTCTCAAACTTTTGATTTTCAGCCGAAAATAAATTGTTTTGTGGGTAATAATGGTGTTGGAAAAACCAATGTATTGGATGCAATTTATTATTTATCTTTTGCTAAAAGCTATTTTAATACGGTTGCTGTTCAAAATATCAATCACAATGCTTCTTTTTTTATGGTTGAAGGAGATTATTTGATCAATGAAAGACCAGAGAAAATTATTTGCAGTTTAAAAAAGGGACAGAAAAAAGTACTGAAGAGAAATGATAAAATTTACGAGAAATTTTCAGAACATATAGGTCAATTTCCGTTGGTAATTATTTCTCCTGCTGATAGAGATTTGGTTACAGAAGGAAGTGAAACCCGAAGAAAATTTATGGATGGTGTGATTTCTCAACAAAACAAATCCTATTTAAACGATTTGATTTCTTACAATAAAGTATTAACTCAACGAAATGCTTTGTTGAAATATTTTGCTGCAAATAGAACTTTTGATGCGTTGAATTTGAGTGTTTATGACGAACAACTTTCGGAGTTTGGTGCTCGAATTTATGAAGTTCGAAAGCAGTTTTTAGAGGCTTTTATTCCGATTTTCAATCAAAAATATCAAGTTATTTCTGGAGATTCTGAAAGAGTTAATTTGTTGTACAAGAGTCAGTTGTATGATTTTAAAATGAATGATTTATTAAAAAAATCATTGGAGAAAGATAAAATTTTGCAATTCACAACAGCAGGAATTCATAAAGATGATTTGAGTTTTGATATAGGAGAATTTCCCATTAAAAAGTTTGGCTCTCAAGGACAGCAAAAATCGTATTTGATTGCTTTAAAATTGGCGCAATTTGAATTTATCAAGCAAAAATCTACTATTACACCTATTTTATTATTAGACGATATTTTTGATAAATTGGATGAAATTAGAGTTTCACATATTGTAGATTTGGTCAATAAAGATGAATTTGGACAAATTTTCATCACAGATACACATCCAGAAAGAACAGAAAATATTGTAAAAATGAGCAATAAACCCTATCAAATTTTTAAATTGTAATGGCAAAAAGAGAAAACGATTCTTTTTTGGTAAAAGACTTAATGCAACTATTTATCAAAGAAAATAATTTGACAAAAGGAATGCAAAAAATTCAGATAGAGGAAACATGGGCAAAGTTGATGGGACAAGGAGTTGCAGGCTACACAACATCCGTAAAATTACAAAACAAAACGTTGATTGTTCAATTATCCTCTTCCGTTTTACGTGAAGAACTAACCTATGGAAAAGATAAAATTATCAAAATGATGAATGAAGAAATGGGAGATCATTTGATTTCAAAAATCATTTTAGCATAAAAAAACTCGCCAATAAATCAGCGAGTTTCTCTAAATATAACACTAAGAATTTTTACTAATTCTTAAAATTGTTCTCTTCCTGAAAAATGGAAATTTCCTTCAATCAAAGCATTTTCATCAGAGTCAGAACCATGAATTGCATTTTCACCCATAGAGGTAGCATATAATTTTCTGATGGTTCCTTCAGCAGCATTTGCAGGATTTGTAGCACCAATCAGTGTTCTAAAATCTTCTACAGCATTTTCTTTTTCTAAAATGGCAGCAACAATTGGGCCTCTTGTCATAAACTCAACCAATTCTCCAAAAAATGGACGTTCTTTGTGAACTTCGTAAAAAGTCTCTGCATCATTTTTTGTCATTTGTGTTTTTTTCAACGCAACAATACGAAATCCAGCAGCATTAATTTGTGCCAAAATTGCTCCAGTATGACCGTTTTCAACTCCATCTGGTTTAATCATTGTAAATGTTCTATTTGTAGCCATGCTAATTTTTTAAAAATTTTTGCAAAAGTACGGTTTTAAATCTTAAAACCAAGTTAAGGATATACTTGTTTTAACTCTTGTAATAAAATATTTTTATCACCACGCATTTGCATAACAATCGATTTTTTATCGAAATCAATTAAAAGCAATCCAAAACTTATTTCTTTTACAACTTCTTTCACGCGAAATTTATTTGGTTCACCAGAATAACTAGTATAAGAATGAGTTAAACCACTTGAAGTAAAATCAATAATTGGATAATTTAAACCTTCAATGGTGTCTCTTGAAAATTCAGAAATATGCCTATCTCCTGATAAAAAAAGTACATTTTTAGAAGCTGTTTTTTTAATTAAATTTTTCATTTTTTCTATTTCATGAGGAAAATTTCCCCAAGTTTCAAAACCATGTTCTGAAGATAAAAATTGAATACTACTTACAATTATTGTAAAATCTGTTTTTGATATTTTTAATTCATTTTCTAACCAATTCCATTGGTCTGCTCCTAAAATAGTTCCCTCTCCAAATATATTTGGTTGGTATCTTTTATTAGCAGCTTTTGTTAAGCTAGTTCTAAAATAGCGTGTGTCCAAAACAATTACTTTGATACTTCCTTTTTTTGTTGAAAAAATTTGTGAATGATAAATACCTTCTCGTTTTCTTCTACTATCATTTTTTGGTACATCAAAAAAATCAAGGAACAATTCCTGAGATTCTTTTTTCTTGGTAAATTCAATGCCAGCATCATTCAAACCATAGTCATGATCATCCCAAGTAGCCAAAACTGGGATATTTTTTGTGAGTTGCAAATAGCCTTGTTGATTTCTTAATTCTTGATAATCTTCCCTCATTTTTGTCATATCTTCAGTATCAGCATAGATATTATCACCACCCCAAATCCATAAATTTGGTTCATTTTTTGCGATTTCTTTCCATAAAATATTTGCTTTGGATTGTTTATTGCAAGATCCAAATGCAATTATAAAATCTGATTTTTCAGTTTTTAACTCCGTATTTTTAGGTATACTAGAACATGAAATGAAATTTATAATTGTAATAAGAAATGTGTAAATAATTATTTTTCTCATAATTTTAGGTTTAAAAATAATGTAAAAGTAAACACAATTTACTTTACACAAATGTTATTAAATTGTATATTCGCAACCTATGATTTTAAAAGGAATTAACGAATTAAAACAGTTTTTAGAGAAATCTAGAAATATTGTAATTATTGGTCACAAAAACCCTGATGGTGATGCTATTGGCTCTACATTAGGTCTTAAACATTATCTGGATAAAAAAGGGCACAATTGTACAGTTTTGGTGCCTAATGAATATCCTGATTTTTTACATTGGTTGCCTGGCTATGAAACTACTTTTCGATTTGATTGGCAAAATAAGCAAGCACAAAAAGCAATTTCAAATTCTGACATTATTTTTTTGTTAGATTTTAATGCATTACACAGAGTTGGAGAAGATATGCAAAATACTTTGGAAAAATATCCAAACGATTTTGTATTGATAGATCATCATCAACAGCCAGATGATTTTACCTATATGTATTCGGATATTGAAATTTGTTCTACAGCGCAAATGGTGTATCAATTTATAGAAATGAATTCTGATTTAGAGTTGATTGATGCAACAATTGCAACCTGTTTGTATACTGGAATTATGACAGATACAGGTTCATTTCGATTTAGATCTACTACAAGTAAAACACACAGAATTATTGCAGATTTAATTGATAAAGGTGCTGAAAATGATCGAATTCATTCAAATGTCTATGATTCCAATTCAAAAAATAGACTGCTATTATTGGGACAAGCCTTGCAAAATCTAAAAGTTTTAGAACAGTATAAAACAGCATTTATTACATTAACTGATGAAGAAAAAAATAGATTTGAGTTCCAAAAAGGAGATTCTGAGGGAGTTGTAAATTATGCTTTATCGATAATGGGAATTGTCTTTGCAGCTATTTTTATTGAAGATAAAGAACAAAATATCATTAAAATATCTTTTCGTTCAAAAGGAAATTTTTCAGTAAATCAATTCGCTAGAAATCATTTTGAAGGTGGAGGTCATGACAATGCTGCTGGAGGAAAATCTATAACTTCATTAGACGAAACAATTCAAAAATTCGTTTCCCTTTTACCAAATTATGAAGAAGCTTTACAAAATTCGTATGTTCAATAAATTCTTTTTTATTTTAAGTTTTTTATTTCTTTTTTCTTGTTCTAAAATAGAACCAAGAAGACCTATAAATCCAAAACCATCTACTATTTTTTATAAAGAAGTTATCGAGGATTCAAAAAAAATAAATAAATCCGAAGATGAATTAATTGCAAAGTTGATAAAAAACGATACAATATTTGATTACAAGCAATCTTCAGAAGGTTTTTGGTATGCTTATATTCATAAAATTGAAGAAAATTTACCCACTCCAAAAATGGGAGATGAAGTTGTAATTGAGTATGAAATTTCAGATTTGAATGACTCTATTATATATAGTAAGGAAGAATTAGGACAAAAAACATATAAAATTGACAAAGAAGATTTTATTTCTGGCTTACAAAAAGGAATAAAGTTGATGAAGACAGGAGAAACCATTACATTTGTGCTTCCATTCTACAACGCATTTGGAGTTTTAGGTGATGGAAAAAAAATAGGTGTTAACCAATCAGTAAAAAGTACAGTAACATTAATTAAAATAACAAACTAAAAATGAGAATTTTAAAAAATTTCGCAATGCTTGTAGCACTTACAAGTTTAATTTCATGTAACAACAAACCAAAAGAAGTTACTTCCTTAAAAACAGAAATCGATTCAGCAAGTTATGCCTTAGGATTAGACATGGCAGTGAAAGTAAAAGCTAATTTTGAAGAAGCAAACACTGATTTATTTTTACAAGGCTACAGAAATGGAATTGATTCAACAAATTTGTTGATCAAACAAGAAGATTTAAATGCTTTTTTAAGCAAATTTTTCCAAAAATTACAACAAGAAAAAGTTCAAAAAGAAGCTGAGAAAAAATTTGGCGCTGTTAAAAAAGCAGGAGAAGATTTTTTAGCTGAAAACAAAGTTAAAAAAGGAGTAATTACTACAGAAAGTGGTTTACAATACGAAGTAATCACAGAAGGTTCAGGTGATAAGGCTTTGCCAACCTCAAAAATTAAAATTCATTATCATGGAACTACAATTGACGGTCAGGTTTTTGATAGTTCAGTTGATAGAAAAGAGCCTATTGATGCAACTCCTACTCAATTCATTGCAGGATTTAGCGAAGGTTTATTATTGATGAATAAAGGAGCGAAATATCGTTTGTATATTCCTCAAGAATTGGCTTATGGTGCACAACAAAGAGGAGATTTAATCAAACCATTCTCAACATTAGTTTTCGATATTGAGATGTTGGAAATCACTAATGAGTAATGAAATATTTGAAACTATTACTTTTAATTCCTTTCATATTTAGCTGTAATTCAGCTAAATATGATGGATTGAAAGATGGTTTGTATGCAGAAATTCAAACAAACAAAGGCGATATTTTATTGGAATTGTACTATGAAGATGTTCCAATGACAGTTGCCAGTTTTGTTTCTTTGGCAGAAGGAACTAACGACAAAGTTCCAGATTCAATCAAAGGAAAAAAATATTATGATGGACTTCGTTTTCACAGAGTTGTAAATAATTTCATCATTCAAGCAGGTGATCCAACAGAAACTGGGAAAGGGTTTCCAGGATATCGTTTTGGAGATGAATTTCCAGTTGATGAAACCAATGAATATATTTATTCTCATAACGATTATGGGATGTTATCCATGGGAAATTCAGGACCTGATACTAATGGAAGTCAATTTTTTATTACCAAAACTCCATCACAACATTTGGATGGAAAACATCCAGTTTTTGGAAAAACTATTGTGAATTCTTTACAATTAAAAGAGCTAAAAAAACAATTTTCAGACACTTTAACACTCAAAAAAGCAATTGACTCTGTTCGACTTTTAGTTGTAAATTCAATTGTGCAATTTGATACCATCAAAAAAATTAAAATCATCAGAATAGGAGAGGAAGCAAAGAATTTTGATGCTCCAAAAGTTTTTGAAGAAGAAATGGTTCAATATGAATTAGGAGAAGAAGGGCGTCAAAAAATAAAAGATGCTATTGAAGAAAAAAGATATAATGAATACTTAGTCAATAAAAATGCTTTTTTTACAAAATTGGATGAATCAAATGCAGTTAAAACGTCTTCTGGTTTAGGATTTTTAGTTTTGAAAAGCAATCCAAAAGGACAAAAAGTTGTTGATTTTAAATCGATAAAAGCTCATTTTTCATTATTTCTTGCAGATGGTAAAAAAATACAATCCACTGAAGATAGTGGTGCACCTTTGGTTTTTCGTTTAGATGATAAACAAAGACCAATGATAACTGGCTTTGCAGAAGGTGTAAGAATGATGAAAGAAGGTGAAAAAGCACGCTTATTTGTGCCTTATTATATAGGTTTTGGAGAGGCTGCTTATGGTCCTTTTCCAGCAAAATCAGATTTGGTTTTCGAAGTAGAGATAATAGAAATAGAAAAATAGTTTGTTAGAAATTCTTATACAAAAAGATAAAGAACTTCTTATTTTCTTAAACAATTTAGGAAGTGAACAATGGGATTCGTTTTGGTTACTAATCACAAAACAATTTTATTGGACTCCTTTGTTTCTTCTTATTTTATTTATGATTTTTAAAACTTTCGGACTTAAAAAAGGAGGTTTTATTTTATTATCAATCGTAATTTTAGTTGCTTTTTCTGATCAATTCACAAATTTAATCAAGGATTATTTTCAAAGATTGAGACCCAATAATGACCCAGAAATAAATCATTTGCTGCGTAATTTTATTCAACCACAAAGTTTTAGTTTTACTTCAGGACACGCAACAACTTCAACTTTTTTTACAGTTTTTATCATTCTTTTACTAAGAAAATACTATAAAAACACCTATTTTTTGTTGTTTTTTCCTTTAATTTTCGGGTATAGTAGAATCTATTTAGGAGTTCATTTTCCTTTGGATATATTTATCGGTTTTATAGCAGGAACCATTTTTGCAATCATTTATTATCAATTATTTAGCCTAGTTTTTAAAAAATTAATGGGCTAATTTTTTGTTATTAAAATACAAGTATTTTGTTGAATGATAATAAGCCATCAACAAACTATCCATTTGTGATGCTTTTATGGAATCAATTTTAGAAAGATTATCCATCGTTTTTGTTCTCAAATCATACAATCCTTTTGTCTTTGTTACTAAAGTTTTAGAAAAGTATAAACTGTCTTTCAATATTCCAATGGTTGGTTCTCCATTCATCCTTAAATACACGAAGGAAAAAGAATCTTTTGCGGCAATTGGATCTAAAAGATTTCTTCCCAAAGTATAATTTGTATGATTGATATTCATCAAACTCATGACTGTTGGAAATAAGTCAATCAATTTTCCGTACGTTTTTATTTCAATTGGCGTAACTACTTTTGGGGCATGAATAATGAAAGGAACATGCTGTAATTGAATATTTAAGTCAAATTCTTTTGAATATCTATCAGTTTGATTCATAGCTGTATTATGATCTCCAAAGAAAACAAAAACAGTATTGTCATAATAGCCTGATTTTTTTGCTCTTTGTAAAAATTTACCAACATTGAAATCCAAATAACGCAATGCATTTAATTGTTCCATAGATTTAAATCCTGACTTTTCCAATATATCCGCAGCAATTGAATCTTTAGAAAGAGGTTTAAATTCCTCTTTTTCGTCAGGAACAGTAAAGGGAATGTGATTTGAAGCGGTTTGTATATAAGCTACAAAAGGTTTTTTCTGTTCATGTAATTTTTTAAATTCTTCATCAGATTCTTTGAACAATTCATAATCATCAATTCCCCAAACATCAGCTCTATTTTCCATGTCATAACTTCCTTCTTCAAAAATATGAAGACCTGTTATATTCGCCTGAAAAATACCTCTGATATTCGCCCAATTCGCACTTCCTCCAATCAAATACAATTTTTCATAACCATCAAATTGATCAAACAGAATTCGCTGATCTATAATCATAGGATTTCTTGAGGCTGTATTAATGTCATCCACATCTGGCAAACCAGTAACACTGGAAAAAACACTAGCTGCTGTACCTGATTTGTGCACGTAAAAATTGGAAAAGTGAATACTTTTTCTCAATAAAGAATCAATATGAGGTGAAGCGTTTGCTGCATTTCCATAATATCCCAAAGGTTTTACTCCTAAGGACTCTAACATTACAAAAACAACATTCATTTTTTCAGTGGATGCATTGTTGAAAATCATTTTTCTTTCGAAAGAAATACTGTCTTTTCGTAAATTTAAATTTTCTGAAATAATAGGATAGTATCTTTTAAAATCCTCTAAATCAACACCTTCACTTCTAAAAGCAAAACTATCAAAAAAGTATAAAACCGGATTCAAAGCAAATTGATTGATCGCAATATTTTTTGAAAAAAAAGCTTGACTCCAACGTAAAGGATAATGTGTAAAGCTACTATAAATGAAAAAAGAAAGTACAAAAATTGTATTAGCAAAAAAGATGCTTTTTTTCTTTTTTGAAATAAGTATATTATTTTTAGAGGATATTTTGTACTGCCAATTGCTAAATTTATAAACTAGGAATCCAAGAATCAACAATCCAAAAAGTCCTGAAAAAACAGGATAACTTTCCAACATTACTTGTAGTGAAATTTTTAAATTCGTTGTAAAACGGAGTGCAGTTGCATCAATTCTTGTATTTAAATAATTGTAAAAACCAAAATCAAATAAGTAAAATACGGTAATAACCACATAAAAAATCACCCAATAATAGAGCGCAATTTTTTTAAATAGTAGTTTTGTAAAAAATCGATTATTGAGAATTAGTATTAAAATTGCAATAGGAAACACTACCAAAGTAGCCAACTTTAAATCAAATCTTATTCCTAAGAAAAAAGCATTCTTTATTTCTGAAGTATCAAAATCGGACGTATCAAGTGCAAAAAAATAAAATATCAATCGAAAAATTGTAAGGTATACAAAAAGAAAAAGTACATTTTTAAAAATATACTTTATATAATTAGCTAATTTCAAAGTATATAAAATTTGACTTCAAAATTATTAAATTAAAGTTAAATTTATGTTATGAATTTTTATTGTTTTTTAAAATATTTAATGATTTATTAATACTAAAAAACGAGTTTCAAGAGCTTGATTTCTAGTGTTTTCTGATAAAAACTGAAATGAAAGTCTGCTAATTTGAAAATTAGAAATTTCTTTAGTGATTCGATAATCAATATTTTTTCTTTTGAAAACCTCTAACTCAGTCTTATCCAAATAAAAAACGTTCCCTTTTTCTTTATGAATTTGTAATGTGTCAACTCTTTTTAAAGGTGTATCTAAATAAAATTCAAAACCAAAATGATGATATTTATTGTCCAACAATCGTGCTTTTCCATCAAAATTTTTATTCACAAATGTAGCAGCGCTTTTTCCACCTTGAAATTGAATGATTGTAGGATAAAAATGTGTAAATAAATATCCATAGCAAACTAAAAAAATAGTTGCTGAAAGTAAAGTTACTGACATTATTTTTGAAATTTCTGCATAGTATATTTTCCAAATAATAAAGCTTGCGAAAATAATAATGGGTATTATTATGATATTAAAATTTGGTTTTAAAAAATAATGTAAGGAAAGGATAATAAATAAAATAATGATATTTTGAAACCCAAAAACAAACTTGATTGATAGTTGATATTTATGATAAATAGAATTTAATCTTACTATAAAATCAGCAACTAAAATTGAAATAAAGGGAAAAATGATATTTGTGTAATGAGCTAGTTGAAATTGGCTTAGTGAAAAAATTATAATGGTAATTACACTTCCAAAAAAGGTGTAGAATTCTTCTGAAACTTGAATTTTTAGAAAATTTCTTTTTACTTTTAAAAAACTTGCGAAGTAAAAAATAATACCCCAAGGCAAAAAAGCCCATAAAATTGTATGGAAAAAGAAGAAAATATCTCCTGAACCTTTAATGGGAGCTGTATTAAAAAATCGACCAAACTGACTGTCCCAAAAGAAAAATTGGATTCCAGAAACTTCTGTTCTATTAAAAATCACCTTTTCTGGATGCAAATCAAACTGAAGGTATAAGGCAATTAATTCTGGCATAATAAAAAGGAAAATTAATAAAAATGCAATAATCCAAATTGGGTGGAAAAGTTGTTTCCAATTTCGTTTTATTACTAATTCTCCTCCCAAAGCAGCAGCAATCGGAATTAAAGAAAAAATACCTTTTGTCATGATTGCTAAACTGCAAAAAACACATGCAAATAGTAGCGATTTAAAGGAATTTTTTTTTATAAAACTATCAAAAAAATAAATGCTTGCAATTATAAATGTTGTTAAATAAGGCTCAGCTCTAACGTCAAAATTTGAAATTACACTATGAGTTGAAATTGCTAAAATTATTGCCGAAAAACAGGCAACTCTGGTCGAATAATTTTTTTGTGCAAACTTAAAAGTCATCCAAATTCCAAAGAAAAAAGTTAGGATTGCAGGAAGTTTATATGCCCAATTGGAAACACCGAAAATTTTAAAAGAGAGTGCTGTAACCCAAAACGGGAAATGTGGTTTGTCTAACCAGTCGTGACCAAGAGAGTATAAATTAATAGCATCAGAATTTTCGACAATTGTTTTGGAAATTGTGGCATAAAGTGCGGCATCAGGATCAATTAAATCGATTGGAAGTCCAATAAAAGTGATAAAAATATATAAAATAAAAATCAGAAAAAACAGGTTTCTTTCCTGTTGAAGTAGTACTTTTTTCATTAAAAATTATTTGAAATAGTTATTTTTCAACTTTTTTTTTAAAAATGTAAAGTAACAATTTTCAGACGATAATTTTTCTGTATGATTGGTTATTATTTTTTTAAATATTTCTACATCTTTAAATATAAAAAATCCATTTGCTATTTTTAGAATTCCCCAAAATAAGTTGATTAAAATACTTAAATTTGCCCCAGAAAAACTCAAAAGGAGATTATGAAAATATCATACAATTGGTTGCAACAATTTTTGAATGTAAGTTGGGAAGCTGCTAAAACTGGAGAATTGTTGACTAATTTAGGTTTAGAGGTGGAAGGAATTGAAAAAGTTGAATCGATTAAAGGAAGTTTGGAAGGGATTGTTGTGGGAGAAGTTTTGACTTGTATTCAACATCCTAATGCGGATAAATTAAAAATAACAACAGTTGATTTGGGCGATGGAATTCCTGTGCAAATTGTGTGTGGTGCTCCCAATGTTGCTGTTGGTCAAAAAGTGCCTGTAGCCAATGTTGGAACTACTTTATATACTGAAAAAGGAGAATCTTTTGTCATCACAAAAAGCAAAATCAGAGGTGAAGTAAGTCATGGAATGATTTGTGCAGAAGATGAAATAGGTTTGGGAAAAAGTCATGATGGCATCATGATTTTAGATGCTTCTTTAGCATCAGGAACTCCAGCAGCAAAAGTATTTGATATCAAAACAGACTATGTTTTTGAAATTGGTTTAACACCCAATAGATCTGATGCCATGAGTCATTATGGTGTGGCAAGAGATTTGAGAGCTGGTTTGATTCAGCGCGATTTAAAATTAGAATTGATTTCTCCATCTGTAAGTGATTTTCACGTGGATGAGAGAACAGCACGAATTGAAGTTGAGATTCCTAATAAAGAATTGGTGCCTCGTTATTGCGGAATTACCATTTCTGATATCAAAATCAAAGAATCTCCAAAATGGATTCAAAATCGACTAAAAGCGATTGGAATTACCCCGAAAAATAATGTGGTTGACATCACAAATTATGTGATGCACGAATTAGGACAACCTTTGCATGCTTTTGACGCTCAGAAAATTACAGGAAATAAGGTCATTGTGAAAACACTTCCTGAAGGAACAAAATTCACCACTTTAGATGGTGTAGAACGAACTCTTTCTGATGAAGATATTATGATTTGCGATGCCAAAGAAAATCCAATGTGTTTGGGTGGGGTTTTTGGAGGAATCAATTCAGGTGTAACTGAACAAACCAATTCAATTTTTTTAGAAAGCGCTTTTTTCAATCCAATTTCTATCAGAAAATCAGCAAAACGTCATGGATTAAATACAGATGCTTCCTTCAGATTTGAAAGAGGAATTGATATCAATATGACAAAATATGCTTTAAAAAGAGCTGCTTTATTGATTGAAGAATTTGCAGGAGGAAAATTAACTTCTGATATTTCTGATTTTTATCCTGATAAAATTGAAGATTATCAGGTATTTTTATCTTACGAAAATGCATTTCGTTTGATTGGTCAAGTAATTTCAAAAGATACTATTAAAAATATTTTAGCTTCTCTTGAAATTAAAATTAATAGTGAAACTGAAGGAGGTTTAGGGTTGACAATTCCGTCTTATAGAACTGACGTTCAACGTGAAGCTGACATTATTGAAGAAATTTTACGAGTGTATGGCTATAATAATATTGAATTTTCATACAAATTAAATACGTCAATTTCGTTCGATAAAAATGACGATATTAAAGTGGAAAATAGCGTTGCAAATCAGTTAACTTCTCTTGGTTTTAATGAAACTATGGCGAATTCTTTAACAAAAAGTTCGTACGTAAATCTTAGTGAAAATTTACAAGAAAATGCAAATGTAAGTATTTTAAATCCTTTGAGTAATGATTTAAGTGTCCTTCGTCAATCGTTGTTATTCAGTGGATTAGAATCAGTAAATTACAATATTAACAGAAAGAATAGTTCTTTAAAGTTTTTTGAATTTGGAAAATCATATCACAATTTTGAAAGTGGTTTTTCAGAAGAAAAACACCTAACACTTTTTGTAACTGGAAATAGAAGTAAAGAATCTTGGAATTCAACTACAAAAACCACTGACTTTTTTTATGTAAAAGGAGTAGTTACTGCTATTTTATCACGATTAGGAATACACAATCTTAAAAATAATCCAACCAAAAATGATATTTTTTCTGAAGGAATTTCTTTGAGTTTAGGAAAAACTATTTTGGTTGATTTTGGTGTTGTAAAGAAATCCATTTTGAAAGAGTTTGGAATCAAACAAGAAGTGTTGTTTGCTGATTTTAAATGGGAAAATGTTTTAAAATTATCAAATAATCAAAGTTTCAAAGTACGTGAATTGCCAAAATTCCCTCTGGTAAAAAGAGATTTAGCCTTGTTGTTAGATGCAAAAACTGAATTTAAAGAAGTGTATAATTTGGCTTTTCAATCGGAAAAAAACCTATTGAAAGAAGTTGATTTGTTCGATGTTTATGAAGGTAACAATTTGCCAGATGGAAAAAAATCTTATGCAGTAAGTTTTGTGTTGCAAGATGAATCAAAAACGTTGGAAGAAAAGCAAATTGAAAAAATCATGCAAAAATTACAACAAACTTTTGAGAAAAATTTAAACGCTGTTTTGCGATAATTTATAAGCTCCATATTGGAGCTTTTTTTTATATTTGAGGATATGTATAAAAATTTTTTAAGACCTATTTTATTTCTTTTTGACCCAGAGAAAGTTCATTATTTTACCTTCTCTCTCATTGGGTTTTTGTCAAAAATTCCACTTGTTTCTAGCTTA
Source organism: Polaribacter sp. BAL334 (assembly GCF_015767435.1). Classification (GTDB taxonomy): domain Bacteria; phylum Bacteroidota; class Bacteroidia; order Flavobacteriales; family Flavobacteriaceae; genus Polaribacter. The sequence continues at coordinate 205,981 of NZ_JADWOV010000319.1, forward strand.
TTCAGAAGTTATTTTCAAGTAAATGATGTGAAATTAGAGCGAAAATTATTTGGTCTTACTTTTAAAAATCCAGTAGGTTTAGCAGCAGGGTTTGATAAAAATGCGGTTTTATACAACGAATTGGCTGATTTTGGTTTTGGATTCATCGAAATTGGAACTGTGACACCAAAAGGGCAAGAAGGAAATCCTAAAAAACGCTTGTTTCGTTTGAAAGATGATCAAGGAATCATCAATAGAATGGGCTTTAACAATCATGGTTTGGAGGCAGTAATTAAACAATTGAAAAAGAACAAACACAAGGTAATTATTGGCGGAAATATTGGAAAAAATACGTTCACCTTACCTGAAAATTACACAGCTGATTACATAGAATGTTTCCAAGAATTACATCCTTTTGTGGATTATTTTGTGTTGAATGTGAGTTGTCCAAATGTGGGAAGTCATGCAAAATTGAATGACAAAGACTATTTGATTTCTTTAATTACGGAATGTCAAAAAGTGAATCAAACATTCAAAATTAAAAAACCAATTTTACTAAAAATAGCTCCAGACTTGAATCATCATCAATTGGATGAAATTATTGAATTGGTAGCTGAAACAAAAATTGATGGTGTCATTGCTTCCAATACTTCCACTTCAAGAGAAGATTTAAAAATTTCTAAGGAAATCTTAGCACAAATAGGAAATGGTGGTTTGAGTGGTCAACCTATTAAAAATCAAAGTACTAGAGTAATACAATATTTGGCTGATAATTCTCAAAAAGCATTTCCAATTATTGGAGTAGGAGGAATTCATTCTGAAGAAGATGCTTTAGAAAAACTGAATGCAGGCGCAGATTTAATTCAAATTTACACAGGTTTTATTTATGAAGGCCCAAGTTTGATAAAACGCATCAATAAAGCGATTTTAAATCAGTAATTTTCAATGATTGAAATCTTACTTTCATTTGTATTCGCATCATCAGTTTTGGCTATTTCTCCTGGGCCTGATAATATTTTTGTGCTAACTCAAAGCATTGTGAATGGTAAAAAACAGGGTTTTGCAACCGTTTTTGGATTGATGACAGGATGTATTATTCATACTTCTTTGGTTGCTTTTGGTGTTTCTGCAATCATCAAAAATAACGAAAATATCTTCCTTTTATTGAAAGTATTTGGAGCTTCTTATTTGTTGTATTTGGCTTATAAAGTATATCAAAGTGATGCTGAGATTTCCTTTTCTACTGATAACGTTCAAAAAAAATCTGAAATTCAATTATTCAAAACAGGTTTTTTGATGAATGTATTGAATCCAAAAGTGACTATTTTTTTCTTGGCTTTTTTTCCTCAATTTTTGTTTTCCAAAGACCTTTCTGTAGTGCTGCAATTTTATATTTTGGGATTTATTTTTATCCTAGTTTCGTTTGTTATTTTTGGAAGTATCGCTTTTTTGGGTGGCAAAATATCTACTTATATTCAGCAAAACAAACAAATTGGCTTGGTTTTAAAATGGGCACAAATTTTTGTTTTTGTTGGGATTGCGCTTTTGATATTTTTGTAATTGTAATCAATAAAAGGGTTTGGAAATTGTTTTCAAAAAATAGTTGTATTTTTCTCAAAAAAGCATTCTAATTTTTTAAAATTCAATAATTTTCCATGGTAAAAAATTTCAGAAATAGCTTACTTTAACTATCTTTGATTTCAATGAAACAAGTCAAAATCATAGAATGTCCAAGAGATGCCATGCAAGGCATCAAAAGTCATTTTATTCCTACTGAAAAAAAAGCATTATATATCAATTCTTTGCTGAATGTTGGTTTTGATACCTTAGATTTTGGAAGTTTTGTGTCGCCCAAAGCGATTCCTCAAATGCGAGATACTGCAGAAGTTTTAGCAATGTTAGATTTGTCAAGAACGCAAACCAAATTGCTAGCAATTGTCGCCAATACAAGAGGAGCAATGGATGCATCACAATTTGAGGAAATCAATTATTTAGGATATCCTTTTTCTATTTCCGAAAATTTTCAGATGCGAAATACGCACAAAACCATTGAGGAATCTATTGAAACTTTGGATGAAATTTTGGAAATTGCTACTAAGACACATAAAGAAGTGGTTGCCTATTTGTCTATGGGTTTTGGAAATCCATATGGAGATCCTTGGAATGTTGAAATCGTTGGAAAATGGACTGAAAAACTAGCCAAAATGGGTGTAAAAATTTTATCATTATCAGATACAATTGGCAGTTCAACACCCGAAATTATTGACTATTTATTCTCTAATTTAATTTCTCAATATCCAGCAATTGAGTTTGGTGCGCATTTGCATACCACTCCTGATTCTTGGTTTGAAAAAGTAAATGCTGCATACAAAGCAGGTTGCGTTCGTTTTGATGGTGCTATTATGGGTTTTGGAGGTTGTCCAATGGCAAAAGATGACTTGACAGGAAATATGCCCACTGAAAAATTACTAAGTTATTTTACGGTACAAAAAGCGATTACAAATATAAAACCTATGAGTTTTGAAAGCGCTTATAACAAAGCATTAGAAATATTTGAATGATGAAAAATTTCAAGTTTTATATTGTTTTCACCTTTTTAATATCCCTTTTTTCCTGTAAAAAAGAGGATCAAAAAATTAATTTTACTTTTTTGCAACTTAATGATGTTTATGAAATTGCACCTATTCAAGGAGGAAAATTTGGAGGAATGGCAAGAGTTGAAACTGTTCATCAAGAATTGCTAAAAGAAAATAAAAATACACTTTTGATGATGGCTGGCGATTTTTTAAATCCATCTTTGATTGGAACTTTAAAGGTTGATAATGAGCGAGTTTATGGAAGGCAAATGATTGAAGTGATGAATGCTATGAACTTTGACTTGGTTGCCTTTGGAAATCATGAGTTTGATTTATCTCAAAATGACCTTCAAAAAAGATTGAATGAAAGTCAATTTCCTTGGATTTCATCCAATGTAAAATTGATTTCAGAAAAAGATACTGTTGCATTTTACAAAGAAATAAATGGTCAAAAAGTACCCTTAAAAGATACTTTTATCAAAGAGTTTGAAGATGAAGATGGTACTAAAATCAAAATTGGTTTTATCAGTGTGTGTATTCCTTCCAATCCTAAAGATTATGTTCATTATGAAAACATGTTTGACAAAGCAAGGGCTTCTTACAATGCCCTCAAAGATAGTGTTGATGTGGTTTTTGGATTGACACATGTGAAAATTGTGAATGATAAACGGATTGCAAAGTTATTGCCAAACATTCCCTTAATTATGGGTGGTCATGAGCACACAAATAGCAAAGATAATGTTGGGAATGTGTTGATTACAAAAGCGGATGCGAATGCCAAAACAGTATATATTCATAGAATTTCATTTGATAAAAAAACTAATAAAGTGATTGTAAATTCGGAATTGAAAGAAATCAATGATGGAATTCATGAAGACAAAAAAGTAGGAGGAATTGTTTCAAAATGGCAAAGAATTTTAACGGAAAACATCAAAAAAATCATTGACAATCCCAACGAAATTATTTACAATGCCAATCCTGGTTTGGATGGTAGAGACACTCCAATTCGAAGTGAGCAAACCAATTTAGGAATTCTCATTACAAAATCAATGTCCTATTCTTTTGATAATGAGGTAGATTGTGCTTTGGTGAATGGAGGGTCCATTCGCATTGATGATGTTTTATTGGGAGATATAACTCCAGTTGATATTTTTAGAGTGTTGCCTTATGGAGGTGCAGTTTTGAAAGTGCAACTCAAAGGAAGATTGTTAAAAAGAGTTTTAGATTATGGTGTTTTAGCAGCTGGAACTGGGGCTTATTTACAGCGATATAATGCAGAAAAAGTAAACGATATTTGGATGATTAACAATCAACAAATAAATATTCAAAAAACATATACTGTAGCTTTTTCAGACTATTTATTAAAAGGTTTTGACATTCCTTTTTTATCGGAAAAAAATAAAGAGGTAATTTCAATTTATGAACCAAAACCTGATGAATTGGCTTTTGATATTCGAAAAGCAGTAGTTGCGTTTTTGAAAAAAAAATAATAAAAAAGCTTCACAATTTGTGAAGCTTTTTTTTAGTTTTAAAGTGAGATATTATTTTCTTTTTCTACCAAATCCACCTGCTTTTTTATCAACAGAGGTTTTTGGGCGATCACTAAATTTTCTATCAGTTCTTTTTCTTCCGCCAAAATCTGCTCCTTTTTTAGCACCACCTTCATCACTTCTGCGTCTTCCAAAACCACCTTCTTTTTTAGCAAATGGTTTTTTACCATCTCTTCTTTCATTTCCAGAACGTTCTTTTTTTGTGACTTCAATATTCACTGTACGTCCTTCAAAATCAGGTTGGTTACTTGCAAATGCTTCTAAAGTTTTCTCTTCGAAGTTTTTGTCGATTTCAAAAAACGAAAAAGTATCTAAAATATCAATGGCACCAATTTCAATTTTGTTTCCAATATTTTGGTCGTTGATCAATCCAATCAATTTTGCTGGATTCAAGCTGTCTTTTCTACCAATATTGATGAAAAAACGAGTCATATTTTCGCTTGTTACTCTAGTTTTCGAACTTTCTCTTGATAAATCATTCAAATCTTTTGAATTTTCATAATAAGATAAGAACGTGTTGAATTCGAGAGAAACAAACTTTTTAATCAATTCTTCTCTTGAAAAATCTTCTAACTTTTTATAAATACTAGGTAGAAATTCCTGAATTTCACTTTCATTTACAACCGTATTTTTTACTCTATCAATCAAGTGCATTAATTGACTTTCGCAAATTTCTTTTCCAGAAGGAACTCTCGTTTCAATAAACTTTTTGTTGATGATTTTTTCAATCGGTCTTAATTTGCTCTTCTCTTTATTGTTCACCAAAACCAACGAAATCCCTTTTTTCCCAGCTCTTCCTGTACGTCCACTTCTATGGTTGTAATTTTCGATTTGGTCTGGTAATTTGTGATTGATAATGTGTGTCAAATTATTTACGTCAATTCCACGTGCAGCAACGTCAGTAGCCACTAACAATTGCACACTTTTATTGTGGAATTTATCCATTACTGAATCTCTTTGCGCTTGTGATAAATCACCATGCAATGCATCAGCATTGTAACCATCTTTGATTAATTTATCAGCAACTTCTTGAGTTTCTCTTCTTGTTCTACAGAAAATAATTCCATAAATATCAGGATTTAAATCTGCAATTCTCTTTAAGGCAAGGTAACGTGTACTTTCGTTTACCAAATAATATTCGTGACTAACATTGTCTGAACTTTCATTTTTTTGACCAGAAGTAATCTCAACTGGTTTGGTCATGTAGTTTCTAGAAATAGCTTCAACTTCTGCAGGGAATGTTGCAGAAAACAACAACGTTTGTTTTGTTTTTGGAGTAACTTGTAAGATATTATCTAAATCTTCTTTGAAACCCATATTCAACATTTCGTCAGCTTCATCTAACACCAACCATTCTACATTGCCTAATTTTAGTGCTCTTCTGTTGATTAAATCTAACGTTCTACCTGGAGTTCCCACAATGATTTGAGCACCTTTGTTTAAAGAACGAATTTGTTCTTCCATGCTTGCACCACCATACACAGTAACTACTTTCAAATTTTTTAAATACTTAGAAAAATCTTGAATGTTTTTACCAATTTGAACAGCTAATTCTCTAGTTGGTGATAAAATAATTGCTTGTGTATTGGAGTTGTTTTCATCTACTAATTGTAATATTGGCAAACTAAATGCGGCAGTTTTTCCTGTTCCTGTTTGTGCAAATGCTTTTAAATCGCTTTTTGAAGAAATAATTTGAGGAATTGCTTTTTCTTGAATTACTGTAGGATTTTCATATCCTAAATCTAATAATGCTCTTGTGATAGGTTCTTTCAAACCCAACTCTAAAAATGTTGACATACTGTGTTTTTTGTGATTCACAGACGCCCACCTGCAAACCGATTGTTATAATTCGACTTGATTTTAAACAAAATAATCTCGTTTCAAAAATCGTGCAAAGGTAATCTAAATAAAATGAATAGCAAGTATTTATAAACTATTTTAATTTATTTAAATTCATAAGATATTCATCCAAGTTTGGTGACGAAATAGAAGCATAGCCATTCATTACTTTTCCTTGTTTATTTACAAGAATTGAACGAGGCATTTTGGAAGTTAAGAATTGGTTTGCTGAGCTGTCATCAGCAAGATAAAATTGTGCTTTGATATCCAATTTTTCAATACGTTCTGTTTTCACACCATCAATTTTGATTGGAATAAATGCAATATTTTGATAGGTATTTGATAAAAAGTTGATGCGAGAAACCAAATAGGGTTCAGATACATATTCAGGACTCCAAAAGAAAAGAAACGCATTTTTACCTTTTATCAAATCGTGTATTGATCTTGGAGTATCTAAATAATCATTGATGCTAAATTCAACTAATTTACTATTTAAAAGTATTGATTGTGTATCACTGATAAGATTTCTTACTTGATTTTTATCTTCTTCATCAGAGCTAAATTTCAAAAATTTATCAAATGGAACTTGATTTAAATTACAACTTGATTTATTGAAAAAATGACTTAGAATTGTTTGCTTTAAGAACGCATTTTTAGTATCCTCATGAGAAATTTTCTTGTGTATGATTGTCAATAAATCCGATGTAAAATTGGCAGTATAATTCTTTTTCATTGGGGTATAGCCCAAAGAATAGGTTTCATTGTACAAATGATTTCTTACATATTTTGAATATGGTGGGTAATAAATCAATGAATCGTCATCAATTTCAACAGATTTTCTGTAGTCATAGAACGATTTGTTAATCTCAGGAAGTTTATCAGATTCTGTCAGTTTTGCATGAATCATTGGGTATTTTTCCAAACGTGCATATAAAGGATAGGTCAAAGCAACTTTTAATACTTTTCGGTAACCATTACTTTCTTCAGGATGAGTTTTAACATACTCATCATATAAAAAGAGCTTATCTTTAATTAATGAATCAAATTTTTCTTTAAAATTTTTAGGTTCTAACTTATTAAATTCATAAGTGCTGTTTGATTCTCTTTCCTCTTCTAAAAAACAATCAATCAACACATTATTTCGGTCAGCACCTTTTCCAGCAAAAACAAGTGATTCATCAAAATCCCAAGTATTTAAGCGCAATAATAAACTATCATTTGGTTGTAAATACAAGTATTGATTTTCATATCCATGTGTAAAATAAAACAATCCTTCAGAGGCAATTTTTAATTCTCCAAAAAAATTATTGTTTTCGTCCAAATAAAAAGTGTCAATTGCTTGATCCATAGAATACAAAATAACATGATCCGATTTTGGGTGTATGATCTTTCCTCCAAAATAAGTATGAACTTCTTTCACCTCTGATTTACAGTTGATTAAAGAAATTGAGATCGTTATGAATGCAAGATATTTTACGTATGTAAACATTTATTTATTTTACTATAGACAATACAAATTTAGGTATTCGTAATAGCTATGATTGTTAATGCGCTGTTAAAATATAAACAATACTTCCTTAAAAATTTCACGAAAAAAATCATCAAAAAGCATTTAAAATCAGGCCTTAAAAGTAAATCAAATTCGTACTTTTGCACAAAATTTTACAATATGTTATCAGTTTCTAATTTATCTGTCCAGTTTGGAAAAAGAATTTTGTTTGATGAAGTGAATACCAAATTTCAGCAAGGAAATTGCTATGGAATTATAGGTGCAAACGGAGCAGGAAAATCGACATTTTTAAAAATAATTTCAGGAAAACAAGACCCAACTTCTGGTCAAGTGCATTTAGAACCTGGAAAAAGAATGTCTGTTTTAACCCAGAATCACAATGAATTTGATGAATATGCAGTGTTGGAAACTGTGATTATGGGAAACAAAGAGTTGTTTAAAATCAAAAAACAAATTGATGATTTATACGCAGATTATACTGACGAAAATGCTGAAAAAATAGGGGAACTTCAGATTGTTTTTGAAGAAATGAATGGTTGGAACGCTGATTCTGATGCTGCAGCTTTATTGTCAAATTTGGGAGTTTCAGAAGAGTATCATTTTACTTTGATGAAAGATTTGGACGGAAAGCAAAAAGTTCGTGTATTGATTGCACAAGCACTTTTTGGAAATCCTGATGTGTTGATTATGGATGAGCCAACCAATGACTTGGATTTTGAAACCATTGCTTGGTTAGAGAATTTTTTAGCAAATTATGACAATTGTGTGATTGTAGTTTCTCACGATAGACACTTTTTGGATGCAGTTTGTACTCATATTTCTGACATCGATTTTGGAAAAATCAATCATTATTCTGGAAATTATACTTTTTGGTATGAATCTAGTCAATTAGCTGCAAAACAACGTGCACAGCAAAACAAAAAAGCGGAAGATAAAAAGAAAGAATTAGAGGAGTTTATTCGTCGTTTTTCTGCCAATGTTGCCAAATCTAAGCAGGCAACTTCTCGTAAAAAAATGATTGAAAAATTAAATGTAGAGGATATCAAACCATCTAGCAGACGTTATCCTGCCATTATTTTTGACCAAGATAGAGAAGCAGGAGATCAAATTTTGAATGTGGAAGGCTTGAGCAAAAGCTTTGAAGGTGAAAAACTATTTGATGACGTTCATATCAACTTGAACAAAGGCGATAAAGTGGCTGTTATTTCTAAGAATTCAAGAGCTGTTTCCGCATTTTATCAAATAATTACGGAGCATGAAAAAGCAGATGCTGGCAAATTTTCATGGGGAGTTACCACCACACAATCGTATTTACCTTTGGATAATTCCTCTTTTTTTCAAGATGGAAATTTGAATTTGGTAGATTGGTTACGTCAATATGCCCAAACTGAAGAAGAACGTGAGGAAGTTTTTTTAAGAGGATTTTTAGGAAAAATGATTTTTTCAGGAGAAGAAGCTTTGAAAAAAAGTAATGTACTTTCTGGAGGTGAAAAAGTACGCTGTATGCTATCAAGAATGATGATGAAAAGAGGCAATATTTTGTTATTGGATGAACCAACAAATCACTTGGATTTGGAATCTATTCAGGCTTTGAACAATTCGTTAATCAATTTTAAAGGAACTGTTTTGTTCACAACTCATGACCACGAATTTGCACAAACTGTTGCCAACAGAATTATCGAGTTGACTCCAAATGGAATTATTGATAGATACACCACATTTGACGATTATATCGCTGATCCAAAAATCAAAGAATTGCGCGATAAAATGTATGCATAAAAAAAAGGAAGCTGAAAAGCTTCCTTTTTTGTTTTATTTCTTTTGAATTGGACTGACGATTTTTACATCCGAAAAAGAAATGGCACCTCTAACAACGCCATCAATGGTTTTTTTCAAAGCCTCAATTAATTGCATTTTCAATTGCGATTTATGATAAATCAAACTCACTTCTCTTGCAGGTGGTGGACTTTGAAATTCTCTCAAATGTTTTTGATCTTTTTCTGATAAATCTAACGTGTGTAAATAAGGTAATAATGTCATTCCTAAACCTTCTTTGGAAAGTTTAATCAAAGTGTCAAAACTTCCACTTGCCAACTGAAATCCTTTTTTATTATCAACTTTATAGTTTCTGCATAAATTGATAATACTATCCTTAAAGCAATGACCATCTTCCAAAAGCAAAATATCTTCCATTTCTAAATCTTCCACAGTAATTTGTTTATTTTGAAAAAGACGATGATTTTCAGGAATCAAACCTACAAAAGGTTCATAATATAAAGGACGTTCTTTAATGGCTTCATTTTCTAATGGGGTAGCCACAATAGCTGCATCCAAATGTCCATCAGTCAATTTTTTTATGATGTCTTCAGTGGTTAATTCTTCAATGATGAGCTTTACTTTTGGATATTTTTTGGTAAAGTTATTCAAAAACATAGGCAATAATGTGGGCATAATTGTAGGAATCATTCCTAATTTGAATTCGCCTCCAACATATCCTTTTTGTTGATGAACAATATCTGAAATTCGGGTACTTTCATCCACAATTACCTTAGCTTGTTCCACAATTTTTTTTCCAACTTCGGTTAATTCTATAGGTTTTTTAGAACGATTGAAAATCTTTACATCTAATTCTTCTTCTAATTTTTGAATTTGCATACTCAATGTGGGCTGAGTAACAAAACTATGCTCTGCTGCAATAGTGAAATTTTGATATTCAGCAACAGATAAAACGTATTTTAATTGGGTAATTGTCATGTAAATAGTATTATTTGATAAAGATATTAAAACTATCAATAATAATTATAGTTAATTGCGATATTTTTTGAGTAAATTTGAAAGAATACTAAAATAAAGATTATGAGCAAATTAACCATTGGATTAGACAAGATTGATAGTAAAAATGTTGCCGAAAAATTGAATGTATTATTAGCAAATTTTCAAATTTATTACCAAAATTTGAGAGGTTTGCATTGGAATATCAAGGGTAAAAATTTCTTTGAATTGCATTTAAAGTTTGAGGAATTTTATACAGATGCTCAAGTAAAAATCGATTTCATTGCAGAGCGAATTTTGACATTGCAAGCCAAGCCATTACACACTTTTCAAGATTATTTGAATACATCCACAGTTCCTGTTGGGAAAGATATTTCAAACGATGTGGAAGCTGTAGAATTGGTTGTCAGTTCTTTGTCAAAATTATTGATTTTAGAGAGAGAAATTTTACATCTTTCAGATGAAACCAATGACGAAGGAACCAATTCCATGATGAGTGATTTCATTGCAGAGCAAGAAAAAACCATTTGGATGTTGAATTCTTGGTTGGGAAAATAAGCTGGAACTTATTGAGTAAAAAAAAAGACCTTGCAAAAGGTCTTTTTTTAGTTTAAAATATAATTGTAACCAATTTCTAAACCCAAAATATTATAGCCATCATTGGGTTTTTGAAAATCAAGATTGGAAACGTGACCAAAATTTGTACCCAAATAAAATTGAGATTTTGAAGTAGTTTTATACAAAATACCTAAAGATAAGTTTTCAATAAATGTAAATCCTTTTGCCAGTCTTTCTGTTCGTGTGTCAATCACAGAAAATCCTAAGCTTAAACTTCCTTGGAAATACACTTTTTGAAAAATTTTTTTCACACCTGCCAATCCAAACTCAATACCATACAAATGCATCGTTTTTGGTTGTATAAATTCAGCAATTTTTTCTTGATAATTTTCTTGATCAGGAGTTACATACCATTCATTTATCAATTGATGCTTTAGTACTTGTACTTGCGGTTGCGCAATCAACTCAAAATCCCAATTTTTCCAAGTTCCTAATTTGTAAAAAAGTTGTCCTTTATAGGTTTGAGTTGAATAGGTATAATCAACATCATCATTTACAAAATTTTCATTGGTGCCATAATTGTAGAGAAATCCAATTTTATATGGTTTCAAAACAGCCTTTTTCTTTTCTTGACTTATTGTGAACGTTATCGAAAAAAGAAAGAAAAGGAGGAAGAGTTGGTTTTTCATTGAAATTGCTTTTGTTCTTTAATATTCTGAAATTATAAACTCATTAGGTTTTTTTATCTCAACTCCATAAATTTGCTCCCCTAACCTTAACTCAAAGTGATTAAAATTATTCCACTTGTTAAATTCTAAATTATTTGTTTGTCCATTAGTTATTCCAGACATTTTTTCAAAATCAATTCGTGTACTTTTGGAAATTCTTTGCATTCCTTCACCATAATATTCTATATGACTTACATATACAGATTTATATATTTCACTTAAATATATTTCAACTCTATAGTTTTCTCCATAAATATCATTCTTTTCATTTTCGATGTATCTAAATTCTCCAGATGAAAGAAATTCAATTGTTTTAAATAAGGTTTTATATTTTTTTAGTTCAGCATTTATAGAGTCTAGTTTTGAATTCAAGTAGTTATTCTGAGATTTACTATCTTGATTTGTAATTATATTTTTTTTACTTTCTTTTTTACATTCAAATAATGTAAGAACTAAAATTATTATTAAAATTCTTCTCATTTTCTTAGTTTACTTTGAAGGGCTTTAAAAACCTTTAATTATAATTTAATTTGTATTAATTTTCAATTAGAAACGAACTTCAATTACTCTAGTTTTCAACTTGTAAATAACATTTTAAACAAACATTTTTGATACAATTTCAGCTTTTTTATTTTCTGAATAATCATAAAAACCTTCTCCAGATTTTACGCCCAATTTTCCTGCTCTCACCATATTTACCAACAATGGACAAGGAGCATATTTTGGGTTTTTAAATCCTTCATACATTACGTGTAAAATAGATAAACAAACATCCAACCCAATAAAATCAGCCAATTGCAATGGTCCCATAGGGTGTGCCATTCCCAATTTCATTACTGTATCAATTTCGGAAACTCCAGCAACGCCATTATATAAAGTTTCAATGGATTCATTAATCATTGGCATCAAAATGCGGTTTGCTACAAACCCAGGATAATCATTCACTTCCACAGGGATTTTTCCTATTTTCTGAGATAAATCCACAATAAAATTGGTCACTTCATCACTCGTATTATAGCCTCTGATAATTTCTACCAATTGCATGATGGGTACAGGATTCATAAAATGCATGCCAATTACTTTGTCTGCTCTTTTGGTTGCAGCTCCAATTTGCGTGATAGAAATGGAAGAAGTATTCGTCGCTAAAACAGTATCTTCAGCACACACTTCGTCTAATTCTTTGAAAATTTGGGTTTTCAAAGCCACATTTTCAGTTGCAGCTTCAATCACTAAACTAGCATATTTTACTCCTTCTTTAATCGAAGTAAAAGTGGTAATATTTGATAATGTTTTTTCCTTTTCAGCAATGGTTATTTTTTCTTTTGCAACCATTCTGTCCAAGTTTTTGGCAATAGTATCCATGCCACGTTTCAATGACGCTTCAGAAACATCAATCAATTGAACATTATAATCACATTGTGCAAACGTGTGTGCAATGCCATTTCCCATGGTTCCAGCACCAATTACAGCTATATTTTTCATAAAATAGGATATATTATTTTAGTGTTGTTTCTATTGTTTCTGTTGTTTTTTTGTTTAAATAGTTAATCAAAACTTGAAATCCTTCAACAATAGAAACACTTCAACATTTAAACTTTTAAATTAAAAACTATCAATCACCATTTGTGCAATTCTCAATGCTTCTGTTCCATTACTCAATGTTACCACAGGAGTTGTATTGTTGATGATGGCATCTGCAAAGGTTTCCAATTCGTCCAAAATGGCATTGTTTTGTTTTACTTCAGGATTTTCAAAATAGATTTGTTTTTGAACACCTTCATCGTTTTGCAAAATCATGGCATAATCATCAGGATGTTCAGGAACATCCTTCATACGAACCACTTCTGTTTTTTTCTCTAAAAAGTCAACAGAAATGTAAGCGTCTTTTTGAAAAAATCGTGTTTTACGCATGTTTTTCATCGAAATTCTACTCGATGTTAAGTTGGCAACGCAACCATTTTCAAACTCAATTCTGGCATTGGCAATATCAGGAGTTTCTGAAATGACAGAAATTCCACTAGCATGCACATTTTTAACTTTTGATTTTACAACCGATAAAATAATGTCAATATCATGAATCATCAAATCCAACACCACAGGCACATCTGTTCCTCGTGGATTGAATTCCGCCAATCTGTGCGTTTCAATAAACATAGGATTGTTGATCAAATCTTTGGCAGCCAAAAAAGCAGGATTAAAACGCTCCACATGACCAACTTGCCCCAAAACATGGTATTGACTTGCCAATGTTTTAATTGCCTCAGCTTCAATAACTGTTTTGGCAATTGGTTTTTCCACAAAGATATGACAGCCTTTTTCAATCGCTTTTTTAGCACAGTCAAAATGAGAAAGTGTGGGTGTTACAATATCAACAACTTCAACGGCATCAATCAAATCATCCACAGAATTGAATGATGTATAGCCAAATTCAGCAATTACTTTTTCGGTATTTTCTGGAGATGGATCGTAAAAACCAACCAACTCATATTTATCAGATTGTTGCAATAAACGCAAATGAATTTTACCAAGATGACCCGCACCTAAAACTCCCACTTTCAACATAAATTCTTTATTTTTTAGAAATTGATTAAAAAAATCAGCAAAAACAAAGATACAATTTTATGAGAATTTATCTGAAAATATTCCTATTTTTAGCTTTCTTAAAAGAACATGACATTGAAAGATACTGCAAAACACCAAGGACTTCGTAATCAATTAGCCAACGTTCTCAAAGCCAAAGGAATCACTGATGAAAATGTATTGAATGCCATTCGTAGCATTCCTAGGCATTTGTTTATTGATTCTAGCTTTGAAGACCATGCTTATCAAGATAAGGCATTTCCTATTGCAGCTGGGCAAACCATTTCACAACCTTATACTGTGGCTTTTCAATCACAAACGTTGCAAGTACAAAAAGGTGAAAAAGTGTTGGAAATTGGCACAGGTTCAGGGTATCAAACAGCGGTTTTATTGGAACTAAAAGCCTTAGTATATACCATTGAAAGACAGGTAGAATTGTTTAAAAAAACCTCATTGTTTTTACCGAAATTAGGATACTATCCAAAGAAATTTATTTTTGGTGATGGTTATAAAGGTTTGCCCGAAGAAGCTCCTTTTGATAAAATTATTGTCACAGCAGGTGCGCCTTTTGTACCCAAACCTTTGATGGCGCAATTGAAAGTAGGAGGAATGTTACTGATTCCTGTGGGCGATCAAACTCAAATTATGACCTTATTTATTCGGAAATCCAATAAAGAATTTGAAAAACATGAGTTGGGCGATTTTGCTTTTGTGCCGATGTTGGAAGAGCGAAATTAACTTAATTGTTTGAAAAATTCAACTATTAAAAAGTAACATAAAATTCTCTTTTAGAGCAAAAAAAAACCGAGTAAAACTCGGTTTTTTTAAATGAAATCAAAAAAATGCTTTCTTATTTTTTTACTGCTTTGTCAGCAATGATTCTTGTTTCTTTGTTTGCCACTTCCCAAGCAGTGTGAAATACCAAACGAGCTCTATTTTCTAACAATTCATAGTTGATTTTATCAGGAGTATCTGTTGGTCTGTGATAGTCAGCATGAGTTCCGTTAAAATAAAAAATAATTGGAATGTTGTGTTTTGCAAAGTTATAGTGGTCTGAACGATAGTAAAAACGATTTGGATCGTTCTCATCATTGTATTTATAATCTAAATTGATTTTTGTGTATTTGTTATTGATTTCTTCAGAAAGCGTATGTAATTCTGTACTCAATTTATCAGAGCCAATCAAATACACATAGTTTGGATCTTCTTTATGACGGTCGTCAATTCTTCCAACCATGTCAATATTTAAGTTACAAACTGTATTTGCCAAAGGAAAAATAGGATTGTCAGTATAATATTGAGAACCTAATAAGCCTTTTTCTTCACCAGTTACATGTAAAAATAAGATAGAACGTTTTGGGCCTTTTCCTGCTTTTACTGCCATTTGAAAAGCTTGTGCAATTTCTAACAAAGCGACTGTACCTGAACCATCATCATCAGCACCATTATAAATTTCACCATCTTTGATGCCTTCATGGTCTAAATGCGCAGAGATCACAATAATTTCATCAGGTTTTTCGGAACCTTTTATAAAAGCAACCACATTTTCAGAGTCTTTTAAAGGAACTTGTCTTTTGCGTTTGTTCAAAAACTCGGCTGGAACTTCTTGAAAATAATCATCACTTGAAATTGGTGAAGGAATTGCTTGACTTACATAATAGTTTTTTAAGTATTCAACTGCTTTTTTTTGTCCAGGTTCGCCAGTATTTCTACCTTCAAATTCATCTGATGCATACGTAAATAGGTGAGTCCCTAATTCTTTAGCAGTGATGGTTGAAGCGTATTTAGAGGCTTGGTCTATATTGCTGTCCTCGGCAGTGTTTTTATTAGCTCCACAAGCATATATTGCCAATGCGCCAGCAAGAAAAAGTATTTTTTTCATAAATGAAATCTTTATAAATTATTGATTATTTATTATTTTTCAAATGTAGGAAAAAAGAAGTGAATTCTGTTTTTCGAAATTTATTTTTTGGCAAACTGTTAAGTTTTTTAGTGATTTCAGTATTTGATGTTTTTTTTTGATTAAAAAATGATACATCAGTTAAAATAAAAAAGAGCTGCTTTCGCAACTCTTTTTGGTTTTTATTTTTGCCAAGGATGGTAATTTTTTCTTTTTGGACCTTGCAAATCATGCATTTTTCGATTCCCTATTTTAACAACCATGTCTGTTGTTGATTTTCGTTGCCAAACTTGTAAATTTTTAAGTTCTGGTGATTTCAATTCGGGGGTTACTACACCTTTTACGTTTAAAACGGTAGCCGTTTTTTTCACTTCCCATACGTTAGTGTTTTTAAACTTTGGTCCTGTTACACCTTGTTGCGCAAAAGCGCTTCCTGCTAAAAACATCATTCCAATAATTGCTAATTTTCTCATAATTATAGTGCTTTTAAGTTCGCTAAATTTATTATGTCAAAGATACAAAACACTAAAAGTGAACTATGTTAAAAAATTGCAAATACATTCGAATACCTTCCTATGAATTATTAATAATGTAATAATTAGGAAATATAATACTTAATATTTGATAATATGTAATAAAAAATCAGTTTTGATGTGAATAATTTTTGACACACATTTTTAATTATGAAACTCATAATTTTTCAATTATTGACTTTTTTGGATGTATAAATAATAGCTCCCTAAGGTTCAGATAATTATCAAAAATTGATAAAAAACGAAAAATTTTGAATCGAAAAATGAGTTTCAATATTTGGGAAATGTGTTAAAAAAGAAGTTAGTTAACGACGAAATAGTTGTTATTTCATCACAAATTGTTGGAGCGTTTTATCAAAACGAATTATTTCGTCTGGAAAAAGTGTATCAAAAATATTGTTTTCAATCAAATTTTTTGGACTGTCTTTGTGAAATGAATTTTCTGTCATCAAGGCAATTTCATCAGAAAATTTGATAGCTAAGTTTACTTCATGTGTAGAAATCAAAATAGTTTTTGAAGTTTCTGAAACCAACTTTTTCAGAACTTTAAAAATTTGTAAGGTATGATGCAAATCCAAATGCGCTGTAGGTTCATCTAAAATAATTAAAGGAGTGTCTTGCGCAAGTGCTCTTGCTATTAAAACACGCTGCAATTGACCATCACTCAACTCATAATATCTTTGATTTGACAAATGAGTAATTTCGGTGAGTGTCATAGCAGTTTCAATTTTTTCAACATCAAGAGGAGTTAACTGATCAACCCAGTTTGTATGAGGCTGTCTACCAAGTGCAATCAATTCAAAAACAGTGAGTTGACTTTCGGGCAATCGTTCTGTAAGTACCAAACTGATAGCGGTTGCCAAACTTTTAGTGCTGTAAGATTCCAATGGTTTTTCATCCATAAAAATTGCTCCTTCAAGTGGTTTTTGAACATTGGAAATAGTTCGTAACAATGTTGATTTTCCAATACCATTTTTTCCTAATAAAGCAACAAAACTTCCTTTTTGAAGATGGAAATTAATGTTTTTAGCCACAGAAATCGACTTCTTTTTAGCAGTGTATCCAATATGTAAATTTTCTGTGCGTAAAATAGTATTCGTACTTTCCATAATCATTACACGTAAAGTTTCTTTTTTCTGATGAGCAACCAAATCACCACAGGTGCACC
The DNA here is from genome assembly GCF_015767435.1 of Polaribacter sp. BAL334. Classification (GTDB taxonomy): domain Bacteria; phylum Bacteroidota; class Bacteroidia; order Flavobacteriales; family Flavobacteriaceae; genus Polaribacter. Next base: position 223,674 of record NZ_JADWOV010000319.1, read on the forward strand.
AAAAAGTGAGGTAATTGCATTGATGGGCAAGGTATGTTCGCTTGTTGGCAATTGCGCAATAATATCACAAAGCAGTAATACAATAGCTCCAATTAACATAGTTGCAGGCACTAAAACCTTATGATTTGAGGTTGTAAAAAGCATTCTTGCCAAATGAGGTACAGCCAATCCTACAAAAGCAATTGGTCCTGAAAATGCTGTAATAACGCCAGTCAATATACTCGTAATGAGCAAGATGATATTTCTGTTTTTTTGAATCGGAATTCCTAAACTTTTTGCATAGTTTTCGCCCAAAAGCAAACTGTTTAAAGATTTTAAAATGGGAAAAATTCCGCACATGGCTAACACATAGAAAACAGCAAAAACTAGGATTTCATTCCAACTCAAATTGCCCAAACTACCAAAACTCCAAAACACGAATTGTTGCAATTGAGTAGCTTCACTAAAATAAGATAACACACTGATAATTGCAGATGCAAAACTGCCAAACATCAATCCAATAATCAAAATGGACATGGTATTTCGTACATTATTGGCAGCAAAAATAACAGCTGATAATACTAAAAATGCGCCTAAACTGGCAGCAATTGGCAATGTCCAGTTTGATAAAGTTCCGCTCATTAAAACGCCTCCAAACAAACTAGAACCCAACAATAAAAAGGCAACACCCAAACTTGCGCCTGAAGAAATTCCCAATACAAAAGGACCTGCCAACGGATTTCTGAACAAGGTTTGCATCAACAAACCACTCACAGACAATCCTGAGCCAACCATCACAGCAGTAATTGCTTTCGGAATTCGGAAATTCAACACAATAATTTCCCAACTTTCTTTATTGGCATTTTCGCCCATCAAAACAGCCATAATATCTTGAATAGGAATCATTACAGAACCCAAACTGATGTTCACAAAAAACAATACAATCCCTAAAACAGAGAGGAATAAAAAATGTTTTTTGTAAGATGTTTTGTTCATTTTAAAAGTTCAATACTATTCAAATTTTTTGATTATTTATTGATAGATAACTATTTATTACTATTCCTTAAATTTATTATATTCTTCTAAATCAATATCACTTTTCTCAGGATTTTTAGATGAGTAATAGACTTTAAAGGTTTTTCCAACACAGCCCTTAGTGCCATCTTTGCATCTAAAAAATCTTGTAGAAATTATATTTTCAAATTCTATGTTATCTACTTTATACATATATATAAGTCTATATTCTTTGTTTGAATAATGAAAATCAACTATTTCTCCTATTGTTTCCTCTTTGTTATTATTAATTTCATTTTGATAACTATTTTTATTGTAAACAACATAAAGAATTATGATAAACATAAGAAAAATGAACCAAAAAGTATTTTTATTATTTTCCATTTAAATTATTATCAAATGATTTGATTCTTGAAGAAACTTCTAATTTCGTATGTGTATTTCCAAACCATTGACTTAGATATTTATGCTACATATTCAGTTAAAAATTTCACTAATTTTTCAATAGCCAAACCTCTATGAGAAATCCGATTTTTATCTGCTGAGTCCATTTCAGCAAAGGATTTTTCAAATCCATTTGGTTGAAAAATTGGGTCGTATCCAAAACCTTGGTTGCCTTGTTTTTTAGTGAGGATTGTTCCTTTGCAAATCCCTTCAAAATAATATTGATTTCCATCTAAATTCAGACAAATTACAGTTCGGAATTGCGCATTTCTGTTCTCAACACCAGCCATTTCAGAAAGCAATTTTGTCATATTATTTTCAGCATTGCTAGGCTCTCCAGCATATCTTGCAGAATATACTCCAGGTTTTCCATCAAGTGCAGTTACTTCCAAACCAGTATCATCCGCAAAACAATTCATTCCATATTTTTGGGTGATAAAATCGGCTTTTATGGCTGCATTTCCTTCCAAAGTTGTGGCAGTTTCTTCAATGTCCTCCTCACAATTGATGTCTTTCAAACTCACTAATTGTATAGAGTTTGGCAACATTTCTTGCACTTCTTTCAGTTTGTGGGCATTGTTGGTAGCAAAAACCAGTGTCATCTATTATTTTTTAAAAGGCAAAACTAAACAAAATTTTAAGGGTTTTTGTAGTTTCTGTTGTTTCTATTGTTTGAGGGTTTCTATTGTTTCTGTTGTTTGAGGGTTTCTATTGTTTCTGTTGTTTGAGGGTTTCTATTGTTTTTATTGTTGTATTAGTTTATTGCTACATTAACTCATTGCTACATTATCTCATTATCTCATTATCTCATTGATGATGATAAGGCTCATTTTTCAGAATCGTATACGCTCTGTACAATTGTTCAATCACAAAAACTCGAATCATTTGATGTGAAAAAGTCATTTTTGATAGAGAAATTTTACCACTTGCTTTTGCATAGACTGCTTCCGAAAAGCCATAAGGACCACCAATTACCAAGACCAATTGTTTGGTGCCTGCATTCATTTTTTTCTGTAAAAAATTGGAAAATTCAACAGATGTAAATTGACTGCCATTTTCATCCAACAATAGCAATTCATCTGTAGGTTGTAGTTTGCTGAGAATGAGTTCGCCTTCTTTTTCTTTTTGTTGTGATTCGCTTAAATTTTTGGCATTTTTGATATCTTGAATTACTTCAAACTCAAATTTGATATAGTGTTTTAAACGCTGCTGGTATTCATCCATCAAAGATTGTAAAGCTTTGTTGTCTGTTTTTCCGATAGCAAGTAGTTTGATTTTCATATGTGTAAAATTTATTTTTTAGCGGTCACATATGCAATCGCCAATTTATTCATTGGTGTTTGCTACAGCAAACTCATAATTGATGGCGATTTCATGTCGCAAAATTACAAATTATGCCATATGAATTTGTATTTTTACCTCGAACAAACAAAATTATATGATTTCAAAAGCTCAATTTGATAAAGAAATAGCCTTGATTATCGAAAATGCCATTAGAGAAGATGTGGGTGATGGCGATCACAGTTCGCTTTCTTGCATCCCAAAAGAAGCCACAGGCAAAGCAAAATTGCTAGTGAAAGATGAAGGAATCATTGCAGGTGTTGCGTTTGCAAAACAAGTTTTTGTATATGTAGATGCCAATTTAAAAGTGGAAACGTTCATCAATGATGGAGAAATAGTAGCTTTTGGCGATGTTGTTTTTCATGTTTCAGGAAGTTCACAATCCATCTTAAAAGCAGAACGTTTGGTGCTCAATGCCATGCAAAGAATGAGTGCAATTGCGACCAAAACAGCGCATTTTGTAGAGGTATTAAAAGGTACAAATACCAAAATTTTAGACACCAGAAAAACCACTCCAGGCATTCGTGCATTGGAAAAATGGGCTGTAATCATTGGAGGAGGAGAAAACCACAGATTTGCCTTGTATGACATGATCATGCTGAAAGACAATCATATTGATTTTGCAGGCGGAATTTCGGAGGCAATTCACAAAACAAAAGCGTATTTACAAGCAAACAATCTCGATTTAAAAATCATTGTAGAAGCTAGAAATCTGGAAGAAATTCAGGAAATTCTAACTCATGAAGGCATTTATAGAATTCTGATAGACAATTTTAGTTTCGAAGACACCAAAAAAGCAGTGGAATTGATTGGCAATAAATGTTTGACAGAATCCTCAGGAGGCATCAATGAAAATACCCTCAGAAAATATGCAGATTGTGGTGTCAATTACATTTCATCAGGCGCATTAACGCATTCTGTGTATAATATGGATTTGAGTTTGAAAGCTTTTTAAAGTGGCAAAGTGGCAAAGTGACAAAGTAGCAAAGAGGCAAAGTGGAAATGAATCAATGAACTAAACTAACAATAGAAACCCTCAAACAATAGAAACAACAGAAACCAAAAGAAACATGTCAAATAACTTTATAGAAAGTGAAGAATTTGTAAAAATTGATTTTTCAAAAACACCCTTGAAAAAGGGAATTTATGATCAATGTAGATTTGTGAATTGTAATTTTGAAAATGTACATGCTTCCAATATCGAGTTTGTTGAGTGTGAATTTATAGACTGTAATTTTAGCAATGCCATCGTAAAAGATACTGCTTTTAAAGATGTCCGATTTGAGAATTGCAAAATGCTAGGTGTAAAATTTAGTGATTGCAATTCTTTTTTACTCAAAGTGTATTTTAAAGAGTGCACGTTGTCTTTTGCTTCATTTTTCCAATTGAAAATGTCGCATACAAAGTTTATGAAATGCAATCTAACTTCTGTTGATTTTGTTGAAACCCAGCTCACAAATGCTACTTTTGAACAATGTGATTTGAAAAGCGCTATTTTTGAAAGTTCAAATCTTCAAAAAGCAGATTTTAGTTCGTCGTTTAATTTTATCATCAGCCCAGATAAAAATCTACTAAAAGGAGCTATTTTTAGCAAAGAAAATGTTGTGGGACTTTTGGATGGGTTTGGGATTGTTGTTCATTGAGTAAAGTGGCAGAGAGGCAAAGAGGCAAAGCAGCAAAGTGGCAAAGAGGCAAAGTTTGCAAGAATTGAATTGTAATAAAATATGCTATGAAAACTTTTAAAGAATTATTAGTTTGGCAAAAATCAATGCTTTTGGTTACTGAAATTTATAAGGTTACGAAGGAATATCCAAAAGAAGAATTATTTGGTTTAAGTTCTCAAATGAGAAGAAGTTCAGTTTCAATACCCAGTAATATTGCTGAGGGTTTTGGAAGAGAGGGCTTAAATGATTTTATTCGATTTTTAAATATTTCAATATCATCACTTTTTGAAATACAAACTCAAATAGAGATATCCTATAATTTGAATTTTATTGATAAAGTTGTGTTTGAAGATTTATATACATCAACAAAAGAAATTGAACGAATGCTTTCAAGTTAGATAAGAAGTCTAAAAGCAAAAAAGATGTCTAATTTTCAATCAAACAATTATTAAGAAAAAGAGATGAAATCTAAAGTAAATAAAAAGTCGTTCAACATTTCTTTAAAACTTTGCAACTTTGCCACTCTGCAACTTAGTAACTCAAAAACTTAAAAAAATGTCCAAAGAAGTAGAAGAACAATTACAAAAAATACCCATCATCAATTGGTTGGTGAAATTCGGAAAAAAAATAAAAATTCCTGGATTGGAAGGTATGTCTTTGTATGATGTGTTGGAAATGTATGGAATTGGTATTATTAAAGGCGCTTTAACATCAAGAGCAGGAGGCATTGCTTTTAGTTTTTTTATGGCTATTTTCCCGTTTTTACTGTTTATTTTAACACTCATTTCATACATTCCAATTGATGGATTTCAAGAAGGATTATTTGCATTTATCAAAGATGTTTTACCGCCAAAAACTTTCGATTCTGTAAATATGGTTTTGTTGGATATTCTTAACAATCAATATGGTGGTTTGTTGTCTTTCGGATTTGTATTATCCATTTTTTTAATGACAAATGGCATCAATGCTATTTTTGGGGGTTTTGAATATTCGTATCACGTTAAAGAATTTCGCAATGTTTTTAGGTCGTATTTCGTTTCTTTAGGAGTGTCTTTAATTCTATCACTTTTTTTAATTATTACTGTAACGCTCACTATTTTTTACCAAGTTGCATTGGCTAAAATTCACGAAAATGGCTGGTTAAATACCTCAGATTTAAACCTGTTTTATATTGGTAAAAATATCCTTTTTTTAATCATGATTTTTACGATTGTTTCCTTACTTTTTCGATACGGAACAAAGCAAGGAAAAGAAACGAAATTCTTCTCTGTAGGAGCAATTTTGACCACAGTAGTTTCGCTTTTTACCTTTTATTTATTTGGAATTTATGTGGAGAAATTCGCACAATACAATCAGTTGTATGGTTCCATAGGTACCTTACTAATTTTGATGTTATTCGTTTGGCTAAATGCCATCATTCTCTTGCTTGGTTTTGAATTAAACGCCTCTTTATACGCATTGAAATGGCGAAATAAAACCAAAAAACGTCTTGAGAATAGCTAGGTTTTATCGATATTTGCGGCTTGATTAGGAATTACGAACTACGAATTATCAAGTGTAAATTCGTAATTCGTAATTAAAAATTTGTAATTAATTATATGAAACCAAGCATTCCAAAAGGAACTAGAGATTTTTCACCTACAGAAGTAGCCAACAGAACCTATATCATCAATACCATAAAAACGGCTTTTGAAAACTTCGGATTTCAGCCAATTGAAACACCCAGTTTTGAAAATTCAGAAACCTTGATGGGCAAATATGGTGAAGAAGGTGATCGATTGATTTTTAAGATTTTGAATTCTGGGGATTATTTGGATAAAGCCACTGAGCAATTTTTAACAGAGAAAAATAGTGTAAAACTCACATCACAAATCTCCGAAAAAGCCTTACGTTATGACCTTACAGTCCCTTTTGCAAGATATGTAGTGCAACACCAAAATGACATTACCTTTCCTTTCAAACGCTATCAAATTCAGCCAGTTTGGCGCGCAGATCGTCCACAAAAAGGACGTTTTAGAGAGTTTTATCAGTGTGATGCTGATGTGGTTGGCAGTGATTCTCTATGGCAAGAAGTGGAGTTTGTACAATTGTATGACAGTGTTTTTTCAAGCTTAGGTTTGCAAGGAACTACTATCAAAATCAACAACCGTAAAATCCTTTCTGGAATTGCGGAAGTGATTGGTGCATCAGACAAATTGATTGATTTTACAGTTGCTTTAGATAAATTGGATAAAATCGGTAAAGAGGGTGTTGAAAAAGAAATGATTTCCAAAGGAATTTCGGAAGAAGCTATTGAAAAAGTGCAACCTTTGTTTGATTTTTCGGGAACAAATCTTGAGAAATTAGGAGCACTTGACAATCTATTGCAATCGTCAGAAGAAGGAAAAAAAGGCGTTGCTGAGTTGCGTTTTATCATCGAAAACACCCAGCAAATGGGATTGCAATCAGCCACATTGACCATTGATGTTACCTTGGCAAGAGGACTCAATTATTATACAGGAGCTATTTTTGAAGTGGCTGCACCCAAAACAGTGAGCATGGGTTCCATTGGTGGTGGTGGAAGATATGATGATTTGACAGGAATTTTTGGCTTGAAAGATGTTTCTGGAGTGGGGATTTCCTTTGGATTGGATCGAATTTATTTGGTGTTGGAAGAATTGGGATTGTTCAAAGCAGTTGCCTTGCCAAAACCCAAAGTCTTATTTCTGAATTTGGGCGAAAATGAAGCCTTGTATTCTTTGAAAGCCATTCAACAATTGAGAGCCTTACACATCAAATCAGAATTGTATCCTGAAGCTGCAAAAATGAAAAAACAATTTGCGTATGCTGACAAACGTGCCATTCCTTTTGTGGTGATTGTGGGTTCAGAAGAAATTACAAATGAAAGCTACACATTGAAAAACATGGTTTCTGGGGAGCAAAATTCGGTATCGCTTTCAGAATTGATATCACTAGTAACCGTATAAAATCCGATACTTTTATAGTTTTAATTGATACCAAATTAGAATTAATAATTTGTAATCACGTAAATTTGCACTTCCATATTGGAGATATTTTTTGATTTATAATTCAGCATGAACGACGAAACCATCAACGAAATAGGAGAAAATCACATTGCAACTTCTGCAAAAACTCCCTTGAGAGCAGATGCATTTGAACTTTCTGACCAAGAAAAAATAGATAGAATTCAAGAAAGTGTAAAAGATATTTTACACACTTTGGGCATGGATTTGACAGACGATAGCCTTCAAGGAACTCCAAGAAGAGTTGCAAAAGCCTTTGTCAATGAGTTGTTTATGGGATTGAATCCGAAAAACAAACCAAAACCATCCACCTTTGAAAACAACTACAATTATGGTGAAATGCTCGTAGAAAAAAACATTGTGGTCTATTCTACTTGCGAACATCATTTGTTGCCCATTATTGGTCGTGCACATGTAGCCTATATTTCCAATGGAAGAGTGATTGGATTGTCAAAAATGAACAGAATTGTAGAATATTTTGCCAAAAGACCTCAAGTACAAGAGCGTTTGACGATGCAAGTGGTGCAAGCCATGCAAGAAGCCTTAGGCACTCAAGATGTAGCTTGTGTGATTGACGCCAAACATTTGTGTGTTAATTCACGCGGAATCAAAGACATTGAAAGTAGCACTGTAACTGCTGAATTTGGAGGAAAATTCAAAGAAGCTGCCACCAAAAGTGAGTTTTTAGATTACCTGAAATTGGAAACGAGATTTGAGTAAAGAATATAGAGGAGAGAATGAAGAGGAGAGAATAAAGAGTAAAGAAAAGAGAATAAAGAGTAAAGAAAAGAGAATAATAAAGAGTAAACTTCTAATATCTAACTTCTAACTTCTAAAAACAACCAACTCCATGAGTCAAATAACCACCAGTACTTTTTTTAAAGTAGCTACATTTTCTAATAAATGGTGGGCTTTTACTCAAATGCAATTGGGTCATCTTGGAATGAAACAGGTTGCTGGACTCACATTTTACAAGATTTTAGGTTCAGGTGCAAAGAATGGTTTTAGTGCGATACCGAATTTTGGCACCTATGTTCTTTTTTGTGTTTGGGAATCAGAAGCATTTGCAACCGCTTTTTTTGAAGAGAATACTTTTTTCAAAAACTACCAAAAACGAAGTAGCGAACATGTGACGGCTTATTTGAATTCCGCTGAAGCACATGGTTTTTGGAATGGTACACAACCTTTTCAAAAAACAGCTACTTTAGCCAAAGACAAACCAGTTGTGGTCTTGACAAGAGCGCGCATTCGTTTCCGAAAATTGTGGTCTTTTTGGAGTAAAGTAAGTACTGTAAGCCAAAGTTTGGAAGGCTATGATGGATTGGTTTTGTCCATAGGAGTAGGAGAATGGCCTTTGATTCAGCAAGCGACCATCAGTATTTGGAAAACCCAAGCAGAAATGATGGACTATGCCTATAAAAATCCACGACACAAAGAAGTAGTCTTGTTGACCCGAAAACTAAACTGGTATCAAGAAGAACTATTTGCACGATTTGTTCCTTATAAATTCGTTGGGACTTGGGACGGAAAACCTGTTGAGGTTTAACATAGAGCGTTTCGAATTGTAAACTCCCCAAAACCCTGAATCTTGAATTTTAAACCTTGAACTCCAACCGCCACGAATTCACGGATGTTGAATTGTTTTGATGGATTTCCACGGATGAGAATCAATTTTCAATTGATTTAAATGAAGCATAATAATGAATTTCTGAGCCTTAAAGATGAAATTTTAAAACTAAAAGTAAGTAATTTAATAAATCTATTGAGTATTGATTATTCCCCAACTTTCAGCACCTTATAGTCCTTTTTATTTCCTTGAATAGTAACTATAAACAAGCTAGCATTATCATCATCAGCCATGTCTTCAAGGAACGTTGCCTCCATAATTTTATTGACAAATGCAGGGGTTGTATTGCTATGACCCACAATCAATACTGATTTTCCAACAGTTGCTTTTTGAAAATCAGCAGCATACAATTCTCTAGGATTGTAAGAGAGGATTTCTAAATTTTTAGCTGTTGCAGTGGGTTTTGCAGTTTGTTGTGTTCGTTTATAGTTGGTGGAATACACAGCATCTAATGAAATGTCTTTGAAATAAGTTGCCCATTTTTCAGCACGTTTTAATCCATCTTCATTCAAATTTGGGTCTTGATTTGCAGGATTTGTTCGGTCTTTTTCTGCATGACGAATCAAATAATACGTGGTGATTTGAGGTTGTTTGCAGTTTGTAAAAGCAACAAATACGAGTGCTAAAAAAAGAATTTTTCTCATGGGGTTTTGATTTATGAAACGAATTTACAAAATAATTACTGAAAAACCTTTCTTAGCATTTTCTTAATCTTTTGGCAACTTTTTAGTTGATTTTGAGAGCTGTTACACAAAATGCACAAAGTAAAACACAAAGAATCTCAAAGATTTAATTTGATTTTCTTTGTGTCTTTTGTGAATTCTTTGAGAAACTTTGTGGAATAGATAAAAGAAAGTAAGCCTTAATTTTCAATCAAATCTGTTTGATTTCTAAATACCAGTTGCTCATCAAATGCATCCAACAAAATAATGCTATCTGTGGTTATTTTTCCTGATAAGATTTCTTTAGAAAGTTGGTTCAAAACTTCTTTCTGAATCACTCTTTTTACAGGTCTTGCACCAAATTCTGGTTGATATCCTTTTTTAGCCAAATAAGCAATTGCCTCATCTGTAGCATCTAAGGTGATGTCTTGCTTGCCAATCATTTTTTTCAATTGGTCTAATTGCAAACGCACAATTTCGAAAATATCTTTTTGATGCAAAGGCGTAAACATAATCACATCATCAATTCTATTTAAAAATTCAGGTCTCACAGATTGTTTTAACAATGCCAACACTTCAATTTTTGCCAATTCAGTCACAGCATCTAAATCTGCTTTTGGATCACTGAATTTATCCATGATGATATGACTTCCTATGTTGGATGTCATGATGATGATGGTGTTTTTAAAATCGGCAACACGTCCTTTGTTGTCTGTCAATCTTCCTTCGTCCAACACTTGCAATAAAATATTGAAGGTATCTGGATGCGCTTTTTCTATTTCGTCTAACAACACCACAGAATAAGGTCTTCTTCTGACAGCTTCTGTCAATTGTCCACCTTCATCATAGCCCACATATCCTGGAGGTGCACCAATTAATCTGCTCACAGCATGACGTTCTTGGTATTCGCTCATGTCAATTCGGGTCATGGCATTTTCGTCATCGAACAAATATTCAGCCAAGGCTTTTGCCAATTCTGTTTTTCCAACACCTGTAGTTCCTAAAAACAAGAAACTTCCTATAGGTTTGTTGGCATTTTGCAATCCAGCTCTTGAACGTCTTACAGCATCCGAAACTGCAATGATGGCTTCTTCTTGTCCAATCACTCTTTTGTGCAAATGTTGTTCTAGTTTTAGCAATTTATCACGTTCAGATTGAATCATTTTAGTGACAGGAATTCCAGTCCATTTGGCAACCACTTCCGCAATATCTTCATACGTTACTTCTTCTTTGATAAGTGAATTTCCAGCCTGATTTTCAGACAAGGTTTTTTGGAATCCTTCCAATTGTTCTTGTGCTACTTTGATTTTTCCGTATCGAATTTCAGCTACTTTTCCATAATCACCTTCACGCTCAGCTTTTTCAGCTTCTGTTTTGAGGTTTTCAATGTCTAATTTGGCATTTTGAATATTGTCCACCACCTCTTTTTCTGACTTCCATTTGGCATTGATTTCATTGCGTTCTTCTTTCAGATTTGCCAAATCCGAATGCAAAGATTTCAATTTGGTCTCATCTTTTTCTCTCTTAATCGCTTCAATTTCGATTTCTAATTGCATGATTTTTCGATCCAAAACGTCCAATTCTTCGGGTTTTGAATTGATTTCCATACGTAATTTAGACGCAGCTTCATCCATCAAATCAATGGCTTTGTCTGGTAAAAAACGATTGGTAATATAGCGTTGAGACAATTCAACAGCAGCAATAATCGCTTCGTCTTTGATGCGCACTTTGTGATGCGTTTCATATTTTTCTTTGATACCTCTCAGAATAGAAATCGCACTTTCCGTATCTGGTTCGTCCACCAACACTTTTTGAAAACGACGCTCTAACGCTTTGTCTTTCTCGAAATATTTTTGATATTCATCTAAGGTTGTGGCACCAATGGCGCGCAATTCGCCACGAGCCAACGCAGGTTTTAAAATATTGGCAGCATCCATCGCTCCTTGACCACCTCCAGCACCTACTAAGGTGTGAATTTCGTCAATAAACAATACAATATCGCCTTCGGAAGTTGTTACTTCTTTGATGACTGCTTTCAAGCGCTCTTCAAACTCTCCTTTGTATTTTGCACCCGCAATTAAAGCACCCATATCCAAAGAAAAAATGAGTTTATCTTTTAGGTTTTCAGGCACATCACCATCTACAATTCTGTGTGCTAATCCTTCAGCGATCGCCGTTTTTCCTGTGCCAGGTTCCCCCACTAAAATGGGATTGTTTTTGGTTCTTCGTGATAAAATTTGTAGCAAACGTCTGATTTCTTCATCTCGACCAATGACAGGATCTAATTTGCCATCTCTAGCCAATTGATTCAAGTTTTTGGCATATTTGTTCAAAGAATTGTAGGTTTCTTCCTGACTTTGAGAAGTCACTCTTTCCCCTTTTCTAAGTTCTTCAATCGCACTTGTTAAGGCTTTTTCAGTAACTCCTTGGTCTTTTAATACTTGAGCAATTTGACTTTTCGATTTGAAAATTGCCAAAATCAAATGTTCAATAGAAACAAATTCATCCTTCATGCTTTTGGCGATGATGGCTGCTTCGTTCAATGTTTTTGAGGCTTCTCTTGAAAGCAATAGTTCAGCTCCTGATACTTTTGAAAAACTCTGCAATTGCTTTTCTAAAAGTTGTTGTAGGAGGGAAGTATTGATATTCAATTTCTTCAATAAAAAAGGCAATACATTTTCATCAACTTCTGTTAAAGCCTTGAAAATGTGCTCATTTTCTATCTGATTATGACCATAACTTTGCGCCAATTGTTGCGCCATTTGTATGGTTTCTTGTGATTTTGTGGTAAAATTTGTAAAGTTCATTTTTCGTACTTTTTATTTGAAAACAGCAATTGTAATACCATTTGAAACAGGTGCTTTGAATCCGTCATTTTGTCTTTAAAATAGTTGGTTTTGCTGACTTTTTGACTTGAAAAGTTTCTTATCTTTGTCAAAAAAAGCAAGCAAATGAGTTTATTCGGCACTCTTTTTGGCAATAATGAGCCTTATAAAGATACTAAAAATATTCCCAATTGGATTCCATTAACTACTGAAAATCAATTGGAAGAACTGAAAAGCATTTCAAAAACTCACTCCGTATTGATCTTCAAACATTCCACAAGTTGTGGTATCAGCAATATGGTGATCAAACGCTTTGAAAAGTTATTTTCTGAGGAACATCAGTCATTAAAAGTCTATTATTTGGATTTGTTACGCTATCGAACAATTTCTAATGAAATTGCAAATAGGTTTGAAATCGTGCATGAATCTCCACAATTATTGGTGATTAAAAACGAGGTTTGTGTGTTCAATGCATCGCATTATTCCATTCTCGAAATAAATTTATCAAGATTTATATAGCAGAAACTTGCATGAAACCCTTTTTAAGTCTTATTTTTGTTACTTAAATTTTTATAAAATTGTCAGAGAATTCCATTTCAGAAAAAAAAGTAGGTAAAGAATTATACGGGTATCAAAAAGAAGCATTGGAGGAAATTTTTCGAAGATTTGAAAATGCTCCTGAAGCGTATCATTTGTTATACCAATTGCCCACAGGTGGTGGAAAAACAGTTATTTTCTCTGAAATTGTTCGTCGTTATTTAGAGCGCTTTCAAAAAAAAGTGTTGGTGTTGACACACAGAATCGAGTTGAGCAAACAAACTTCAAAAATGCTCAATGAGTTTCATGTAACGAATAAAATCATCAATTCTACTGCAAAATTAGACGATCAAGAAAACTACAGTTGTTTTGTGGCGATGGTAGAAACGCTCAATAATCGTTTGAATGACGAAAAATTTGACATTTCGGATATTGGTTTGGTGATTGTGGATGAAGCGCATTACAATTCTTTTACCAAAATTTTCAAGTTTTTTGACGATAGTTTTATTTTGGGTGTGACTGCAACTCCATTGAGTTCAAACATCAAATTGCCCATGTATGAAAATTATCATGAGTTGTTTGTGGGCGAGTCCATTCAGCATTTAATTGACAATGAATATTTGGCAAAAGCAAATATGTATTCCTACAATGTGGGTTTAACCTCCTTAGAAGTTGGCGCCAATGGTGATTATACCGTAAAATCATCTGAAGATTTATATACGAATGCAGACATGCTTTCTAAATTGGTTTCTGCTTACGAAGAAACTGTAAAAGGCAAAAAAACACTGATTTTTAATAATGGAATCAACACTTCTATCCAAGTTTTTCATGCTTTTAAAAAAGCAGGATATCCCATTGCGCATTTGGATAATACCAATACCAAAAAAGAGCGTGAACTGATTTTACGTTGGTTTCACAAAACACCAAATGCAATTATTACTTCTGTAAGTATTTTAACAACTGGGTTTGATGAGCCTAGTATTGAAGCAATTATACTCAATAGAGCTACAAAATCCTTGACCTTGTATTACCAAATGATTGGACGAGGTTCTCGAATATTTGGCAAAAAAGCTACTTTTGATGTGATTGATTTGGGAAATAATTTTTACAGATTTGGACCTTGGGGAGCAGATTTGGATTGGCAAAAAATGTTCCGTTCACCCGATTATTATTTGAATGCCATCTTGTCTGATGAAGAGATAGAAAGTTCATTTCGATATGAGTTGCCAGCAGATATCAAAAAGGATTTTGCCAATTCAAAAGACTTGTTTTTTGATGTAAAAAGAGTGTATATTGAAACCATCAGAACAGGAGAATCGTCTAAACGAGTGTTGGAAAAATCCATAGAACATCATGCGAAAATTTGTGTTGAAAACAGTGAAGATGTTTTTGATGCGTTGATTTTGGCAAAAAAGTTAGGAGAAGAAATAGATGATCGCATCAACAGATATGCAAAATGCATTTCAAAAAGTACGCATAATTTTGTAACTTGGCTGAAAGATGATTACCGAAAAAAATTGAATACCCATTTGCGCACTAATTTTGATGAAATCTATGAGCAAGTATATGGACATCCTCCTGAAGATTAAAGAATTAAAGAAATAAAAAGAGTTAGATTGAAAAAAAAGTCACTTTTTTTTACGTTTTTGTTTTTGTATATAAAAAACAGTTATTTTTGCGCTGCTTATGTAAGTAAAATGTATTGTTTTTCTTGTTTCGTTCGCAATTTATTTTTGGAGAAAAATGATTGCTCTGCATTTTGGAAATGCAACGAAAAAATTGAGATTTCTCCACTTACTTTTCTCAAAGATCTGCAACGCTATTTTAAATTGCACGTTGTTTACCTACAAATCATTCAGTAATTAAAATCACTTTATCATATCAATTTTTTGATACTAAAATTTCAGAAATATTTTAGTTTAAACTATTTATTATACCTTATTAAAAGAACAAAGTGAATACAAAATATAAAGATTTAATAGACCAAACATTCGTTTTTCCACAAGAAGAATTTAAAACCGAAAACAATAAATTATTTTGGCATGACATCAATTTGATGGAATTGATTGAGCAATATGGCTCTCCATTAAAATTTACCTATTTGCCAAAAATCTCTGAAAACATCAACAAAGCCAAAGATTGGTTCCAGCAAAGTATGAAAAAACACAAGTACAAAGGCAAGTATTTTTACAGCTATTGTACAAAAAGTTCGCACTTTAAATATGTGTTGGATGAAGCATTGAAAAATGACATTCATATAGAAACTTCTTCTGCTTTTGATATTGATATTGTTAAAAATTTAAAGAAAGAAGGCAAAATCACCAATAAGAATTTTGTGATTTGCAATGGCTTTAAAAGAGATCAATATATTTCGAACATTGCTGATTTGATTAATTCTGGTCACAAAAATTGCATTCCGATTATTGACAATTATGAGGAGTTGACTTTGTTGCAAGAAAAAATAAATAGGAAATTCAAAGTTGGGATTAGAATAGCCTCTGAAGAGGAACCAAAGTTTGAGTTTTATACCTCAAGATTGGGAATTGGATATAAAAACATCGTGTCTTTTTATGAGCGTGAAATTGCTGAAGACGAGCAAGTTGAACTTAAAATGTTGCATTTTTTCATCAATACTGGCATCAAAGACAATGCGTATTATTGGAATGAATTGGTGAAATGTATCTCTGTGTATATCAGCTTAAAAAAAGTGTGTCCTACATTGGATAGTTTGAATATTGGAGGTGGATTTCCTATTAAAAACTCTTTGGCATTCGAGTTTGATTATCAATATATGATTGATGAAATTATTTATCAAATCAATGAATCTTGTAAAAATGCAGAAGTAGATGTTCCTCATATTTTTACAGAATTTGGAAGTTTTACAGTAGGTGAGGCTAGTGGTGCCATTTATGAAGTTTTGTATCAAAAAAAGCAAAATGACAGAGAGCGTTGGAATATGATCAACTCATCATTTATCACGACATTACCAGATTCTTGGGCCATCAACAAACGATTTATCATGTTGCCCATCAACAAATGGAATTTTAAATATGAGCGTGTTTTATTAGGTGGATTGACCTGTGATAGTGATGATTATTACAATTCAGAACAACATATAAATGCCATATATTTGCCTATTTATGAAAAAGATAGACCTTTGTATATTGGATTTTTCAACACAGGAGCTTATCAAGAAACGATAGGAGGTTATGGTGGATTGCAACATTGTTTGATTCCACATCCAAAACATATTTTGATTGATAAAGATGAAGAAGGTAATTTTGTGACTAAAGTATTTAAAGAAGAACAAAAAAGCAATGAATTATTATCGATTTTAGGATATTAATTTTAGTATTTTTGAAACATAAAAAACAAAACCAGATTACAAAACAACATGAAAACATACGCAGGAATTCCTGAAAACTATGCAACATTAAGCAATTCAAAGATTGTGTTGATTCCTGTTCCTTATGAAGGGACAAACAGATGGCAAAAAGGTGCAAGCAAAGGGCCACAAGCTTTTTTAGAAGCCTCTGAAAACATGGAATTGTATGATATAGAAACCGATTCTGAGGTTTACAAAGAGGGTGTTTTTTTAGCAGACCCAATTACTGAAAATGCTTCTCCACAAGCCATGGTAAACGCGGTGCATCAAACCGTTAAAAAATTCATCAACAGAAACAAGTTTGTGACCGTTTTTGGAGGCGAACATGCTGTTTCTATTGGAACAGTGAAAGCATTCAATGATTGTTTTCAAAGTTTGACAGTGTTGCATTTTGATGCACATGCCAACTTGAGAAAAGAATTTGAAGGCTCTCCGTATCATCACAAATGTGCGATGTACGAAGCAAATCAAAACACTAATTTGGTTCAAGTGGGTATCAGAAGTATGGATATTTCTGAAAAAAGAACCATGAATCCTGACAAAGTGTTTTTTGCTCATGACATGGCTGTGAATGAATATTGGATGGACGATGTGATTGATCAATTGACAAGCAATGTGTTTATTTCTTTTGATTTTTCTGCTTTTGATGCATCACTTTTTTCTGCAACAGGAAATCCAGTTTCTGGTGGATTGTTTTACTACGAAACCATGGAATTCTTAAAAAGAGTTTTTGCTGAGAAAAATGTGGTAGGATTTGACATGGCTGAATTTTGCCCAAATCCAAATCAAAAAAGTTCAGATTCATTGGCTGCAAAATTGTATTATAAAATGTTGAGTTACAAATTCTCTTCAAAAGATGATACTTATGACACTGATGATTCAAACTCAAATAACAATCCTTTTAGCAAGTTGTCTAAATTTAAAAACGACGAAGAGGAATTCTAATCCAATTGGATGATAAAAAATATCGAGAATATCGAATTAAAGTACCTGACAATAAATGATTATCAGGAATTGAAACAAGCAATGATTGAGGTGTATGCAAACATGCAAAACATCTATTGGGAAGAATCTCAAATTCAATCATTGATTACCAAATTCCCTGAAGGTCAGATTGTTATAAAAATAAATGGTCAATTAGCAGGTTGTGCGTTATCTATCATTGTAGATTACAACACCTTTGACGATCATCATACCTACAAAGAAATCACTGGAAATTATTCGTTCAATACGCACAATAGCCATGGAGATGTTTTGTATGGAATCGATATTTTTATCAAACCAGAATACAGAGGATTGCGTTTGGGAAGACGTTTGTATGATTACAGAAAAGAATTGTGCGAACAACTCAATCTTAGAGGCATTGCTTTTGGAGGACGAATTCCGAATTATCATAAATTCGCTTCCGAAATTTCGCCCAAAGAATACATTGAAAAAGTAAAGCGAAAAGAAATTCACGATCCTGTATTGAACTTTCAAATTTCCAATGATTTTCATCCCTCAAAAGTGATGAAAGGCTATTTGCAAGGTGATAAAGATTCCAATGAATACGCAGTTTTACTGGAATGGGACAACGTGTATTATGTGAAACAAAACACCAAAGCTGCAACCAAAAAAAGAGTGGTGCGTTTGGGATTGATTCAGTGGCAAATGCGTTTGTACAAAGGTTTGGAAGGATTGATGGAACAAGCAGAATATTTTGTGGATTCCGTTTCTGCATACAGATCCGATTTTGCCTTGTTTCCTGAATTTTTCAATGCGCCTTTGATGGCTGATAATAACCATCTTCCAGAATCAGAAGCGATTAGAGAATTGGCAAAATACACACCAGTTATTGTTAAGAAATTTTCGGAATTAGCGATTTCCTATAACATCAATATCATTACTGGAAGCATGCCAGAAGTGAAAGATGGTTTGCTGTATAATGTAGGATATTTGTGCAAACGCGATGGAAACATTGAACGCTATGAAAAATTGCACGTAACTCCAGATGAAGCAAAAGTATGGGGAATGCAAGGAGGAACTGAATTGCGAACTTATGATACTGACTGTGGGAAAATAGGAATTTTGATTTGTTATGACTCTGAATTTCCTGAATTGAGCAGAATTTTGGCAGATGAAGGCATGGATATTTTATTCATTCCTTTTTTGACAGATACCCAAAATGGCTATTCAAGAGTGCGTCATTGTGCCCAAGCAAGAGCCATTGAAAACGAATGTTATGTGGCGATTGCAGGAAGTGTTGGGAATTTACCAAAAGTAAATAACATGGATATTCAGTATGCACAATCCATGGTTTTTACGCCTTGCGATTTTTCATTTCCAGCCAATGGCATCAAAGCAGAATCAACAACCAATACTGAAATGATTTTAATAGCAGACGTAGATTTAGATTTGCTGAAAGATTTGAATCAATTTGGAAGTGTACGAAACTTAAAAGACAGAAGAAAAGACATTTTTGAAGTGCGAAAACTTCGATAAAAAACAAGTAAAAAAAATGAATAAACCAATCACCAATTTTATAGAAAAATACTTTTTACATTTCAATGCAGCAGCTTTAGTAGATGCCGCAAAAGGATATGAAAAGCAGTTGAATGATGGCTCTAAAATGTTAGTTTCATTAGCAGGAGCCATGAGTACAGCAGAATTAGGGAAAATTTTTGCCGAAATAATTCGTCAAGACAAAGTGCAAATTATTTCGTGTACAGGTGCCAATTTAGAAGAAGATGTGATGAATTTAGTTGCACATTCACATTACAAACGCGTACCAAATTACCGTGATTTAACACCACAAGATGAATGGGATTTGCTAGAAAAAGGCTTAAACAGAGTTACTGATACCTGTATTCCTGAAGAAGAAGCTTTCAGACGTTTGCAAAAACACATTGTGAAAATTTGGAAAGATGCAGAAGCAAATGGAGAACGTTATTTTCCGCACGAATTTATGTACAAACTATTGCTTTCCGGAGTTTTAGAGCAATATTATGAAATAGACATCAAAAATTCTTGGATGTATGCAGCTGCTGAAAAAAACTTACCAATGGTCGTTCCAGGTTGGGAAGATTCAACCATGGGAAATATTTTTGCGTCCTATGTTTTGAAAGGCGAAATCAAAGCAAGTACTATGAAATCAGGTATTGAATACATGACATTTTTGGCTGATTGGTATACTCAAAATTCTGAAAACGGCATAGGATTTTTCCAAATAGGAGGAGGAATTGCTGGCGATTTCCCAATTTGTGTGGTACCAATGTTATACCAAGATATGGAAAGAACAGATACGCCTTTTTGGAGTTATTTCTGTCAGATTTCTGATTCAACCACCAGTTATGGTTCGTATTCAGGAGCGGTTCCTAACGAAAAAATCACTTGGGGAAAATTAGATATTCATACGCCAAAATTCATCATAGAAAGTGATGCAACCATTGTTGCGCCATTGATTTTCGCGTATTTATTAGAGATGTAAAAAAAAATGTTTTTTTTTTACTTTAGGTTATTGTATTAAAGAAAAAGATTTTAAATTCGTATTTGTAAAAACGAACGTATGAAAAGAGTAATTGTAGATTACGCTAAATTGACAAAAGACATTTTGAATATGCTAATTGAGAAATATCCTGATGGATATGATTATAGCGATATTATTTCTTTCAAAAATGCGAAAGGAGAAACCATTAAAGCTGTGGAAGTTCGCACAGAAGACACTATTTATTTGGTGAAAATCAGTTCTAAATTGGAGCAAACCATGGAAGATTTTGCCGATGATGAAGACTCATTTGATGACAATGAAGACTTTGATGTAAACATTGAAGATGAAGATGCTGCAGATGAAGATTAATTCTTTGCCAACATCTTTGCCTTTTTACTTCTTTAAAAATACAAAACCTCACAATTTGTGGGGTTTTTTATTTGATTAAGTTTTTAAAACTTTTATATATTTATAGAAATTTCTAGTATGATCACTAAAACGAAATTAAAAGAGCAAATTGATAGTTTCCCAGAACAATTTTCCATTGATGAATTGATTGAGAGATTAATCTTGATTGAAAAAATTGAAATTGGAAAAATGCAATTCGAAAATAATCAAATAATAAGTGAGTCCGAACTTGATAAAGAATTGGATACATTGTTCAAATAAATTTGCCTCACAATTAGATCAAATAAATATGTAAACAATGAGATTGCTATTTTCTGTCATAATAAATTTACTAATTATGAATACCTCTGAATTCAAAGCACAAAATGTTTATGAACAGATAATTTCTGATACATTACTTATAAAACCAGATTATATTACATTAAAAGTAAAATTTATTGAAGATACATATTATCGTAAACTTGGTTTAAATGAAATTAATGTTGTCAAAGAAGATGAATTCACAAATTATGTAAACAACAATAAAAATATAATAGTCCTAGAAACTAAGAAAATAAATATTTCAAATATCCATTTTATTGAAAAACAATTAAAGTTTGATACTTCAAAAGCTTATATTGAGTTTGTTGAAAAATTCCAAGGAAAAATTTTATGTTATGGAATTACACCAGTTTTTAATAATGATGAACATACTGAAAAATTAATGTTACAATTAGAAGAATCTTCTCGAAGTTATGTTTTGAAAAAATTCAAAGATGTAAGATTGATTTCTTTTGAGGAAGTAATTACTAGATATAAAATCAGTAATGAACCCAAAACTTTTCATGAATCATTAAAGGAAAAATTTATTGAGGATAAACATACTTTAGATGAGAATGGTTTGGTTATTTTTAAGAAAGAATATAAATTTATTTGGGAAATAATAAATAAAAAATGACCTGACTTAGCATTTTTCTGAAATCAACATTACCAAAAACATTTTTATTTACACAAAACCATCATTCTTCATCTTAGTTTTTATAGTATTAAAATCACCATAAAATAACATTTTCTTATTGGATTATGGATGCTATTTTTTAGTAATTTCGCACAAAATAACAATCCGTTTATGAAAAATATAAAGAGAGTTTTTGTGCTGTCAATTGCGTTAATATTGGTTGCACTTTTGTACAATTGTGGCAGCACAAACAAAATAGAAGCTCTAAAACCTCTGCCTTCAAACAATGATCCAATTGCTTTTAAAACAACGACTTCTATCATTAGCATGCCTTTAGAAATCACGTTGAAAGAGATTGAAAATCAACTCAATAAATCTCTAAACGGTTTGATTTACGAAGACAACAATATTGATGATGACAAAACCGAAATGAAAATCTGGAAAACGGGCACCATCAAATTAATCGAAAAAGACGGAAAAATTCAGTCAATAATTCCCTTGAAAATTGTCACAAAATATAAATATGGCACTGAATTTATGGGCTTGAATGATACCAGAGAAATCAATTTGAGTGGCAAAATAACCTTATTGAGTTCCGTAAAATTGTCCAATTGGATGATGAATACCAATTCTAAAATTGAAGATATTCAATGGAATGAGAGTCCATCAATATTAGTTGCAGGCAAAAAAGTGCCAATTACCTATATCATAAATCCTACGTTATCCATTTTCAAAACTAAATTAGCCAAAAAAATTGACGAAGCCATTTCTCAATCTTGCAACTTTAAACCTTATGTTTTGGATGTGTTAGAAACCATAGGCACACCCTTTAAAACCAGTCCTGAATATGAAACTTGGTTCAAATTAATTCCTATAGAAGTGTATGTCACGGATGCTGTTTTGCAAAAAAACAAAGTTTTGATGGATTTAGGTTTGAAATGCAATATGCAAACAGTTGTTGGGCAAGAACCCTCAAAGGCTATTGACAAAGCTTCTATTTCTTTCAAACCAGTAACTAAAATACCAACTCAAACCAATGCATCAATTGCAGCAATTTCCACCTATGAAAACGCATCAAGAGTGATTACTAAAAATTTTCAAGGAAAAGAATTTTCATCTGGAAGCCGAAAAATAACCATTCAAAAGGTTGATTTATGGCTCAAAGACGGAAAAATGATTTTTGCGCTCAACATGGCAGGCAGTGTAGATGGCACCTTATATTTATCTGGAATTCCAAATTACAATACCATCACAAAAGAAATTTATTTTGAACAAATGGATTATGTTCTCAACTCAAAAGGCATATTGACTAAGACTGCCAATTGGTTGTTGCAAGGAAATATTTTAAAGAAAATTCAAGAAAATTGTCGCTATTCTGTGGGTGATAATTTAGAAGAGGCAAAGAAAAGCATGTTGCCTTATTTGAATAATTTTTCGCCCATGAAAGGTGTTTTTGTAAATGGTAGCTTAGACGATTTTTATTTTGAAAAAGTAGAACTTACTGATAAAGCCATCATCGCATTTATAAAAGCGAGCGGAAAAATGAGAGTCAATATTGATGGAATGGAGTAGGATGATTTTTTCTTTGTAAAGTTTTCTTTTTAAAAATCATAGAATGCAGGTTTTATAATGCTTTGCGATGTCAGGAGAACATCGCAAAGCACATTTTTATAAAATAAGACTTTGCTAAGTAGGTTTGAAAAAAATGAGTACAACAATTTCGTTCATCCACAAACCCAATCCTACTTCTTATTAAAATTCAAGTTTTTAAATTGCGCTACATCAATCACTTTTTCTTGATCAATATCAAACGATATTTTCACACTATCACCCACAATTGTCAAAGGAATATCTGAACTAATTTGGGTGGAACCAACAAAAATATTGGAATAATCTTTTACCGTAAAATAGTAAAAACTATTGCCGTTTTTCACATCGCTTTGAATACGCGTGATGACAGATTTTAATTGTTTTTTAGTATCTGAACTTGTCGGATTTATTCTATTTCCTGAGGAGTTATAGGCACTCTTAAAAGATGTCAATGCTTCTCGCATAGAATTACCAACTCCCACAATTGTGTAATCATTGATGGCAACCATTGCATACATTTTTACCAAACCTCCATCGTCTTTTAAGGTCATGACATAGGTAGGAATGTTGTTAATATTATACGGAATTGGCAAGGAAGTAGAATATCCTTTTTCTTGCACTTTTCCTTCTGCAGATTGTTGCGCTGCATATTCAGTAGCACCACTTTGTTTGTAAAAAGTAGTTTCTTTGGTTCTTGTATCCACCAAAACAAAACCAACAGCACTTTCATCAGAACCCACAGAGGTCAATCCTGTGTACCAATAAGAACGATCGTCTTTTCCGTATACTAAAGTCAATCCTTCTGTAATTTGCAATTTGTCTTTGTTAGAAAAATTCCAATAACCGTTGATATATTCACCCCAATCATTCAATTGCTCTTCTATAAAATCAACAGGTTGAATTCTATCTACCCATTTTGGAGCATTTTCAATACTATATTGTTCAATTTCACCAGTTTGAACATCCACAACAAGCACACCTGTAGCATTTCTTCCTGAAAATCCAATTTGTTTTTCGTAGGTTGAAATCACCCAAAAAGGTTTCCCTTCTTCGTTAATTTCAAAAGTATAATCGGTCAAACCCATAGAGGCAAAACCATTGAAATAGACATGACGCTCTAAATCGTCAAAGAAATAGGCGCTTGGTTGATAGCGAATAAAAAAAGGTTTTCCGTTGACAGATTGCACTAATTTCACATCACGTTCATTGGTTGCAGAAACCATGACATATCCATTTGTTCCTCCAGAATTATTCAACCATTTGAAAAACCCAGAGTGTAATAATGGCGCCACCCAATACAATTCGTTGTTTACTTGTTGAATCGTAAATTCTCCTAAAACAATTTGACTTCCCAAAGCAGGTTGCGAACCTATCACTTTTTCACCCAATAAATACGCTAATTTTTTATCAACCACACGAATTTTATCCATGGAAATAGGAGCAATTTGGGTAGAAATTTTTTGACCATTGTCAACTTTCCCAATTAACTTTTGATATTTTGAGGTATGAAAAATGGGAGCACTTGTAAGCAAAGGAAGTACAGTGATATACACCAAAAACAGGACAAAAAGCAATAGGACAAATACATTTGGTTTTGAACTTACTCTGAAATTTTTTCCTGATGCATCAGTTGTAACTCCCATAGAAAGAAGGATGTACAACACTAACAGCAGGGCAAGAATTACTCCAATTCCTGTAAAACCATAATTCAGCACAGGTAGATTTACATAAAATAGAATTCCTGCTAGTACTGCTAAAAATAAAATTATTTTTAAATGTTTCATTTTCTTATTGATTTAAGTTCTGATTAATTAGTGTATGATTTGATAAATATGTTACAACAATTTATTCAAAATACACTGTAAATATAGGCAATTGAGTGTAAATAAAAGTTACATACGTATTGTCTTGTAAAAGGAAGTTTTAGAAAGTTGCGAGATTTCTAAATGAGGTTTCAAATTCTAACTACTTGGTTTAGTTTTTTTGATTAAGAAACATTAATGAGTGACTTTTATTTCGTTTCAGTTATCTTTTTAAGGTCCTGTCTTGTGTCAAAAACGTTTGCAATTTCAATTCTATTAAAATCAATATTTACCCAATAAACAATTTTATAATTTTTAAAAACTAGATACCTGAATTCTTGCGATAAGTGTTTTAAGGTATTTTCAATTTGACCAATTTGAGGTTGTTTTTCAATCCCAATTGTTGATTCGACAATTCCGTTGATTAGTTTTTTGGCTAGCCTTTACTGAATAATAACTATAAATATCTTCAAGTTTACTCTCGGCAAGTTCTAACCAATAAACTTCTAAAGCCATTTTTGGATTTTAGCTTTTAAGTCAGTAGCTTTTATCATTCTTCCATTTTTTGAATCCTCCATTGCTTGATCAATTTCAGCATTGTATTGCTCCATTGTCATAGGCTCAAAACTATTTTCAATCAATTCAGCTTTTCTTTTACGTAATAATTTTTCAAGGCCACTAACGATATCTTTGTTTTGTAATCTTAAAAACTCTTGTACAAATGATATTTTCCTAGCTTCTAAATCCATTTTCTATGTTTTTTTATCAAAGATACTAAACTGTCAATTTCTGTTTTTAATTTTTATATTTTATTGTATTTCTTAGCGTGAATGACTGCTTCCTTCGACTGCGTAACCACTTCCTTTGAGTCCGTGACTACTTCCTATGAGTTTGTGACTACTTCCTACGACTGCGTGACTGCTTCCTACGACTGCGTGACTGCTTCCTACGACTTCGTAACCACTTCCTTAGAGTCCGTGACTGCTTCCTACGACTGCGTAACCACTTCCTACGACTGCGTAACTACTTCCTACGACTTCGTAACCACTTCCTTTATTACTGTGATTGCTACCTTGATATTGTAAACTCATTTTTGGGATTAAAAATAATGAATTATTGCGAGGTCAGGAGACCATCGCAAAGCAAGGTTTTATAAATTAAGACTTTGCGGAGCAGGATTCAATTTTCAAATCTTTTTCAACTTCTGATTTCGTGTATGATTAGTTTGTGTGGTAAAATACTTTTAACTGAATAAACTATAATTGTATTATATTTACTATTTCTTGAACGGTGAAATGTATTTTTTTTAAATCATCATCAATTGAATATATCTCACTGCCAGAATATCTTAAAACATCTTTAAACCCTATGCTTTTAAGGGCTCTTTCTCTAATTTTATCTTCTCTAAATTTTATTGGGTCTTTATGATAGTCGTAACCATCACATTCAATAGCAATTTTTTGAGATTTTAATACTTTATCATCTTTTTTTAAATTTAACTTAATTACAATATCTATACGATAGGCTTTATCTGCAATTTCAATCTCGTATTGAGGGTAAACTTCAAATTCTTTATATTCACCATTTTCCCCATATCCAGTAAAATTTGTTAGAGCTTTAAATCCGATATATTTAAAAGGCATTCCGCCTATCCATCTGTATTTGTATTTTTCAATATGAATCATTAAAGATTTCTTTTCCTCTCCAATACAGCCATCAAAGCAAATCCATCTATCTATAAAATCAATATTATAATATTGCATCTCATCAAAATAATCATGACTCAACCCAAGGGTATAATTAGAAAAATAATGGAAAAGCTGTAAAATCATTAACTTTTCAATTTTTGATTCACAAAAGGATAGTATGTCGTTCAGTTTTAATTGAAATTTATTCAAACAAATATTTTCAATTTTCTTTGTAATATTTTCAATTTTCCTTTCCGTAGACATACTATTTTATTTAATTACAATCACACTTATTGTTTAAAATATACTTATGTATTATTATCCATATGTCGTATTTGAATCAAATGACTCAATTTTAAAAACTACCCAACTATCAAATGTAACTACAAAAAAACATATTTTTTTTTCTATAAGAATTTTTCAATTTTATTTCAGCTTTAATTATCAAGTGTTATTTTTAAAATGATAAGCTTTAAATATGCGCAACTTCATATAACTTTCATCTAAAAACCTCTACTTCGCAGGCAATACTTTCCCAGCACATTCTCCAAAACCAATACGAACTTTGCTGTTTTTGCAATGCGCACGCATAATCACAGTATCATAGTCATTGATGAATTTTCGGGTTGTTCCGTCTTTTAGGGTGATTGGGTGTTGACCTTTCCATGTCAATTCGAGCATAGAACCAAAACTGTCTTTTGTGGGGCCAGAAATCGTTCCTGAGCCCATCATATCACCAGATTCTACAGGACAACCATTCACTGTGTGATGTGCCAATTGTTGCGCCATTGTCCAATACATATATTTAAAATTCGAATTTGAAACTACGGTTTCTGGGCCGTTTTCTGGTTTGATGGCTGCTTGCAAATGAATATCAAAACTGCCTTTTCCTTTTTGTCTCAAATAGGGTAGAGGCTCAATTTCTTGTTTAGGATTGTCCACTCTGAAAGGTTCTAAAGCATCCAACGTTACAATCCAAGGAGAAATGGTAGACGCAAAATTCTTTCCTAAAAAAGGACCCAAAGGCACATATTCCCAAGCCTGAATGTCTCTGGCAGACCAATCATTGAATTGTACCAATCCAAAAATATATTCTTCAGCTTCGTCAATGTTAATTCTTTCACCCAAAACATTGGCATCTGTAGTGATAAACGCCATTTCTAATTCAAAATCTAATAATTTTGTGGGGCCAAATCCAGGAGTATTGCTTCCTTCAGCAGGAGATGTTTGCCCATAAGGTCTTCTGATAGGTGTTCCTGAAGGCACAATGGAGGAACTTCTTCCATGATAGCCAATAGGGATGTGCAACCAATTGGGCAACAACGCATTTTCAGGATCTCTAAACAACGAACCTACATTGGTGGCGTGTTCTTTGCTGGCATAAAAATCGGTATAATCGCCAATAGCCACTGGCAACAACATTTCGATTTCATCCAATCTAAAGATAATTTTGTCTTTATGTTCAGGATTATCGCGTAGAATTCCATTTTTTACATCAAAAACTTCCGCAATACGATTTCTTACCAAACGCCACGTTTTGCGACCATCTGCAATAAAATCGTTCAAATTGTCTTGCAAAAACATGTCATCGGTTAATGGAATTCCATCAAAATAGCCTAATTGATGAAATGCGCCTAAATCTATGGCATAATCACCAATTCTACTCCCTATAGTAATGATGTCATCTCTTGTGATAAAAACACCAAATGGAATGTTTTGAATAGGAAAATCGGAATCCTCTTTCACTTTTAACCAAGATTTTCTGTTGGGGTTATTTGCAGTAATAATCATTTTGTCGATTTATATTTTTTCCAAACCTACATAATTTTTTGACATTTTAAAACAAAAAAAGATCGAAAAGAGGAATTTTAACAAGACTTTTTTTTCATTCCTATAATTCTTAATAAAATGTTGAAAACATCCTAAAAACCTATTTCGCAACGCAATCCTTTTTCTTATTTTTGTAGCTTCTTTTTAAAAACATATACATGCAATTAGATCATCAGATTTTCGACCTCATAGAGCAAGAAAAAGAAAGACAGTTAAATGGGTTAGAGTTAATCGCTTCCGAAAACTTTGTAAGTGATCAAGTAATGAAAGCTCAGGGGTCTATTTTGACCAACAAATATGCAGAAGGATATCCTGAAAAAAGGTATTATGGAGGTTGTGAAATCGTGGATATTGTAGAGCAAATTGCCATTGACAGAGCCAAAGAATTGTTTGGAGCTTCGTATGTCAATGTGCAACCTCATTCTGGTTCGCAAGCAAATACGGCTGTTTTTGCAGCGTGTTTGAATCCTGGTGATAAAATTTTAGGATTTGATTTGTCTCATGGAGGACATTTGACGCATGGTTCGCCTGTGAATTTCTCTGGAAAATTATACAAACCTTCGTTTTATGGTGTGGAAAGAGAAACGGGTGTGTTGAATTATGACAAAATTCAAGAAATCGCTGAAATAGAAAAACCAAAATTATTGATTGCTGGTGCTTCTGCCTATTCAAGAGATATGGATTTTAAACGATTCAGAGAAATTGCGGATAGTGTTGGCGCTATTTTATTGGCTGATATTTCACATCCTGCAGGTTTAATTGCAAAAGGAATTTTGAACGATCCAATTCCTCATTGTCATATTGTGACCACAACTACTCACAAAACATTGCGTGGGCCAAGAGGAGGAATGATTATGGTGGGTGATGATTTTGAAAATACGTTTGGTGATTTATTGAAAAATGGAACTCCGAAAAGAATCTCAACGTTATTGAACTCAGCTGTGTTCCCAGGAAATCAAGGAGGTCCTTTAGAACATGTGATTGCTGCAAAAGCAGTTGCTTTTGGTGAAGCTTTGACAGATGAATTCTTAGAATATCAAATTCAAGTGAAGAAAAATGCAGCCAAAATGGCAGCTGAATTTGTGTCAAGAGGGTATCATTTAATTTCAGGAGGCACAGACAATCACTGTATGTTGATTGATTTGCACAACAAAAATATTTCTGGAAAAGATGCAGAAATCGCTTTAGGAAAAGCAGAAATTACAGTGAACAAAAATATGGTTCCTTTTGATGATAAAAGTCCTTTTATTACTTCAGGAATTCGTGTTGGAACAGCTGCAGTAACTACTCGTGGTTTGAAAGAAGAGGACATGGTTCACATCGTTGATTTTATTGATGAAGCCATTCAAAATGCGGATAATGAAGTTGCTTTGCACGATATTGGAGAACGTGTTTCGGATATGATGAGCACAAGAAGATTGTTTGTGATGTAATTTTTTACTGATTATATTAAAAAAGGCATCAAATTTTTGATGCCTTTTTTATTTTAAAATGATACCTATAAAGTTACTAAAAACTTACGATAGTTTACAAATTGATTATTGATTTTCCAAAGCTCTATCTAACAAATTTTGAGGTAAATTTTTAGAGGTTGTTGCTCCTAATTTTCGAATATTTTCAACTTTCGTTACTAAGTTTCCTTTTCCTGTAAGCTTTTTCATAGATACATCATAAGTTCCTTGAACTGTTTTTAACTGATTGCCAACTTTTATCAAATCCTCTGTTAAATTCACAAATTGATCGTATAAGGCACCTGCTTGTCTTGCAATTTCAATCACATTTCGTTTTTGGTTTTCTTGCCTCCACATGGAGGAAATAGTACTCAAGGTTGCTAATAAAGTAGAAGTTGAAACCAAAACAATATTTTTATCCAATGCTTCTAAATATAAACCATCACTTTTACTCAAAGCCAATAAATAAGCGGGTTCTATAGGTACAAACATCAAAACATAATCTGGTGAATTGATATCATATAATTTTTCGTATTTCTTTTCGCTCAAATCTCTAAAATGCTTGCGTATACTTTCTACATGATTTTTTAAGAAAATCACTTTATCTTCTTCATTTTCAGCGCTGTAATATCGTTCGTATGCTGTCAGTGAAACTTTTGAATCTACAATTAAATGCCTGTTATTTGGCAAATTGATGATAAAATCGGGCTTTTTAAGTTTGCCTTCTTCGTCTCTATATCCTCCTTGGGTGGTAAAGTGAATATCTTTGGTGAGATTGGCTTTTTCCAATAAGATTTCCAATTGTGTTTCACCCCAATCACCTTGCACTTTGCTGTCGCCTTTCAAGGCTTTGGTCAAATTCAACGTTTCTTTGCTCATTTGCTGATTCAACTCTTTCAATCCTACAATTTGTTGGCGCAAAGCTGCATGATAATCAATACTTTCTTTGTGCGTTTTTTCAACTTTATCTTCAAAACCTTTTATTTTTTCTTGCAAAGGGTTCAAGATTGTTTCCATATTTTCTTTATTCTGAAGTGTAAACTTCGTCGATTTTTCATCTAAAATCTTATTTGCCAAGTTTTCAAATTCTTTGGTAAACTTTTCATTCAACTTTTCAACTTCACTTTTTTGATCGTGAAGTTTGGATTCCAAATTTTCTAAAGCAGCTTTTTGATGCGAATTCAATCCCAACAATGATTCTTTTTCTCTTTGCAGCGCTTTCATTTCATTTTCTAACTCAATTTTCTTTTGCTCTTGTTGCTGAATGCTTTGTTGTAAAGACAAAACCCGTTCTTCCAGAGAAGATTTCTCTTTTTCAAGAACCGTTTTAGAAGTTTCGAATTGTAATTTCCCTAGTATTTTTCCAATAATAAATCCAATAACACCGAAAATAAGGGCTAATAAACTATACGTAATAAATGCGTTCATCATGTCAATTTAAGTCCTTAAATTTATCACTTTTATCAGACACAATGAAAACATTTGCAAGATTTATCTTATTCCGAATTTTAGGATGGAAAATGGACACGAATTTTCCAACACATTTAAAAAAATATGTAGTAATTGCAGCACCTCACACAAGTTGGGTTGATTTTCCTATTGCCATTTTAGCCAGAATGAGTTCAGGAATTATGATCAATTATATCGGAAAAGATTCTCTTTTTAAAGGGCCTTTTGGTTTCTTTTTTAGAGCTTTGGGTGGTACACCTGTAGACCGTACTAAAAATAATAAATTGGTTGATGCCATTGTTGAACTTTTTAATTCGAAAGACGAATTCAGATTGGGATTGTCACCTGAAGGCACCAGAAAAAAGGTAGATACATGGAAAACAGGGTTTTATTTTATTGCAAAAGGTGCAAAAGTTCCTGTAGTCATGGCAACATTAGATTTTGGAAATAAACAAATAAAAATCTCTGAACCTTATTATACTACTGAAAATATGGAAAAAGATTTTGAGGTTTTTAGGGGTTTTTACCGAGATGTAAAGGGGAAAAACCCTGAACTTTCATAATATATTTTTTTATGTGATAAATTATCTGTAAAATTGCAACGTTTTACTTGCTAAAATAGAAATTAGGGGGTCTATTTTAGATTTATAGTATAAACTTATTAATTAGTTGCAACTACTTATGTTATCTCCAGAAGTTCTTTCTGGAGATTTTTTTATGCATATTTTTCAGCTACTTTTTGTGCAATTCCAACAATTACTTCAGTGGCTTTTATCATTGATTCCACAGGAATATATTCATATTTTCCATGAAAGTTATGACCTCCTGCAAAAATATTCGGACAAGGCAATCCTTTAAATGACAGCTGAGAACCATCTGTGCCACCTCTAATTGGTTTGATAATCGGTTCAATTCCAATATCTTTCATCACTTCTTCAACAATATCCACAATATGCATTACAGGAGTAATTTTCTTTTTCATATTGAAATATTGATTTTTGATTTGTACAAAAACACAGTCATGTTCATATTGCTCATTGATGTCAAAAGCAATTTTTTGCAACAAGTATTTTTTCTCTTCGAATATATCAAAATCATGATCTCTGATGATGAATTCTAAAGTAGTTTCTTCCACGGAACCTTTCATGTCATGCAAATGAAAAAAACCTTCATAACCTGCTGTTTTTTCTGGAATTTCGTTATTGGGAAGTGATGAAATAAAATCATGTGCAATCAATAACGAATTGATCATTTTTCCTTTGGCATAGCCAGGATGCACCATTTTTCCTTTGATGGTTACAATGGCACTTGCTGCATTGAAATTTTCATATTCTAATTCGCCAATTTGACTGCCATCCATAGTATATGCCCATTCAGCACCAAACTTTTCGACATCAAATAAATGAGCTCCTTTGCCTACTTCTTCATCAGGTGTAAAACAAATTCTGATTTTTCCATGTTTGATTTCAGGATGATGTATCAAATATTCCATGGCAGATACAATTTCTGTGATTCCTGCTTTGTCATCTGCACCTAACAAGGTAGTACCATCAGTGGTAATCAATGTTTGACCTTTGTAAAGGATTAAATCTTCAAAATAGCTGGGTGACAAAATTATCTTTTCAGCTTCGTTGATTATAATATCATTTCCTTGATAATTCTCAATGATTTGAGGATTTACGTTTGTTCCCGAAAAATCTGGACTGGTATCTATATGAGAAATAAAACCAATGGTGGGAACTTGATATTCCAAATTACTTGGCAAAGTTGCCATTAAATAGCAGTTTTCGTCCAATTCAACGTCTTCCATGCCTATTTCACAAAGTTCTTTTTCGAGGAGTTTTGCCAAGTTCCATTGTTTTTCAGTACTTGGAAATGACGGATTTTCAGGATCGGAAGTAGTATCAACCACAACATAAGAGATGAATCTATTCGTAATCTGTTGTTTATCAATCATTTTGAAGAATTGCTTTTTGTTTGTTATTGAATGCTCAATTTACCTATTTTTTGTGCCCCAGACAACCATGCAATGTTATTATTTACAAACTGAATGTTATGAAATTGTTCGTCAGAAATGATTTTCCAAGAATTTCCTCCGTCATTGGAAAACGAAATTCCTGAAATTCCCACAGCCATCATTTCTTTTCCTTGCGTATTTGGCACATATTGAATGCAACTGATATACCCAGGATTCTTGCCATTGGCAACCAATTTCCATGTTTTTCCACCATCAGTAGTGGTGGCAATATTGGCGTTATTTTCTGATGGTTTTGCGTAATTTCCTCCTGCAACAATGCCATTATTTTCATCAAAAAAATCTATAGAATAGATGCCTTGTGGGCCATTTCCATGAATGATGGGCGTATCAAAAATCTGCCAAGTTTCTCCATAATTATCAGAAAATAGCATTCGTGCATTTTTTCCACCTGAACCAATCCAAACTTTTTTACCAATGGTTTTGATATTGGTATTGCTTGCGGCAAAAAAAGCTTCCTCTTGGTCAAAAAAGGGTAAGATATCGCAAGCTATTTTTTGCCAAGTTTCTCCTGCATCTTTGGTAATAATAATAGAAGCGCAATTTTCGGTTGGATCCCCCACTGCAATGCCATGAATTCCGTCTTCAAAAAATTGCATTGCATCATAAAAAACGCGTTCATGTTGCTCAATATACACCAATTTTTGGTCATTTTTAGTGATTTTATACAACAAAGCAGGATTTGAAATAGAAAGCGCAAAAAAGTCTTTTCCATTGCTAGCCAAACTTCTGAAATGTGGTTTTATCGAATCTTGAAATTTAAAAAATTGTGTTGACCATGTTTTTCCAGCATCCAACGTATATCCAAAATCCCCATTTGAACCTGCATAATACACTGAATTCGAATCCATTGCTACAATTGCTCTGATACTTGTGCTGTCTATTTTAAATTCTTGTAACTTGATTGCAATCGTTTTTCTAGGAATATATTTTTGCTGACAAGCAGTCATCAAAAGGAAAGTGAAAATAATTAAAGAAAATGATTTCATTTTTGATATTTTTATACGACTAAAATACTCAAAATCATTTGTAGTTCATGAAAAAAGCATTGGTAATTTCTGGTGGAGGCAGTAAAGGCGCATTTGCAGGAGGTGTTGCAGAATTTCTGATGACGAGAGATCTTCGCCAATATGACTTATTTTTGGGCACTTCAACAGGAAGTTTGATGGTTTCTCATTTGGCTTTGGGAATGTTAGATGAATTAAAAACACTTTATACCAACGTCAATCAAGAATCTATTTTTAGCAATAATCCATTTGTCATCAAAAAAGTGAATGGTGAAAAAGTGGTACTTATCAATCATTTAAACACACTTTGGAACTTTATCAACGGACGAAAAACCTTTGGCGAAAGTAAAAACTTGCGAAAGTTAATTCGGGAAAATGTTACCAGAGAAATGTTTGAAAGCATTCGACAAAATAACAAAGAAGTAGTGGTTACAGTGTCAAATTTGACCGCAAATCAAATTGAATACAAATCCAGTAATGATTGTTCATACGAAGATTTTTGTGATTGGATTTGGGGTTCGTGCAATTATGTGCCTTTTATGAGTTTGCTTGAAAAAGACAAACAACAATATGCTGATGGTGGTTTTGGAGCATTGGTGCCAATAAGACAAGCTATTTTGCGAGGAGCCACAGAAATTGATGCTATTATTTTGGAAACGGAAGTGACTCAAATCAATAGAATTCCGTCAAAAAACCCCTTTTCATTGCTGTTTGATGTATTTGAATTTATGTTGGCACATGTTGAAAGACACAATATTACCATTGGAAAATTGGCTGCAAATAGCAAAGATGTAAAACTCAATTTGTATTATACGCCAACAGTTCTCACCACAAATTCCCTGATATTTGATCAAAAATTGATGACAAAATGGTGGGAATCAGGCTTTGAATATGCCAAATCAAAACGCGAAGAATTGATGAGTGAATTTCGCCCTGATGTTTTGCCTAATGATGAGATTGAACAGGTTTAAGGGTTTCTGTTGTTTCTGTTGTTCTTCAGTTTCTAGAATCTCAACTTTGAATATTGACTATTAAATTTTGAACTCAATTCTTTACTTCCACATACATATTATTACGAGTTGGAGTAGCCAATTTCGAGTTGAAAATTTCTTCTTGAACAAGTGAAGTTTTAGTATCGAAAATCCCTTTTGCACCTGTAGTAATCAGCGTTAACGTTCGGTCTAATAACGGATCAGAACGTTCTCCTAATACACCCAAATTCCCAAAGTTTTCTGACAATAAAACACCTGGCAAACTGGTTCCTGGTGTAAAACCTTCAGGATGATTTTCATTGTCTTTGTTGCTGATTTCCAATACAATGGGTTGCATTGCATAGGTGTGATTGGTGTTTAAGTTTGGTCCATTTCTAAGCAAATTATCAGAATCATACAAGGTAATAGAACCTACTTGTTTTCCCACGGTTTTATTGCCAACCAATTGAACATCAATATAGGCACTCAATGAATTGATAACCAATTCTGATGCTGAAGCTGTGCTACTTGACACAATGAAATACACTTTTGTCAATCCCAAACTATTGATGCTTTGATTCAAAATGACATTTCCATTGCTATCCACATTTCTGATTTGATTTGTGAAATTGTTTACAAAACGACTTGCAGGAAGTGCACTCAATACTTTGCTATTCCAAACTTCTTTTGAGTACAATTGTCCATTAAATTGTCCTGTAATCATGCTCCCTAAATATGTAGCTGATTGTACAGAGCCACCACCATTATAGCGCAAATCAACAATCAATTCGTTGATATTTTCCGCTTTAAAATTGGCAAAAGCAGTATTCAATTCTCCGTCAAAAGAACTAGAAAACTGATTGTACATCAAATAGCCTATTTTTTTAGTTCCCTCAGTAAATACTTTCGAAACTGCAATTGGATTCTCTTGCAATTGCGTTTTTGTCAACGAAATAGAAATGCCATTTGAAGTTGGATTTCCGTTGTTATAATTGGCAAAACCAATAGTATAAACGCTATTTTCACCAAACAATAAATTACCAAAATTCGAATCTGTGAGTTGAGTTCCATTCACTGTATTGAAAATCATTCCTCGTGAAATATTTTTGTTAGCAGCATCAGAATTTGGAAGCACATAACGCACATATCCAAAAATTTGTGTAGACGAATTGACATATCTTACCAAGCCAAATTCCATTCCGCTATTCAATGAAATTCCTTGAAATGAATTTTCCAATGCTACATAATCATCCACCATTACCGAAAAACGATCTACAACACCAGGTTGATTCAAAAGGCTATAAAAAGCCGTTTCAGGAGAAGAGAATCCTCTGAAATAACTGTAAAAATCTTCATAATTTCCAAAACGATTGTCAGCCAAAACTGGGACGTCTTTTTGCCAT
Source organism: Polaribacter sp. BAL334 (assembly GCF_015767435.1). Lineage (GTDB taxonomy): Bacteria > Bacteroidota > Bacteroidia > Flavobacteriales > Flavobacteriaceae > Polaribacter. The sequence goes on from NZ_JADWOV010000319.1 coordinate 260,212, forward strand.
AAATAATAAGTATTCATGCCAGTCCAAATAAACTTATTGATTTTATCGGAAGTAGGAACGTCCAAGGAATCAATCTCTTTTTTTTCGCAGGAAATCGTGATAAAAATAATTGACAATAGAAGGGAAGCTATGTGTTTTTTCATGTTATAATTCTTTTATATTTCAAATTTATATAGAGGATGCATCATTTTCATATCAACCAAAGATAACAAAAAATGGCTTTTTGTTTTCTAGAATTTTAGTCGGGTTTCATAAAAAAACTTTACAAATCAAATTGTGACAGATTTCTAAAAATAAATATCTTTGAAATGTGTACTAAAAATATGATTTTAAAAACCGTCATTATGAAAAAGATACTCCTTGTTAGCTTGTTTTTTCCGATGTTGTTTTTTGCGCAACTCAACGAAAGTGATACTTTAAAGATAAAAGGTCAATTGTCTTTGACGGGTTTTTGGCAAGGTGGAAATGTACAAACTGTTATCTTTAGAGCAAAGGCTGAAGGAAGTGTGGAAGCATTTAAAAACACGGTTTTCAAAACAAGTAATTCGTATGTGTACCAAGAATTTGGAAAAGTAAAAGCAGATGAAGACATTCTGAGTTTGAACTTTTTATACTTCAATACCCACAAAAAAATATATCCTTTGTTGTTAGGATTTGTAAGTACCAATTACCGAAGAGAAATAGACATTCGTTATTTATTTGGTGGTGGACTTTCTTTTCAAATTTTCAATGACAAAACCAATTGGATAAAAATGTCACTTTCCACGGAATATGAACGAACAAATTTCAATAAAACCAACTTTACACGTCCTGAATACAATGGAAATTCAACCATAAATACTTGGCGTGGAACGATTTGGCTGAATGGAAAATACCATTTATTCAAAAAGAAATTGATTTTAAACCATGAAAGTTATTTTCAACCTTCGTTTCAGGATTATAAAAATTATCGTTGGCAAGCAGACCTTAGTGCTGAATTGCCCATTTGGAAATTCTTAAATTTCAAAATCAGCTATTTACATACTTCCGAAAGTTTGGTGATTGAAAATCAAAAACAAGAAGACCAATTTTTGTCTTTTGGTTTTACGTTGAAGAGTTTTTAGGGGAGATAAATTTAGTTTTAAATATCTAAATAGTCCTAAATAATCAATAAAAATTATTAGATAAATTAAATAAATTTAAACAGCATCAATACCGTTTTTGATGCTGTTTTTAGTTTTACAGGTTTTTATTTTTAGTCTATTTTTGCTTATTTGATCGCAATCATACTGATTTCAACATTCACAAATTTTGGCAGATTTGCTACTTCCACAGTTTCTCTTGCAGGAGCTGTTTCTTCTTGAAAATAGGTTGCATACACAGCGTTTATAGCTCCAAAATTATGCATATCAGAAATAAAAATAGTTGATTTTACAACATTTTCGAAAGTCATTTCTGCAGCCTCTAAAACAGCTTTCATGTTTTCCATAACTTGCTTCGTTTCAGTAGTAATATCGTCTAAAACCAATTCACCAGTTGCTGGATTGATGGCAATTTGTCCTGAAGTGTATAACGTATTTCCACTTAAAATAGCCTGATTATAAGGTCCAATTGGAACAGGAGCTTTATCTGTTTTGATAATTTTTTTCATTCTTTTTAGTTTCAGAGATTCAAAGTTTCAAAGTTACAAAGTTTCAAAGTTACAAAGTTTCAGAGTTTCAAAGTTTCAAAGTTTCAAAGTTTCAAAGTTCAACTAAAAACTAAAAATTAAACACTAAACACTAAAAACTAAACACTAAAAACTATTAAAAAAGTCTTCTATCTGGTGGTTTATTTTTATCCCATTTCAAGTCTGCAAGCATGGTCGATTTTACCCCAATAAAAAAGGTGTAAGAAGAATTTGCACCAAAAGGCACCCAATTAAAATTGAATTGCCAACTGTCTAAGTCTCTTGAAAAATTAAATCTTGAAAAAGAAAAAGCACCGTTTTTAATGTCATATCCAGAGGAATAGCCAATTTTCCATTTGGGTGTCAATTCAATATTTCCACTAAATCCAACAGTATGAACACCCACTGTTCCTGGCTGAATACCATTATTTGTATAATTTGCAGAATATACTAAATTCAGTGTCCATGGAATTTTTGCTCTGTAAAGTTCTGTTTTTGTAGGTTCTTTTGATTGATTGTTGTTTGTATTTTGCCTTCCAAATCTATTTGTTGGGTCAATTTCTGCACCCATGGTATCAACAGGATTGTTTGCGCCATTTCCATTTTTGTTTTCAGATTCATCTTTCTTTTTATTTTTGTCTAAATCTGTACTTGAAATGGAATAATTCATAGTCATATTCGCATTTGTCAATCTGAAAATTCCTGGATTGAATTTATTGATTCTTTGACCTTCATCATTTACTTGATAAGGATCTAATGAGCCATTTATGTTCAACGCTAATTTGTCTTTAAACAAACGTGTTCCTGCACTAAATGATACGTTTGACCAACGCAAACTATCAGCTGCAATATTGTAGGAAGTATTAAAATTCAAGTTGTTTAACAACATGATTTTTTCATCTTCATCATCACTATCAGGGTCTTTTGGGGCGACTTTTGCTTCTAAAACATTGTTCAATGAAATTCCAATAGAATTGCTCAAACCTCCTGAAGGTCCTCCATAAATTCCTTGATCAAATACAGTATATTCTTGAAAATCAAGTGGATTTGAACTTTGTTGTACTTGTTTTAAATAATTATCTCTAAAATCAGGTCTGTAAGAATATGAAATTGTGGGTCTAATAGTATGTCTTATCGCCTTTAATCGTCCTTTTTTAAAGTTAAACGTTCCATAAATATTGGTTGATAAACTCACACCCAAATTGTATTCTCTAAAGCTTTTAAAACCTCGTAAAGTATCAGTTACAACCACATTATTGGTTGGGTCGTACTCTTTTTCTATATAATCAAATTGCCAAACTTCTTCATAATTGGCACTTGGAGAAAGCGTAAAATATTTGAATGCTTTGATATTCGTATTTGTAGAAGTTCTATGTTGAATTCCTGCTCTCGCAGTTTCAAACATTTTGCTTGTAAAAAAATCAGCATCAGTAGTATTGATCAAATATTGTCCTTGCATATTGTAATTGAAACCCATTTTTTGAATTGGATTTTTCTTTACACCATTTTTTCCTGCAAATGGATAAATCCTGTCCATATTTAAGGTTAAGTTTGGCAACGTCATAGTAATACTTTCCGTGTTTGTATTTTGTTGATGTGACGCAGTCACAGCCATATTAAATGGGGTTCCAACAAAAGTTTTGCTGTAATTGATAGAGGAATTAAACGTGTTATTTTGAGTTTGAGCAACATTGAATTGGTTCAAAGATTCTCTAAAAAAACGACTACTTCCCAAATTTACAGAAGCTGAAAATCGTGAATTTGGACTTGCTTTTGAATCTTGATTATGAGTCCATCTGATGTTAAAATTATTTGATTTTGCAAAATCATCAAAACCACGAATTCCATTGATAATATTCTCAAAATTCAAACTAAAAATTCCATTGTATTTGTAACGTCTGTTGTAGTTTGATGAAATTCTAGTTCCCCAACTTCCATTAGAATAGGCATCACCCAAAACCGTTAAATCCATAAAATCACTGATGGCAAAATAGTATCCACCATTTTGAAAACCAATTCCTCTTGCGCTACTTCCGGTATCAAAAGCAGGAACTAAAAAACCAGACATGCTTGTTTCAGTCATTGGAAAATAAGCAAAAGGTAAAAAAACAGGTGTAGGTACATCAGCCAAAACCAAGTTACTTGCGCCCACAATAATTTTTTTTCCAGGAACTAATTTGGCTTTGTTGGTGGCAATATAATAATCAGGAATTTCTTTATCCGAAGTTGTGAAACGTATTTTTCTGATAAAAACGGTAGAGTCATTTTCTCTTTTTGTTTTCATTCCGTACGTATACATTTCACCTTGCTGAGTTTTTAGCCCATAGATAATGGCACGTTTGCTTTTAAAATTGTAAATGATAGAATCTTGCACAGATTCCTGACTTCCTTGTTTAAAAATTGGTTTTTGAACATAGCCTGTACTATCAATAATTCCTTTTGCAAAAAGACTATTTTCTTTATAATCAACAATGATGATTCCTGCTTTTAAATCAATATCTGTGTATAAAATGTTAGCTTCATTGTATAAAGTTACTGTTCTTTTTTTTGCATCTTGAATGGTGTAATCTTTGGCAGTATGTGTGATAATATCCTCAATAGTTTCCTTTGGTTTTAGAGAATCTTTTGCGATTGTATCAGTTTTTTTTAAGATAAGAGAATCTTTCTTAATAGTGATTTTAGGAACTTCTTTAGAGGGTTTCAATGAATCCTTTTTTACTACTGGAATCACTGTTTTAGTTCTCGATTTTATATCTTGTGCAAAGCCAATCTTTGTAAAAAAGAAGACACAAAATAAAAGTATGTATGATAGGTTTGATTGCAATGCTTTAAATACTATTTTTGTATTAAATTAAAAACGGTTCAATATTTGGAACACCAAATTTATGACGCCAAAATTAGTTAAATTTTATTGATGAACTTTTTGCAAAACCACAAATTTATGCTGAAACCACAAAACTTGTTTTTTTTAACACTTTTAACGGTTTTTTTCTCCTTTTTTTCAACTCCATTACTATCTCAAAAAACCTACACTATTGTTTTAGATGCTGGTCATGGAGGAAAAGACCCTGGAAATTTAGGAAACGGTTTTCAGGAGAAAGATATTGCATTGAAAACAGCATTAGAAGTTGGACGACAACTATCAAAATTCGATAATATAAAAGTAATTTATACAAGACAGGAAGATGTTTTTATCGATTTATGGAAAAGAGGTGCCATTGCAAACGATTCTAAAGCAACCTTATTTGTTTCTTTTCATTGTGATTCTCACACGTCAAATGCTTACGGAGCAGGAACTTTTGTGTTGGGTTTACGAGGAAATAAAAAGAATTTCGAAATCGCAAAAAGAGAAAATGCGGTGGTCTTATTAGAAGATAATTACCAAGAACGCTATCAAGGTTTTGATCCAAATTCTGCAGAATCTGTGATTGGATTGTCACTTTTACAAGAAGAAAATTTAGATAAAAGCTTGGAAATTGCAACTTTAGTACAGCAAAATTTTACTCAAAAATTGAATCGTTTAGACCGAAAAGTAAAACAAGATAATTTTCAAGTATTGAGAGAAACCATTATGCCAAGTATTTTGATAGAATTGGGTTTTTTAACAAATAGAGCTGAAGGTGCTTATTTGAATTCAGAAAAAGGCCAATCTCAAATGGCAAAAGCGATTGCTGATGCCATTAAAGATTATATTGATCATTTGAGAATGAATACCGTAAATGAGGTAAAAACTCCAAAAATAATTTCAGAAAAAACGAACAACGAAGTAGTATTTAAAATTCAAATTGCATCAGGAAAAAATAAAATTGAATTAAAACCATCCAATTTTAGTGGCTTAAAAGACGTTGAAATAGTGCAAACAGGTGATTTTTTTAAGTATTATTATGGAACAACATCCAATTACAAAGAAGCACAAGAAAGTTTAAAAACTGCTCAAAAAGCAGGATTTTCAACTGCATTTATGGTTGCATTTAAAGGGGAAGAGAAAATTTCAGTTGCAGAAGCACTGAAATTGAATTGATTTCAGGTCTCTTCAACCAAAAATTATTAGTAATATTGTTATAAATTTTCACATATGTCAAAAGAATTAAAAACCGGAATTATTGCAATTCTAATCATCATAATTTTTATTTGGGGATTCAATTTTTTGAATGGCCAAAATATTTTTCAACCAACCAAAAGACAATTTCTTGTCGAATATAATAATGTAGGAGGCTTAACTGAGGCAAGTTCAGTTTTTGTAAATGGATTAAAAGTTGGTGGCGTTGATAATATTGATTTCAATCCAAATCCAGAGAAAAAAGGGCAAATGTTAGTGAAATTTTCATTGGAAAATGGATTTAAATTTACCAAAAATAGCATTGTAAAAATCTATTCTCCTAATCCATTATCAGGCTCAAATTTAGTTTTAATCCCAAGTTATGAAGGTGTAGAAGCCGAAGATGGTGATTATTTAAAGGGAGAAGTGGAAGAAGGACTTTTTTCGTCAATTGGTGCAAGATTAGACCCTATTCAAATAAAATTGGAACGTGTTTTAGAAAGTGCTGATAATTCTTTCAAAAAATTCAATAATTTGTTGGATAAAAAAACAACAACCAGCATTCAAAATTCCTTTGAGGAGATTGAACTTGCCATTATTGATTTAAGAGCAACAATTGCTTCTGTAAATTCAATTGTGGATTCAAATTCTTCAAACTTAAAAGAAACATTGAAAAACACGAATCAAATTACGCAGAATTTATCTAAAGTTTCAGATACATTAGCGAATTCGAATTTAGGTGAAATCATGAGAAAAGCAGAATACACTTTGACATCAGTCAATACATTGTTAGATGGAATTAACAACGGAAAAGGAACTGCTGGGAAATTATTGAATGATGATGCATTGTATACAAATCTAACTGAAATGTCTCAAGAATTGGAAGAATTATTGAGGGATATGAAATTAAATCCAAAACGATTTGTTCATTTTTCGCTTTTTGGAAAAAAAGCAACTCCTTATAAACCAGAAGTTAAAGAGGAGGAAGTTAAACAATAACTATAATACATAAAAACAGTCAAATGCACTATTTACCAAATATTTTATTTGCACTTGCATTAGCAATTGGTTTCGGTTTTTTTGCGATGAATGTTCGCAAATTGTTCAGAAATATTCGTTTAGGAAAAGATATCAACAGGACAGATAACAAATCTGAGCGTCTCAAAAACATGCTTAAAATTGCTTTTGGACAATCAAAAATGGTGAGAAGACCTATTTCTGGATTGTTGCATTTGGTAGTTTATATTGGTTTTGTCATCATCAATATTGAAGTATTAGAAATTATTATTGATGGATTATTTGGAACACACAGACTTTTTCAAGGTGTTTTAGGAGCCAATTTTTATGGATTTTTAATTGGAACTTTTGAAGTTTTGGCGGTATTAGTTTTGTTAGCCGTTTTTGTTTTTTGGACAAGAAGAAATGTGGTTAAAATCAAACGCTTTTTAAGCGCAGAAATGAAAGGTTGGCCCAAAAATGATGGAAATATCATTCTGTATTTTGAAGTAGTTTTGATGACATTATTTTTAACCATGAATGCCACAGATATTGCATTTCAAGAAGCTGGAGTTGGCAATGTAATGAGTCAGTTTATTGCTCCAATTTTTGAAAGCTTTTCTTTAGAATCACTTCATATCATTGAAAGAACTGCTTGGTGGTTGCATATTTTAGGGATTTTAGTTTTCCTTAATTATTTATATTATTCAAAACATTTGCACATTTTATTAGCTTTTCCAAACACTTATTTTGCAAACTTACATCCAAAAGGACAATTTACGAATCTAGAATCAGTTACTAGAGAAGTAAAATTAATGATGGATCCTGCTGTTGATCCGTATGCAACTCCCGCAGAAAGCACTGAAAATCAAGTTCCTGAAAAATTTGGAGCTTCAGATGTAACCGATTTAACTTGGGTGCAATTATTGAATGCGTATACTTGTACAGAATGTGGAAGATGTACTTCTTCGTGTCCTGCAAATTTGACAGGAAAAAAATTGTCGCCTAGAAAAATTATGATGGATACTAGAGATCGTTTGGAAGAAGTTGGAAAAAATATAGACGCAAATGGCGGCATTTTTAAAGACGATGGAAAGCAATTATTAAACGATTACATCACTCCTGAGGAATTGTGGGCTTGCACAAGTTGCAATGCTTGTGTGGAAGAATGTCCTGTAAATATTGACCCTTTATCCATCATTATGGATATGAGAAGATATTTAGTGATGGAGCAAAGTGCTGCTCCTCAATCATTAAATATGATGATGAGCAATATCGAAAATAATGGCGCTCCTTGGCAGTACAATCAACAAGATAGATTGAATTGGGTGAATGAAGAATAAATAATTTTTAATGATGAATTTTTAGTTTTAACTTAAATACTAACTAAAAACTAAAAAATAACAACTAAAAAATAAACAAATGACAGTAACAACAATGGCAGAAATGATGGCGCAAGGAAAGCAACCAGAAGTGTTGTTTTGGGTTGGCGCTGCTGGAAGTTATGATGATAAAGCTAAGAAAATTACGAGGGCTTTTGTCAAAATTTTACAACAAGCAAATGTTGATTTTGCTGTGTTAGGCACAGAAGAATCTTCTACTGGAGATGCTGCAAAAAGAGCTGGAAATGAATTTTTATTTCAAATGCAAGCTTTGATGAATATTGAAATTTTGAATGGATATGAGGTGAAAACGATTGTAACTTGCGATCCACATTCGTTCAATACATTGAAAAACGAATATCCAAGTTTGGGTGGAAAATATGAAGTTTTTCATCATACACAATTCATCCAAAAATTGATAAAAGAAAATCGTTTAAAAATAGATGAAACAACTTTACAAGGAAAAAGACTCACTTTTCATGATCCTTGTTATTTGGGTAGAGCCAATGAAGAATATGAATCTCCACGCGATTTAATTAGAAGACTAGGTGTCAATTTAACCGAAATGAAACGTCACAAATCAACAGCTTTGTGCTGTGGAGCAGGAGGTGCTCAAATGTTTAAAGATGCTGAAAAAGGTGACAAAGAAGTGAATATTTTGCGAACAGAAGATGCCTTAGAAACCAATCCTCAAATCATTGCAACTGGTTGTCCTTATTGCAAAACAATGATGGCTGATGGTGTGAAATTTAAAGAAAAAGAGGGTGAAATTGTGGTGAAAGACATTGCAGAATTAATTGCAGAAGCAAATCATTTATAATCGTTTTTATTTAAATCTTTTTATCATTTACAATTAATGGTCAATTCTTTTGAAAATATAGCTGTAATTTCATTCCCTGAACTTCCAGAAAACGAGTTTTTATCGATTGAAAAAAAGTATTTAAACGTCATTTATATCAATTTCTTTATACTTTTTTTTGCTTCAATTTCAGTTGTTTTTTTGGTTGATTTTACGAATATAATCAATATCAGTGCTTTTTCATTTTGGATATATATTGCATTGATTATTGCCTTTACAATTCAATTTCTGATTTTAAAAATTGGTTTTTCCAAAAGAAAATATTTGGTAAGAAGTAAAGATATTTCGTACAAAAGTGGTCTGTTTTTTATGAAAACAACTACAGTTCCTTTTCATAGAATTCAACATATTGAAATCAATCAAGGACCATTTTCACGATTTTTTAATTTGGCTGTTTTGATTGTTTTTACTGCTGGAAATAGTAGTGATGATTTAAAAATACGAGGAATTAAAATGACTGATGCATCAAAAATCAAAGAATTTATCAGCACTCAAATTGATGGATAATGCAACTCTTTTTTCTCAATTCAGCACTCAATCTAAAAAAGGAATTTTAGTAATTTATAGCAACCAAATTTTTAGTTTGCTGAAAGCCACGTGGATTTTACTCATTCTTTTCATTCAAAAATTCTCAAAACTTTCCGCAATTTCCTTAACGTATATGTATCTTGGAATTGCAGTTGTTTTAGTATTTTTCCTAGTGAGAGCTTTTCTAATTTTTAAAAATTTTCAATTCAAAATAGAAAACAATCATTTCATTTTAAAAAAAGGAATCATCAAAAAAACGAACATCGAAATTCCTTTTGACAGAATTCAAAATATCAATTTTAAGCAAAATATTGTTCAACAAATCATCAATGTGTATGAAGTAAATATTGAAACTGCAGGTTCTGCAGATGCCGAAATTTCTATCAAAGCAATGACTTTTGAACAAGCAACTGCACTGAAAAATAGCATCACAATTTTTGATAAAGCAAATACTAAATCAGAAGTTGAAATCAAAGAAAAACCGCTATTGGAAATTGATTTTTTAGCGCTTTTGAAAGTGAGTATCACTGAAAATCATCTGAAAAGTTTACTCATTTTAATTGCAATTTTAATTGGATTTTTCCAGCAATTAGAACAATTTTTTAAAGGTTCAGGAAATGATGAATTGGTAGATAATTTTATCTCTGAAAATTCATCTGCTTTTCAAACTAGCATTTTTATAATGTTATTTTTTTCTCTTTTATTGGTTTTAGTTGGCTTGATAAGTTCGTTTGTCAGAATTCTGTTACAGCATTTTAATTTGACGGTTTTTATCAAAAATGACACATTAGAAATTGATCAAGGATTGACCACCAAAAAATCAATCGTTCTCAAAAAAAATAAAGTGCAGCACATTACGATTTCCACGAATCCATTAAAGAAAATTTTAGGCATTTCATTCATCACTTTTAGCCAAGCCGAAAGTGGAATTTCTAAAGAGAAAAAACAAGAAATTATCAAAATTGTGGGTTGTAAAATAGCACAAATTTCAGCCATTAAAAACCTTCTTTTTCCGAACGAAAATTTAAACGATTTTGATAAAAATCAGGTAGATTCTTATTATAAATCTCGTTTGTATCTTCAAGGAATTTTTGTATTATCATTGATCAATCTAGGTTTTTATTTTGGTTTTCAAAATCACCTTATTTTTTGGATAAATGTTGTTTTATTTCCTGTTTTTGCTTTGTTAATTGAAACAAAATTTAAAAAAAGAACCTATCTGTTTTCTGAGGATTTATTGCAAATCAATTTTGGAACCATAGAAACACATCAAACAATTCTCCCATTTTATAAAGTGCAATGCGTTAGCATGCAACAAACTTTTTTTCAGGCAAGAAAAAATGTGGCTGATTTGGTTTTTCAAACGGCTTCAGGAAAAATTAAAATTCCCTGCATCAATTCAACAGAAGCATTAAAAATGTATAATTTTGCGTTGTATAAAATTGAAACTAGCCAACAATCATGGATGTAAAAAGTGTCATCAAAGCTGCGCGTCTTAGAACGCTTCCATTATCAATTTCAGGGATCATTGTAGGTAGTTTTTTGGGGAATCAGCAATCAAATTCTTCTATTTTAGCATCTTCTATTTTTTGGTTGGCAATCATCACAACGATTGGTTTTCAAGTTTTGTCCAATTTTGCGAACGATTATGGTGATGGCATAAAAGGCACTGACAAAAATAGGACAGGAGAAGCACGAATGGTGGCATCTGGTGCAATTTCGCCAAAACAAATGAAAAACGCGATGATGATTACAGCAATTTTTACCTTAATTATTGCTTTATTCCTGATTTTTGTATCTTTTGGAAAAGAAAATTTTGGCTATTCAATCTTCTTTTTTTTATTAGGAATTAGCTCAATTGTTGCGGCAATTAAATATACTGTTGGCAAATCAGCTTATGGTTACAGTGGTTTTGGAGATGTTTTTGTATTTCTTTTTTTTGGATTGGTAAGTGTTGTTGGTTGTTATTTTTTATATACCAAACAATTGAATTTCAGTATCTTTTTACCTGCTTTTGCCATTGGATTTTTAAGCACAGCTGTTTTGAATTTGAACAATCTTCGTGATTTTGAACAAGACAAAATCAATCAAAAAAATACACTTGTGGTGAAATTAGGGATTTCAAAAGCAAAAAAATACCATTACTTTTTAATTTTTGGCGCATTGTTTGCGAGTACGTTTTTTGTAATTTTAAATTTTTCATCTTGGATGCAGTTTTTGTTTCTAATAGCCTTTGTTCCTTTGACGAAAAATATGATTACAGTAGCCAAAAATAACCAACTTTCTGAGTTGGATGCTGAGCTAAAAAAGGTAGCATTAAGCACTTTTTTATTCGCAGTTATTTTTGGATTTGTAAACACTTTATAACATTTTAGTATGAAAAAATTAGGAATAGTTGTATTTGCCTTATTACTGTTAGTCAATTGTAAAAATTCAGATTCAAATTCACTTGAGCTCTCTGCAATCTCAGAGAACAAGTTGGATTTGAAGAGCTCACCTGGAGTTCAAAAAAGTTTTTCAGAAGCTGAAACTTCGCAGAATATTGATGCTAAAGAACTAGTTTCAAGGAAATTAATCAAAAATGGAAACGTCCTTTTTGAAACGAACGATTTGGAAAAAACAAAGTATTCTGTTGAAAATTTAGTCAAAAAATACAAAGGATATATCTCTTCAGACTCCAAAAACGAATATGATAATAGAATAAATTATTATTTGAATATCAGAATTCCAGCACAATATTTTGATTCCATTTTATCAGGAATTGCGAGTCAAATTTCCAAATTTGATTCAAAAGAAATTCGAGTTTCAGATGTAACAGAAGAGTTTTTAGATATTGAATCTCGCTTAAAAAATAAAAAAGAACTCGAAAAACGGTATTTAGAAATTTTGCATCAAGCCAAATCTGTTGAAGATATTTTGAATGTTGAACGTGAATTGGGAAAATTGCGTGAAGAAATTGAAGCTACTGAAGGAAGATTGAATTACCTTTCCAACCAAGTTTCCTTTTCAACATTGTCCGTTTCTTTTTATAAAAAAGTGACTAATGAAACAGGTTTTTCAGGAAAAATAGGGGAGAGTTTTAAAAATGGATTTGAAAATTTGAAATCTTTTTTCCTATTTATTTTATCCATTTGGCCATTTGTGATCATCATCCCAATCGTTTATTTTTTAATCAAAAAATGGCGTCATAAAAAAGTGTAAAGAATGAAAAGAGTAAAAATTATTTTAGGTATTATTTCCATATTAGTACTTGTTTTTTTTGCAACAGGTGCATTTATAAAACAAACGACTTACACTGTTCAAGTCCAAATTAACAAGCCAATTGCTCAAGTTTTTGATGCGTTCAATGCCATTGAAAATAAACAAAAATGGATTCCTGAACTAAAATCTGTTGAAGTTGTCAATGAAAATATCGGAAAAACAGGAAGTGAGTATCAATTAATGATTGAAAATCAAGATCAAAAAATGATGATTTCTGAGAAAATTATGGCGTATATTCCTAATGAAAAACTAACACTTTTTCACAATGCCGAAAATATGTTAAAAACCAATGATTACATTTTTACTGAATCTAATGGATTGACTAACATTAGCTTACAAGCTACTTGTACAAGTGATTCTTATTTAATGGCATGTTTGTTTCCGTATTTTAAAGGCACATTTAAAAATCAAGATTTATCATATTTAACCAATTTTAAAGCTTTTATAGAGCAATAATTTTTCAATGTCTATTTCAGCACGTACCGTAAAATACATTCTCCATTTTAAAAATCCAAGTGGTACTTCTCGTGGAATTTTAAAAACCAAAGAAACCTGGTTTTTGATGTTGCAAGAAAATGACAAAATTGGTATTGGCGAAACAGGACTTTTTCGAGGGTTGAGTTATGACGATGTTTCAAATTATTCAGAAAAAATTGCATGGACTTGTCAAAATATTCATCTTGGTTTGGATGTTTTATTGGAAAAACTCACTCATTTTCCTTCCATTCAATTTGGGTTAGAACAGGCTTTTTTGTCTTTAAAAAGTCAAACTCCTTTTGAATTATTTCCTACAAAATTCACGAATGGAAAAGATGCTATTGAAATCAATGGTTTGATTTGGATGGGAGATAAAGCGTTTATGAAATCGCAAATCAAAGAAAAATTAGAACAAGGTTTTTCGTGCATTAAAATGAAAATTGGTGCGATTGATTTTGATACAGAATTGGAATTGTTAGCTGCCATCAGAAAAGAATATACAGCCAACGAAATTGTATTGAGAGTAGACGCTAATGGTGCATTTAAACCACATGAAGCGCTTGAAAAACTAGAAAAATTATCAAAATTTGACATTCATTCTATTGAGCAACCTATTCAACAAGGTCAAATAGAAGAAATGGCAGCTTTGTGTGCAAAAACGCCAGTTCCAATTGCATTGGATGAGGAGTTGATTGGTGTTTTTTCAACTCAAAAAAGACACCAATTGTTGGCTGCAATTCAGCCACAATTCATCATTTTAAAACCAAGTTTGTTGGGAGGTTTTGCCAATAGTTTAGAATGGATTACTTTAGCAGAGCAAAACAATTGTGATTGGTGGATTACCTCAGCTTTGGAGAGCAATGTTGGGTTGAATGCGATTGCGCAATTCACGTATCATCTGAAAAATCCATTGCCTCAAGGTTTGGGAACAGGAAGTTTATTTACAAACAATTTTGAAAGTCCGTTAGAAATAAGTGACGGAAAATTACACTATAATACAACTAAAAATTGGAATTTTAATTTATAAGAATGAATTATATACAGCAAGCTTTTACGGGGAAATTAGGAATGTGGAAATACTTGGTTGTTTCTATCGTCTTTTTCGGTTTTATGGGATTGAACATGCTCGCCATTTTTTTATTAGACTTAGATGTGGATCAATTGATGAAAGATCAAATTGCACAGAAAGGAACAAATCAGGTGTTGATTGAAAATTTATTGCCTTTTGCAATTGGTTTAGGAGCTGTCTTTTTTTGGGTAAAATACGTTCATAATCAAAAGATTAGAACACTGACTACTTCACGAAAAAAGGTGGATTGGAAACGCGTATTTTTTGCGTTTTCACTTTGGGGATTTATCACAACTTTGTTTGTTTTTATCGATTATCAAGTTGCTCCTGAGGATTATGTTTTGAATTTTCAACTAGAACCTTTTTTATATTTAGTATTGATTGGTGTTTTATTGATTCCATTGCAAACCAGTTTTGAAGAATATTTTTTCAGAGGATATTTGATGCAAGGTATTGGAATTGCTGTCAAAAACAGGTGGTTTCCATTGATTGTTACTTCCTTAGTTTTTGGATTGTTACACATTGCAAATCCTGAAGTAGAAAAATTGGGTTATGGAATTTTGGTATATTACATAGGAACAGGATTTTTTCTTGGCATTATTACCTTGATGGATGAAGGTTTGGAATTAGCTTTGGGTTTTCATGCAGCAAATAATTTGATTACAGCTTTGTTGGTGACTGCAAATTGGACTGCTTTTCAAACAGATTCAATTTTGATTGATGTTTCCATACCAGCGTTAGGCGCAGATGTTTACCTTCCTGTTTTTGTGATTTTTCCTATTTTGATATTTATTTTTTCAAAGAAATATGCTTGGACAAATTGGAAAGAAAAATTGACTGGGAAAATTGAAAAACCAGCAATAATCACTGAGCACTAAGGTTTTTTTAGTTTTTAATTGATGGCAAATTCTTTTCATAAATCATTTCAAATTAACGGGATTTCCTTTAAAAGTGTTGAAGAAATTTTAGCTCATGTTTCTCAAATTTCGGCTGAAATGCATGAATTTTTGTCAGATTGGTTTTCAAATGAAAAAACGATTTTAGTCAAAACTTCTGGTTCTACAGGGATTCCAAAAACAATTGCATTGCAAAAAGAATTCATGATAAATAGTGCTATTGCTACAGCCACCTATTTTAATTTACCTCAAAAAACGACAGCATTACTTTGTTTGCCAATCACTTACATTGCAGGAAAAATGATGTTGATTCGTGCCATTACCTTGGGTTGGCATTTGGATATTGTAGAAGCATCTTCAAATCCTTTGGAAAAAATTTCTAAAAGTTTTGATTTTTCTGCAATGATTCCACTTCAATTGGAAAATTCATTGCAACATTTACATCTAATAAAAAAACTGATTGTTGGAGGAGGAGCTGTATCTCAGCAACTTCAGGAAAAGATACAAACAATTGATTGCAAGGTATTTGCAACGTATGGAATGACAGAAACCATCACGCACATTGCCATTAAAAAATTGAATCATACCCAAATAAGCCCAACTTTTTTCGAGGTTTTACCCAATGTTTCCATTTACAAGGATCACAGAGATTGTTTGGTCATTGATGCAAAAAACATTTCTGAAAAGGTGATTTTTACCAATGATATTGTTCAATTGGTTTCCAAAAACAAGTTTGAAATCTTAGGGAGATTTGACAATATCATCAATTCTGGGGGAATTAAATTGCAACCAGAAATCATTGAAGAAAAATTATCGGAAATTATAAAACTGCGTTTTTTTGTTGCTGGAATTCCAGACGAAAAATTGGGTGAAAAGTTAGTGTTGTTGATTGAATCAGAGGGAAAAATAGACAAGGAAGATGTGTACAAATCAACCCTTTTTTCTCAGATAAAAACGTTGAAAAACATTTCAAAGTTCGAGATTCCGAAAGAAATTGTTATTTTGAACAATTTCAATGAGACCACTTCTGGGAAAATTCAACGAAAAAGTACTTTAGAAAGCCATCATTTTTAAAATCCGTTGGCAATTTTTTCCAACTCATTTTTGTTGAGAATAATGATGTTTTTTCCTTCAAAATCAATGTATTTACTTTTCTTAAATTCTGATAATAATCGAATACAAGATTCCGTTGCTGTACCAATAATATTGGCAATATCTTCTCTAGAAAGTTGCAAATTAATTGCTCCTAAATCATTGATACCAAATTTTGTTTGAAGTTTCATGAGCGTTTCAGCCAAGCGTTGTTTCACACTTTTTTGTGCCATGTCTACTACCAAATTATCTGAATTTTTCAAATTAATAGCCATGTTTTTTAAAACATCCATGGTAAATGCAGGATTTTTCTCCAAATCTCTAATAATTTCTTCTCTTGGAATAAAACACACTTCCATGTCCTCTAAAGCAATGGCATTTAGATTGGAGACTTCTTCTGAAATCAAACTTCTTTCTCCTAATAAATCTCCTCTTTTAACCAAATTTACGATTTGATTTTTGCCGTTTTCACTCATTTTTGAAACCTTGCAAACTCCATCTTTGATACAATAAACACCATTTAAGTAATCTCCTTCTTCAAAAATAGGTTCTCCTTTTTTGATGATTTTAGAAGTTTTACAATTAGACATTCTCACCAAATCATCTTTGGAAAGGTGTTTAAGTGAATTAAATTGACGAACGATACATTGTTCACATTTGCTCATAGAAAAGTTAATTTGTGCCTCATCAAAGATACTGAAAAACTGACAAAAATCATATTTTAATTGCATAAGAATTTTCAACTTTGCAATCGGCAAACGAGCAAATATGAACACTACACATTGTTATCATTGTGGAGATTCTTGTAATGATACTGACATTCAAAAAGATGGGAAAAATTTTTGTTGTAACGGTTGTAAAACTGTGTACGAAATTTTTTCTGAAAATGAACTGACTTGTTATTATGATTTTCAAGAGAATCCTGGTGCAATTCCTTCTGAAATAAAGGGAAAATACGACTTTTTAGACAATCCGAAAATTGCTGAAAAATTGTTAGAATTTGATGATGAAACTACGCAAATCATCACACTTTTCATTCCTCATATTCACTGTAGTTCGTGTATTTGGGTGCTTGAAAATTTGCATAAATTGAATCCAAATATCACTGCTTCACAAGTTGATTTTCCTAAAAAAACGGTCAGAGTTACTTTTCATGCGACTAAAATTTCATTGAAAGAAGTTGTAATTCTGTTAAGTTCTATTGGGTATGAACCTTATATTAGTTTGGAAGATTACGAATCTGGAAAAAAAGCGGTGGATAGAAGTTTGATTTACAAACTCGGAATTGCAGGATTTGCCTTTGGAAATGTGATGTTTTTATCTTTTCCAGAGTATTTTGAAGTTTCAGAATTTTGGTTAGATCACTATAAAAACATCTTTCGTTGGTTGATGTTTGCTTTTTCACTTCCTGTCGTTTTTTATTCAGGAAATGGCTATTTTATTGCAGCATATAAAGGACTGAAATCGGGAATACTAAACATTGATGTTCCAATTGCATTGGGAATTGCAGTCTTATTTATCAGAAGTTTTGTTGAAATTTTATTTGATTTAGGAACCGGTTTTTTTGACAGTTTAACTGGGTTGGTATTTTTCCTTTTATTGGGAAAGTTTTTTCAGCAGAAAACCTATAATTTCTTGTCTTTTGAACGTGATTTTAAATCCTATTTTCCGATTGCTGTGACCAAAATTTTGGCAGATGGCAAAGAGGAAAATATTCAAATTTACGAGGTACAAAAAGGAGATAGATTGCTCATCAGAAATCAAGAATTGATTCCTGTTGATGGAATTTTAATCAATGGAAATGCACAAATAGACTATAGTTTTGTGACAGGTGAAGCAATTCCTGTATCCAAAAAATCGGGCGATAAATTATTTGCAGGAGGAAAACAACTGTCAGGAATTTTAGAAATGGAAGTGTTGGCTTCTGTTTCGCAAAGTTATCTGACGCAATTGTGGAGCAATGATGTTTTTAAGACAGAAAAGCAATCTCATTTTAAAAACATCACAGATACCATCAGTAAAAATTTCACCATTTTTGTGTTGTCTGTTGCAACAATAGCCACTATTTTTTGGTTGTTTTTTGATGCTTCAAAAGCGCTAAATGTTTTCACTGCGGTGCTTATTATTGCTTGTCCTTGTGCAATTGCATTGGCAGCTCCTTTTACATTGGGAAACATGTTGCGTATTTTTGGAAAAAAGAAATTCTATCTGAAAAACGCCACAGTCATTGAACAATTAGCGACGATCAATTCCATCATTTTTGATAAAACAGGCACACTTTCTACAGCAAAAGAAAGTAGCATTTCTTATGTTGGAATTCCATTGAATGACTCTGAAAAACAGCTCGTAAAAAGTGCATTAAGAGCCTCAAATCATCCTTTGAGCAGAACCTTATACAATTCATTTTCAGATATAAAAACAATTCCTGTTTCAAATTTCAAGGAAATTATAGGCAAAGGAATTGAAGTGATTTTTGATGAAAAACGGATAAAAATAGGTTCCGCTTTATTTGTGCAAAACAATGCTTTGCCAATTTCATTGGATACTTCAGTTCACGTTAGTTTTGATGATGAATACAAAGGAAAATTCACTATAAAAAATTCCTACAGAAAGGGATTGAAATCACTTTTTGAGTCTTTAAAAAGCACGTTTGATTTGGCAGTTGTTTCTGGAGACAATAGTGGTGAAAAGGAATTTTTATCTCAAGTTTTGCCTGATAACACTACATTTTTATTCGACCAAAAACCAGAAGATAAATTGCAAATTGTAGCAGATTTTCAATCCAAAAACAACAAAGTTGCTATGATTGGAGATGGTTTAAATGATGCTGGAGCTTTGGCAAAAAGTGATGTGGGAATTGCCTTATCAGAAAACATCAATGTGTTTTCGCCTGCTTGTGATGCCATTTTAGATGCGAGTCAATTTCAAAAAATTGACCAATTTTTCAATGCTTCCAAAAAAGCCATAAAAGTGATAAAATACAGCTTTTTATTGTCACTTTGCTACAATTTAGTAGGATTGTATTTTGCAGTTACAGGTCAATTAATGCCCGTAATTGCAGCTATTTTAATGCCTTTGAGTTCTATAAGTATTGTGGTTTTTACAACGATTAGTACCAATTTAATAGGAAAAAAAATCTAAGTTATGAGTGTACATATTGAGGCCAAAAAAGGTCAAATTGCAGAAACTATTTTATTACCTGGTGATCCAATGAGAGCAAAATGGATTGCGGATACCTTTTTAACAAACGCATTTTTATACAATGACGTTCGTGGAATGTTCGGTTTTACAGGTACTTATAAAGGAAAAAGAATTTCAGTTCAAGGCACAGGAATGGGCATTCCTTCTACGCTGATTTATTGTCATGAATTGATAACAGAATATGGAGTGAAAAACCTCATTAGAGTGGGTTCTGCAGGTTCCTATCAGAAAGAGGTGAACATCAGGGATATTGTGATTGCGATGGCAGCTTCCACCAATTCAGGATTGAATACGATTCGTTTTAACGGCGCTGATTTTGCGCCAACA
This sequence comes from Polaribacter sp. BAL334, assembly GCF_015767435.1. Taxonomy (GTDB): domain Bacteria; phylum Bacteroidota; class Bacteroidia; order Flavobacteriales; family Flavobacteriaceae; genus Polaribacter. Next base: position 279,987 of record NZ_JADWOV010000319.1, read on the forward strand.
GCAAGCTTTACCTTGTTTCAAAAAGCAATAGAAATCGCTAAAGAAAAAAACATTCCCATCAAAGCAGGAGGAATTCTGAGTTCGGACGAGTTTTATGCAGATGAATTTGATTCATATAAAAAGTGGGCTGAATATGGTGTATTGTGTGTAGAAATGGAAACTTCGGGTTTGTATACGATTGCTGTAAAACATCACGTAAATGCGTTGTCAATTCTTACCATTTCGGACAATTTAGTGACCAAAGAACGCACTACAGCTGACGAAAGAGAGCAAACGTTTAAAGAAATGATTGAAATAGCCATTGAATTGGCATAACACATCCCAATGAAATCACTCATCCAAAAATACAACATTCCAGGACCAAGATATACAAGTTACCCAACAGTTCCCTTTTGGGATGCTGCTGAATTTTCAACAAAAAAATGGCTTCATAGTTTTCAAAAATCTTTTGCCGAAAGCAATTCATCTGAAGGAATCAGTGTGTACATTCATCTGCCATTTTGTGAAAGTTTGTGTACGTTTTGTGCGTGTCATAAACACATTACCAAACGTCATGAAGTTGAGGAGGAATATCTTGAAACGGTGCTAAAAGAATGGGAACTCTATCTGAATTTGTTGCATGAAAAACCCATCATTAAAGAATTGCATTTGGGTGGAGGAACTCCCACTTTTTTTTCTGAAAAGAATTTACGTTTTTTAATAGAAGGAATTCTAAAAAATGCCACAAAACATTCAAAGGCTGAATTTAGTTTTGAAGGTCATCCTAACAATACAACTGAAGCGCATTTACAAACTTTGTTTGATGTTGGTTTTAGAAGAGTTAGTTTTGGGGTGCAAGATTACAATGAAAAAGTTCAAAAAGCCATTCACAGAATTCAACCTTTTGAAAATGTAGAAAAAGTAACCAAGTTGGCTCGAAAAATTGGCTACACTTCCATAAGTCACGATTTGATTTTTGGATTGCCTTTTCAAACAGCTGCTGATATTATTGATACCATTACCAAAACTAAAATCTTACAACCTGACCGAATTTCTTTTTATAGTTATGCACATGTGCCTTGGGTAAAAGGTGTTGGACAACGTGGATTTAATGAAGATGATTTGCCAAAAGACGAAGAGAAAAGGAATTTATACGAAATTGGAAAACAACTTTTTGCTGATTTTGGGTATGAAGAAATAGGGATGGATCATTTTGCTTTACAAACAGATGAATTATACATCGCAACAAAAAACAACACATTACATCGAAATTTTATGGGATATACCGCCAATAAAACACAGTTGATGATTGGGCTGGGAATGTCTGCAATTTCCGATTCTTGGGGGGCTTTTGCTCAAAATGTGAAAACCGTAAAAGAGTATCAAAAGTTGGTTTCTCAGGGAGAAATTCCAGTTTTTAGAGGGCATATTTTAACAGATGAAGATTTGGTAATGCGCCAACATATTTTGAATATGATGTGCCAATTTGAAACTTCTTGGAATGATGAATCCATGAAATTTGAAAATTTGGAGGTTCATTTGAATTTGTTACGAGAACTAGAAAATGATGGTTTGGTCATCATCAAAGAACACTCACTTGAAATTCCGGAACATGCAAGGCCCTTTGTCAGAAATATCTGCATGGCATTTGATAAAAATTTGCAACAACAGCAATCCAAAGAGAAATTATTTTCACAAACAATATGACCAATTGATGTAATAGGATTGTTTTTTTTTAAAAAAAATATGAATATGACAAATGTCATATTTTGAGAAAGTCAATCCAAGTATTTTTGACACATAAAATCTATCAGGCAAGATATGAGCGTAATATACCTACTACTTTCACTAAGTATTTTAGTTGCATTAGTTTTCCTAATCGTATTTATTTACGCAGTAAAAAAAGGTCAGTATGATGATACATACACACCTTCAGTCAGAATGTTGTTTGATGACGAGCTAGTAAAAACCAATAAAAAATTAACCAAAGACTAAATTTAAATTTATGGAAATGCAACAATTTTATTATGACAATAAGATCGTTAAAAAGTTTATCTACGCAACTTTGCTATGGGGAATAGTAGGGTTTTCAGTGGGATTACTTTTAGCTTTTATGTTTTTATTCCCAAATCTAACTGACGGAATTTCGTGGTTGAGTTTTGGTCGTTTACGTCCTTTACACACCAATGCCGTAATTTTTGCTTTTGTTGGGAATGCCATTTTTGCAGGGGTGTATTATTCCTTGCAGCGGTTGTTAAAAGCCAGAATGGCAAGTAACTTTTTAAGTAATTTTAACTTTTGGGGTTGGCAGTTGATCATTGTGGCAGCTGCAATTACGCTTCCTTTAGGGTATTCAACATCCAAAGAATATGCAGAGCTAGAATGGCCAATTGACATTGCCATTGCGTTGGTTTGGGTAGCTTTTGGTGTCAACATGATTTGGACAATTTTACAACGAAGACAACGTCATTTATATGTAGCTATTTGGTTTTATTTAGCCACTTTCGTTACAGTTGCAGTGTTGCATATTTTCAATAGTTTAGCGCTTCCAGTAAGTGCTTTAAAATCATATTCTGTGTATGCAGGAGTGCAAGATGCCTTGGTTCAATGGTGGTATGGACACAATGCAGTAGCATTTTTCTTAACAACACCATTTTTAGGATTGATGTATTATTTTGTGCCAAAAGCAGCAAACAGACCTGTATATTCTTATAGATTATCAATTGTACACTTTTGGTCTTTGATCTTCATTTATATTTGGGCAGGACCTCACCATTTGTTGTATTCTGCTTTGCCAGATTGGGCTCAAAATTTAGGGGTTGCTTTTTCAGTTATGTTAATTGCACCTTCTTGGGGAGGGATGATTAATGGTTTATTGACATTGAGAGGTGCTTGGGATAAAGTACGTGTTGACCCAGTTTTAAAATTCATGGTAGTTGCAATTACAGGTTATGGTATGGCAACTTTTGAAGGACCAATGTTGTCATTGAAAAACGTAAATGCGATTGCACACTTTTCAGATTGGATTATTGCTCACGTTCACGTAGGTGCGTTGGCTTGGAATGGGTTTTTAACATTCGGGATGATATATTGGTTAGTACCAAGATTATTCAAAACTAATTTGCACTCTGTTGCCTTGGCAAATGTGCACTTTTGGGTAGGAACTTTAGGAATTATTTTATATACATTGCCCATGTATGTGGCAGGTTTTGTGCAAGCCTCTATGTGGAAACAATTCAATCCTGATGGCACATTGACCTATGGTAATTTCCTAGAAACAGTCAACGAAATTATACCCATGTATTGGATGCGTGCGATAGGAGGAAGTATGTATATTTTGGGTGCAATTATCATGTTGTACAACATCATCAGAACAGTAAGAGCTGGAAGTGATGTTACAGATGAATTGGCTGAAGCTGCTGCTTTAACAAAAGTAGCTTCTCACAGAACAAAAGGTGAAGGCTATCATACTTGGTTAGAACGTAAACCAATAAAATTAACCATTTATGCAACCATCGCCATTTTGATTGGTGGTATTGTGCAAATCATTCCAACATTGTTAGTAAAATCAAATATTCCTACCATCAGCAGTGTAAAACCGTATACTCCGCTTGAATTGGAAGGAAGAGATTTGTACATCAGAGAAGGTTGTGTGGGATGTCATTCTCAAATGATTCGTCCATTCAGAAGTGAAGTGGAACGTTATGGCGAGTATTCAAAAGCAGGAGAATATGTATATGACCATCCATTTTTATGGGGTTCAAAAAGAACAGGACCTGATTTACATAGAGTGGGTAAAAAATACAATGACAATTGGCATTTGAATCACATGTATGATCCACAAAGTACGTCACCTGGTTCTATCATGCCTTCCTATAAATGGCTAATTACAAATAAATTAGACAAGTCAAAAACCGAAGATAAAATGCGAGTGATGGTTTCTTTAGGCGTTCCTTATACTGACGAAGAAATTACGTATGCACAAGCAGCTATGAATCAGCAAGGGAAAATGATTGAAGAAAATCTATATCAAGATCCTGATTTTGTAAAAAATTATGAAGCTGATAAGAAATATGCCAAAGAAAACGGATTGGAATTTATTGAAATGAAAGACCGAGAAATCATTGCTATCATAGCCTATATCCAACGTTTGGGAACGGATATCAAAGTAAAAGAAGATCAAATTTCTAAAAAATAAGCACATGTTAAAGTTTGTAAAAAATCATATGGAAAGCATCACAGGAATTGAAATATATCCTATGATCTCATTGCTCATATTCTTCACTTTTTTTGTTTTATTGTTTTGGTGGGTATTCACAGCAAAAAAAGAGTATATAAAAACAGTCAGTAATTTACCTTTAGAAGATAACTAAAATACCAGTAAAACATGAGAAAGTATTTTCAATCAACAGTATATGTAGTTTTTGTAATTGTTACTTTTTTAGCTCTTGCAAAATCGTTTATGGTCTATAAAAATCCATTTGATGTGTATGAAAATCCATTAGTTTGGTTGGCATTGATAGGATTTGTATTGGTCATTGTATTAAAAGAAGTTGTCAATGTCATGGCTGTGAATAGAGCCAAAACATTGCAAGACGAAAAAGATGGTGTTGTACCAGAAATCAAAGAAGCTTGGTATAGCAGCTTTTTAAAATCGTGGACAAAAGCAAAAGATATTGAAGAAGAACACGAAATTGTGTTGGATCACAATTACGATGGTATCAAAGAATTGGACAATTCTTTACCTCCTTGGTGGGTATATATGTTTTACGCAACCATCATTTTTGGAGTGGTGTATTTGATTCGTTTTCATGTGTTAGGTGCAGATAATCAAGCTGTTGAATATGAAAAAGCGGTTGCTGAAGCTAGGGCAGAAGTTGAAAAATTCAAAGCGACTTCACCCAATGTTTTTGATATTGAAAATGTTACTTTATTAACAGCGGATGCAGATTTAAAAAGAGGAAAAGCCGTGTTTAACCTCAATTGTGCTTCCTGTCATTTGGCAGATGGTGGAGGGCAAATTGGACCTAATTTAACGGATGAATACTGGATTTTAGGTGGTGGAATTAAAAATGTGTTCAATACTGTGTATAATGGAGGTAGAGATGGAAAAGGAATGATTGCTTGGAACAAAACCCTTAAACCAGAAGATATTGCAAAAGTAGCTAGTTATGTGCTTTCCTTGCAAGGCACAACTCCTGATGTTGCCAAAGCTGCTGAAGGAGAAATTTGGGTGCAAGAATAGCATCAAATACTTAAAACAACAAAAATGGAAACACCTAGTAACGAACAATTTAGAGACAGTATTGCCACCATAAATACCGAAGGAAAGCGTTCTTGGGTGTATCCAAAAAAACCTAGTGGGCGCTTTTACAAATACAGAAGCTATGTCAGTTATTTCTTATTGATATTTCTTTTTGCTGCGCCTTTTATCAAAATTAATGGAAACCAATTTTTATTGTTCAACGTTTTAGAACGTAAATTCAATATTTTTGGATTTCCTTTTTGGCCCCAAGATTTCTACTTATTTGTCATTTCCATGATAACAGGAGTCGTGTTTGTCATTCTTTTTACTGTTGTTTTTGGACGTATTTTTTGTGGATGGATTTGTCCGCAAACCATTTTTTTGGAAATGGTTTTCAGAAAAATAGAGTACTGGATTGATGGTGATCGTGGAAAACAAATGCGTTTGGACAGACAACCTTGGAATGCCGAAAAAATACGAAAACGCCTGTTAAAATGGTTCATTTTCTTTGTCATTTCATTTTTAATTGCCAATGTTTTTTTAGCATATCTAATTGGGGGAGACACTTTGATAAGTTATATTACGGGCAATCCACTTGACAACGTAAGAACATTAATTTCGTTATTAATTTTCACAGGTGTTTTCTATTTTATTTTCGCTTGGTTTCGTGAGCAAGTGTGCATCATTGCTTGTCCTTATGGAAGATTGCAAGGAGTGTTATTAGACAACAAAACCATCAATGTTGCTTACGATTACAAACGTGGTGAGGGTGAAAAAGGACGCTCTATTTTTAGAAAAGGAGAAGACAGAGAAGCTGCTGGCAAAGGCGATTGTATCGATTGCAAGCAATGTGTGGTGGTGTGTCCTACAGGAATTGACATCAGAAATGGTACGCAATTAGAATGTGTCAATTGTACAGCATGTATTGATGAATGTGATCATATTATGGAAAGTATCAATCTTCCCAAAGGATTGATTCGCTATGCAAGTGAAGACAACATTGTCAAAAAAGAGCCTTTCAAATTTACACTTCGAATGAAAGGATATTCTGCAGTTTTATTCATATTGGTAGGGGTTTTAGTGGGCATGCTTTTCCTGAGAAATGATGTAGAAGCCAATATTTTACGCCTGCCAGGACAATTGTATCAACAAAAAGAAAACAACATTATCAGTAATGTATATACGTATAAAATCATCAATAAAACAACACACAAAATCGAGGATGTGAGCTATCAATTATTGTCTCACAAAGGAACCATCAAAGTAGTTTCTGACAGGCATTTTTCAATTCCTGAACAGGGATTGTCTCAAGGTACGTTGTTTATTGAATTGCATAGTGCTGAATTAGAAAAAGATAAAATAACTCTAAAAATAGGGGTTTTTAGTAAAGGAAAGTTAATAGAAACAACGACTACTAATTTTCTAGGTCCAAGAAGTTATCGTTAAATAATTAAAAAAATGAAATTCAATTGGGGAACAGGAATCGTACTAGCATTTATAGGGTTTATTGGGTTTATCCTATACTTTGTGATTTCTATGAGTGTAAATGAAAAATACAGTCATGACTTAGTAACAGAAAAATATTATCAAAAAGAATTGGAGTTTCAAGACCGAATTGAAGCTACCAAAAACGCTCAAGAATTTGAGGATGTAATGAAGGTCATCAGTTATGATGAAGGACTTTTTATTTTTTTTCCTTCAAATATTGATTATAACAAAATTAAAGGTAAAGTGTTCCTATACAGACCATCTAATAAACAACTAGATTTTGAAATGCCAATTTCAATTTCTGATAACTATTTGCTCGTGCCTGAGAATCGTTTAGTAGATGGTCGTTGGAACATCACTGTGGAATGGGAATACAAAAATAAGAAATATTTACACGAACAAGAGCTCGAAATTTAATGTTGATATCTGCACTTATTTTTGGGTTGGTTGGCAGTTTTCACTGCGTTGGCATGTGTGGTCCCATCGCTTTTATGTTGCCTGTTGATAGGGATTCTCCCATCAAAAAAGCCTTGCAAATTCTCAGTTATCATTTGGGCAGATTGTTTACTTATAGTTTGATGGGAATTCTCTTTGGCTATCTAGGCAAAGGGTTTTTCTTGTTTGGGTTTCAACAACAAATCGCTATTATTACAGGAGTTTTAATGATTTTATTGGTTGTTTTTCCCAAAATAACGGCTAAAATTCCTTTGTCAAAAGTCCTCAATCAATTTGTTTTCAAAGTAAAAAATGCGTTGGGGAACGAATTGAAAAAGAAAAACAACGACACTTTTTTTGTGTTGGGTTTTTTAAATGGTTTGTTGCCTTGTGGTTTGGTGTATATGGCTATTTTAGGCGCATTGACTACATCCACACCCATTTCAGGGGCGTTTTATATGTTTCTTTTTGGATTAGGAACCATTCCTTTAATGACAGTTGTGGTATATTTTGGAAGTTTTACAAAAGGAAATTTTAGAACCATTATTCAAAAAGCCATTCCAGTAGTGGTTGTTTTTATGGGCGTTTTATTCATTTTACGGGGTTTAGGATTGGGAATTCCGTTTCTTTCTCCTCCTGAGCCAGTCTTGACATCTGCTATTGAAACTGTAAAAAGTTGTCATTAAAAAAGGTAGACACTAATTTCACCAATTTCACGGAAGTTTGTGAGTATAAATTCACATTACATTTACTTTGAGAACATTTGTGATATAGCTATTATACAAAATCCACAAAGAAGCCACAAAATCCACAAAGTTGTCATTAAAAAAGTAAGACACTAATTTCACTAATTTCAGGGATATAAGCGAATATAATTTCACGTTACATTTTCTTCGAGAACCTTAGTGTCTGCTTTGTGAACCTTAGTGCTATAGCTATTACACAAAAACCACAAAGAAGCCACAAAATCCAAAAAGTTGTCATTAAAAAAGTAAGACACTAATTTCACTTATTTCACGGATGTAATTGAATATAATTTCACGTTACATTTTCTTTGAGAACCTTTGTGTCTGCTTTGTGAACCTTTGTGATATAGCTATTACACAAAACCCACAAAGAAGCCACAAAATCCAAAAAGCTTTTATTGAAATTTGATTTGACACTAATTTCACTGATGTAATTGAATATAATTTCACGTTACATTTTCTTCGAGAACCTTAGTGTCTGCTTTGTGAACCTTAGTGCTATAGCTATTACACAAAACCCACAAAGAAGCCACAAAACCCACAAAGATGTCAACCTAAATTATTTTTCAAAAAACTTTTTTTATCAGGCAACCTTTTTGCAACTTGTGTCGTCTTTACCAATGTATGGCATTATAAAAAGCAACAAGATTGAAAATAATTACATTGCATACCCAAGAAAAATTGCTCATCAAAAAAGCAATGGACAACAACAGAGAAGCGCAAAAAGAACTCTTTGAGCGTTTTTCTCCCAAAATGTTGGGCGTTTGCAGGCAATATGTAAAAGACATTTTTCATGCTGAAGATTTGATGTTGCAAGGATTTTTAAAGGTGTTTACTAATCTGAAAAACTTTGAACACAAAGGAAGTTTTGAAGGTTGGATTCGTAAAATCATGGTGAATACCTGTATCACTTTTTTACGAAAAAAGAACGAGTTGGATTTCTATGAGGATGCAGATGTATTTCAAACAGAAACCACAGAAAACCTTGAAAACACTACTGTAGAAGATCTACAAAAGTTGATTGATTTGCTGCCAGATGGCTATAAAGTGGTTTTTAACCTCTATGCCATAGAAGGTTTTAAACATTCGGAAATTGCTGAAAAATTGGGAATCACAGAAAGTACCTCTAAATCGCAATTGTTCAAAGCCCGAAAATTATTACAAGACAATTATTATAAAATGAATACAACAGCTCATGAAATCGGCCATAAAAAATAGGTTGCGCAAGCAAACATCAATGAATAAAAACCGATTGCATTTGTGACCGCTAAAAAATAGATTTTACACAAATGAAAACACCTAATATAGACAATATTATCAAAGAAAAGTTGCAAAACAGAACCTTGCAACCATCTGATTCAGCTTGGGAACGTTTGGCTGTTCAGTTGGATGAGCAACCTAAAAAAGCCTCAAAACCATGGTTGTTGTACAGCAGTGTTGCAGCCGGAATTTTACTATTGGTTTCTGTGGGATTGAATATCATTTTATCAAACGATGAACAAGTAACGCCAAGTCAAGAAGTGGTTATTCAACCTATTGACTCAAGTGACCTTAAAAAATCGATGGATACTAAAATCGATGAGAATTTGCCAAAGACCTTATTAGTTCAGCAAACAGACATCAAAAAAAGTACCCCAAAAAAGGATGTCAAAAAAGCTTTTGAAAAGGAACAACGCAATGAAAACCTATTGGCAGAAAATCTTGTGTTTGATTCTTTATACAAAGGCATTGAAACCGTCCAACATCAATCCAATCAAACTGAAAAAACGGATAGAAAAGAAACGACAACATCCATCAAAATCAATAGCGAAGATTTGCTATATGCAGTAACACATTCACCCAAAGAAGTGCAAACCTATTACGCAAAATACCAAGTGAATAGAGAGGATGTGATGCGAATTATCAAACTAGAACTCAAACAATCGAACCTCAAACTCAATCCTGAAACCATTTTGGCAGAGGTGGAGAGAACTATTGATGAAGACGATTTCAAAAATAATTTTATGCAATTTCTCAAAAAAAGAGTGGTGGATATCGCCAGTGCCATAGCCACAAGAAATGACTAAAATTCGAATGTAAAATTACTGAAAACAAACCTTTAAAAAACCCAAAACCATGAAAAGAATACTACTAACACTAGTGTTGTTATGCACAACTATTGCCCAATCTCAAGAAAAAATTGTCGAAAAAACCTTTGAAAAAGAAGTCGCGAAAATCTCGAAAAGAATCGAAATGATTACCAAACAGCAAAAAGATTCCTTAAAAGACAAAGTAGTTGCCATTGATAAAAAGTTAGAAAATGGCGAAATTACCGACGAAAATGCCTCCAAACTAAAAAAAGAAGCTGCTGAATATCATGCCAATCAAATTGAAGTTTTGGTGAGCGAGCAAGAGCGTTTGTTGCAATTGTTGGTGCAAGACAAAACCAATGGAAAAATTGCCAGTAGAGATGATTTCTTTGGCTCAAACGAAGATTACAATACGTTTTCTATTGGAAATACTACCTTTCGATTCAATGTTTCTTCGGATGAAGACGATGATAAAAAAAGCAGAAAAGAAAGAAAATGGAGCTATAAAAACCGTAGCAGCCGAAGAACATCTACACAATTTGTGTTTGCCATGGGAATCAACAATGTGTTGGAAAACAATCAATTCAGTTCCTTGAGTGACTCAGAATACGAATTATGGCGTTCGCGTTTTTACGAATTGGGTTTGACATGGAAAACACGTTTTTCAAAAGAACCTTCGCAATTGTATTTCAAGTATGGAGTGTCTTTTTTATGGAACAATTTGCGCTTGGAAGACAATCAATTTCATGAAAAAAATGGCGATGTTACCAATATTGTAACCTATCCGAATCAATTGTCAGAAAGCAGATTGCGTCATGTGCAAATGAATTTTCCAATGCATGTGGAGTGGGACTTGTCCAAAAATAAGACTGCCAAAGACGGTCGTATTTTAGACAGACGAAATGATTCTTTTCGCATTGGACTTGGAGGTTTTGTAGGCTTTAAATTGGGCACAAGACAATATTTGGAATACCAAGACAATAACGGAGTTGCCATCACAGAATTGCAAAAAAACAATTTCAATATGAATACTGTCAACTACGGAATCAGTTCGTATATGGGTTATAAATCCACGAGTTTGTATGTGAAATACGATTTGAATCCTTTGTTTCAAGACACCAATATTCGCAATATTTCCATGGGAATTCGTTTGGATTTGGATTGATAAAACCCACTTTGTCTTCGTAAAACCTTCATTGATTTTTCGGTGGAGGTTTTTTTGTGGTGTTTGAGTTCAAAGTTCAAGATTTTTAGTTTAAGGTTGGAGTGTTGCCACCTTGAATCTTGAATCCCAAACCTTGAACTCCTTCCGCCACGAATTCACGAATGTTGAATTGATTTGATGGATTTCCACGGATGAGAATCAATTTTCAATTGATTTGAATCAAGCATAACAATAAATTTCTTGAGCTCTAATTCTACTTAAAAGTTACTAAAACCTTGAATCTTGAATCCCAAACCTTGAACTCCCACCGCCACGAATTCACGAATGTTGAGTTGTTTTGATGTATTTTTAAGAATGGAATCAATTTTCAATTGATTTGAATCAAGCATAACAATGAATTTCTAGAGCTTTAATTTTACTTAAAAGTCACTAAAACCTTGAACATTGAACCCAAAACCTTGAACTACATAACACAAGTTGCTATCCCCTCAGTGCCCAATTGCTATCCCCTCAGTGTCCAACTGCTATTGGCTCAGTGTCGAATTACCAACTATTGTACTATTAATAGATAATAAATACTAGTATTAATAACATTAAAATACTATTATTATTGACTAAAATATAGTACAATAATAAGTAATAAATACTATAATATTTATCAATAAATAGTACTATATTTTAGTTAATAATAGTACTATATATAGTTAGTTCTCACGGTGCGCAATTGCAGTTAGGCACGTGCCAGATTGCAAGAACTCACTGAGGGAGTTACAACAACACTAGTATTTAACAACAAAGAAACAAAGAAAAAAAGGAAGCCATAACCCAAACATTGATTTTCACAAAGCTATGATACTCTAAAACTGAGTGAAACGTTTTTGATGCTTCTTTTAAAACTATGTTTCGCTTATGTGGTTTAAAATAGTATACATGACTTCGGAAAAGTTGAGCGAACTCATAAGCAGTGAAAGTAGTTTAACCAAAACTGATGTGATTGCTGTACTGCACTTCTTAGGTAAAAAAATGCAGCTGTACTTGGAGCAAGTCAAAGTGATTGATTTGGATTACATAGGCAAATTTAAAATGGGATTTCAATGCAAAGGAGCGGAAGACCCTAGCCAACTAAAATCACCACAAAGCATAAAAAAGTTTCAAATCAATTACCAACCCACAGCCAAAATTAAAAATCGATTGAAAAAGGGCATCCCTGTGTTGAAAGAGACATAGGGAAAAGCCTATTTTTTTTCAGGATTTTTCGGGTATTTGCATTACTGATACAGATGGTGTTGGTTTATTTGTATTTTGGGGGCTGATATGTGGAATTGTGAATTTTAAAATAGTTATTTACACTTTTGCATATTAATTAGTAATACTTAATTATGAAAACAAATAACCATAATGACTAAAAAGGATTATATTCAAAAACTTGGTCTAGATGAAAATCCATTTCAATATACAAATGCTGATAAAGAAATTGATTTAATAGATAAATACTTTATTTACCCAGATTATTTTGAAGATGTTTGGGGTGACACATCAGCACCAGTTTCAAATATAGTATATGCACCTCGTGGAGGTGGTAAAACAGCACAAAGATTAATGATTGAAAAGAGAGCTGAAAAGTTTGATGAAATTCTAACAATTACTTATACTGATCATGACCTATCAAACTTCAAATCAATAAATGAAATTGGTCTTTCCTATCACTTAGAATATTTAAATCGGCTATTACTACTTTCGTTTTTTAATAGGCTACATTCAATGGATGATTTTAAATATATTTATGAATTCAGTTTTAGTGAAAGGCAATTTCTATACAAATTATGCAGGATTTACCTTTTTGAAACTCCTGCTTCCTTTCCAAAACAAGCAATAAATTCACTTAAAACAATTGAAGACCATGCATTTGATATTTGGAAAAAGTTTAAAGAACCTTTTGCTAATGTAATTAAAGCTATATCAAAGGCAAAAGGTGCAGAAATTGATATTTCAAATATTGAATTAGATAAAAAACTTCAATTATCACATAAAGACAACTTTATTAATATTAAAGAATTTATAAAACGACTAGGAATATCCACTATTTATATATTGGTTGATAAGGTTGACGAACAAAGTTTGACAGGAAATGACCCTAAAGCTAGTTATATTTTTATCTCCGAACTTATAAAAGATTTAGAATTATTAGAAACAGAAGGTGTCGGTTTTAAGTTTTTCTTATGGGATGCCTTAAAACCTTATTGTGTTAAAGATGCTAGACCTGACAGAATATTTGCTTTTACTTTAAAATGGGAGTTTGCACAGATTAGAACAATGCTAAACAAAAGACTATCTGCATATAGTTCAAATAGGATTAATGATGCTACAACTTTATTTCAGCATAAAAAGGGACTAGGAAGAGTTATTTTATTTTCAGAATTTTCACCTAGAGATTGTATTCGAATATTTAATAGAATTTTATCAGAACAATTTAAAGAAAATGATGGTTCTAAAAATTTTAGTCTTTCTGTTGTAAACACATCTATTGACCTATTTTGCAAAGAAAAAATTAATGAATTTTTACAGAGTCAAAGCAATATAAATCATCTTGCTAAAGTTAATGGAGCTTCATTTTCTATAGAAGAATTGGTTACAAAAAAAGTTGCTGCTAATTCACCAACAATAAGAAATATTATACTTCCTTGGTCGTCATCTGAATTACTTAAAAAGATTGGTTTAGTAACTAGAAAAGGTAAAAAGGCAGTAAATGAATATGCTTTTACAGATATACGAATGGCTCGTTTTGCTTGTAATGCTATAAATATGGAAGATTTTATCAAAGAAAAAGTAAAAAGATGCAAAGCCGATAATTGTAAATCTTTTGCTTATCGAGATTTTAATAAAAAACAATACACATGCTTGGAATGTGGAACTGAATTATGAAAAAACTAAAACCACAATTTCGATGGTGTATAAAAAATTCTGGACTGCCTAGTAAAATATTTCCTAATATTATAAATTAAACAACTTGACAATATATGTTCCGTTTATTGTTTTATAAAAAAAATAACCCATAATTTTCCCCCACATTATTTTTTGTCAACACTACAAATACTATTATATTTGAGAAAAATAAACTTTGAGCCTATTTCAGAACGCTGTTCTCAATAAATACTTACAAGGATTGGATTCGGAAAAAGTGGCGGAAGCTTACGAACGGTTTACAAGCCATTTCCATAATCCCATTATTCGTATGAAGAAAAGTATGCAATTTATCAGTATCTTCTTTCTTATTTGCTGTTGTTTTTCTTGTACTGAAGAGGATACAATGACTCAAGAGCAAGAGGCACAAAACATCCAACAACTATTTACCGAAATAGAAACCTTGGCAAAAAGTGTTCCTTGCGAAAATGCTACTGAATGGCGTTTTACAAGCTATGGAAGCAAAGCGTGTGGAGGTCCTGTGGGTTTTATAGCCTATCCCAATTCCATTGATACTGAACTTTTTCTTCAAAAAGTAGCTGCTCATAGAACTGCCCAAGAAAATTACAACGAAAAATGGCGCATTGTAAGTGATTGTTCAGCACCTGCTCAACCAAGTGGTGTTGTTTGTGACAATGGAAATCCTGTATTTGTGTATTAAAAGCGAATTTTCACCAATAAAATAGCAGCATTTACAATCAAGTTCTGAAAGATAAAATAAATCAATCAACCTAAAAATAAAACTATGGCACTTATCAATCCTCACATCAATTTTAATGGAAATGCTGAAGAAGCATTCCTTTTTTACAAATCGGTATTTGGTGGTGAGTTTTCAAAAATCATGCGATTCAAAGACTTAGCAAGCGATGATTTTCAAGTTTCAGAAAATGAGGAACATAAAATTATGCACATTGCTTTGCCCATAGGCAACAATGTTTTGATGGGAAATGATGTTCCTGAGATTTTAGGAAAAACGAATGAAAACGAAAACAGGTCAAAAATTGCCATTAGTGCAGAAAGTAAAGAGGAAGCTGATAAATTATTTCACGGGCTTTCTGCTGGAGGACAGATTGAAATGCCTATTACTGATAGTCCTTGGGGTTCTTATTTTGGGATGTTTAGAGATAAATACGGAATTGAGTGGATGGTAGATTACGACCCAAAATATAAAGGAAAGGTGTATTAGAATATGAATAAAACACTATAAATAAACAACTTAAAAAAACTTTATGAATATTTTATCTTTAGAATTATCCACTGACATCAACAGCAATAGCAACCTAAAAGAAAGAGTTGACCATTTTGAAAATTTACTCAGTGAATTGCGCAAAAGAGCGTTGCCTGATGCATTGATTCAGTCTATAAATAAGGCTATTGAAGAGATACATACTGCTTCTTCTCAAGAAGCACAACTCAAAAATGTGCTCAGAAAGAAACAATCTTCCATCATCAAAATGCTTGAAAAAGAGATGAAATTGGTTCCAAAATTTTATTATCGAAATCTTTGGATGGTATTGGGAATGTCTGCTTTTGGAATTCCTTTGGGAGTTGCTTTTAGCTTGAGCATAAAAAATATGGGTTTTATTGGAATTGGATTGCCCATAGGCATGGCAATTGGGATGATTGTAGGTACAAATATGGATAAAAAAGCGTTTGCCGAAGGCAGGCAGCTTGATGTTGTTTTGAAATACTAAGAGTATGTTTACCATCGAGCAAATTAAAGCAGCACACTCAAAAGTAAAAAGTGGTGCAGATTTTCCAAACTATGTGCAAGACCTCATAAAACTGGGCATCACTAGTTACGAAACCTTGGTAGCTGATGGTAAAACAACCTATTTTGGGCAGCAAGGTTTTACTGTGGAGACTGAACCCGTTTATGCAAAACTATCAGTAGCTGAAATTAGTAACAAAACTCAGTTTATAACTGACCTCAGAAATCACCAAAAAGGAAACACGAATTATCCTACTTTTTGCAGTGATTGTGCTACATCTGGAATAGAAAAATGGGTGGTGAACATGACTCAAATGAGCTGTACGTATTATGACAAATCCTCTAAGGAAATTTTGGTTGAAAAGATTCCAGTTGCTTAGAAATATTTTTTATAGTTGATAATGAATTATTGCTTACAAATGGTTTAGATGTAAGACAATTATTAACTTAAAATAACATGTTACTATGTTACTACATAGAAATACAGAAGAGATAGCCCAAGTATTGGTTTTTAGATAGTTGTGATATTCTATGACTGAGTAAAACGACTTTTAAAAACAATAAAGCACTGTTTCTATTTGGCTTATAAGATTAGAAATTGAATTATGCCCAAATGGTTTTAACTAATGTTTTGCCTACCACCAAACCAAGAAAAACTTTTGAATTTCGCCGTTTTCGAACTTTACCCAACAAAGAGGAGAGAAGTTTCGTGACAAATAGGCAGTACTTTTTAGCGTAAAATCTTCCAACGAAAGCCAAGAAACTCGATGATGAGGTAGTATCAACCAATCTTTTTTCTCAGGAATGTAAAATTTGCATTTTTTAAAATGCGCTAATTGCCTCGAATTGATATAAAAACCAGCAATACAATCCGAATTTAAAAGGTAGAACTTTACCTCTTTTTCATCAAAAGGAACAAATAATTGCGCTTTGAAATAGACTTTTTGTTGAAAATCTGTATGTTCAAAACCCAGCGTTTTCAGATGCTCTTCACAGGCTACTTCTCGCAACAAAGGCAATTGTTTTTGAGAGAGTTTCTCTAGTTTTTCTTTCAGCGAATCTTTTCTATTTGGGCCAATACAATGTGCTATTTCGGAAGTGCCAACAGTTGCATCAAACAGGTAAAATTTATATACAATTTCTAAATGAATTGGTTTTTTATCCAATAATAATAGGCAATCCAATTCGCCCAAAGTTCTTTTTCCATCTTGAATTTGAATGTTTTCCGAAAGTAGTTGCATGGCAGTATGCTGCCGAAATTGAAAAAAAACCAGCTGTTCAATGTACTTGCCTAAACGCAGTTTTTCATCAATTTCAATATGGATGCTGGTAAAAATTGGGTCACACAAAAAGGATTGCAAACCGAAAAGTGGTGCTTGCATCCATAAGGAAGGAGTTTTTAAAAATCCTTCATATCTTTTTTGAATGGTTTTATGTTTCAATGGCATAGAATGTCCGAATTTACAAATCTATTTTGTATTTTGGGGCATTAAAATGATAGCGATGCAACTCGAAGTAAACACCTTTCAATTTTTAGAGAAATTACAAGAAAACAACAACAGAGAATGGTTTGCTGAAAACAAACATTGGTATGAAAAAGCACACAAAGAGGCAAAATCTTTTTTTGCAAATGTGCATTTGAACTTGCAAAAACACGACCAAATAGAAACGTCTAAAATGATGCGCATATACAGAGATGTGCGTTTTTCAAATGATAAAACGCCTTACAAAGCACATTTTGCCAATTCATTTTCCAGATTGGGAAAAGAGTTGCGAGGAGGTTATTTTATCAGAATAAAACCAGGAGAATCTTTGTTAGCAGGTGGTTTTTGGGAACCCAATAAAGAGGATTTACAGCGAATTAGATTAGAAATAGCACAAGATGCCTCAGACATCAAAGCAATTTTAAATGACTCAACTTATCAGCAGTATTTTGGGGGCACTTTCGAAAGTTTTGAAGAACTAAAAACTGCTCCAAGAGGTTTTGATAAAGAGCATCCTGAATTGGATTTGTTGCGTAAAAAAGGGTTTATTGCACAACGAAATTTTACAGATGAAGAGGTGTTATCTCCTGATTTCATTCATGAAATTGACAAAAGCTTTCAGGCTTTGCGTCCGTTTTTTGATTTGTTCAGCGATATTTTAACGACCAATTTAAACGGCGAATCTATACTGTAAGATGCTTGTTCATTTCGCGTTTTACCACAATAATGGTGATGATGGTAGAGAGTACATCCGAAATGGGAAAAGACCACCAAACCCCTGCAACCCCATAATACTTAGGTAGAAAATAGGCGAGTGGAATCAAGAAAATTCCTTGTTTGAGTAGCGTCAAAATCAACGCCGGCATCGCTTTTCCAGCAGCTTGAAAGTATGCTGAACCAATCAATTGCATGGTAACAATGGGGGTTACTAAAAAAACAATAAGTAAGGCATGAGGTGTATCTGCAATCAAAGTGGCATCTGTTGTAAAAATGCGGATGATTTCTTCTTTGAAAATGAGAATTCCTACAAAAATAATCGTACCTAAAACTGTTCCAAAAACAATAGCAGTTTTGATGGTTTCTTTGACTCTTTCCTTTTTTTGAGCACCAATATTAAAACCAGCCACAGGCAAAAAACCTTGAGAAACTCCCAATACTGGGGACAATGCGAACATCATTACTCGGTTGATAATTCCGTAAATAGAAATTGCTATTTCGCCACCATATTTAAAAAGAGAATAATTCAACACAATCATCAAAACACTTATTGCGCCTTGTCTTACCACAGTTACACCTCCCAAAGCAATGATTTCTTTTACGATGTTGGCATCCAATAAAAAGTTCTTGGGAATGATTTTTAGTTCGCTTTTTTTAGACAAAAAGAAATACAAAATAAACAATCCACAACTTGCATAGGAAATGGAAGTTGCCAAACCTGCTCCCCACATGCCCCAATTAAAATATTTGATGAAGATAATGTCCAAAACCACATTTACAATGGCAGGAATGATCATGGCAATCATGGCAAATTTTGGTTTTCCTTCAGCTCTGATGACTGGATTTCCTGTCATGGCAAATGCTAAAAAAGGCACTCCATACATTACTATGTTGAAATATTCAGCAGCAATGGGTAAAATGGCGCCTTTTGCCCCAAAGAGATTCAGAATAGGCTCACTGAAAAATACGCCCAAAATCACAAAAAGAATGGCTAAAAGGAGCGTCATCGAAATTTGATTTCCAAAAGTCAGAAAAGCTTTGTCCGATTTTCCAGCACCCAAAGCTCTTGAAATGATAGAACTTCCTCCAATTCCAATTCCCATTCCAATAGACGAAATTAGAAATGCAATGGGCAATACCACTGTAATGGCAGCAATTGCCAAAACACCAATCCATTGTCCTACAAAAATGGTATCGACAATCATATTTATAGACATGACCAAGATACCAATCGTTGCAGGAACTGCTTGTTTGATAAGCAGTTTACTGATTTTTTCTGTTCCTAAATTGTTTGCTAATTCCACCATAAAAGTGATGCAAAGATGCGAATAAATGTGTGTTTTTTCTAAAATTGTGCATCAATAATAGTTATGAGAATATTAAATTTTCTAAGTTTGTAAAAACCGACAACATGACAACTGATTTCTCCGTAAAGTTTCAAGTTACTGCAGAGGCTATTGATACACTTCATCATGTGAACAATGCTGTTTATGTGCAATGGATGGAAGTTGTGGCAACGCAACATTGGGCTTTTTTAACCACACAAAACCCTTTTCCTGACTATATTTGGGTGGTGATGAAACACGAAATTGAGTATAAAGATCAAGCTTTTTTGGGTGATGAAGTCATTGCGAAAACGTGGGTAGGAGAGACCAAAGGAGTCACTTCTGTGAGGTATATTGAATTTTATAAAGATGATACTTTGTTGGTGGCTGCCAAAACCATTTGGGCTATGTTGGATGCTCAAACACATAAGCCTGTGAGGATTAGAGAAAATGTGTTGAAAGTATTGCAAATTATTGATTGATTTTAAAATCAATTTTCTTGATACAAATTGCCACGAGTTGATGAGTTTTTCAAATACAATTTTATCTGTGAATTTGAGGCTACTTATTTCAAACCTAAAAAGTATATTCTTTAAAATTGATGCTCATCAATCACAAATTAAGACTTATAAAACTATCTTTGCACAAAATTTGTAAACAATGACCACATTTTCAGCACTTGGAGTTCATAAAAAGTATATTCAAGCTCTTAAAGAACTCGGAATTTCGCAACCCACAGAAATTCAACAAAAAGCGTTGCCAATTTTACTGAATTCAAAAACCGATTTTATTGGCTTAGCTCAAACAGGAACTGGAAAAACAGTGGCTTTTGGAGTACCAATATTGCATCAAATAGATGTCAATCAAGCACAAATACAAGCATTGATTTTGTCGCCAACAAGAGAATTGGTGCAACAAATCAAAAAACAATTGTTCAAATTCACGAAATTTTCTGAAGACAAAATCTTTTTAGAAGCGGTTTTTGGAGGTGAAAAAATTGACAAGCAATTGTACAATTTGTCAAGAACAACGCATATTGTAATTGCCACTCCAGGTCGTTTGATTGATTTGATTGAAAGAGGAAGTCTTGATATCAGTCATGTAAAAACCATTGTATTGGACGAAGCTGACGAAATGTTGAGCATGGGTTTTAAACAAGATTTGAATAGAATTTTGAAATTCACGACCAAAGTAGATAGAAAAACGTGGCTTTTTTCGGCAACAATGCCCGAGGAAATCAAGAAAATCATCAAAACCTATATGGATGCGAATGCGCCAAGAGTGGAAATCAATAAAGACTTTTTGGTGAATGCAAATATCAGACATCAATTTGCGAAAACAACCATCAAAGACAAGACTGATGACATCATTGCGTTTCTTGAAAAAAGGACATCACAAAGAGGGATTATTTTTTGTAGAACCAAAGCAGGTGCTCAAAATTTAGCCACACAATTGATTGAAAATGGATTTTCGGCAGCAGCCTTGGAAGGGGATATGCAACAAAAAGAACGTGATAAAGTAATGCGTGCTTTTAAAAATGAAAGTTTGCAATATTTGATTTCTACGGATGTTTCTGCTCGTGGAATTGATGTAAAAGGGTTGGAATTTGTGATTCATCATCAATTGCCAGAAACCAACGATTATTATACGCACAGAAGTGGACGAACAGCAAGAGCAGGGAAATCAGGAACTTCTATTGCGTTTATTTTGCCTTCGGAAATGGAACGAATTCATCAATTACAAAAAGAACTTTCTATTAAATTTACGGAAGTAACTGTGTAACATGGAGTTGATTTATACACTCGATATTTTAGGAACTTTTGCCTTTGCCATTAGTGGTGCTTTGGTAGCTTCTGATAAAAATTTCGATTTGTTTGGTGTGCTAATTATTGCTTTTGTAACTGCTGTAGGAGGAGGGATGTTGCGTGATGTTTTGATCAATGCGCATCCTATCAATTGGATTGGTGATTTGAATTATTTATGGACAATTTTAGCGGCTGTAATTACTACATTTTTATTTAAAAGTAAGATTTTACCATTAAGCAAAACCTTATTTTTATTTGATACCATAGGCTTAGGCGTGTTTACCTTATTGGGTTTACAAAAAGGATTGACCTACAATTTACATCCAATTATTGCCTTAATTATGGGTATGATTTCTGCTGTTTTTGGGGGAGTTTTAAGAGATATTTTAACGAACAAAGTACCCTTAATTTTTGAAAAAGAAATCTATGCTTCTGCCTGTTTGGCTGGCGGAATTACCTATTTAACGCTTGATTTTTTGGGTCTCAAACAGGAAATCAATTTTATCTTTGCAGCTTCCATTATCTTTGCAATTCGGTTGATTGCAGTGAAATTTCATTTGCAATTACCAAAAATTAAGGACGATTTATTTACCAAAAAATAGTTTTATGACGCCACTTATTTTTGAAAATTTTGAAGATTTCAAATCGATGGTTGGAAAACCATTGCCAACAGGAAATTGGTATTCCATTACCCAAACAATGATCAACGATTTTGCGAATGCAACTCTCGATAAGCAATGGATTCATGTGGATGAAAAAAGAGCCCAAAAAGAAAGTCCTTTTCAAAGTACTGTTGCGCATGGATTTATGTCTGTTGCCATGATTTCTAGACTTTTGGAAGAAGTATTTGCCATTAAAAGTGTGAAAATGGGCTTGAATTATGGCTTGAATACAGTGCGTTTTCCCAATCCAGTTCCTGTAAATAGTGAGTTGAGAATGCATGCAACTATCAAAGAAATAGAAGAATTAGGATTGAATGGCATCAAAGTAATTTTTTCTTGTATGATAGAAATCAAAGGTCAAGAAAAACCAGCGTGTGTTGCCGAATTTATAGCAGCCTTGTTTGAATAAGCTACTATGTGAAAAAATTTTAGCAAATTATTTTTTAAAGACAAATTTCACAAATTACCTTCGTGAGAATTTGTGAAATTTGTGTGTAAAACTTTTAATGCTATTTCTTTACGAAAGAATTCCGTTTTCAGTACATTTTTTAGCATGCCAAATCAGGAATAATCCAACACTTACGGTTACCAAAGCCTGAATTAAACTTGCAGTTCCATATACTTCAATGGCATTTGTCATAAAGAAATTGTACACTAATTGAACTAAAACGCCTGCTAAAGAAATCATAAACAATACTTTAGCGAGTTTTTTACGCATCAATAATAGAATACATGCAATGAATCCGAACCAAACTGCAATTGCAAAAGCAGCTGTAGCCCAAGCTGGCGTGTTTTCAATAATTTCTAATTGATCTGCAGGAATCATGGCTTTCATTTCATCGGTCATCAGTTTTTGACCAAGATATGCCATTACACCAAGTGCATTCCAAATGAGTGCTAAAACCCCAATTACCCAAAAAGAAGTAGTTGGTTTGCTTGAATTTTGTGTCATAAGTAGTAGTTTTTTAATTGATGACTAAATGTAATAAAAAAAATATTACGAATTACGAATCCCCAAAAAACTATAAACGCTCCAATTTCATTACTATAAAACAACAGAAACTCTTACACTAAAAAGCATTTATTCATTGATATTAATCACAGCAGCTTTGAACAATTTTGCTTTCGTTTTGAAGAAAAGATTTTGAATATCAATAGCTTTCAGTTTGGATTCTATCAATTTGGATTCACGAGTGTTTACCAAAAATAAGGAACTTTCTCCCATAAAAAACTTGCGTTCTTCAGCATTCAACAGCGTGTTGTAATCTCTTACAATTCCATTGATGAAATTGGTTTGGGTATTGAAAGAGCTCAATTCTTGTTGTACAGCATTCACCTCGTTTTTGATAGTTACTTTGGCTACTTCATTTTCAAATTCAGTTTCTTGTAATTTGATTCTCGCCAATTTCAAATCTCCACGCTCTTTTCGTAAAAATAGAGGCAATTGAAAGTTAACTCCAGCTTTGAAATTATCAACAATCAATGAATTGGCAACTCTGGGCGTTTGGGTCAAAAAGTTGTATTGCACATCTAGTTTTGGCAACAAGTTGTTCATCTTTAAGTTTTTATCCACATTCAAACTTTCAATTTTAAATTCCAATGATTTGATTTTTGGATGATTGTTGATGTCAAAATCAGCATCATTGAACAACGCAATATTGAGGCTTGTATCAACCGTTTCAAGACTGTTCACATCAGGAATAATATTTTCTTGTAGTTCAACAGGAGTGTTATTATTCAGCCATAAAAAGTTAGACAATTCAAGCGAAGCTTTGATGTATTTAATGCGTGCTTTTTCCAAATTTAACTTTCTGTCATTTAACGTAATTCCTGCTTCAAGCGTATCAATTGCGGGTTTATCACCCTGAAAAAAAGAGGCTTTGATACCGTCAAAACGAATTTGAGCATTGTCTAAAAAATCTTCATAAATCCGTTTTTCGTTATAGGTTTTCAACCAATCAAAATAGGACAAAGAAGCATTGTACAAAATTTCGTTGACTAAAATTTGCTGATCTTCTTTGGCTTGATTTACGAATAATTTGGCTTGTTTTAAAGATGCCATTCTTTCGTTGATTACAAAATTTCTGAGCAATGATGCCGAAATTCCTGCAGCATACAAACCATCAGTAGGAACTAATGCTTCAGGATTCAAATAGGTGCCATCATTGTTTTCAAAATTGGCTTTCAATTCAATTCCATACCAAGTTGGAATTTTAAAAGCACCATTCAATTTATTATAATACTCAGTGTCTTTGAATTGTTTTTTATCAAAATCAACTTCAATTTTAGGATCAAAGGCACCTCTAGCTTTCAACAATTTAGCTTCGCTATTATTGATGACCAAATTGGCTTGTTTTACAATGGGATGATAGGTTTTTACATAGCCCAAATACTCAGACAAGGTCATCACAGAAGTCAAATTTTCTTGTGCAGAGAGCCTTGCAAACACCAATAAAAATAATAATAAAAAGTACTTTTTCATGTGTTATTTTTTCTCTTTAGAGGCTTCTTTTGATTTGTTTTCTGGTTGATAATAGTTAGGAGGGAAGCTGTTCAACTGTCTCCAAAGTTCAAACCAAATTGGCACATCTTCTAGCAATGCAATGGTTCTTGCCCCTGAACCCACACGAACTTCAGGCCAAGTATGATCTGTTTTATCAGGAGCTAACAACACTCTGTATTTTCCGTTATCAGAGATAAAACGTTCAATAGCAATAACTTCTGCGCCATAAGTTCCGTATGAAACGTTTGGCCAACCACTAAATACGATGGCAGGCCAACCATCAAACTGCACACGCACTTTTTCGCCAATATGCAACAAAGGCAAATCAATAGGTCTTACAAAAGTTTCTACTGCCAAATCATAATTAGCAGGCATAATGCCAACCAAATCATCTCCTTCTTTAAAAGTACCACCAATTCCACCTTTAATTGCTTTATTTATAAACCCATCTTGTGGTGAAGTGATGTATAATAAACTATTTCTGACAATATAATTGCTGTTTGTGTTTTGTAATTTTGATACTTCTGCAACTGCCTCAAATCCACTTGATTCCGCTGTAAATTTATCAGACTGTGCTTTCGAAATTTTATCAGCATAACTCGCTTTTACAGTCGAAATTTCTACTTTCGCATTGATGACCTCATTTTTAGAAGCCAACAATTTGTTTTCTTGCGAAATCAATTTTGCTTGCGTTTCTTGTAATTTCAAGCGTTTTTCTTCAACATCTTTCACTGCCAAAATCCCTTCTTTTTCTAAAGTTTCCGTTCGTTTATATTGTCTTTCGGCTATGGCAATATTCGTTTTTGCAGCTTCAAAATCAATACTATCGCTTTTTACTTTGAGTTTGGCTTGCAGCAATTTGTTTTGAGTTTGCTCTAATTTCAGTTTTCGTTCTTCAATCAACGCTTCAATTTGTCTTTCTAACGCTTGTACTTTGAAATCGTATGAATTTACGGAAGATGATTTTGCATTGATTTGTTGATTGGTTCTTTCAATCAACAATTCGTCAAAATACTCACTCTTAATCTCAGAAATACGCAAAATCGTATCGCCTTTTTTTACAAAATCGCCCTCTCTTACATACCATTCTTCAATTCTACCAGGAATTTGAGATTGAAGAGTTTGCGGTCTTTGCTCTGGAGTTAGCGTTGTAACTAGTCCGTTTCCAGTGATGTTTTGTGTCCAAGGTAAAAAGAGAATGATCAATACAAAAATGGCAAATACCAATAAAAACTTATTGAGTACTTTATAATATTGTTTTGAAAAAATCGTCTTTCCAGATTTATAAGTTGTTAAATCTACTGTTTTGTACAACTGATTGTTAGATATATTTAACATCGTAATTATTTTATAGATTTAATTTTTCCGTTTTCAAGCGTAATTATTTTAGTGCACTTCATTTTCCAGCTTTTTTTGCTGCTAACCACAATCAATGACCAAGGTCTTGATTCATCAACCAAATAGTCAATAATTCTCTTGGTTTCGTCTAAATTGAATTGATCTAAAGGGTCTTCAAGGATGATTAATTTTGGTTCTTTGATGATGGCTCTTGCCAAAATTAATTTCTTTGCAACCGTGTATGAAATTTGTTTTCCTTCGGGTTTGATATACGTTTCTAATCCTTTAGGTTGCTCTTTTAAATACTGTCCCAAACCAACGATTTCTAAAATTTCACAAATTTTATCATCTTTAGATTTGTCATTACTAAAAATTAGATTCTCTCTAATGGTTCCTTCAAAAGGAGTTTCTTCTGATAATGACATGCCCAATTTTGACCTGTAATGATTGAGGAATAAACTGTTTAAAGAAAGATTATTGACATAAATATACCCAGAAGTAGGTTCAATGATTCCTGAAATTAATCGTAATAAACTCGATTTTCCTGAACCACTTTCACCAGTGATTAAAATTCTACTTCTTGGTGGAATTTTCAGAGAAACATCATCAATGATTAATTTTTCTCTTTCTTTTACTTTATAGGAAACATGGTCTAGCTCAATAATCATTTCGTCTTTCAATAAAGGCTCTTCTCCAAATTGCTCTTCCATTTCTTTATCAACCACTTGTCCAATTTTTTCGATGGAAGTTAACACATCATAAAAAGATTCTAAACCAACAATCAATTTTTCTACAGAAGCAATGACCAATAAAATGATGATTTCTGCCGCCACAAATTGTCCAATATTCATTTCTTGACTCAATACCAATGCACCACCAATCAATAATAAACTTGCAGTGACAACTACTTTGAAGCCAACCATTTGAGTGAATTGCAAAATCAAAATTTTAAAATGACTTTCTCTTGCTTCCAAGTATTTACTCACCAATTCATCGTTTTTAGATACCGCCAAATTAGAGGTTCCTGAGAGTTTAAAACTCACTACAGTTCTGGCAATTTCTTGAATCCAGTGCGCTACTTTATACTTGTTTTTAGATTCTATCAAACTGGTTTCTAAGCCTTTACTTGCAGTAAATTTAAAAACAACAAAAATCAATAGCAATAATAACAATCCAAAAATGATGAAAAAAGGATGGTAAAATGACAAAAGCATCAAGGCAAAAAGAATTTGCAAAACAGCTGTTGGCACATCAATCAAAATTTTTGATAGGCCTTTTTGAATGGTTAGTGTGTCAAAAAAACGGTTTGCTAATTCTGGTGGATAATAATCACGCAATTCTGTCATTTTGATTTTTGGAAATCGGTAACTCAATTCGAAAGAAGATCTTACAAATATTCGCTGTTGAACAGTTTCAATAATTCGCAATTGCATCAATTGCAAAGCTCCTGAAAAAGTAACTCCAATCGTTACTAAAATCACCAAAATTATCCAAGAAGTTGATACTTGTGCTCCCTGAATTAAATTGATAATTGCCTGAATTCCTAGGGGTAAAGACAAGGAAACGACTCCACCAAAAATGGCATAATAAAAGATTTGAAAGATTTCTCTTTTTTCCAATTTCAGCAATCCCACAAATCGCTGCCAAGGAGTTAATTGTTCTTTATTCATTGGTATATCCTAACGTTTTTGAAACTAAATCTATATAAAATGTTGTGGGTGTAATTTCTTGACCACAATTTGTGATTGAAGGGAAGTGTTCTTGTAAAAAATGTTGATGCAAACTACCCTCAATAATAGTACTTGATAAACTTAAAGCAAAAGGATAAGAAGGTTTGATACTTAAAATCATTTCTTCTATTCTTGTAACCAAACGTTTGTATACCTCAAAGTAACCGCTTTTATTTTCTTCTTGAACATTTTTAGTTAAAAATGATTTTGAACTTTCATTTACAATAATCTTATATAACAAGGTTTCGTTTATGTGAGAAAAATTAGAATCCTCTTCAACAGTTCTTGTTGCAATCAAGATGGCTTTTTCTAGTTTTTCTTTAGCATCAGAAATACTGAAGGTTTCAATAACCAATTGATATTCCAACCAAGCCCAATACCAAGAGGTTAAATATAGCAACAGTTTGTGTTTACTTTCAAAATATCTGTAAATAGAACTTTCGTTTGAGCCTATTTTTAAACCCAATTTTTTAAAAGTAAAACTTTCAAAACCAACTTCATCAATAAGATAAATACTGTGTTCAATGATTTTTTTTCCAAGGTCGGAAGTCTCAGGATCCTTGATAAAAATTTTATCAGGGACAGCAATTTTAAGGACAGACAATAAATTTTTCATTATCAAAATATTTGGTTGCAAATATAATAGTATTGCTATCATTCTAAGATAAAGAATTGTATTTTATATTTTTTTTAACATATCTAAAAAGTGTAAATTATATCGATTATTATGCATATATTTGCATTTTAAAAAATACTTCACATCCAACTTAGAATAACTTTAGTGTTTATCTCATTTTCCGTTAAGTATTTTAACTTAACAGCATTATTAATACGAATACTTTATATTTTAAATGGCTAAATCGCAACAAACCTTTAGTAAAACCGAAAAAGAGAAAAAACGTTTAAAAAAACGTTTGGATAAACAAAAAAAAATGGACGCTAGAAAAGCGGACAAAGAAGAAAATGGCACAGGAGGAATCCAGTTTGCTTATGTTGATCACAATGGAAACTTAACAGATTCTCCACCAGATCCAACAATGAAAGTAGTATATGAATTGGAAGATATTCAAATTTCTGTAACGAAAAAAGAAGATTTACCACAAGAAGACCCTGTTAGAAAGGGAAAAGTTTCCTTTTTTGATACTTCGAAAGGATTTGGGTTTATCATTGATACTGAAAACAACGAAAAATATTTCACACACGTTAGTGGTTTGATTGATCAAATTGCAGAAAACGACAAAGTTTCTTTTGAATTGGAAAAAGGAATGCGTGGTATGAACGCTGTGAAAGTGACTAAAATTTAAGAATTACTGTTCAATTTTAGATTGCTAACTTTTAATACAATGACGTGTAGAAATAATTTTTTACACGTTTTTTTATGCCAAATAGTTAGCAGCCTTAAAAACTTTGCACTTTGATTTTAAAATTTTGAATTACATGTTATAGTATTCCATACTTTCCATAATTAACTCATCAGACACTTTACAATCGATTTTATAATCTTCAAAATCGAAAAGCAAAACAAAATTCACATGTCCATTCACGTTTTTCTTATCGTGTTTTAGATAGTCTAAAATGGCAGGAAAATCTTCAGAGAGTAATTGAATTTTGGGATAAATACTCAAAATAGTTTCTTTGATTTCAGCAACTTTTTTCTCGGAAAAATTCAATGTTTTTGACGATATATAACTTTCGCAAATCATTCCAATAGCAATTGCTTCGCCATGAGTTAATGTTTCTTTTGTATCAGATTCTAGGTAAAATGATTCAATAGCATGTCCCAAAGTATGTCCAAAATTCAATATTTTTCGCAAGTGTTTTTCTTTAGGATCTTGCAACACCACTTCGTTTTTTATTTCAATTGACCTGTGAATCAAATCATTGATATGCTGCTCTTTAGTCTCTGTTATTTGATGGAATAGTTTCATATCATACGTCAAGCCATATTTGATGATTTCTGCCATTCCAGAGGTTACTTCGCGAGGAGATAATGTTTTCAAATACACCTCATCTACTAGTACCATTTGAGGATTGGCAAACAGCCCAATTTGGTTTTTCAACACACCCAAATCCACGCCTGTTTTTCCACCAACAGAAGCATCAACCATTGATAATAAAGTAGTGGGAATGTTTAAAAAATCAATTCCACGCTTAAAACACGAAGCAACAAATCCTCCTAAATCAGTAATAACGCCTCCACCTAACGTAATAAAAAGGCTTTTTCTGTCTGCTCCTAGAGAGGTGATTTGATTCCAAACTGTGACACAAGTTTCTAAATTTTTATGAATTTCACCTGAAGGAATTTGAATCAATTGAAAATCAAATGTTGCGTTTAATTTATCGAGAAATACTGGATAACAATGAGTTACTGTATTTTCATCTACCAAAATAAAAATACTGGAATACTTTTTCTCTGTCAATAATTTTGTCAATGCTTTGTATCCTTTCTCTTGAAAATGAACTGGATAAGTGGCTGCTTCAATGGTCTGCATGAATGTCTATTTTGGAGCTACAAATTAAAAAGAAATAATTTAAATATTTGTAGTCTTGAACTATCTTTGTTGTCAAATTATTTGTATTCAATTTATGAAACTTTTTGATAATACTGAGGTTGCATTTTCCTTAAAATCTGATTCACAATTAGAGCGTGCTTATTTTTTATTTCGAATGATACAAAACGAGCCTATGGTTCGCATTGGATCTGCTGTAACTAACTTTGCCTTGAAAGCACATTTGCCAATTGAAGGCTTGATTCGTTCAACGGTTTTCGACCATTTTTGTGGTGGAGTTACAGAAGAAGATTGCTTGCCTGTCATCGAAAAAATGTATGCAGAAGGCAATGTGCACAGCGTATTAGATTATTCTGTGGAAGGAAAAGACGAAGAAGCTAGTTTTGATGATGCGTTGAACAAAATTTTGAAAATCCTTGATTTTTGTGGCGAAAAGAAATCCATTCCCTTTGCCGTTTTCAAGCCTACAGGTTTTGGACGTTTTGCCTTGTATCAAAAAATCACGGAAAAAAAATCATTGACTGCCAAAGAACAAGAAGAATGGAGCAGGGTAGTAGCTCGTTTTCACAAAGCTTGTAAAACAGCCCAAGAAAAAAACGTTCCTATTCTGATTGATGCTGAAGAAAGTTGGATGCAAGATGCTGCTGATGCTTTGATTGAAGAAATGATGGAAGCTTACAATAAAGACAAAGCCATTGTTTTCAATACCTTACAAATGTACAGACATGACAGAATGGACTATTTGAAAAGAGTACATGCCAAAGCGCAAGAAAAAGGATATCATATAGGAATGAAAGTAGTGCGTGGTGCTTATATGGAAAAAGAGCGCGAAAGAGCGGAAGAAAAAGGATATCGTTCACCAATTTGTGATACCAAGCAAGCTACTGATGAAAACTATGATGCTGCTATCAATTTTATCATGGAACACCCAAAAATGGCTTTATTTGCAGGAACTCATAACGAAAATAGTTCGTATTTATTGATGGAATTGGCTAGCAAATACCAAATCAAGAAAGACGATAAACGCCTTTGGTTTGGACAATTATTTGGAATGAGCGATCACATCAGTTTCAACCTTGCCAAAGAAGGTTATAATGTAGCTAAATACTTGCCTTTTGGGCCAGTGCGTGATGTGATGCCTTATTTGATACGAAGAGCAGAAGAAAATACCTCTGTAGCAGGACAAACCAGTAGAGAATTGAATTTATTAACTACAGAACGCAAACGAAGAAAATTATAAATGTTGACCAAAGAAGAAATTAAAGCCTTGCTGCTGAGAAACAAATTGCGATTGTATCAAGAATTGTCTCAAAGCAAAGAAGCAATGCGTTTAATTAAAAAATCGACACATACAAAACTGAATGAAGAGGAAAGGGAAAAAGTAAAAATCCATTTGATTGACATCTGCAAAACCATTCCTGCATTGACCGTTTTTTTATTGCCAGGAGGAAGTTTGCTATTGCCATTGTTGATTAAATTAATTCCAGATATTTTACCCTCTGCCTTTAGAGATGACCCAACAAAAGAAAAATTCCCTTCTTAGTTATTTTATAAATATCTTAAAAATAAATAGTTAGCATTCTTTTAAACTTATATATTACTTTCAAAACAACCTTTCAAATTAATCATTTATAATTCGTGTAATTCCCTATAAAGAACTACTTTTGCACGAAATTTTAGAACGCACTTATGCAATCAATTAGAAACATCGCAATCATTGCCCACGTTGACCACGGAAAAACAACCTTAGTAGATAAAATTATTGACCAAGCAAAAATCTTAGACGATCGTAAAGAACGTACTGAATTGTTATTAGACAACAACGATTTGGAGCGTGAAAGAGGAATTACCATTCTTTCAAAAAACGTTTCAGTAGTATATAAAGGTGTGAAAATCAATGTTATTGACACTCCTGGTCACGCTGATTTTGGTGGAGAAGTAGAGCGAGTATTGAAAATGGCAGATGGTGTCCTATTATTAGTGGATGCTTTTGAAGGGCCAATGCCACAAACACGATTTGTATTAGGCAAAGCGATTGAATTGGGTTTAACTCCTATTGTAGTTGTAAACAAAGTAGATAAAGAAAATTGTACACCTGATTTGGTGCACGAAAAAGTATTCGATTTGATGTTTGCTTTAGAAGCTTCTGAAGATCAATTAGACTTTGCAACTATTTATGGTTCTGCTAAAAATGGTTGGATGTCAACAGATTGGCAAGAACCAAAAGACAATATTATGGATTTGTTGGATGCTGTTATCGAATCAATTCCTGAAGCTCCTTATAGAGAAGGTTCACCTCAAATGCAAATTACTTCGTTAGATTTCTCTGCTTTTACAGGAAGAATCGCTATCGGAAGAATTTACAGAGGTGATTTAGAAGAAAACAAAGACTACATGTTGTGCAAAGCTGATGGAACTTTCAAAAAAGTGCGTATCAAAGAATTGCATGTTTTTGAAGGAATGGGAAAAGCAAAAGTTTCTAAAGTGAGAAGTGGAGACATTTGTGCCATTACAGGAATTGAAGGTTTTGATATTGGTGATACCATTGCTGATGTTGAAAATCCAGAGGCATTACCTAGAATTGAAGTAGATCAACCAACCATGAGTATGTTGTTTACCATCAACAATTCTCCGTTTTTTGGAAAAGAAGGAAAGTTTGTAACTTCTCGTCATTTGCGTGATCGTTTGAAAAAAGAAACCGAGAAAAACTTGGCTTTGCGTGTGGAAGATACTGAAACTGAGGATAAATTCAATGTGTATGGACGTGGCGTTTTGCATTTATCAGTTTTGATTGAAACCATGAGAAGAGAAGGCTATGAATTGCAAGTTGGAAGACCAAAAGTAATCATGAAAGACATTGATGGTGTAAAATGCGAGCCTTATGAAACCTTGTCTATTGACGTTCCTGAAGATGTTTCATCAAGAGCCATCAACCTAGTTTCTTTGAGAAAAGGAGATTTATTAGTGATGGAACCAAAAGGAGATTTACAACATTTAGAATTTACCATTCCGTCAAGAGGATTGATAGGATTGCGAAATAAAATTTTAACTGCTACAGCAGGAAAAGCCATAATCAATCACCGTTTTTCAGAATACGGACCTTTCAAAGGCGAGTTTGCTGAAGACTTAAAAGGAGCCATTGTTTCTTCGGAAACAGGAAAAGCAACAGCCTATGCCATTGACAGATTGCAAGATAGAGGAAGTTTCTTTATTGACATCAATGAGGAAATTTATATTGGTCAAGTTGTGGGTGAAAATAGTAAAGATTCTGACATGGCTGTGAACCTTATCAAAGGAAAACAGTTAACCAATATGCGTAAAACAGGTTCTGATGAAGCTATGAAAATAGCGCCAAAAACCGCTTTTTCACTAGAAGAATGTATGGAATATATCAGAGATGATGAATATTTAGAGGTGACTCCTGCAAATTTACGTATGCGTAAGATTAATTTTAAGCCGTAATTTTTACCATATAAAACTGCATAAAAGCCCAAAATATTCTTTTGGGCTTTTTTTTATTTCCTTTTTTAGACTACAAACCAGCTTTCATCCTAAAAAAAGGGTTTCGTTTGAATTTATATTCAAAAAAATAGTATTTTAGTGAAGTGAATTTTTATGAAAAAGTTACATAAACTTGCGCATATTAACTAGTTAGCTAACATTTTGATGAAACTAAAGACATATTATTTAATGAAACTGAAAGACATACCATCAAAATATCAAAAGTATCTTCTAGGAATTGCTCTTTTGTTATCATCTATAGCAATTTCAATAAGGTCAAATGATGGAAAAATTAATTTTGTCTTGTATAAATACCCAACTCTTATCTTTTTAATGGTTGTAATTAGCTCTTTCTTAGTTGCAATCTACTTTATAATCAATAAAAGGAAAATTTCAAGCCTTTCAGATGAAATTAAGAAGCATTCCAAAATTAGAAGTGAAGGATTTGATGCCCAGCTTAATGAATTGACGGAGAGACAAAGGGAAGTGTATGACCTGATTATTTCGGGTAAGACAAATAAAGAAATAATGTCGGAGCTATTTATTGAGCAAAGCACATTAAAATCTCACATTAATCAAATTTATGGAAAACTGAATATCAAAAGCAGGAGCGAATTGAAGTCTAAATTAAAATAATGATAGTTAGCATTTTATGAGAATATCAACCTTTTTAAACCCCCAATATCAACCCTTTATCAACCCGAAATTATTTGTTCTAATTGATACTAATAGGGACATTTGTGCGAAATAAATTTTCACCTAAAATTAAATGTTTATGAAAAACAAGTTATTGTACTTCGCTATGTTTCTGTTAATCCTTTGTTTACCATTCAGGGGAAATGGAGAAGAGGTTCGTTGGTTATGGGCTGATATTACTTTGATACCTCTGACATTAATGTTTATTTCATTAATTTGTATTGGACTCTACCTTTACCAACAAAGAAGAAATCAAAGAATTAATGAAGAAAAACGTTAGCTAACAGCGGTAACTGTTGCACAACCACTTCAAAAAACTATCCAGACGCTTAAAAATCAAAATAAGTATAAAAATAACCTTGTTTGGTGCTTTCTAAGCGAGGTTTGTTTTTGAATAAAGTTGGTGTTTTTAATAAAGGAGAAGATTGAAAAGAGGCTTTTAAACATGCTAAAATCTCAAACTCATTTTAAAAATAGATGAACTTAAATTCATTTGCTATTACAAATTTTAAATATATTTGAAAAAATAACGGAGGTTTTTAGACGAACTGACGTTGGCGTGTATTTAAGAAAACCCAAATGAAAAAGAAAAAAAGAATATTCATATTATTGTTTTTTATAATTCCAATTATTTTAGTTTTTACTGCTAACTATTCCATAGAAAAAAACGCAGAACAAAAAATATTTACTGAAGTACGGTTTGTGAGTTGAATATATTTGATATCGGAAATGGTTAAATTCCTTGATATGAAATTCGAATTATAAAAACACGTAGCATTAAGCAATGCTGGCTGAGGAATAAACAAACTGATTTCGTTTCGCAAAATCATCTTTATACACTCTCTGTGCAGCAGCATTCGTTTTTGTAATAAATTCGTAACAATTATTCAATATTTTTACGCGGTCTTCCGTAAGTTTAGTGCGTTGCTTTTTAAAAATTTCTTGTTCGGTGTTGGCTGTTTCTAGGGCAGTTTTAATAGTCTGAATCTCAGCAATGGCAGCCACTTCCAATCCATTTGCCACCAATTCAGTTTGATATTTTACGCAGGATTTGTGCATTTCTTCCAGAAACTGAATCATTAAAACCGCATTTCTTCTGGCACTTAAATAGTCGTTCAAGCCAAACTCGTTTTGTGTAGCTAAGCTAGTGGCAAAGGTTTTTTGAGCAAAATATTTCACATCTGCATATTTGGTTTTCGCTTTTTCCATTACCCACTGAATAGATTCGGTTTTTTGCGCCAACATACTTCGCAAAGTAGTGTTCGCCACTAAAGTATCTGCATTGTCAATTGCCGATAAAAACAAATCGGCAAAATCCGCTGAAAATGTACTATCATACTCCGTGAATTTGGGCAAGTCGCTCACCAATAATCCATGAATAACTCTTGCTGTAGCCGTCATTTCGGCATCAGTATTATGGTAAATTCGTCTAATTTCCTCTGGTTTCATAGTTTTTTTGATTTAAAATAGCAATGTTATAAAAATATAAAATTATAAAATAAGACAGCATTGGTTAGCAGTATTTATTTTCTATCAAAACGTATCATTTTAGTTATTATAAGTTAAATGTTATGAGCAAGTTGCACTTTGTAACTAATTAGTAATATTTTGTTACTAATTAGTTATCTATTGTCATTAATGAGTTAAATCTTGTCATTGATAACAATAAATAACACATTAATGACAATAAACAACGCATTAACGACAATGAACAACTCATTGATGACAATGAACAACTCATTGATGACAATGTACAACTCATTAATGACAATGTACAACTCATTGATGACAATGTACAACTCATTGATGACAAGAAACAGCGTGCCAATAACAAAGAGTAACTTGTAAACGCATTCTTTTATATTTTACTGTTTTCAATAAAAGGAAGCAAATCCTTTTATAAAAAATGACCAATCCCAACACATTCTATTTTTAGCACAGCAAATGCAAGAATGATTTGAAAGGAAAGGTTTTTCGTTTTGGTAGGTTATAAAAATTAGCTACTTTAGGCGAGGATTATGCGTAACTGAAAATTGAAAAAAGTTACATAAAGTTGCGCATATAATCTAGTTGTGCTTAATTTAAGAAAACCCTGAATGAAAGAGAATATTCGAAAAATAGTAGAAGATAATACCACAAAGAAGGGTAAGTATTTTGACTATTTCATTCAGTTTTTGATACTTGCTTCCCTTATAGCTTTTACAGTTGAGACATTACCAGACAACTCAAAAAAAACGATAGATTTTCTCAACACTTTTGAAATAATTTGTGTATCAATTTTTACTCTTGAATACATTTTAAGAATTTATGTTGCTAAAAAGCCTTTGAAATATATTTTTAGCTTTTACGGGCTGATAGACTTTTTAGCAATCTTTCCCTTTTACTTAAGAACAGCTTATGACCTCAGAGCTTTAAGAGCATTCAGGGTTTTTAGGATATTTAGAACCTTGAAACTTGTTCGATACAATAAGGCTATGAAACGATTTCATATTGCTGCAGGAATAATAAAAGAAGAATTGGTTTTATTCCTCATAATTACAGCAATATTTATTTTTCTTGCTTCTGCAGGTATTTATTATTTCGAAAACGAAGCACAACCTGAGCTATTTTCCTCTGTTATACATAGTGGATGGTGGGCTGTCGTAACACTAACGACTGTTGGTTATGGAGATGTTTATCCAATTACTGTAGGTGGAAAAATATTTACATTTTTTATTTTACTAATTGGCGTAGGTATTGTAACTATTCCAGCAGGACTCGTTGCTAGTGCTTTATCAAAAGCTAGAGAAATAGAAAATGAGAAACTCAATAAAAACAATTAAAAATGAACATACTTAATGACGTAGTAAGCGGTGCTGCAAGACAATTTGGACGCGAATTTGGAAGAGCAGGTGCAAATTCAATTTTAAAAGGTGCCAATTATTATGCAGTAAAAGGTGCAAGTGACTATTCAGGGAGAATAAAACCTTCTGATAGTGACGTTGTAAAAAGTATCAAAGAAATTAGTAAAGTGAAGTTTGTTTCAACGAACAAAGGAAATATATCAAGACTGATTGAATTAACCGACTTGGTAATTTCTAGTATAGAATTCAATGGAAATCAAACGCTAAGCGAGATTAATGACATAACAGAACTAATTAATCAATACAACGACAAATTCAATCATGGGAGTGCTTTAGTTGACGATGATTACAAAGAAAAAAGTGTTGACTACCTAGAAGAAAGGCGAAATGAATTTGTAAGTCTCATAGCCAAATTCAATAATGATATTAAAAATCACATTGAGCAAAATCTAGAAATAGCGAAAAGCAAGAGAAAGTCAAAAAATACTGCTGTATTACTTGCAATTCCTTTATTAGGTCTTCA
Source organism: Polaribacter sp. BAL334 (assembly GCF_015767435.1). Classification (GTDB taxonomy): domain Bacteria; phylum Bacteroidota; class Bacteroidia; order Flavobacteriales; family Flavobacteriaceae; genus Polaribacter. The sequence continues at coordinate 317,423 of NZ_JADWOV010000319.1, forward strand.
ATGGGCATATTTGAAATCACCAGGTTATACAGTACTTTCGATTTTGTTGTGTTGGACAATAATTGTTCCTGTAATTAACTTGATATCGCTACTGAAACTTTTATTAATGAAGGAAGATAAATTTGACCAAGAATTTAATCCTGAATACGTATATTTTAGTCAATTTAATATAAAAAACTAAGCACAACATTGGGTATAAAACATAGGGCGTACAGTGGTTTTCGCGATTTTTCGGTTCTTATCAAGCTCGGTTTCGGGCGGACAGTTAAGTGCTTCGTAATGCCCTACGTTTCATACCCGAGACCGTTAGCCACAATTAACCCAAACATTACGCTGAATGAATAATGAAATTAAATTTCCGATAATTAACATGACAGAATTTCTATTTGAAAGTGAAAGAGTATTTTTCTCGGATTTGACTTTTGAAAGAAAATACACTTTTAAAGAAAAATATGTGAAAAAATTACCCAAATGGAAATTTGTAGATTCTGAAGGAAAATTATTAAAAGTTAAAATCATCAAAAAAGACGAAATCAGAAATATTTTATCTTTTATAATTAAACCTACTTATAATTTAGAACTTGAATTATATCATACTGGAAAAATTTATGACCTAAAGGAATTGAAAAATGAAATTCTTGAAAAAAAAACCAAAATGTTCCATATTTATCACAACAAAATAATGACTTTGAAAGAATACGAAACAAAACTTAAAAACGCTGAAAGTTTTCTCGAAATTATTGACATTGCTTCATTTGAAGATTATAAAAAAAAATAACAGTGGCTAACACCGTATAAAAAAAATTGCTATTTTTAGCTTAACCAAAAGTTGTTGCTTTTTGCCAACTTCAGAATTTCCTTCGGAAATTCCTCGTTGTCAAAACCGCAACTTTCTTTATACAAAAACGTTGTGCTTCATTATAACAAACCATTAACCAATGATAAAATTCTTTAGGAAAATTAGAAAACATCTACTGGCAGAAAATAAGTTCAGTAAGTACCTGATTTATGCCATAGGAGAAATTATTCTGGTAGTGATTGGTATTTTAATTGCTCTTCAGATAAATAATTGGAATAATGATAATATCGAGCGTGAACTTGAATTGAATATGTTAAGCGAAATTCTAACTAATCTTGAAAAGGAC
>NZ_JADWOV010000320.1 GCF_015767435.1 Polaribacter sp. BAL334
CATGAGAATAAGAATCAAAAGGTTACCAAAATATATTTGATTGGTGATTCAACTATGGCAGATTATTCTGGAGATTATGAAAAAGGGAAAGATTATTATAAAACAAGGTTTCCAATGACTGGTTGGGGGCAAGTTTTCCAATCTTTCATGGTTTTTGATAGTGTCCAAAAATTAAAACCTTTAATCATTTCTGATAGCGTTATTGTAGATGACAGAGCAAGAGGAGGAAGAAGTACTAGAACATTTTTTCAAGAAGGAAGATGGAGAGCTGTATATGATAATTTAAAAAAAGGCGATATTGTTCTTATGCAATTTGGACATAATGATGCAGCTGTTGATAAACACGAGCGTTACGTAAATATTGAGGGTTTTAAGGAGTTTTTAAGATTATTTGTAAGCCAAGCTAGGGAAAAAGGAGCCATTCCAATTATATTGACACCTGTGGCAAGAAATTATCCTTGGAAAGATGGCAAATTAGAAAATGTGCATGGAGAATATGACACTGCTCCAAAAGAG
>NZ_JADWOV010000321.1 GCF_015767435.1 Polaribacter sp. BAL334
AAACCAATGTTGTCACCTTCACTGCTATTTACATTCATACTTGCAATATTCCTGATTTCAATATTTGTAGCGTTTTTTATACGAATACCCCAACCATCAGCAACTGCATCATCTCCAATTCCTTCTAGTGTTATGTAACTATTCGAATTATTCTTGTTTTCAATAACAATATCTCCACTCAACATATAATCTAAATCAGTAATTTGTCCAACTAATCTTATAATGAGTGGGCGTGTATCACTTCCTTTTTTAAATCCGTCTAATATATTTTGCAAACCAATACAAGGGTTAGAATTTGCGCCAGCAACATTCAAAGAAATTGTATTTTTTGTATATTCGGTTATATAAATAATGACAGCATTTTCTTTTGGTGTTCCATCAGCTTTATAAGCTCCTGGAAATCTTCCGTTTGCAAATGCAAAACCAGTTCTATCATGTGGTAGTACATTTATTGAATTTGTTGTTGCGCCTGCATCTTCAACCCCACCAATTACAGCTTTTACAGTAAACGTATATGAACCAGCTTTCAATCCTATAATATCCGCTCTAAAATAGGAGCCATAACTCCGAATTTGTTCATTATCGATTTTTTTATTTGTGATTCCTTCTCCTGAATAATACACATTGTAACTTTCAGCATTTGAATCTGGAGCCCATTTAACATATCCAGCTTCTAGCCAACCAAATGATTCTGTGATAACAACT
>NZ_JADWOV010000322.1 GCF_015767435.1 Polaribacter sp. BAL334
TAACAAATGAAGATACAATTCAACAATTTCTGTATAGCCCAAGTCGTTACAAAGGAATAGCCTTTGTGCCTGAAAAAGCGCGTTGGTCGATGATTATAGAACAGCCTTCTTCAAAATTAAATGCCACGCTTGATGATGCTATTCAGGAATTGGAGAATAGTGGAGATGCTTTGAAAGGCTGTATTCGTATCGGATTGTTTACTCAAATTAACCTTGAAGCTAACGTCATTAAGAAAGTTGTTGACGAGGTTAATAAAATTTCACATAAAACCTTTGGCGAGGAGAAAGATTTGATTGGACGTGTGTATGAGTATTTCCTAAAGTCTTTTGCAGTAAATGCAACAAAGGAAGAAGGGGAATTTTATACGCCACATGATATAGTTGAATTGATTGCAGCTTTTATTGAGCCTTATGATGGAACGCTGTATGACCCTTGCTGTGGTTCGGGCGGTATGTTTATTCAGTGTGCAAAGTATGTCGAGGCAAAACAAGGTGATATAAAAATGGTGAATGTTTATGGGCAAGAGAGAGACCCTGCAACATATCGGCTTGCCAAAATGAATTTAGCAATGCGTGGTATCTCACATCACCTTGGCGAACAAAATGCTGATACATTTTCTAATGACTTGCATAAAGGGCTGACCTTTGATTTCATTATGGCAAATCCCCCTTTTAATTTAAAAAAATGGTATGATATCTCAATGAGTAAAGACAGTCGCTGGGCAGACTATTCAGTGCCACCACAAGGCAATGCCAACTATGCTTGGATATTGCATATGCTATCGAAGTTAAAGGCTGGTAAAGGAGTTGCAGGTTTCCTGCTCGCTAATGGAGCATTAGGTGATACAGATGCAGTTGCGATACGTCAAAAACTTATCGAAAATGATAAGGTTGAAGCTATTATCGTTGTGCCCCGTGAACTGTTCTATACTACCGATATATCGGTAACGCTTTGGATATTGAACGAGAACAAAAAAGGCGGTAATTGGCACGGACGTAAATTACGTAACAGACAAAAAGAAATTCTCTTTATGGATTTACGGCAGTGGACTGAAAACCCTGTGAAGGGAGAGCAGAAAAAGAAAGTGGAATTAAAAGCCGAGCAGATTAAGAA
>NZ_JADWOV010000323.1 GCF_015767435.1 Polaribacter sp. BAL334
AATGGCAGTAGAAAAACCCTAAGCTAAAATCCAATAAATATTTTAGTAACTTTTTGTGAAGATTGTATAATGCTATAAAAACAGCTACAAAAATGCTTTTTTTATAAGGACTTGAAATATCCAACAGAAAATTTATTTATAATAAAGTGTATGGAAAAAATGTGGTTTTTTTCTTTTCAAATTTTTACATTGAATTTTTGAGAATAAAGACTTATTTTTGGTGAAATTTACCTTATTATGTCAACAACAAGAATGCAAGGAAGCTTATTTACTAACATTCAACAGAAAGTTGCAACCATCGAATTTGGGCATCCAGCAAGTAATTCATTTCCAAGTGAATTGTTGTCAAGGTTAACAAACGAGCTAAATTCTCTTTCAAAAAATAACGAAGTTGCTGTGATTATTTTAAGATCGGAAGGAGAAAAAGCTTTTTGTGCAGGCGCTTCATTTGATGAGTTAATTGCCATCAAAAATATAGAAGAAGGAAAACAATTTTTCTCAGGATTTGCCAATGTCATAAACGCCATGCGAGCTTGTGGGAAAATAATTATTGGACGTGTTCAAGGAAAAACTGTAGGAGGTGGTCTTGGTTTGACATCAGCTTGTGATTATGTGTTGGCAACTGAATTTGCATCTATAAAATTATCTGAATTGACGATTGGAATTGGTCCATTTGTGATTGCGCCAGCCATTGAACGTAAAATGGGAATTGCTGCTTTGAGCGAATTGACATTGGATGCTACTTCTTGGAAAAATGCCTATTGGGCAAAAGAAAAAGGGTTGTATGCGCAGGTTTTTGAAACCACCAAAGAATTGGATTTTGAAGTGGAATTACTAGCATCAAAATTAGCTTCCTATAATCCTGAAGCATTAGCATCAATGAAGAAAATTTTATGGGAAAATACCCAACATTGGGATGAATTATTGATTCAAAGAGCCGCAATAACTGGAGAATTGGTGTTGTCGGATTTTACAAAAAATGCTTTGGCAAACTTCTCAAATAAATAATTATGAAAATCATTGCAACAAATTTAGGCGAACCCAAAGAAATCGTTTACAAGAAAAAAAAAGTTACTACAGGAATTTTTAAATTTCCAGTAGATGTTCCTGTTTTTTTGGATGTGGAAAAAGTGAAAAATGATGCTATTTGCGATACCAAATGGCATGGAGGAATTTTACAAGCTATTTATGGTTATTCAGCAAAACACTATGATTTCTGGAAACCAAAATTTCCAGATTTGGATTGGCAATTTGGAATATTTGGCGAAAATTTGACAATTGAAGATTTAGATGAAACCAAAATTCATGTGGGTGATACGTTTAAAGTTGGCGAAGCTATTTTAGAGGCTACTTTGCAAAGAAATCCATGTTATAAATTGGGTGTTCGTTTTGATAATATGAAGATTGTAAAGCAATTTTGGAACACTACTTTTTGCGGAGTGTATTTCAAAGTGATTCAAACAGGATATGTAAAAGTGGGTGATGTATTTGAATTGGTGAAAACAAATCCAGTAAATCCAACCATTGCAGACTTATATCATAAAGAAAAATTAGAAAAAAGGATCACAAATGAAAATTAGAAAAAGATATATCTTACTTATTATTCTTTCGCTTTTACCATTTTATAAAATCATTCATTTTGATGATTACTGTATCAATGATGTTGATTATTTGGTTATTGCGTTTTTGTCGATAATTGTTTTAATAATTTTTATAGCCATTTTATTTTATAATTTATATCAAATTTCCATTCACAAGGAATTGTTTAATTATAGACCTTTATTGATTTTTGTGGTTTTTTCGATTGCATTGTATTTTGGTATAAAGTTTCCAGATTTTACTTTTTTTAAAAAAGTCAGTTATGAGTTTTCTCATAAAAAGAATTCAAAATATACTGCGAAAATCATTTTATATGATGATTCAACATTTATTTTTAAAACAAAATTGGCAACAGAGTCTTGCAAAAAGAATGGAAACTACTTTTTTAAAAACGATTCTTTGTTTTTAAAATTAAATCATTCAATAAAAAAACCTGAAATTTTTGATTCAGTCTATTTTTTTGATAAGAATCACAAAAAACTTTTTCCTAAAACAGCAAATTATCCCATTTTTGGGCTGAAGTGAATAAAAAAAACTTAAAAATTTGACAAGTTTTAAAATAATGTTAAAAATCAAACTTTTTAAAAAATAATTGATTTTTCATAGTTTTAGTTTTAAAATAATATTTATATTTGCATGTGGTTTTTAAGTAAATCACACTTTTTCTTTTTCATAGCAATTTTCCCATTCAATTTATTGAGTGGGTTTTTTTTGTTATATATAGGTTAAATTTTATGGTATTTTCATATTTATCAAATATCTTTGCAAGCGATTTGAAATAATATGGATTCAACTGTAATTACAGAAACAAAAATCACAAAAAACACTTTATTATCAGACTTAAAACAGCTCACAAAAATGGGCTTGTCATTGAGTGTTGTTTTCTCTTCTGTTGCAGGATATTTTTTGGCTGTTGATGTCATTCATTATCCAACTGTATTTTTATTAGCTTTAGGAGGATATTTTATGGTTGGTGCCTCTAATGCTTTCAATCAAGTTATTGAAAAAGAGCCTGATGCGTTAATGAAACGCACTAAAAATCGTCCTTTACCTACTGGAAGAATGAGTGTGAATGTTGCCATGACAATTGCAATTCTATTCACACTTTCTGGGATTGCAATTTTGTATAGTATCAATCCCAAAACGGCATTGTTTGGAGCGATTTCAATTTTTTTATACACAAGTGTTTATACACCTTTAAAACCAGTAACACCTTTATCAGTTTTTGTGGGCGCAATTCCTGGAGCCATTCCTTTTATGTTGGGTTGGGTTGCTGCTACAAATCATTTTGGAATTGAAGCAGGGATGTTATTCATGATTCAGTTTTTTTGGCAATTTCCACATTTTTGGGCAATTGGTTGGTTGCAGTTTGAAGAATATAAAAAAGCAGGTTTCAACATGCTTCCTATGAACACTAAAGATAAAGGAGCTGTAAAACAAATTATTTTGTACACTTCAATTATGATTTTGGTGTCCATTATTCCTGTGTTCAAACTTTCAGGAGTCTTTTATATTCATCCAATAACAGCCATTATTGTAGCAGTTTTAGGATTTGTAATGTTATATTATGCTGTGAGATTGCACAAATCTGAAGAAAATATAGATGCAAGAAAGTTGATGTTAGCAAGTGTTTTATACATCACTTTGGTTCAAGTTGTTTATGTAGTTGATAAATTTTTACATTAAAATATGGTTCAAGAACAAATATTGCAAGGAGAGTATGTAGCAGCAAAAAAGAAATCTGCAAAACCTATGTTGTGGATTTCCATGATAAGCATGGTGATGTTTTTTGCTGGATTGACAAGCGCTTACGTAATTAGTATGAAGCGAGAAGATTGGGTTTCTTTTGATTTACCAAATGCATTTTATATCAGCACATTGTTGATTGTAATAAGTAGTTTATTATTGATGTTGTCACAACATTTTTTAAAACAAGATAAAAGACAATTGTCTTTAGCTTTTCTTGTAGCCACTTTTCTTTTAGGAATTGGCTTTGTGTGGCAACAATATGTTGGTTTCAATGAACTGAAAAGTGTTGGATTATTTTTTACTGGACCAGAGAGTACAGTATCCACTTCTTTTATCATTGGAATTACTTTTATGCACGTTTTGCACTTGTTTGCTGGTATAATAGTGCTTTTTGTTGTTATTTATAATCATTTTAAATACAAATACAAACCAAATGATTTACTAGGTTTTGAGCTGGGTGCTATCTTTTGGCATTTTGTAGATGTATTATGGATTTATTTAATTTTGTTTTTCTATTTCATTAGATGATAAAAAAAGTTTAATTTTGGCAAACAAAAATCGAATTTTTAAATTAACAGATTTATAATTTATGGAAGCAAATATTGCGATACCTTCTGATAGTAAAGAAACTTGGAGTGGTGGTGGTGTAAAACCATTTGGCGCAAGTTATGGTAAAATGATGATGTGGTTCTTTATCCTTTCTGATGCGTTGACATTCTCGGGATTTTTGGCCGCATACGGATTAACTCGTTTCAAATTCATTGATTCATGGCCAATTGCTGATGAAGTTTTTACTCACATCCCTTTTATTCATGGTGATTATCCAATGTATTATGTGGCTTTCATGACATTCATACTGATTTTCTCTTCTGTTACTATGGTTTTGGCTGTAGACGCAGGTCATCACATGAAAAAAAATAAAGTAACTTGGTATTTGTTTGCAACTATTATTGGTGGTTTGATTTTCGTTGGTTCTCAAGCTTGGGAATGGAATACATTTATCAAAGGTTCTTATGGAGCAATCAAAACTTCAGATGATAAAATTTTACAATTCGTTAAAGATGGACATCAAGTTGGTTTTGCTGATTTTGTTGTAGGTGATAGAGGTGATGAAAGAATAACGCACACAAAGAAAAATGGTTTATGGTTTGAAAGTGGGCAAACTGTTCCTGAATATTCTGTAAATCAAGTTATTGCTTCTTACAAAGCAGACCCTTCAATCCAAATTAAAAGTGAATTGATAGACGCTGATAAAAAACAAAAAATTGTTTTATCCAGAGAAAAAGGTTTGGAAGAATTATTGAAAGGAACTCAAATTGTTGAAGGTGCGAATTTGCAAGTAAATGAATATGGAAATACCATTTTTGCTAATTTCTTTTTCTTCATTACAGGTTTTCACGGATTTCACGTGTTCTCTGGAATCTTAATCAACATCATTATTTTCTTCAATGTAATTTTAGGAACTTATGAAAAAAGAGGAAGTTATGAAATGGTTGAAAAAGTGGGATTGTATTGGCACTTTGTAGATTTGGTTTGGGTATTCGTTTTCACCTTTTTCTACTTGGTATAATTTTAAAAAGTTTTATAAAAAATGGCACACGCACACGAATCAAATGTTAAAAGAATATGGATGGTATTTGGATTACTATCTGTTGTTACGATTGTTGAAGTAGCTTTAGGAATTGTAAAACCAGATTCTTTACACTTAACTAGATTTTTAGGAACAAGTCCTTTAAACTGGATTTTCATCATACTTACTTTATTCAAAGCCTATTATATTACATGGACTTTCATGCACATGGAAGGAGAAAAAAAATGGTTTAGAAGATCTGTTGTTTGGACAGCAGTATTTTTAATTTGCTATTTAGTAACATTACTATTAATTGAAGGTGGTTATTTGTTTGATACACTTGGACCACTCGTAAATTGGTAATTTTTATAACAATATTTGAGGTGGTTTTAACCACCTTTTTTTTACTGATAACATCACATTTTTAGCAAAATGAAATTCCTTACAAAAAAAAGAGTTGTTCTGTTTTTATTGTTTATTTTTCCATTAATCTGTTTTTTAATTCTTTCTACAGGGCAAAATAATTTTACCAAATTGCCTATTTTAACTGAGAATGTTTTGGATGTTTCAGAAATTTCAGAATCAAAAACAAGTACTTTTAAAGAGCGTGTTTCTGTGGTTTGTTTTTTAGGAGAAGACATTGAAAAAAGCAAAACAAGATTGTTGAATGTGAACGAAAAAATCTACAAAAAATTCATTGATTTTAAACAATTCCAAATTATTGCCATTTACCCGTCAGAAAAAGAAGTGGCAGTTGCTGAATTGAAAAAGCAGATTGGCGCCTTTACCGATATGAAAAATTGGGTATTTGTTCCGTCAGAAAAAGAAATGATTCAAACACTTTTTAATAGTTTTAAAACGGATGAATTTTTGGAAAATTTTGGTTCTTCTAATGCTTTTATTATCGATAAAAATGGCAATTTAAGAGGAAGAATTGATGATAAAGATGCTGAAAACGGAAAATTGTATGGTTATGATATGAATGCTGTTGCTGTTTTAAAAGACAAGTTGAAAGACGATATCAACGTGTTGTATTACGAATATTATGCTGCATTTAAGGATAAAAATAAAAACAAAGCTGATAGAAAAGAGGTAGGATTATGAGAAAACAATTTTCATATATTGGCATTTCATTTGTGATTTTACTATTTGGAATTTATAGTGTTCCAAAAATTGTAAAACGTTTTCAAAAATCAGATTTATCATATTTGTATAAAGATGAAACAAAAAGTACCAAAATAAAAGTACCTGATTTTGAATTCATCAATCAAGAAGGGAAAACAATTTCTAATAAAAATTACGAAGGAAAGGTTTTTGTGGTGGAATTTTTCTTTTCTACTTGCCCAAAAATCTGCCCAATTATGAACCAAAAAATGTTGGTTTTACAAGATGTTTTTTTTGGAAATCCTGAGTTTGGAATCGCTTCTATTTCTATTACTCCTGAAATTGATACACCAGAAATTTTAAGAGAGTATGCTAAAAACAATGGAATTACTCACAAAAATTGGCATCTGTTAACTGGCAAATCAGAGGAAATAGTTTATGATTTGTCCAACAAAGGATTTAAATTATACGCAGGAAAAGGAGATGAAGATCATGGAGGTTTTGAGCATTCTGGCTTATTTGCATTGGTTGATAAAGATGGATTTATTCGCTCACGAAAAGACGAATTTGGCAATCCAATCATGTATTACAGAGCCATTGAAGAGCAAGGATTTCCTGACCAAATAAAAGAATTAACAGAAGATATTAAAAAACTATTAGATGAATAATTTAGTACAAGAACAAAAATATAAGAAATTAATCACTGCATTATCCATTGTAATTCCAATTGCAGTAGCAGCATTGTTTAGTATCAATTTAAAAAGATTGGGTTTTGATGTGGAACCTTTGTCTTTTTTGCCACCTATTTATGCAACAATTAATGGAATTACTGCTATTGCATTGATTGCTGCAGTTATTGCCATTAAAAATGGAAAAAGAAAATTACACGAGCAACTAAATACCTTTGCAATTGCTTGTTCTTTAGCATTTTTATTGATGTATATTGCCTATCACATTACTTCTGATTCTACAAAATTTGGAGGTGAAGGTGCTATCAAATATGTATATTATTTTATTTTAATTTCTCATATTTTATTGTCAATTATCATCATTCCATTCGTTTTAACAACGTATATGAGAGCAAAATTGGGTGATTTTGAAAATCATAAAAAAATCGCAAAAAAAACATTTCCATTATGGTTGTATGTCGCAATTACTGGCGTGATTATTTACCTTATGATTTCCCCTTATTATGCGCACTAAAAAAATAATTTTAAGTATTTGTTTCTTTTTAGTGTATCAATTTAACTATTCGCAATGTGCAATGTGTAAAGCAGTTGTGGAAAGTGGTGACAATAAAATGGCTGAAGGAGTCAATGATGGAATTACCTATTTGATGATTTTTCCTTACTTATTGGTAGGCGTTTTGTTGTATTCTTTATATAGATATAACAAGAAACTTCAAAAATAGCTGTTTTTTACACGCAAAATCTGTAACAATTTTTTCAATTGTTCGTCTTATTAAGATATTTCCAAAAGTTTTATTTTGGGAATAGTATGTTAATCAACCAAAAAATATCAAGTTTTGAAATTAAAACTCTCATTTTGTATTGCTATTTTATCAATAGCAACTACATTTTCACAAAAGCAATGGACATTAAGAGAATGCGTAGATCGCGCTCTAGAAAAAAACATCACTATTCAGCAAAACAAATTAAATCTTGAATCTGCAAAAAAAGATGTTGATATTTCTAAAGGAAATTTTCTCCCAAACTTAAATGCAAGTACAGGTGGAAATTTTAACTTTGGTACTGGTTTTAGCCCGGTAACAAATAGTCGTGTAAGCACAAGTTTTTTTGGAGGTTCTTTAAATATGAGTTCTGGAATTACTGTTTTTAATGGTTTTAGAAATACAAATACTTATAAACAAGCGCAATTAGGAGTTGAATCTAGCAAATTAGATTTGCAAAAAATCGAGAATGACATTTCGCTATTTGTTGTCAATGGTTATTTGAATGTGTTATTTGCAAAAGAAAATTTAACGGTTGCAAAAGTTCAATATGAAATCAGTAAAAATCAAATTGAAGCTGCTGAAAGTCGTTTTAAATCTGGCGTAATTCCAAAAGGAGATTTATTGAATGTTGAATCAACAGCAGCAACCAATTTACAAACATTGATTGCTCAGGAAAACGCCTTGGATTTGGCAATCTTAAATTTAGCGCAATTATTACAAGTTCCAGCTGAAGGTTTTGATGTTTCTCCAGTAGATGTAGGAACTCCTACTGCTGATTTATTTTATAAAAATTCCAATTCAGTATATGAAAAATCACTGGAAAGAATGCCAGAAATAGCAAGAGCAAAATTAGCAATTGACAATGCAGCTTTGACAATTGAAATATCAAAATCAGCATTTTTACCTTCAATTTCTGCACAAGTTGGTTTGTCAACCAATTATGGTTTTAACTTGAATTTACCAGCTGGGTTTTCTAATGCGCCACTTGCAGATCAATTAAGTGATAACTTTGGATATGGGTTTGGTTTCAATATGAATGTTCCCATTTTCAACCGTTTTCAAACAAAAAATAGAGTTGCTCAATCTGTTATCAACAAAGAGATTTTTGAAACACGTTTAGCAAGTGAAAAATTGACGTTACAACAGACTATTGAACAAGCTTTTTTAGATGTTAAAACGGCTTTAAAAACGTATGAAGCTGCAAAAATATCTTTAGTTTCTCAACAAGAAGCATTTAAAAATGCTCAAGAAAGATATAATTTTGGCGCGATGACATTATTCGATTTTGATCAGGTAAGAACGCGTTTGGTAAATGCTGAGGCAACTTTGATTCGTTCAAAATACGATTATGTTTTCAAAACAAAAGTATTGCAATTTTATTCTGGCGATTTAACGTTAGATTAATAAATGTTTTATAAAAATATTTTTGAATCCTCTCCTTTTTTAGTAGAGGTTTCTTTTTTTGAAATAGTATCTTTGTTTTGTAAATCTTTCTAATTTTACAAACTTAAAACTATTTTTTTGGCAACGATTTTAAACATTGAAACAGCAACTAAAAACTGCTCAGTAAGCATTTCAAAAAATGGAGAAATTACTGCATTAAAAGAATTTAATGATGGAAATTACTCTCATGCAGAAGTGTTGCATGCATTTATTATTGATGTCATTAAAGAAGCCAATAGTTCGTTAAATGATATTGATGCGATTGCTGTAAGCAAAGGTCCAGGTTCCTATACTGGATTGCGAATTGGAGTTTCAGCTGCAAAAGGATTTTGTTTTGCATTGCAAAAACCTTTAATTTCTGTTGACACTTTAACTTCCTTATCACATGCAGTTTCTATTGAAGAAGGTGTTATTATCCCAATGTTAGATGCAAGAAGAATGGAAGTTTATGCGTCAGTATTCAATTATAAACACGAACAAATTAGAGAAATCAAAGCAGAAATTATAGACGAAAACTCTTTTTATGAATTTTTAAATTCTCAAAAAGTCTATTTTTTAGGTGATGGAGCTATGAAATGCCAAGAATTTATCAAACATGAAAATGCCATTTTTATTGATAATATTTTTCCATCAGCAAAAGAAATGGGTATTTTAGCTTTTGAGAAATACAAAATAAGCGACTTTGAAGATGTCGCTTATTTTGAACCTTTTTATTTAAAAGACTTTATTGTTGTTCCAGAAAAAAAGAAAATCCAATAAATATTTTTGATTTTTTTCATTACCTATGCCAATCAAACGTATTCTTTAATTTCTTTAAATAAATATACAAACTAGGATAGCAATAATTGCTGGTAAAGATTGAATATATAGAATATTAATTTTTTTTGTGGAATACGCACCATAAATTCCAGCAATAAAAACACAACTCAAAAAGAACAGCGCAATTTCTTTGTTTTTTATAAGCACAGACCAAAACAATCCAACTGCTAAAAATCCATTATATAAACCTTGATTTGCAGCTAAAACCTTAGTTTCCTCAGCAAATTGTTTGCTTTTTAATCCGAATATTTTTATTCCTTTTTCTGTTGTCCAAAGCACCATTTCTAGATGCATTATATAGGAATGAATGATCGCAACAAGTCCAATTGATAAAAAATGATAGGTATTCATGATTTTAAGGTTTATTTATTCGTTGATTTTGATGATGTTAACAGAAGCGAATTTCGTAAAAAAGTATGGATATTTGAAGATAATTAGTAGATAATTAATCATTTACATATCAATTTAATTGTTTTATTTTCAAACCTCTAATGATTTGATATGTTAAAATTTATTACAATGTTAAATTAATGTTACCAAAATGTATATTATGTGTTAATTAATATGTATATTTGTAAATATAATGTTAACCTTAAATATAATCAATATGAAAAAATTAATCACAATCTGTATGTTGGCTATGGCAACTTTAGGATTTTCTCAAGAAATAGATCCTACATATATTGTTGAAGGAGATTTGGTGAAAGCTACTTATTATTACGAGGATGGTTCAATAAAAACTCAAGGATTTTTCAAGAATAAAAAATTAACTGGAGAATGGGTTCAATTTGATAAATCAGGAAATAAAACTCAATTAGCCTATTATAACGAAGGAAAAAAAGTTGGAAAATGGTTTATTTGGACTGAAGACACTATCAAAGAAATCAATTATAAGGATAATGTAATTTCATCAGTGAATGTTTTTAAAAATGATTCAAAAGTTGCTTTTAATAATAAGTAATACAATACTTAAAATATTTTTCTAACATTCGAAAAACCTCTAAGAATTGGATTCTTAGAGGTTTTTTATTCAAAATAGTTTTCAATACAAATTCTATTTAAATGTCTTTTTATTACTTTTCTATTTTTTAATTTTTGATTGAAGTTATTTTAAGCTTACACAATACTGTTTTGAACTCTCCAAAATCAATAAATTGATAACTTAGGGATTATTATTATTTATTTATAACGTGTAAATAGATAAGGTATTTCTTTCTATTTATTTTCTAAAACATATTTTTAGGCAAAAAAAAACGTTTAGAATTTTATATTCTAAACGTTTTTAAATGTTTATTGAAAATTATTATTCTACAACTAAAGTAAATGGAATGCTATATTTTACACCAACTGGTTTTCCACGTTGTTTTCCTGGTTTCATTTTAGGTAACTGCCCCATAACTTTATCAACTTCATCTTTAATTTTTGGATGAGGAGCTTTAACTTGGATATCTACAATATTTCCACTTTTGTCAATTTTAAATCCAATAAATACTTTTTTCTTTCCTGGTGATAAACCTAATTCGTTTGGTAAATCAGCATTGAATTTTCTAGCGAAGTGTTTTTGAACCATTTGGCTAAAACAAGTTTTTCTTGCTTCGTTATCACCTGAACATCCAGGAAATGTTGGTACGTCTTCAATAATCATGAAGTTTACGTCTTCCACTACTTCCTCTACTTCTTCTACTTCAACGATTTCTGAAACAACAATTTTCTTAGTTTGGTCTGTTTCTGTAGATTCAATTACTGTTTCTACAATCTCTTTTTTATCCTCAACAATCTCTATTTTATCAGGAGTTGGTGGTGGTGGTGTTTTAGGTTGTTCTGGTTCGATTCTTTCAGTAATTGGAATTTCTTCTTCCATTTCTGCATTCATATTGACAGTCCCTAAATCACCATAGACTTTGTCATATGTTTTTTGTTCAATTGCTACATAAGTAACAAATAATGCGAGCACCAAACCAATTTGCATAAAAATCTTGCTGAAATTTTCTAAATTCGATTTTGGACTTTTTTTAATTTCCATGGTAAAACGTTTTTAATAGGTTGCTAATTTAATTAAATTATTGTGTTAATTACAAGCCTAATTGTTAATTAATTTGTTTTTTTTTAAAAATCATACTAAATACAAAAAGAGCTAACAGACTTCCCAATGAATTTGCAAAAACATCTAGAATATCTCCTGTTCTATGTTCTGTTAACACAGTTTGCAAAACTTCAATAATAATGCCAAAAATAATACAACTCAACGTAACGAGATGTTTTTTTTGTGGAATTTTATAAAAGCTAAGTAGCCAAACAATGGTTAATGTAAAATATGCAAAACTGTGATAAACTTTATCAATATTTGCAACGTTCACTCCAGTTTCAGGCATTTTTATGAGACTTAATCCCAAAATAACAAGTGTAATAACAATTGCTATTAGTACTAATTTATCCTTTAATAAGTTTTTGATACGCCTCAGCATCTAATAAATTTTCTATTTGTGAACTGTCTGAGATGGCTATTTTGATCATCCAACCTTTTCCATAAGGATCTGAATTTACTAATTCTGGCTCATCTTCTAATGCTTCATTAAACTCTATAACTTCTCCAGTTAATGGCATAAATAAATCTGAAACTGTTTTTACAGCCTCAACAGATCCAAAAACAGCACCTTCTTCAACAGTATCATCTAAGGTATCAACATCTACATAAACAATATCTCCTAATTCTCCTTGTGCAAAATCAGTGATTCCTACAATGGCAGTTTCACCTTCAATTTTAATCCACTCGTGGTCTTTTGTGTACTTTAAGTTACTTGGTATATTCATTTTTTTACTAACTAATTTAATTTTAATTTCCTCCTAAGTTATAAATAATATTAAATCCGGCATTGATAGCTTGTCTCGGAAAAGTGGTTGAGATAGCATATCTTGACGATTGATGATTGTAATAGAAGGATGCAGTAAGATTTGCACTCAATCTATAATCGGCTGTAAATTTAATAGAAAATAATCGTTGTCCACCACTAATTTGCGTATTATCTTCATCAATATATCGAATTTGAGTTAAATTATCTCGCAATGAGACATCTGCTCTCAAATTAATATCTCCTTTCATTTCTACTTTTTTTCCTGTAAAACGTGAATTCATTTTTACATTTTTAAATACATAACCTAATCCAACAACATATTCAATTCCTTCAATATTTGTTAAAGTACTATTGTTGAAGTTCATAGTCAAAGTTCGGTCACTTTTTACTTCGCCTCGAAAAGAAAATGAGTTTTTCATTTTCATATCAATTCTTACCAATGGCGAAAATTCATCTACTAAAGTTGCAGCTGCCACCAATCTTTGTGACTCATAATTGCCAGCTGCATTTGTGGTTGCATAAGGATTGTTTGCGTCAAATTGTAAATTATTCGTGAAACTTGAAATTGTGTAGGATGATTTATATCCATGAGAAACTACAAATGACGAAAAATTCTTTTTAAACCAATCCATTTTCATCAATCCATTATAGCGTAAAGTCCAGTTTGGAATAGGGATATTTCGAAATAATCCTGTGCTCACTTTTGTTGGACTTTTTCCTGAATAGGCAGCAATAAAAGCAGGCAACATTACTTGTTGACTATTTTCTCCAAATCCCGAAATTGGTGCGCCAGTTTCTGCGGCTAATCTGTTTGCAACAATACTTCTGTAATCTTTCATTCGTTGAAATAATGCATCTCCGTCAGTAAAAGCAGTTGAAAACATTGAAAAACTCGTACTGAAATTTCCATTTTCAAATATTGGAGTGTCTTCAAAAGTGTTTTTTCCTTCAATCAAATCAATTTGTTGAGAAATATCTGTAGTTTGAATTTTATTTCCACGAATATCAATATCCAAATCATTAAAAGGTTTTACAATAAATGTATAATCCAATTTATTATACTGTGTTCTACTATACGTTTTATTGAAATATTCTTCACCATCAACTCGCGTTACCAACCAACCATTTTCAAGGGCTTTATTTCTAATATCTACCTGACTTCCAAAAGCAAATGCAGTTGGAGCTCCACCCAAAAATCCTATGGGTTCATTATATCCTTGCAAAAATTGTCCGTTATTTTCGGTATAACTAATGGTTGCTTTTTTTACAGAAGTCAACACATCAAAAGTTCCTTTTAAGAGTTGTTTTCCAAAGGATAGTTTTTTTGGTGGATTGATTCGGATGTTTTTGTCTTTCGCATTTTGACGTTGCGCTTTTGTTAATAAAAGTCTTTCAAAATTGAAGCTTTTATAGATTTTATCGAAAGAAAAATCGGTATTGATATTGTGCGTATTTGCATTCTGAATCACATTTCCAATTTGTTCTAAAATGGTTTGATCTTGTGAAGAAACTTGCCAATCAAAATCAGCTGAATAACCATAATCAGCTTTGATAAAATCCAAAAATGGAAATTTATCTAATGGAATATTATAAGTTACATTCAACTTTTGATGATAATGATTGGGTCTTCCAGTATTGAAGAAATTGTCAAAAATTTGCAATTCTTCACCACTTCCAAAAGCGTCAAAAATATAATTATTGGTGGCATTAAAATTTAATTGCAAGGATTTTGTCAAGTCAAAACCAATGGTATAATCCCAATCAAATAAAAACCTACGTTGAATCAATTCTGGCTGAGCAGACAATCCTGGAACTAAATTTCGCGATTGTTGTTCGTTGTAACTTCTGTTAATTCTAGAGTTAATGGCAATGGTTTTTGGAATAGGATTGAAATTTAAATCTTTGATAAATTTCAAATATTTACTTCTAAAAATAGAGTCATTATTTTTGAAAAATTCAATCGGTTTTGAATCAAAATTAAAATTATACGCTGCTGAAGCTGCCACATTTTCGTTAACGTATTTTTGAACGTTATAATCTCTATGAAATTCACTGTTTTGAGAATAAGAAACAGCCAAATTTTCTACATCATAAAACTTAGGCTTTTTAGTTGAATTTGGATTTCGATTCTTTTTCACATTGATAAAACTAATGCTAGTTCTTTTGGTATAATCTCTCGAAAATTCACTATTTGGATTTTGGTCAATGGCATCTGCCAATAAAACATCCTGATATTGAGGATCGAATTTTGGATCGATAAAACGTTCTCCAACACTATAACTCATGGGCAATTGAATTCCCCATTTTTCGGGAGTCAACACTTTTCCTAAGTTGATTGTTGTGGCAACATCATATTGTTTTGTCTCGTCTAAACTTCGTTGATTGATGCGATCTTCTACATTTCCAAAACCAATCGTTTTGATGCTTCCAGATACTGAGACATTGGCAACATCTGCAAAATTTGCATCAGCATTGATCACAGCAGCCCATCCTGCTTTGTTATCAAAACCTGAAGAACGCAATTCATTGAACCAAACTTCACCGGTTTTATTGGTAACTGATGTGTTTTTTAAACCCAACATAATAGTTCTTAATTGCGCTAAAGTTGGATTTCCCTTCACACTTATTTTATAAGGAAGACCATCAGTTTGCGTTGCAGATGTGAAAATTTCGTTAATAGGAGCTCCAATAGCATCTCTTTCTAGTTTTACTTTTCCAAAGGTTTCTAAAAAGGCATCTAAATTATTTTCTTCGGGCCAAACATCTAATTGACTTCCACCTCCACTGCTTACCGTTAAAGGCAATTCTAGTTCGTAAAAGTTTTCACCCAAATCTGTTCCTAAACGAATTACAGCCGCAAAACCTTCATCACCTTGCAAATGCATAAACATTTTTAAGTTTTTAAAACGACGCAAATCAACACTGATATTTTTATAAATAGCACGTGTATTATTAGGTTCTAAACTCGTAACCTTTAAGCTAACTGATTGCTCGTTTTGTAACTGTACAGTGGTTGTTCCTTGCAAACGCTCTCTTTCAATTCCTGGAGGTTGAATATAACTTCCGTTATTTTGTTCAATGCTTACAACACCCACTTCAAAACCTTCTAATTCAGTTTGATTCAAATCTCTATCAGGATTGATAGTAGGATTGATCGTTCTTACATAACGTCTCCAATCACCTCTTACTAAGTCAAATTCACCAAAACGCATCACAACAGGCATTTTGAAATTCGTTAAAAACATTCTTATAAAACGAATACTATTAAAATCTGTAATGCCATTTACAGGAGTTCCACTTCTGATTGGAACACGAAATTGATACCATTTTGTTTCTTGCGTATTTCCGTTTTCAAGAGTTACAGAAGTTGTTTTTTCATCAACAATAAAATTTCTTCCTTTTACCAAATCATTTCTGTTCATCGAAATTTTGTATTCAAAATAACTTTCAACAGTATTCATGGTTTGATCTCTATTGATATCCTCTACATCAGGATATGTGGTTGATGAAGTAGGGTAGGGTTCAGTTGATTGGTTTAAGGTTGGTGAGTTTCCTTGAGTATTGTTAAAATCTTTATACCTTCTGATGATAGAGGCATTCAACGCATCCAATTGAGAGCTTCTAAAAAAAGAAAAATTATCAGCAGCAGGATCATCTAAAGAGCTATAAATTCCAATGCCTGGCAATGTTTTTTCTTCCAAATCATTCAATCCATCAAAGCCCAAATCTTGATTGGTTCTTGCTGCATCTTGTTCGCTGAAAGCATAAATGATAGATGGATTTCTTGGTACATCTCCCCAAGTTGTTTTGTTGATGTTGTTTCCATCAATTTTTAATCCGTCTTCAGGCAATCCATTTTCAAACATTTTGCGATTATCTCTCAAAATATCTTCAGAAATATTTCCCAAATTGATGTATAAATCTCCTACTTGATTGGAAATATCAGCAGGATTTACTCCATTTGGTAGTCCTTCTTCAGTCGTTATGGAATAATTTTGATACGGGTCCATTACCCAAAACTGGATGTATTCTACGTTTGCTTGATCAAAATTATTGGTGTTTAACGCACGCATAATTCCACCCCAATTGGTTTCAGGATTTGGTAATTTTGCAACACCATTTACAATTGTTGCATTTGGATTAAAATTATAGGAACCTCTTTCCTCAGGAAAATATGCCAAATCTAAGGTTCTGATTTGCGCATTTTGAGTGATGTCCAATTGTTGATTTGGAAATAATTCTCTAAAATTAATTTGTCTCGTTTCGGCTCTTGAAAGTTCGTCAGCATCTACACTTGTAGGAGTTTGCCCAATTCCATAAAAAATTTGGTCAATGCTATACCAAGCCAATTTTCCACGCTTGTAATTGTAAGATAAATCGCTTTGATCGCCATTAAAACCATTGAAAAAACGAGGTGTACTTGCTTCATACCAATCCAAAGGAGAAATTAAACTGATGGGAATTTGAGATGCTTCAAAATCATCAATATAGGTTGTTGCAGCTCCTGTAACGTCAATTCCTTTAGGTGATCCAGGCAATAAATACGCAAAATCTGCTCTTACAGATAAGTTTGATGGAGCATCAGTATCAACGAATGGTAATTTGTTTGCCAATTTTGTAAAATATGGAACTTCTGTTGAAAAATCAACATTCAAACCAAACATGGTGTTGTCAATTGGCTCTGAACCGAAATTTATTTTTGGAGTCAATGGTCTTTCCATCACATTTAAAATGGTTCCACCAAGAATAAAATTTTCTGAAAAACGATGTTCAACATCAATTCCCATAAAGGTTTTACGTTGCTGATTAAAAACAGCATTATTTTCAGTTGAAATATTAATAGGTGTTCCTGAAGCTTGCAAACCTGGGTCTAAAATCTGTACTCTTCCTAATTGATAATCTACCACAAAATCTACACCTTCTACCAATTGTCTTCCACCTGCAGTCACTTTTACAGAACCTTGTGGAACGTTGAAAGCGCCAATAGGAATGCCACCTGCATTGTCTGATTTGAAGTATCCTTTTAGAAAATATTTGTCTTTGTTTTGAAAGTTATTTTGAATATTGATTTTGGTATTCAAATACAATTCTTTAAATAAAAATTTCGAATCTGCAGGGTTTGTTAAGTCATTTTCTAAGCCATTTCCAAAAGGTTCCGCTGTTGGGAAAATTACATAACCATTTTGCGAATTCACAGTAATTCCTTCTACATAATCAAAAAAACCATCAGCAGTTCTGAACTGACTTTGGTCTAATTGATCCAAATCAAATAATTGAATCAAAGGGATGTTTGGAATTCCAGCAGTTTGTGCATTTTGTAGGGTATTTGAAGGAATTCCTGTATCATCATCTCTGTATTGAATTTCGAATCGAAATCCGTCTTGAGTCAATGGAAATGCGCCTAAAGCATAGACGTTTTTCATCATCAAACGCCAAGTTGGAAAAGATTCATCTTGATTCGTAATTGTATTTCTACGAAACGTTTGTAAGATTTCTGAACGTAATAATTTTACCGCTAAATTTTGAGGAGCTTGAATTCCATCATTTGAAAATTCACCCACTTTAAAAGATCTTTTGGTGCTTCCATTCACACTTCCTGCAACTGTATATTCATAAGCAACAGCCAAAACTTCACCATCATTCAATCTTCTATTTAATGAAATATATCCCAATTGTGGATTCAATGTATATTCATTGCTTGTCAATCTTCGGGCATTTTCTAAAATCGAATAATCTGTTCCTTGATCCATCTGAAAACGAGAAATCAAGGTGTTATCTACAGATGAAATATCTCTGATTCCACTTAAAACTGTTGGGTCATAAATAGTATTTGCTTCATTTTGTGGGATAAAAAGCACTTGCCCATTAGAATTGATACTTACTGCATTTGCAGGTAAAACTGTGCCAGAATCATCTACTAAATTTCGATAAGTCGAATTTGTATTATTCAATTCACCCAAATCCGCAAAAGCAACAATACTTCTAAAATCGTCAGTGGCAGCATTTCTATTAGTAATCCAAACTTCAATTCGAGTGATGTTTACTTGACTGCTTACCAAAGGATAGTTTTTTAAAGAATTTTCATAATTATCAATAAAAAACTGTGATAAGAAAAAGTGTCGATCATTGTCATAATCTGTTGCTCTTAATTCAAAAGGTTGAATAGAAGCGCCTGCTTCCGCAATGATATTTCTACTTTCTGAATTTTGTTGTGAGAAAATCCCTGTGACTGTAGTTTTTCCAAATTGTAATTTTGTTTTAACACCAAATAACGTTTGTGCACCATTGATCAACGAGTTTTTGATAGGCATAGAAACGTTTCCGATTTCAATTCCTTGGATGATATCGTCTTCAGTAGGAGTGTAATCTAGTTTTATTAAATTCTGAAAATCAAATGTGGCTTGTGTGTCGTAATTGGCAGTAAACTCAAGCCTTTCACCCACTTTTGCACGCAAACTAGCATTGATTTGTTGGTCAAAATCGAAGGTAAAACTACGTCTATTTTCTTCTGAAATTTGTGGATTTTCTGTATTTTGATAGATAAAACCCAATTTCAAATTCAAATTTCCAGAAGGAGTAAATTTGATGGTATTTCCACCAAAAATAGTTTCAAAAAATTTAGAATTTACGTAATAATCAGGTAATAAATCTTTTTGTGCTTCTTTTGCCCCTTTTCGTTTGCTATTGGTTGCGCCAACTTTGTCTTTGAAATACTGCAACATATCTCGTTTTAAGCGATATTGTTCGTATTCTTTTGGGGTTAAAAAAATAGGAGTTTTGGTATAATAATCTCCAATTTTTTCAACAATGACATACATATTTAACTCTTTATCAAAAATGACAACTTTCTTTGCCAAATCATCTAAAAAAAGTCCCCCTTTTTGGGTGTGCTTAAAGTCGTATTTTAATGGAATAGTATCTTTTTTTATGCTAGTACTATCTTTAGATGCAGTTTGTGCAACTGCAAATTGACTTACTAATAAAGTAAAAAAAGTGGTTAAAAGTATTTTTTTCAAAACTTTAATCAATTGATTATAAATTTTTTAAAGCGAGTTTAATGATTTTTTCAATGCTTGCCTCAGGATGTTCTTTTACAATAGCATTCACAATTTTTTCTGATTGTTTTCTTTGAAAACCTAAAACCTCCAAAGCAGATAACGCTTCATCTTTGTTGGTATTGTTTGTATGTACAGAAACTTCATCCATATCAAAGGTTTTCATGATTTTATCTTTCAAATCTACAATGACTCTTTGCGCAGTTTTGGCACCAATTCCTTTTACAGCCTGAATAACATGTACATTTTCTGATGCAATTGCTTGTTGAATTTCTTCTGATGTCATCGAAGAAAGCATTGTTCTTGCAATGCTTGGTCCAACTCCAGAAACAGAAATCAACAATTTAAAAACCTCTCTTTCTGTTTTTGTGATAAATCCGTATAAAATATGTGCATCTTCTCTTACAACCAAGTGCGAATATAGCGTAACATTTTCATCTGATGGCAAAGCCGTAAAAGTATTCAAAGAAATATGTAATAAATAGCCAACACCATTGCAATCCATGACAACATCTGTTGGATTTTTTTCAACCAATTTCCCCCTAATTTGTGTAATCATATCCTCTTTTTCAGCGCCTAATGTAGTAATTTATTTTTTCTTTTCTCTTTGTTGTGCATCAACGGCTGCCAAAGCTGCCATATTTACCATTTCATCAACACTTGCACCTAACTGTAAAACGTGTACAGGTTTGCTTAATCCTAAAATTACGGGACCAATAGAATCAGCACCATGCACTTCTTTAAACAATTTGTAGGTAATATTTGCAGATTCTAAATTTGGGAAAATCAACACATTTACTTTTTTTCCATTCAGTTTTGAAAATGGAAATTCTTTTGCCAATAATTCAGGATTTAAAGCAAAATCCGATTGAATTTCTCCATCTACCACTGCATTTGGATAATTTCTATGAATATAAGCAACAGCTTCACTGATTTTTTCTGAACTTTCAGATTTTGACGAACCAAAATTAGAAAATGATACCATGGCAACATTCGGTTTCATCCCAAACATTTTTACCAAATTGGAAGTCATTTGCGTAATTTTTATCAAATCTTTTGCAGTTGGATTGATATTGATTGTTGTATCAGCCAAAAACAACGGACCTTGTTTGGTAATCATCAAATTACATGCTGCAACTCTTGTTATTCCTTTGTCTTTTTCAATCAATTCTAAAATGGGTTTTACCACACTTGGATAAGGTCTTGAATATCCAGTAATTAAGGCATCAGCTTCGTTTTCATTGACCATCATTGCCGCAAAATAATTGCGTTCACGCATTAATTTTTTGGCTTCTGTAAGTGTTCTTCCTTTTCGTTGACGGCTTTTCCAATAAGATTCTCCATAACGATTTCTACGATCATCTTCTTCATCTGTTTTTGGGTCTAATATGGGCACTTCAGCTGTAAAACCAATTTCTTCTTTGAGTGCTAAAATCACTTCTTTTCTTCCCAGTAAAATCGGTAAACCAATTTTTTCATCATGCACTCTTTGTGCTGCTTTTAGCACATCCAAATAATCAGCTTCTGCAAAAACAATTCTTTTCAAATTACTTTTTGCTCGGTTGTGAATCATTCTAATTTCCTTTCTTCCTGAACCAGAACGTTCCATCAATTCTTCACGATATTTTTCCCAATCAGTGATTGGCTCTAAAGCAACACCAGATTCAATGGCCGCTTTTGCAATCGCAGGTGGAATTTCATAAATCAATCTTGGGTCAAAAGGTTTTGGAATGATGTATTCTTTACCAAAAGTCAAACTCACTTCATCATATACAATATTTACTTGTTCAGGAACTGATTTTTTTGCCAAATCAGCCAAAGCATGCACAGCTGCCATTTTCATTTCTTCATTGATCTTGGTTGCTCTCACATCCAAAGCACCTCTGAAAATAAATGGAAAACCCAATACATTATTCACCTGATTAGGATGATCAGATCTTCCTGTTGCCATGATAATATCTTTTCTGGTGGCAATTGCTACATCATAATTGATTTCTGGAACTGGATTTGCCATTGCAAAAACAATCGGATTTTTTGCCATTGTTAGCAACATTTCAGGAGTCACCACATTTCCTTGTGATAAGCCAATAAAAACATCGGCATTTTTCATGGCTTCTTCTAACGTGTATAAATCTTGTGAAGTCGCAAATTCAGCTTTTTCCGAAGTCAAATTATCACGGTCTTTTCTGATCACACCTTTGCTATCACACATGACAATATTTTCGGTTTTTGCTCCCAATCTTAGATATAAACGTGTACAAGAAATGGCTGCAGCTCCAGCACCATTCACTACAATTTTTACTTTAGAAAAATCTTTTTTGGCAATTTCAATCGCATTTTTTAAAGCTGCTGCTGAAATAATGGCAGTTCCATGTTGGTCATCATGCATCACAGGAATGTCTAATTCCTCTTTCAATCTGCGTTCTATTTCAAACGCTTCAGGAGCTTTGATATCTTCTAAGTTGATACCACCAAAAGTGGGTGCAATCGCTTTGACTACTTGAATAAATCTTTCAACATCGGTTTCATTCACTTCAATATCAAAAACGTCAATATCAGCAAAAATTTTGAATAGAACTCCTTTTCCCTCCATCACGGGTTTTGAGGCTTCAGGGCCAATATCACCCAAACCTAAAACGGCTGTTCCATTAGAAATTACAGCAACCAAATTTCCTTTGGAAGTATATTTATAAACATTGTTTTTATCTTTCGCAATTTCCAAACAAGGCTCAGCAACACCTGGCGAATATGCCAAGGCTAAATCATGTTGTGTTGCGTATTTTTTGGTAGGAACTACTTCTATTTTCCCAGGTTTTGGTTTTGCATGATACAATAAAGCTTCATGTCTTTTTCTAGAATCGCTCATAATTTGGTTGTTTGCTAGTTTAAGCATACAAATATATAGTTTTCAATCAAAGAGCAAAGGAAGTTTTTAATCTTTTAAATAATCAAACTTGTTGATTTTTCAGAAAAAAAGGGTGTTCTTAGTTTTATTTTCTTCATACGAAATAGAAAATGAACTTGTTTTGAGATTTGCATCCAAAGTAGCAAAGGATGTCTCATTTCTCCAAGTAATTTGTAATTGTTCTTTTGAACTATTTTGAAATTCAATATTTCCTAAAAATGCAGATAAATTATTTCGTAACTGAATGATTTTTAATTGATTTGAAACCACATTTTTATTGATAGATTTTTCAATTTCTTCCATAGAAATCGCTGTTCTATTGATTTCTTTGTGGCCTCCACTTCCTGCGTTATCTGCGGCTTCATAATTGTTTTTGCCTGCGAATACATCTAAATACCAAACTTGTGGAATTCCAGGCATAAATAATTGAATGGCTCTTGCCAGTAATAGTTTTTGCTCATCTTCACCTAAAGCGCTAAAAAATGTCGCATTTATTTGATAATAGGATAATTTTTTTCCAGCAGCGTCATATAAATTTTTAATTCTTCCTCCTCTTTTTAGAATGATTTCCATCAAATCATCAATTTCAGTGTCATTTAATAATCCTTTTTGATTTTCTTTGCCTTTCAGGTCTAAAATTGGGATGCCATCATGACAACCAAGCATGTTAATGGTGTTGTATTTTTTGGTAATAATTTCGTCAATCCAGTGAATTAATGCTGAATTGTTTTTTGTTTCAAGTGTGTGAATTAGCAATCCTGGCAGGAAAAAATCGTAGAAATGATATCCTTTTTGTGCAACTTCTTCATGAAGATGCAATCCATATTCTGCATGAATTTCGGGCAAAACAATCAAATCATTTTTGGTGGCAATTTGTTGAATTCTATCCAAATAATTCCAAGTTCCTGGTTTGTTGAAAAAGTTAGTTTCCCCAACCTCTTTATGCAAATAGGCAAATGCATCTAGTCGTAAAATTTTGCAACCGAATTTTTTTAATTTTTTCAGAGTTTCTTCATAAAAACCCCACACCAATTCACTTTTTGCATTCACATCCATTTGCCCTAAAAAGCATTTGTTTTTTTGGATGATTTGAAGAATGTTTTCTTTCAAGTAGTTGTTTTCTTCAAAATCAATGTTTTCTATCTCCATTTTTTGGTCAATAGCATCATTTATTTTTTGACAAATAAAAGCAGTTTGATTTTCAGGAATTCCATCAATCTTTGAAAAATCATCTTTTGTGAATTTTTTGTAGGTTATTTCTTGATAAAAAGTATTCCAATACGGTTTTTCTGTTCCATCAGGAAAAGGAACTTTCAGAATTGGCAATCCAGATTTACGCATGAATAATTTTTGAAGAAATTCGTAATTTGGAATAACAATTCCCTCTTCATTTATGATTCCATGGTTTTCCCAAAAGTCATTCCAATTGATAAAAAAATCTTTATAAATTGACTTTTCTCCATGCTCAAGTAAGTCTTTGAACTGAGGAGAAGCCACAGAAAGATGATTGAGAACAATATCGAATTTTAGTTGGATATTTAGATTTTTAAGCGCAGTTACATCCTCAGCAGTTACTAATTCTTCATTCAAATTATAATCAATAATCGAAAAACCTCTATCCAAATCACTGTTGAAAAAAGTAGGTAGTAAATAGCAAAATGAAAATGTATTTTCCAATTCTTTTTTTTGAAAAAAAGTGACCAAATCACTCAGTTTTGTTCCAATACTATCAGGATATGCATTGAACATTACTCCATTTCTAAGGCTATTTTTAGGATTATTCATAAAATTGGCTGTCTTTAAATTTTATAAAATTTTTGAAAGAATATTGATGTTTTCTGGCAATCTACCCACATTTTGAAGTTTTAATGCGGCTAATTTTAGCGCAATTGTCAAGCAATCTTCTAAACTTTTTTTGTTGATGTAAGCAAACAAAAATCCTGACCAAAATGCATCTCCAGCTCCAGTTGTATCTAAAACTTCTTCGACTTTTATAGCTGGAAATTGAATGATTTTCTGATTTCTTTCCGACAAAATAACGCCTTTACTACCCAAAGTAAGGCATACAATATCAACACCTTCTTGATGAAAAAAATCAAATATTTCTTGATGAGAAATGCCTTTGTGAAACAACCTTGCCATGTCATCTTCACTAATTTTTACCAAAGGATTCAGTTTACAATACGCTTTGATAGTTTCAATGGCATTTTCTCTACTATCCCACAATTTCCCTGAGTAATTGACATCAATACTCAATTTACAGCCCAACTCAAAAGCCTCTGCAGCTTTTTTCAAAATAGTGGTTTGTGCAGGATTTTTACTCAGCGCAAAACAAGTTGTGTGAAAAATCTTCGTATCTAAAAGTGTTTTTTGACTAATTTGACTTTCAAAAATGCAAGAATCAGCATCTCTATATGGAATAAAATCAGGAGTAGCATTTGATTTTGATACAAAAATAACACTCGTATTATGTTCTGGAAGTTGATTGATATGAGTTGTTTCAATTCCAACTTCCTGCAATCTGTTGATGATATATTCTCCAAAACCATCTTTACCAACTGCAGAAACTAATTGGGAATTCAATCCAAGTCTTTTGCAATTTAGAGAAACATTGGTTGGAGAACCTCCTAAATATCGGTGATAATCTCTTGTATGATTGATAAATACATCATTTTGATGTCCTATAAAATCAACTAAGACTTCACCAACACATAAAACATCAATATTTTTACTTACTTTTTTCAATGGGATTTTATTTCTAAATTTATATACTTTTCACTTTTTCTATTTTTCACTTTTTGGTTCTTGGAGACGCAATGCCAATAGTCCAGCAATTATAAAAAACACACCTCCCAATAAAATGGCATTTACAGCACTGTTATTGAGCAAATTTTTTACAATTGGGCCAAAAGTGATTGTTTGAATTCCCATTGGAATTACAATCATCATGTTTACAATTCCCATGTAAACGCCTCGTCTTTCTTGAGGTACAATTTTTGAAACCATGGAATATGGAATTCCCATCATGGCTGCCCAACCAATTCCAAATAACACCATTGGAAGTAAAACCAGCATCGAATTTTCAATAAACGGAATTGAAATCATGGCAATTCCTGTTAAAAACAAACTAGTGACATACACTTTTTTTCCACCCCATTTTAAAGCCAAAGGCACTAAAGCAAGCGCAAAAATGATGGTTGAAATATTGTAAGTTGTATTCATTTTTGCAGCTTGACTCAATGCTTCTGATTTGTCAAAACCCATACTTTCTTGAAACATTGGAGAAATAAATTGCCAATAAATAAACAATGCATACCACTGAAAAAGATATACTCCAGCCAATTTCCACATAAATTTTGGCATGTCTTTTATAGCGTTTGTAATCTCTAAAAAAGGTGTTTTTATTCTCTCTAAAATTGGCAGCGCATTGTGTTTTTCAATTTCTTTTAATTCATTGTCAGATGGAGGAATTTCGGGCGTTTTTAAAACAGACCAAATAATCGTAGCAACTGATAAAATAGCTCCTAGGAAAAAGGAATAATACAGCCAGTTTGGAATGCTATTAGAGACTGAATCAAGAGTTTCTGGTTGTGAAAACCAATCCTGAAAAATAAAAATAGACGCATTTGCAAGTACAATTCCTGCACCTACAAACAAACTTTGCATTTGGTATCCAAAGCTCAATTGATGATTGGGTAATTTATCACCCACAAAAGCGCGATAAGGTTCCATTGCCATGTTGTTTCCAACGTCTAAAATCCAAAGTAATCCAACTGCAAACCATAAAGAAGGACTATAAGGAAAAGCGAATAAACACAAACTTCCTATCAATGCTCCAATCAAAAAAAATGGTTTTCTTCTACCAAAACGCGGTGACCAAGTTTTGTCTGAAATAGCTCCAATAATTGGTTGAATGATCAAACCCGTTACTGGGCCTGCCAAATTGAGCAGAGGCAAATCTTCATGATGTGCGCCTAAAAATGAAAAAATAGGATTTACGGCAGTTTGTTGCAATCCAAAACTGAATTGAATTCCCAAGAATCCAACATTCATATTGAATATTTGCCAAAAAGATAAACTTGGTTTCGAGTTCATGATGGATTTGTTTTACTTGTTTTATGAATGAAAGAGTCAACGATTCAGTATCACTGACTCTTTTCAATCAATTCAAAACTACACTTAATAATTCACTTTTAATTTAAAAACTATACGTTAATCCCATTGAGATAGAACGACCTGGAACTGGTCTTGCTCTTACTATATTTACTTGGTTTTCAACAATGCTTCCTTCTTCAGATTCTGTAATTCCTAAGCTGTCGAATAAATTATTTACGGATAAATTTGCATTTAAATTTTTGGTAACTCCAACATTTACAAAGCTATTTACGATGGTAAATCCTGGTAAGATCAACTCATTATTATCTTGCGCAAAAGCTTTGCTTTGTCCAATAAAACTTAAACCAATAGCATTTTGATTGGTTTTTCCAAAGTTGTAAGTAGGTATAAAACTATAAATAAAATCAGGCTGTCTTCTTGGAGCATTTCCTTTGTTTGCGCCAGATTCAATAGAAGCATTAGTATAAGTTACACCACCTCTAATATCAAATTTATCAGAAAATTTATACGTTCCTTCCAATTCAATACCTGCAGATTTGTAATCATTTTCTATGATGCTGTTTGATGTAGCTTCAAAACCACCTTCTTCTTTGGTGTTTGCAAAAAATAACGTTGCATATAAAGACCCTTTTTCAAAACCTCTTTTATATCCGAATTCGGCTTGTGTTATGAAATCAAGCGCATTGATTCTGTCACTATTGGTATATTCTAATCCTGAAAATAAAATTCTATCCGCTTTTGCAGCAGCACCTTTACTCAATCTTGCAAAAACTGCTTGATTGTCTTGTAATTTATAGTTTAATCCCAAAGAGTATGAAACATAATTGTAATCGTAATTTACAGTAGTCACATTCGAATTATCAACAGCAAAAACATTTTGCTCAGGAACAGAAATCACACCATCATTGTTTACATCAAACTCTCTTGATGAACCTCCAGCAAATGAACCATCCACGTTTCCGTTATCAAAACGAATACTTGCGTCAATATTAAATTTCTCTGAAGCTTCAATAGAAACACTTGCATATGGTGCAGAAACATTGTATTTTGTATCATAATTTCTGTGAAGATTTCCCCAAAAAGGAGTTCCGTAAGCATACAATCCATTTTCACTTAAAGGATTATTGGCTGCATCAAAAACATTGATCAATCTTGCGTTTGTATCATTTACTTCTTGCAAATAAGAATTCCATAACCAAGACATTGAAACATTTTGAATCGATTTAAAATAACCCAATGTTACATTTACTTTGTCAAAAGTTTTTGACAATTTAAAATCATTCATAAAGTTGTTGAAGTTGTTCAATTCCACATCAAACATGTGAATCCTTGATACCAAACTATTTCCAGAAACTGCTGAACCATCATTGGCAAATTGCAATGTAGAACCAGCCCCAAAAGAAGAAGCAATATCATTTGCAGTAGCAACTTGCGCAGGAAAAGGCGAAACAAAATTTCCATTATTAACAGAAAATCTTCCGTTATTATTTATTTTCCAACCTTCAGACAAATCAAATGACGCTTCTAGTCCTATCGATTTTGACATTGGATTCATTCCGTCAGAAACATCAGATCTTCTTAACTGTCCATCTGCTCCCAATCCAACATTTTGCATTAAATAAGGTGTGTGAGATGTACCTCTTGTTGCGCTAAAATTACGAGCATTAGCCCAAGAAGGATTGCTATTTGTGCCAGAAACCGCAATTGGCATTGGCAAATAAGCAATTGCTCTATCATTTAATAATTTTGTATACAATCTAACGTAGCCATTTTTAAATTCTTTGGTCAAGTTAAATTTGAATTGACCACCGTTATTTGCAGTGAAACCAGTTTCTCTCATGCCTTCTCCAACTCTGTAAAATCCACCAACATGAAAATACAATCCTTCTGAAATAGGTGCTCCATAATCAAAATCAGTTCTGAAAGAATCAAAATCCAATCCAAAAGTAGTTCCTAAACTTCCTCCTTCGTTTTTGCCATTTTTACTAATTAAGTTGATGATTGCTCCAGGAGAATTTGACGAAAGAGTAGAAGCAGAACCTCCTCTAATTGCTTCAATTCTGCCAATACTATTGTCAAATCTTGTAAAAATATCTGCAGTTGCAAAAGACATATCTCCAAATAACAATACAGGCAAACCATCTTCTTGTAGTTGCACATATTTTGAACCTCCAGAAGAAACTGGCACACCTCTTACAGCAATGTTTGAGTTTCCTTCACCACCAGAAGATTCTGAACGAATACCAGGAATGGTTCTGAAAATTTCTGCAGTAGTTCTTGGCGCAGATTGTGCAATAACATTTGGTTTAATAGTTGTAATAGAAATACTAGAAGCGATTTTAGATTTCGGATTTGTAACTCCAGTAATTACAATTTCATCAAGTGATTCTGCGTTTTCTTTGATAACAATATCAACGGTCATATTTTTTGAGTTGACACTGATTTGTTTTTTAAAATTATCATAACCCACATATGATGCAATTAATGTGTACTCTCCATTTGGAACATTTGCGATAGAATAATTTCCATCAAAATCGGATGTTGTTCCCATTGTAGTTCCTTTAATAATGATATTAACACCAGGAATTGCCTGATTGTTATTGTCTTTCACAATCCCAGAAATGGTGGATTGGGCAAAAAATACTGTTGATGATAGCAGTAAAACCATCAGAACAGCAAACCTAAATTGTAAATGTTTTTTCATGTTAAATTGTAAATTAGATAAAAATTTGATTATTATTTTGAGTAAATGTAGATTTTAACATAATTAATTTTACAAATAAGCAAATCGAAAACGTTTTCGATTTACCAAAAACGTTTTCGATTCAGATAATTTTCTATATTTGTGAGGTAATTTAACACATAATCAATTCCAAATTTATAGGGAACTATGGTAACACTCAAGCAAATAGCGGAACAACTCAATATTTCTATCACAACCGTTTCAAAAGCATTGAAAGACTATCCTGATGTGAGTAAAAAAACACGAAAATTAGTCAGAGAAACTGCTTCTATGTTGCATTATAAACCCAATTCTTTTGCGGTAAATTTAAGAACAAAAGAATCAAAAACAATTGGATTGATTATTCCTGAAATTGTACATCATTTCTTTTCAAGTGTCATCAAAGGCATTATTTCTCAAGCAGAAAAAAAAGGCTATTTGGTAATTACATTGCAATCAAATGAGTCGTATGAATTGGAAAAACAACAAATAGAACTCCTTTTAAATAAAAGAGTAGATGGAATTTTAATTTCATTGGCAAATGGCACTGCAGATTATAAACATCTGATGGAAATCATCGAAAATGAAACACCTTTAGTGATGTTTGATAAAATTGCAAAAGTGGTGAAATGCTCGAAAGTAATCATTGACGACAGAAAAGCTGCCTACAAAGCAACCCAACATTTGATTGATATTGGGTGTAAAAGAATTGCCCATTTTAGAGGGCCATTGTTACCCCAAAATTCGATTGACCGCTTTTTGGGGTACAAACAAGCGTTGCTCGACAATCAAATTCCATACGATTCTTCACTCGTATATCTTTTAAATGATATGAGTTTTGAGGAGGGAAAATTTTATGCAAATCAATTGTTGCAAGACCATAAAGATGTGGATGGCATCTTTATCAATACAGATTTGGTGGCGATTGGTGCCATTACAGAATTCAATAAACAAGGAATCAAAGTGCCTGAACAAATCAATATTGTAGGATTCAGTAATTGGTTTATGGCATCTGTGATTTCACCTTCATTAACCACCATCAATCAACCAGGATTTGAAATGGGGAAAAAAGCCTTCAAATTGTTATACAATGAAATCAAAGATAAAAAAGAGAAAAAGAGCATTGTTTACCGAGAAGAAATTCTAGAAACAGCTTTGGTCATTAGAGATTCTACCAAAAATTAATCTTTTAAAAACGAAATATTTCGCTGTAATCCTGAAAATTTTGTTCTTTTTACAGCCGATTTTTTAAAAACTTTCTGAAAAGTGTCTTCCGTAATTTCTTCCCAATCTCTTTTGGTGAATTCCAAAATTGCTTCTTTTGGATGAAATAAAGGTTCGTTATGGGCTTTTGAAAATCGATTCCAAGGACACACATCTTGACAAATATCGCAACCAAACACCCAATCTTGAAATTGGTTTTTAAAATCAGAGGGAATATTTTCTTTCAATTCGATGGTAAAATAAGAAATACATTTGCTTGCATCCACAGTATTGTTGGGCAAAATAGCGGCTGTTGGACAAGCATCAATGCATTTGGTGCACGTGCCACAATGATTGGTGGTTGTTGGATGGCCATATTCCAATTCTAAATCAACAATCAATTCAGCCAAAAAAAAGAACGAACCTTGCTGTTTTTGAATCAATAAAGAGTGTTTTCCATTCCAACCCAACCCTGCTTTTTCTGCCCAAGCACGTTCTAAAATAGGAGCAGAATCTACAAAACAACGACCTGAAACTTCTCCAATTTCTTGCTGAATATTGGCTAATAATTCACGCAATTTTTCTTTAATGACATGATGATAATCCTCACCATAAGCGTATTTGGAAATTTTATACGAATCGTTATTTTGTTGCTGTTGAGGATAATAATTATAGGCTAATGAAATCACTGATTTTGCATCATCTACCAACAAACGTGGGTCTAATCGCTTGTCAAAATGATTTTCCATATAACTCATTTCCCCATGAAAACCTTGCTGCAACCATTTTTCCAAACGAGGAGCTTCCTCACTTAAAAATTCGGCTTTGGCAATTCCGCAAGCCAAGAAACCCAAACGTTTGGCCTCTTGTTTGATGAATTGTGTAGGATTGATTTTCATGGAAGCAAAAATAAGTTAAAAGAGTTTGATAGATTTATGGTATTTGAAAGTTTGTAAAATATAAAATAATCTAAAATCTTCAGATAAAAAATTTCAATATGCTTGGATTATACTATTTTAGCTTAATAGAAATTTTTTTGTAGAGTTATATAAAACTGAACTTAGAGTAAAATTAAATTGGTTAAATTGAAAAAATGCTTAAAAATTTTAAATGTAATATTCGTTTTGATTATGATAATTTCTTGTTCAAAAAAATCTATTCATACTAGAGATTTTTTAAATAAAATAAGTTTAAATGAATGGAATAAAGAAACTCATCGTTTTGTAAATAAAGAATGCTCCATTGAAGTTTATAAGTATTATAATGACAAAGAGATTTTAGAAAATTATTTTGTGGACGAACATACAAATGATACAATTAATTCATTAGAAAAACATTTAAACTTTTATGTTAAAAACCGAGAAAATATTTTAAATAAATTAAAAGAAAAAGCTGATATTTTCCCTTCAAAAATGAACACTCTTGTTATAATTGAAAAATATCTTGGGTTAAACAACTCAGATATTAGCTATACTATATCTAGTAATGATTTGAATGTTAGTTTAATATTTTATTATCAGTTAGACAAATTTGAAGAAATTCAAGAATTGAAAAATTATAATGATATTTTTTTTGACTCAATTGTAAAAATGAACAATAAATGTACTGTTAATTACAATGGGCATTTAAATACAGTTGAATTTCAGACAGTTATATCTTTGAATGCTAATAATGAAATTACTTATAATGTTAAAACTGGATTCTTTGGGAGTTTTATTATTGATTGATTAATAAATAATTTTTTATAATACCTACCAGTACCTACCAGTATTAAAATAATTTTATATATTTGTGGCATGAATCTCATGTCCTTAAATAACGAATCTAAAATTCCAAAATACAAACAGATTGTTTCTTCAATCGAGGAAGCCATTGCGGAAGGTTCATTAAAAAAAGACGACAAATTGCCTTCTTTAAATGCAATCAAAGACACTTTTAAACTGTCAAGAGATACTGTTTTGATGGCGTTTAATGAGCTTAAAAATCGTGGAATTATTCATTCTGTGGTTGGGAAAGGTTATTATGTTTCTTCTGAAAATATAGCGATTCAACAAAAAATATTTGTGCTTTTTGATGAGTTGAATTCGTTCAAAGAGGATTTGTACAACGCTTTTTTAGAAAATTTAGGAAATCACATTCAAGTAGAAATTTACTTTCATCATTTTAATGCTACTGTCTTCAGCAAATTGATTTTGGAAAATGTTGGCAATTATAATTATTACGCAATCATGCCAGCTAATTTGCCAAATACACATCAAGTAATTGCGAATTTACTTCCAGATAAAGTGTTTATTTTAGATCAAACCAATGAGAGTTTGTCACAATATCCTGCCATTTATCAAAATTTTGAAAAGAATGTGTACGAGGGTTTGTTAGAAGGTTTGATACAAATTAAAAAATATAAAAAATTAGTACTCATTTATACTCCAGAAAAGCAACCTTATGGAATTCTGAATGGCTTTACGTCATTTTGCACTGACCATGAAATTTCATACATTGTTTTAGAATCTTTAAAAGATTGTCTTCCAAGAAAAGGCGAAATTTATTTGGTTTTGGATGATAAAAATTTGATAAGAATTATCAAAAAAATCAAAGAGCAATCACTTGAAATTGCGTCAGATATTGGAATTATTTCCTATAATGATACCTTATTGAAAGAAGTTGTTGCTGAAGGAATCACCACAATTTCCACTGATTTTACACAAATGGGCGCTACTTTGGCAACAATGATTGTGCAAAATTCCCAACAAAAAATTGAAAATCCAAGTAAATTAATTCTAAGAAAATCTCTATAAAGTGTTTACAATACATCAACAACAATCAGAAAACAACGTCATTTTGACACTAGAAAATGCTTCAAAAAGCTCGAAAGTTGTCATTTCATTGCACGAAGGTGCTCGTGTTTCATCATTGATTTTGGCTTCAAAAACCATCATTAAAGAAATTCCCAATTTTGACTATAAAGATTCTTATGCTGCATCAATTTTGTTTCCTTTTGTAAGTCGAATTGAAAATGGCATCTATGAATTTGAGTATAAAAAATACCAACTAGATTGCAATCAAGCAGGAATTAACGCCCTGCATGGTTTAGTGTATAATAAAGTGTTTGTAATTAAAAATCAAGAAGTTACATCGGATTTTGCTTCTGTAACGTTGGGTTATATTGAAAACAATCCTCCTGTTGGATTTCCATTCAAATATGCATTGGAATTGACGTATAAATGCACAAATACCAATTTGGAAATTCACATCCAAGTAACCAATATTGATGAACATCTATTTCCATTTACCATTGGTTGGCATCCGTATTTTTATACCGAAAATTTGGCAGAAGCTGTCGTAAAATTCAACAGCAATCAACAAATTGCTTTTGATGAAAAGTTGATTACTAAAGAAATTATTCCGTATGAAAATGACGAAATCTTTGTAATCAAAGACAAACAATTAGATGATTGTTTTGTGATGGATGACAACAAAATTAAGTTTGAAACTGCTGAATATCAGTTGGAAATAACTTCTGATTCAGCTCATAATTTCTTGCAGATGTACACGCCACCAAACAGAAATCTGATTGCTATTGAACCCATGACCGGAATTTCAAATAGTTTTAATAATAAGATAGGTTTGCAAGTTTTAGCACCTGAAAAAACGTACGAAATCACTTGGAATTTATCGATCATTTAAAAAAATAATCAAATCAATATGAGTGCACAACTAATCAAAGAAGTAACATCGAAATTCAAATCGATTTTTAAAACAGAACCCATTGCCATTTTTTCTCCAGGTCGTATCAATATTATTGGCGAACACACAGATTATAATGGTGGATTTGTATTTCCTGCAGCTGTAGATAAGGGAATTGCAGCCGCAATTCAAAAGAGCGATGCTGGTCATTCCACTGCAATTGCAATGGATTTAAACAGTACCATTGAGTTTGAATTGGACAAATTAAAACCATCCAAAGAAGGAAGTTGGGAGAACTACGTTTTTGGTGTGGTTGCCGAAATTCAGAATAGGAACAAAATTATTGGCGATTTCAACATCGTTTTTAAAGGAAATATTCCGGCTGGAGCAGGAATGTCTTCTTCAGCAGCATTAGAAAACAGTGTGGTTTTTGGTTTGAACGAATTGTTTGATTTGGGTTTGACCAAAACAGAAATGATTTTAATTTCTCAGAAAGCTGAACACAATTATGTTGGGGTAAAATGTGGTATTATGGATCAATATGCAAGCATGTTTGGCATCAAAAACAATGCACTTTTGTTGGATTGTAGAACCATAGAATCTAAACCATATGAAATTGATTTTAAAGAGCATCAATTGATGTTGATTAACACGAATGTAAAGCACAGTTTGTCTGATAGCGCCTATAATGACAGACGTTCAGCGTGCGAAAGTGTGGCTGAATTGCTAAAAGTGGACACGTTGCGTGAAGTATCTGAAGAAGATTTAGAAAAGATTATTGACAAAATTACGCCTGAAAATTACCAAAAAGCGTTATACGTGATTCAAGAAATTGAACGCACTCAAAAAGCGGCAAAAGCGATTGAAAAAAATGATTTGGAAACTTTAGGAGCCTTGATTTATGCTTCTCACAATGGATTGCAGCATCAATATAAAGTAAGTTGTGAAGAATTAGATTACTTAGTTGCTCAAGCAAAAAAGAATAAAAAAGTCTTGGGTGCAAGAATGATGGGTGGAGGTTTTGGAGGTTGTACCATCAATTTAATTGCTAAATCCGAAGCAAAAGCTTTTGCAGATTCAGTAGCAACTTCGTATAAAAATAAATTCAATAAAGAATGTTCAGTTTATTTTATTGAGCTTTCTGATGGAACTCATATCGTACAATAATATTCAACCAATCAATCATGGAAAACACCAATTTACAAGACTATTCACATAAACGTCTTAATATTTTAACAGGAGAATGGGTTTTAGTGTCTCCTCACAGAGCCAAAAGACCTTGGCAAGGTCAAAATGAGGAAATTTCGAAAGAGAAAAGGCCTTCTTATGACCCAACTTGTTATTTGTGTGCCTCAAATACACGTGCTAATGGTGAGGTAAATCCTGATTATCAGGATGTTTTTATTTTTGATAATGATTTTGCAGCCCTGCAAAGTGATTCGCCTTCATTTTCAGTAAATGATGGTTTATTCAAAGCGCAAAGCGAAACAGGAATTTGTAAAGTAATCTGTTTTAGTCCTGACCATTCTAAAAGTTTGGCGGAAATGTCTGTAGATGAAATTCAGAAAGTGGTAGTGGCTTGGCAAAATGAGTACACGATTTTAGGCGCAAACGAAAACATTAATTACGTTCAAATTTTTGAAAACAAAGGGGCAGTAATGGGTTGTAGCAATCCTCATCCTCATGGACAAATCTGGAGTCAATCAACGTTGCCAAATGAAGTGGAAAAAAAAGACAATCAGCAGTTTAACTATTTTGAAAAACATCAAAAAAGTTTGTTGGAAACGTATTTACATCAAGAATTAGCAACCAAAGAGCGCATTATTTTTGAGAATGATGATTTTGTAGTATTGATTCCTTTTTGGGCAGTTTGGCCTTTTGAAACCATGATTGCTCCTAAAAAATCACAAAAAAATATCACGGAAATGAGCGCTGAGCAAGCTAAAAATTTTGCAGAGGCAATTTCTGTAATTACAAGTACTTATGATAAATTATTCAATACTTCTTTTCCATATTCAAGTGGAATTCATCAAGCACCAACTAACGGATTGGAAAATAATCATTGGCATTGGCACATGAGTTTTTATCCTCCATTGTTAAGAAGTGCAACTGTGAAGAAATTTATGGTGGGTTATGAGATGTTTGGTTCACCACAAAGAGACATTACCGCTGAAATTGCAGCGCAAAGGCTGAGAGATTTAGTGGGGTAAAAAGTTTTTAAAATTAGCAGATAGCTAACAAAACCATCAATTTGTTGAATTTTTAGAACTGTATCAACTGAAAATTAGCTATTTGATAAAAGTTTAGAAACTTTTTACATATTATTTGCAATTTTAAATTTAATAGTTAGATTTGTCGCGTTAAAACACGAAAACAAATGATTTGCAATACTTGGACAGGTTTCTATTTTTACTTTTATTTTTACAATAAAAGAAGAGACTTTGTAGTGTGTTGTTAAGCTAAAAAAATACATAAAATATAAAGTCTCGAAATTTTCGAGGCTTTTTTTTTAGAGGATATATGAACAAAAATATTATAGCCATTCAAGGAGCAGAAGGTTCCAATCATCATAAAGTTGCACAAGATTTTTATGGAGATGACATTCAATTGAAAGAGTGCATGTCTTTTGATATTTTGGTAGATAGTTTGATTGATCAATCAGCAAATATTGGAATTATGGCTTTAGAAAACACGATTGCTGGCTCCATTATTCCCAATTATGCGTTGATTGATAAAAACAATTTGCAAATTATTGGCGAAGAATATTTGAATATTCATCATCATTTAATGGCATTAGCAGGACAAGAAATTGATGATATTCAAGAGGTTTGGTCACATCCAATGGCATTATTGCAGTGCAAAGAATTTTTTAAAAAATATCCTCACATCAAAATGGTGGAAGATGTGGATACAGCTGAGGTTGCCAAAAGAATTGCACAAAAACAACTCAAAGGAATTGCAGCCATTGCTCCCAAAATAGCTGCCGAAATTTTCGGTTTGGCAATTTTGGAAGATGATATTCAAACCATCAAAGACAATGCAACTCGTTTTGTAATTGTGCAAACGGATGTGCCATCAATAGACGAAAATTGCAACAAAGCATCCATCAAATTTCAATTGAATCATAAAAGAGGAAGTTTGGCAGCGATTTTAAATGCGATGAGCGATTGTAAAATGAATTTAACCAAAATTCAATCTTTGCCTGTCATTGAAACTCCTTGGAAATATTCTTTTTTTGTTGATGTTACTTTTGAAGAATACAAAGAATATCAAAAAGCCATTTCATTAATTGCGATTATGGCAGAGAATTTTAAAGTGTTAGGCGTGTATAAAAATGGCAGACATCCATCAACCTTGAATCCTTTTCAAGAAAAAAATGAAAGTATATGATTAGCGCAGCAAAAAGATTAGATACTGTTGAAGAATACTATTTCTCGCATAAATTAAGAGAAGTTCGCAATTTGCAATT
Organism: Polaribacter sp. BAL334; assembly: GCF_015767435.1. GTDB lineage: Bacteria > Bacteroidota > Bacteroidia > Flavobacteriales > Flavobacteriaceae > Polaribacter. The sequence goes on from NZ_JADWOV010000323.1 coordinate 37,744, forward strand.
GGCAGGAAAACCCGTTATCAATATGGGAATTGGAAGCCCTGATTTAGATCCGCCAAAAGCGGTTTTAGAGGCAATGCAACAAAGTTTATTTGATGCAGGAGCTCATAAATATCAATCGTATCAAGGATTGCCAGAATTGAGAAAAGCGATGGCAAATTTCTACAAAGAAAAGTACCAAGTTGATTCAAATCCTGAAAATGAAATTTTGCCTTTGATGGGAAGCAAAGAGGGAATTATGCATATTTCAATGGCTTTTTTGAATGAAGGTGATGGTGTTTTGATTCCAAATCCTGGGTATCCAACCTATACTTCTGTGACAAATTTATTGGCTGCAAAACCTGTTTTTTACAATTTGAGTGAAGAAAATGATTGGCAACCCAATTTTGAAGAATTAGAAAAACAAGATTTATCAGGCGTAAAAATCATGTGGGTCAATTATCCTCACATGCCAACAGGCACCAATGCTACTTTAGAAACTTTTGAAAAGTTGATTGCTTTTGGTAAAAAACATCAAATTTTGATCATCAATGACAATCCTTATAGTTTTGTTTTGAACGAAAATCCGTTGAGCATTTTACGAGTTGAAGGCGCAAAAGAAGTGGCTTTAGAGCTAAATTCACTTAGCAAAACGTTCAACATGGCTGGCTGGAGAGTTGGAATGGTGTTAGGAAAAGCAATTTATCTCAACGAAGTTTTAAAAGTGAAAAGCAATATGGATTCTGGAATGTTTTACGGAATTCAAAAAGGAGCCATCAAAGCATTGGAAATGAGCAATGAATGGTTTTTTGAGCAAAATAAAATTTATGAAGAACGCCGAAATTTAATTTGGCAATTGGCAGATAAATTAGACTGCACGTATGAAAAAGATTCCACAGGTTTGTTTGTTTGGGCGAAAATTCCTGAAGGAAAAAAATCAGAAGAGGTGACAGATGAAATCTTATATAACAAAGATATTTTCATCACGCCAGGAACTGTTTTTGGTTCGCAAGGAGAAGGTTATATCCGTTTTTCATTGTGTGTGACTTCTGAAATTATCAAAGAAGCGATTTCAAGAATATGAAAAATATCTATTTAATAGGAGTTGGTTTGATTGGCGGAAGTTTTGCGATTGATATCAAAAAACATTTTCCAGAAACGGTCATTCATGGAATTAGTAGAAAAGAAGCTACTTTAGAGGAAGCATTGTCTCTAAATTTGATTGATAAAAAAGCCACTTTAGATGATTTGGAAAATGCAGATTTGGTGATTATTTCAATTCCTGTGGATGCAACTGTCAAAATATTACCCACAATTTTAGACAAAATTTCTGACAATACTTTAGTAATTGATGCAGGTTCAACCAAAGAAGCCATTTGCAAAGTGATTGAAAATCACCCGAAAAGAAGGAATTTCTTGGCTTGTCATCCCATTGCTGGAACAGAAAATTCAGGACCTTCAGCAGCAATTCCTAATTTGTATGTTGGTAAAACCAATATCATTTGCGAAGTTGAAAAAACAACCTTCAAATTGCAAGAAAAAGCATTGAAATTATTCACAGCAATTGGCATGCGAATCAGATATATGGATCCTGTTGCTCATGACAAACATATTGCGTATGTATCTCATCTGTCACATATTAGTTCTTTTATGTTAGGAAAAACAGTTTTGGAAAAAGAGAAAAATGAACGTGATATTTTTGACATGGCAGGTTCAGGTTTTGCGTCAACAGTTCGTTTGGCGAAAAGTTCTCCAGCAATGTGGACACCTATTTTTCAACAAAATAAAGAAAATGTTATTGAAACATTAGAAGAATACATCAGCAATTTGCAACATTTTAAAGTGTTGATGCAACAAGAAAATTTCGATGAAATTTACAACGAAATGGAAAATACCAATTATATAAAACAAATATTAAACGGCATCAAATAATCGCCAAAAACACCAAAAAAATGAAAAATACAACAGCATTAAGAACATGGTTGGATGAAATGAATTTAAGCCATCCACTTGTAATAGCAGGGCCTTGTAGTGCAGAAACTGAAGAACAAGTTTTGAAAATTGCACACGAATTAAAAGATTCTGATGTAAACTATTATAGAGCAGGAATTTGGAAACCAAGAACAAGACCAGGAATGTTTGAAGGTGTTGGAGAAATTGGGTTGAGATGGCTCAAAAAAGTAAAAGAAGAAACTGGTATGAAAACCTGTACTGAAGTTGCCAATGCTGCACACGTAAAGTTAGCAGTGGACAATGATGTTGATTTACTTTGGATTGGAGCGCGTTCAACAGTTTCGCCATTTATCATGCAAGAAATTGCAGATGCTTTGCAAGGAACTGACAAAATTGTGTTGGTAAAAAACCCTGTAAATCCTGATTTGGCTTTGTGGTTGGGTGGAATTGAGCGTTTATACACAGCAGGAATCAAAAATTTAGGCGCCATTCACAGAGGATTTTCAACCTATGAAAAATCAAAGTACAGAAATATTCCTGAATGGCAATTAGCCATTGAATTCCAACATAAATTTCCTGATTTGCCATTGATTTGTGATCCATCACACATCACAGGAAACAGAAATATGATATTTGATGTTTCACAAACTGCGTTAGATTTGAATTTTGATGGTTTGATGATTGAAACTCACATTGATCCAGACAATGCTTGGAGTGATGCTGCACAGCAAGTAACACCAACAAGATTGAAGCAAATTATGGAGGATTTAAAAATCAGAAAAGAAACAGAAACGGATACTAAATTTAAAGATTCTTTAGAAAATTTGCGTGCACAAATCAATGTAATTGATGATCAATTGATTGATATGTTAGGAAAACGTATGAAAGTTGCTGACCAAATAGGACAACTTAAAAAAGAGAAAAACGTGGCAGTTTTACAATCAAAACGTTGGAACGAAATTTTGGGTAATATGGTTTTAGAAGGAGAACAAAGAGGATTGAGTGAAGAGTTTATTTTGAGAATGTTCAAAGCAATTCACCAAGAATCTATCAATCATCAAGAAAAAATTATCAACGGATAATTTTATAAAATTTAAACTTCACATTCCTGAAACTTCAGGAATGTGAAGTTTTTTATTTATTTTTTAGTTCTTTTAAAAATATATCTTGTGATGAAAATTCCTTGACCATCTTTTTCTCCAGCATCACTCTCCACACCACTATTTACAAAAACCAAATCCCAACCTTCTTCAACCATTGCATTTATTTTAGATGTAATAACAGCATCATTAGCAGCAATATTCTGAAAGCGAATTCCTCCAAGGTTGTAAAAATTTAAAAGCTTGGTTTCATCAAAATTTTTCACACGTATTTCATCTCTATTTGATTTATTACGAGAGTTATCCTCATCACTTTGAGTGGAAGTAAAATCTTTATAATTTTTTTCTTCATTAGCACTGATAAGCCTTGAACGACCGAGTCCAGCAGGGACAATAGATTCCACACTTGTAATAACTTTATATTCTACTTGGGCATTTGCCTCAACGAATACTAACAAAATGAAACTAAAAAGGATACTAAATTTTTTCATGTTTATTAATTTTAAATGATTTTTTAAACAAATATAAAATATTCTCACGTTTTGAATTGAATATTTATTTTACTTTTGAAGTCAATTATGATAACTGGAATCGTTTACAAATCTACTGGAAGTTGGTATTTAGTGAAATCCGAAAAAGGCGTTTTTCACAAATGTAAAATCCAAGGGAAATTCAGAATTAAAGGAATTAAAAGCACCAATCCAATTGCAGTTGGTGACAAAGTTTCTTTTTTTTTGGAGAAAATTGGCGATGAAGAAATTGGAATTATCAAAACCATTCACGATCGTCAAAATTTTATTGCACGAAAATCTGTAAATCTTTCCAAACAAATACAAATTATTGCCGCAAATATTGATGTCGTTTTTTTACTAATTACGATTGATAATCCACCAACGTTCACCACTTTTATTGATCGTTTTTTGGTGACCACAAGAGCTTACAGAATTGATACTGTATTGATTTTCAATAAAATTGATATTTATGAAATTGAGCAAAGGGCAGAAATTTTATATCTAAAAGATATTTATGAAGCTATAGGATATCAATGTGTGGAGGTTTCTGCAACTAAAAATATCAATATTGATACCATCAAGGAAATCATGTTGGATAAAACAGCGATGTTTGTGGGTCATTCTGGAGTTGGAAAATCAACCTTAGTGAATGCTATTGAGCCTACATTGCATCTGAAAACCAAAGAAATTTCTGACCAACACAAACAAGGTCAACACACCACAACATTTGCGGAAATGTTCGATTTGAGTTTCAATGCACGAATTATTGATACACCTGGAATCAAAGGTTTTGGAATTGTGGATATCAATAAATATGAGCTGAATGATTATTTTCCTGAGTTTTTTGAGTTGAAACAATATTGTAAATTCAATAATTGTTTGCATTTGAAAGAGCCAAATTGCGCCGTAAAACAAGCTTTAGAAGAAGAAAAAATTTCTTGGTCTCGTTATAAAAGTTACCTTCAAATTTTAGATGGTGAAGACGAATCTGAGCATTACAGAACGGATACTTGGGAAGAAGAAGAAGATTAAAAGTATGAAAGTTGTCATTCAAAGAGTTTCAAAAGCAAGTGTTACCATTAACGAAATAAAAGTGGCTTCCATTGAAAATGGATTGTTGGTTTTAGTAGGAATTGTTGATGAAGATTTACAAGAAGACATTGATTTTTTAGTCAGAAAAATTTCAAATCTCAGAATTTTTAATGATGAAAATCAAGTGATGAACAAATCACTCATTGACATTCAAGGAGACGTCATTGTGGTGAGCCAATTTACGTTGCATGCATCCACCAAAAAAGGAAACAGACCCAGTTATATCAAAGCTGCAAAGCCAGAAATTGCCATTCCTTTGTATGAAAATTTTGTTTTTTGTTTAGAAAAAGAATTAGGGAAAAAAGTGCAAACTGGCGAATTTGGTGCAGATATGAAAGTGGAAATCTTAAATGATGGACCTGTAACGATTGTCATTGATTCTAAGAATAAAGAGTGATTGAGATTGTAGAATCAAGAGAAAAGAAATAAGAAATAAGAATTCAAAAAGTTACTTTAAAATCTGAAATGAGCCTTTTTTTAGATATTCACACACATTCAACGTCAAGTTCACATCAGGTTTTTGCGATTCAAAATAAATATCCAAGTTCAGATGAACTTTCAACACCTTTTTCTGTGGGAATTCATCCTTGGTTTTTGAAAAAAGAAACTTTCGAAATCGAATTGTTTTTGCTGGAAGAAAAGTTGCAACATGAAAATTGTTATGCAATTGGCGAATGTGGTTTGGACAAAGCAATTGACGTTGATTTCGATTTTCAAAAGGAAGTTTTTATACAGCAAATTCATCTTTCGGAAAAATATCAAAAACCAATGATTCTTCATTGTGTGCGCGCTTTTCAAGAAATTATTGAACTCAAAAAACAGTTTTCGCCAAAGCAAACTTGGATTCTTCACGGATTTCAAAAAAGCAAACAATTGGCAGAAAGTTTCCTTTTCAACGGAATTTTTCTTTCTTTTGGCGAAGCTGTGTTGTCAAAAAGTGATTTGCAAAATGTAATTTTGGATTTTCCTTTGGAATATTTATTGATTGAAACCGATAATTCAGAAGTGTCAATAGCATTGATATATCAGAAAATTGCAGCAATTAAAAATATCGAAATTGAAGTCTTAAAAGAAAAAATACAAGCGAATTTTAATACTATATTTAAAAAATGAGTTGGTTAGAACGTACAGAATTATTAATTCAAAAAGAAGGAATTGAAACCCTCAAAAAAGCACATATTTTAATTGTAGGTTTGGGTGGTGTTGGCTCGTTTGCAGCCGAATTTATTGCAAGAGCAGGTGTTCAAAAATTGACATTGGTAGATGGTGATGTTTTTGATATTACCAATGTCAATAGGCAATTGACGGCATTGCAATCTACCATTGGAAAATCAAAATCGCAAGTTTTAGCAGATAGATTGAAAGACATCAATCCTGAAATTGAAATTACAATTGTTGAGGAATTTTTGACTCCAGAAAAGGCTTTTGAAATCGTCACAAATGAGTTCGATTTTGTGATGGATTGTATAGATAGCATTACTCCAAAACTCAATTTATTGATAGCTGCCAAACGAAAAAAAGTAAAAATTATCAGTTCAATGGGAGCAGGAGGTAAAATGGATGTGTCAAAAGTGAAAGTTGCAGAAATCAATCAAACCAATAATTGCACAATGGCAAGAGTGATTCGAAAAAGATTGAAAAAAGAACAAATTCACAAAGGAATAAAAGTAGTATTTTCAGAGGAAATGCAACAAGAAGCTAGTTTAAAATTGGTTGAACATGCCAAATACAAACGCTCTTTTTATGGGACAATCAGTTTCATGCCTGCCGCATTTGGATTGCATGCAGCAGCGTATGTTATTAATTATTTGTTAAAAAAAAGTAAAAAATAATTTCCATGGAAAATAGTTTATATATTTGCCATGGAAAATAAATTCAAATCAAATTTTAAAATAAACCAAAAATGAAAAAATCAATAGTATTAGTTGCAATAGTAGCATCAGTATTTACTGCTTGCAAATCCGAAAAAAAAGAAACAACAGCTTTAAACGAAGCAACAACAGTGGAAGTAAACAATTATGACGAAAATAATGTTGATATTATTTCATCAGTATTGACATGGAAAGGTTCAAAACCAACAGGATCACACAATGGAACTGTGGCTTTGAAAAGTGGAAATTTAGAAATTGTAAAAGGTAAAATTAAATCAGGCGTTTTTGTAGTAGATTTAAATACAATTAAATGTGTTGATTTGGCAGGAACTGATGGTGCAGGAAAATTGGAAGGACACTTAAAAGGAGAAGACTTCTTTGATGTTGCAAAATATCCAACAGCTACTTTTACCATCAAAAGCGTGAAAAATAATGGAGCGAAATTAGATGTAACAGGAAATTTACAAATTAAAGATGTTACGAAAAGCATAACCATTCCTGCAGTTTTGACAAAAGAAAATGAGTTATCAGTTTTTACAAGCGAAGTATTTACTATCAATAGAGCAGATTTCAATGTAAAATATGGTTCTAAATCATTTTTTGATAACTTAAAAGACAAGTTTATTGATGATATGATGGAAATGTCATTTGTTGTAAAAACGAAAGCATAATCAATAATTTTAAAAATATAAAAAAATGAAAGCAGATAGACCAAAATGTGGATGTGGAAATACATCAAATACTGAAGGATATTGTGATGGATCACATTTGAATAAATAGAGTATAAAAAGTAAAAATATTTTTAAAAAAAGCCCAAAACAGTTTGTTTTGGGCTTTTTATTTTTATATGTTTGGTTTTTAAAAAAAAATTGTTTTGAAAAAATTATCCCTCTTATTTTATTTTGCATTTTTTTCCATTGTTTGTAACGCTCAAGATATCTCACTATCAGCACTTTTAATTCCAAAAGAATTAAAAGAAAACGCAAATGCAGTCATCAGAAATGAACAAATTGTCATTAACATTTTGGCAGTTGATGAGATGGTTGTCTCAGAAAAAAGAACCATTACTATTTTAAACAAACTGGGAAATTCGAGTGCAGCTATGTATCAACATTATGATAATGATACAAAAATCACCAAACTTTCTGCTATAATTTATGATGCTTTTGGAAAGGAAATTCAGAAATACCCAAAAGGAAAATTTTCTGATGCAAGTGCAGTTGATGGTGGAACTTTATATTCGGATTCTAGAGTAAAATACTTAGAATATACACCAACTACATATCCATACACATTGGTTTTTGAGTCGGAATATAAAACTTCATCAACTGGTTTTATTCCAGGTTGGGTTCCTATAAACCGTTATTTTGTTGCCGTTGAAAATAGTGAATATAAAATACTAAATACTCCTAAAATACCATGGAGAAAAAAGAATATTAATTTTTCAAATTTCAATATTAAAATAGAAGAGTTAGAGAATAACATTACATATTCAATAAAAAATCAACCTGCATTTGAACCAGAAAATGTATCAATTAATTTTCGAGATATTGCTCCAAAAACAATTTTTGCTTTAGAGTCCTTTTCACTAAAAGGTACTTTAGGAAACAATCCTAATTGGAAAGACTTTGGATTATGGATGCACGAAAAGTTACTGAAAGGAAGAGATGTATTGAGTCCCGAAACTATTGCAATCGTAAAAAATATGATTGATGGTGTTACTGACCCAATTGAAAGAGCAAAATTGGTGTATCAATATATGCAACAGAAAACTAGGTATATCAGTGTTCAAGTAGGAATTGGAGGTTGGGAACCAATTGCAGCAAATTTGGTAGATGATGTTGGTTATGGAGATTGTAAAGGCTTGACGAATTATACGAAAGCTTTATTAGACGCTGCTGATGTAACGTCTTATTATACAGTAGTTTATGCTGATGATAAAATAAATATTGATAAAGATTTTTCTTCGTTACAAGGAAACCATGTCATTTTAAATATTCCTAATAATGGCAATGATATTTGGTTAGAATGTACCAGTCAAACCATGCCTTTTGGATTTTTAGGAGATTTTACTGATGACAGAGATGTTTTGGTGGTAACTCCTGAAGGTGGAATTATTAAACACACAGCTTCATACAAAAACGAACAAAATTTACAAGCCTCCAAAGCCACAATCCAATTATCAGAAAATGGAAGTTTAACGGCAACTATCCAAAAAGTATCTACAGGAATTCAGTATGATAGTAGTGTTGGTTTAGAAAGATATTCGCAAGAAGAACTTATAAAAAGCTATAAAACAGACGTTTGGGACTATATCAATAATCTTGAAATTAACAAAGCTGGTCTTGAAAACAACAAAAAGACGGTTCAATTTACTGAAAATTTAGAAGTATCTGTTGAAAATTTTGCCACAGTAAATGAAACAGAGTTTCTTTTTAGAGTGAACGTTTTTAATAGAAACAGTTTTGTGCCAAATAAATATAAAGACAGAAAATTACCTTTAAAAATTGAAAGAGGATATAAAGACACTGACGATTATATTTTTAAAATTCCTGAAAACTATAAAATAGAAAGTCTTCCTGCAGAAACTGCTTTAGTTACAAAATTTGGGGAATACAAATTGAAATTTAACAAAATAGATGAAACATCATTTTCGTATTCAAGAGAACTTTTTATCAAAGAAGGATTGTATCCAAAGGAAGATTATGAAGAATATCGGAATTTTAGAAGAACAATAGCCAAATTAGAAAACCTACGAATCGCCATTATAAAACAATAAAAATGATTAAAAAAACCGCACTTATTCTGTTTGTATTATTTCAAACAATTACTTTTTCCCAAGATTATAAATTCGGAAAAATTTCACAAGAAGAATTGGAAGAAAAATTTCACCCAATTGATTCTACTGCAGAAGCAGCTTATTTATTCAATTACAGACGTTCCTATTTTGATTTTAATCAAACAAAAGGAGGTTTTGATTTGATAACCGAAGTTCATCAACGAATCAAAATTTATAACAAAGAAGGGTTTGATTATGCTAACAAAAGTGTTTATTATTATAATCCGGATTCAGGTGATTCTGAATCAGTTTATGATATAAGTGGTTATACATATTACTTGGAAAATGGCAAAATTGAAAAAGAAAAATTATCAAAAGATGGAATTTTTAGAGAGAAAAAAGACAAATTTAATACGGTTGTAAAGCTCACTTTACCTAAAATAAGTGAAGGATGTATTATTGAATTTAAGTACACGGTTTCCTCTCCTTATGCGACTTCTATTGATGATGTTCGTTTTCAGATGTCAATTCCTGTAAAGAAAATGGAAACAAAATTAGAAATTCCAGAGTTTTATGCGTTTAACATTATCAATAAAGGATATTATTCTGTACCATTCAAAAAAGCTTCAAAAACATTTTTAGTAGGCAGCACCACATATATCAGTAATACGTACAGCTATGATGCTGAAAATATTCCACCATTGAAAAATAATGAATCGTATGTTGCAAACATTGATAATTATAGAGGAGGAGCTAAATTTGAACTTGCACAAACCAACTTTATGAGTGTTGGAGGACAATTCAAATCATACACAAGAACTTGGGAAGAAGTTAGTAAACAGATTTTTGAGTATGAATCTTTTGGATCTGAATTGAATAAATCAGGATATTTTTCAGATGATTTGAATAAAATTTTAGAAACTGCGAAATCAGATTCTGAAAAAATTGGTTCCATTTTTAATTTTCTAAAAAATAAAATGAAATGGAATGGATTCTATAGTAAATATACTGATAATGGTGTCCGAAAAGCATACAAAGAAAATGTTGGAAATGTGGCAGACATCAATCTAATTTTGATAGCAATGTTGCGTGAAGCTGGGTTGAATGCAGATCCAGTTTTAGTTAGTTCAAGAGGTAATGGAATTCCTCTTTTTCCAACCTTAAATGGATTTGATTATGTAATTGGAATTGTTCAATTTTCAGATAATTCTTATGTATTATTAGATGCTACTGAGCCATTCAGTTCTCCAAATCTTTTACCTGTAAGAGCTTTAAATTGGCAAGGGAGAATTGTGCAAAAAGATGGAACATCAGATTGGGTTACTTTAACAGCCTCAAAACACGCTTTGGAAGAAAATTTTATGATGGTAAAATTGACTGACGATTTATCAATTGAGGGATTGTTAAGAACTAAAAACGAAAACTTAAATGCCCTAACCATAAGGAGAAACGAGAATCATTTGAAAGAAGAAGATTTAAAAGCAAAGTTAGAAGAAGCGTATAAAATAGAAATTGAAGAGTATAAAATTGGGAATAAAGAGGATGTAAATTTGGCATTGACAAGAACTATAAAGTTTTCAAGTGAAGATTTAGTGGAGCAAATCAATGACAAAATTTATCTTGAACCATTGTTGTTTTTAACCGTCAGAAATAACCCATTCAAATTGGAAGAGCGAAAATATCCTGTAGATTTTGCTACTGCTTGGAAAGATGTTCACAGAGTTACAATTGAAATTCCTGCAGGTTATTCAGTAGAAAAATTGCCTGAACCTTTGGCAATTGCACTCCCAGAAAACATTGGGGTTTTCAAATATCAAGTTACCCAAAACGCCAACAAAATAAGTACAGTTGCTGTTTTAGAGTTCAACGCTCCAATGATTTTGCCAGAAAATTATCAATTTTTGAAAGATTTTTACAGCAAGTTAGTGCTTAAAGAAACTGAGAAAGTTGTGTTAGTGAAACAATAAATTTAAAACCCTAAACTATTAGTTTTGGGTTTTATTTTACAAATGAATAGCTGTCGTATTTTTTAATTCTTCAATCGCAAAACTGCTATGTGTACTGCCAATATATTTGATGGCAGTGAGTTTTGTAATCATAAAATCACGAAACGATTCCATGTCTTTTACATAAATTTTCAAGATATAATCATAATCACCACTCACATGAAAACATTCTGAAACTTCTTCTAATTTTAGAATTTCTTTTTCAAAAGTAGTCACATATTCTTTGGTGTGTTGCATCAATTTGATATGACAAAAAACCAAAAAGTTTTTTTCAATTTTATTTTTATTGATGATGGCAACATATTTTTCTAGAATTTGTTCTTTCTCTAATTTTTTAATGCGTTCATAAACTGCAGTTACTGACAAATGCAGTTGCAAAGACAATTGTTTGGTAGTTTGTTTGGCATTTTGTTGTAATAAATTCAGTAGTTTTTTATCTATTTCGTCTAAAATCATGATGTTTAATTTTCTAAAAATGACTATTTTTTGTTTTTAGATTAGATTATAAATCTATATAATGAAATAAAAATAGACAAATAATCTATAATAATTAGTTTCAATTGATAATATTTCTTAAATAGTCTTTATTTGTGTAAAATAAATCATCAATTATGAAATTCAATCCAGCAGAAAACATTCAAGATTTACAATATTTTGGTGAATTTGGAGGCGTAAATCCTTCCATTTCAGATTCTTCAACCTACACTTTTTTGTCCGCAAAAACCATGTTTGACACTTTTGAAGGCAATGCAGATGGTTGTTATTTATATTCGCGTCATTCATCGCCATCCAATTTATATTTGGGTGAGGCTTTGGCTGCATTAGAAGGAACAGAAACTGCCAATGTTGCAGCTTCAGGAATGGGCGCAATCACACAAGTTTTGTTGCAATTGTGCAAAGGTGGTGACCACATAGTTTCAAGTAGAACTATTTATGGAGGAACCTATGCTTTTTTGAAAAATTTCACACCAAAACTCAATATTGAAACTACTTTCGTTGACATCACAAAATTGGATATTGTAGAAGCTGCAATCACTAAAAATACCAAAGTTTTATATTGTGAATCTGTGAGCAATCCTTTGTTGGAAGTGGCTGATTTACCTGCTTTGACTGAATTGGCAAAAAAATACAACTTGCAATTAGTGGTTGACAATACCTTTTCTCCTTTGTCAATTTCTCCAGCAAAATTAGGTGCTCATGTGGTGATTCACAGTTTAACGAAATTCATCAATGGTTCTTCTGATACATTGGGTGGAGTGGTTTGTGGTACTCAAGAATTCATCAATAATTTACGAAATGTGAATGATGGGGCAAGCATGTTATTGGGCTCCACTATGGATAGTTTGCGAGCAGCATCCATCCTTAAAAATCTGAGAACGTTGCATATCAGAATGACACAACATAGCAAGAATGCTCAATTTTTAGCAGAAAAATTCGAAGCTGATGGATTGAAAACGGTTTATCCAGGATTGGTTTCTCATCCTTCACACGAAATTTTTAAATCGATGATGAATGCTGATTATGGTTTTGGGGGATTGTTAACTATTGATGTTGGTTCATTAGAAAAAGCCAATGAATTGATGGAATTAATGCAACTTAAAAAAATAGGGTATTTGGCAGTAAGTTTAGGATTTTACAAAACCTTATTTTCCGCACCTGGAAGTTCCACTTCATCAGAAATTCCGAAAGAAGAACAAATAGCCATGGGACTTTCTGAAGGGTTGATTCGTTTTTCAATTGGATTGGACAATGACATTGAACGCACATACCACATGATGAAAAATTGCATGATTGAAATTGGTGTTTTGAAGCAATAGCCTTGCAAGGTTTTCAACCCTTGTAAATAAAAATAAAAAACGTAATATCTTTAGTACCTCACAGTCACGAAATTTCGTGACTATGAGGTCTTTTTTGTGTTATAAAAAAGTTGTTTTTTAGAAAAGATTCTTTTTTCATATGTGCCTAAATTTTGATTTGCATAACTTTCTGTAAAATCGTAACATTACAAATCTAAATTTCAAACGATGCAGCAAGAAAAAAACACTTCAGAAATTCATATACAAGATCAAAAAATCATAGAGAATAAGGAATTATCCATTTGGGAAGCACTGCTGCCTGTGATTGCTTTGGTTGGAATGTTGGCTTATAATGTATTTGTTTTTGGAGATGATGCATTGAGTGGAAGCAATCAATTTATCCTTTTGTTGGGTGGAGCAGTTGCTGCTTTTGTAGGTTTTAGAAATAAAGTTTCTTTCGATTCCATGATGGAAGAAGTTGCTGAAAATATCAAATCAACTTCGGGTGCCATTTTAATTTTATTGATGGTTGGCGCTTTGGCAGGTACTTGGTTGATTAGTGGAGTGATTCCTGCCATGATTTATTATGGATTGCAAGTGTTGAATCCCACCATTTTTTTAGCAGCTTGTTTGATCATTTGTGCTGTCATTTCCATTGCAACAGGAAGTTCTTGGACCACTTCAGCCACTGTAGGAATTGCATTAATCGGTATTGGAGATGCTCTTGGAATTTCAATGGGAATGACTGCAGGAGCAGTATTATCTGGAGCTTATTTTGGAGATAAAATGTCACCAATGTCCGATACCACAAATTTAGCTCCTGCAATGGCTGGTACAGATTTGTTTACGCATATCAAATATATGACCTACACAACAGTGCCTACTTTTGCTATTTCTTTGCTCTTTTTTATCGTATTAGGTTTTACGCAAGATATTTCTGGAGAAGTTGATTCGAAAGCATTATTGATTGATATTGAAAAAGCCTTTCACATTTCACCTTGGTTATTTTTAGTTCCAATTATTGTAATTACGTTGATCGTTAAAAAAACATCTCCATTGATTGCATTATTAGCAGGAACTCTTTTAGCAGCTGTTTTTGCGTTGATTTTTCAACCTGAAGTTGTTGCTCAAATTGCTGAGGTTAAAGAATTGAATTTTAGTTCAGCATACAAAGGAGTAATGAAAGCCATCACAGTTGAAACTTCTGTAGCTACTGAAAATAAAGCCTTGGCTGATTTATTCACTGCAGGAGGAATGTCAAAAATGATGGGAACAATTTGGTTGATTTTATGTGCGATGGTTTTTGGTGGAATTATGGATGCTATTGGAGCTTTGGCCAGAATTAGTAGTTTTATGTTGAGTTTGTTTGATTCTGTTTTTGGTTTATTTGCAAGTACAGTTTTTACATGTATTGGATTGAATTTCACGGCATCTGATCAATATTTAGCCATTGTTGTACCAGGAAAAATGTATGCAAAAGCTTATAAAGACAAAGGATTAGCGCCAGAAAACTTGAGTAGAACATTGGAAGATTCAGGAACAGTAACTTCTGTTTTAATTCCTTGGAATACCTGTGGTGCCTATCATTCAGGAGTTTTAGGCGTTTCCGTTTTTGATTTTGGGTTGTATGCCATTTTCAATTGGTTAAGCCCATTTATGACATTGATATTTGCGGCATTTAAGATAAAAATTAAGCTATTAGTTGAAAAATAAACTCATTTTTCACTATTTCTTTTGCCCTAAAAATTCGTTGTTAAATTGATGTAATTTTCTCAAATGTATTTGATTTATAATTACTTTTGCGGGTTAAAAAAAATCACATTTTAATTTTTTATGAAATACTCTCCAATAAAAATATGCCTTTATATCTGCGCAACTTTATTGGTGATGTATGTTATGACTTTTCGAAGCAAATACCGTTATTTAGAAAATGGGAAAGTAGAAGAAGGCATATACATAAAGAAATGGTTTTTCAAATATCCAAAAACAGTTACTTTCTTTTTAGAAAAAAAACAAGATTTTAATAAAATCAAAGCCCTAGACAGTATTGTTGAGAATGTTGGGACTCCTGTTGGTGAAGATGAATTTCAGGCTCAAATAAAACCTGATTTTTCACATATTGATACTTCTAAAATACAGCGTTTATATTATCCAAAAGATGGCAAAGATTTTTTAAATCAATTGAAAGCCAATTTGCAAAGCCCCAAATGTCGCATTATACATTATGGCGATTCACAAATTGAAGGCGATAGAATGTCTGCGTATATCAGAAATAGATTGCAAGGATATTATGGAGGAAGTGGGCCTGGATTTATTCCAATTGTGCAAGCCTATCAGCAAATTAGTGCCAATGTTACCCCATCAAACAATTGGAGACGTTATGCTGCTTTTGATCCCACTCACAAACGATTCTCTCATAAAAAATATGGCGCTTTTACGTCTATTTCTAGGTTTACAAAAGTGTATGATTTTGAAAATGATAGCATCAATTTAGAAAATATTGAAACGACAAAAGCAACTATTGATATTGGCGTTTCTCAACGTTCGTATGCGCTTTTAAGAAATGTGACTTCTATTGGGTTGCATTATGGAAATGCCCTATCACCCACAAGTATTCAGGTGTATAATGATGGAGAATTGATAAAAACAGATTCTTTAATTGCTGACGGAAATTATCATAAATTTACAATCAATCTTTCAGTAGCACCTACCAATTTGAAAATTGAAATGGAGTCTAAAATTAGTCCAGATTTTTATGGTTTGACTTTAGATGGTGCTAAAGGAATTTCCATGGATAACGTCGCAATGCGTGGTGCATCAGGAACTGTTTTTGCAGCTATGAATAGTGAAAACTTTGCACAAATGTATCAACAATTGCAACCAAAAGTGCTTATTTTTCAGTTTGGCGGAAATACAGTTCCTTATTTAAAAGATTCCTCCTCAGTAAGAAATTACGCATCGAATTTGCAAAATCATTTGAATTGGACTCGAAGCAAAACAAACAATGCAAGCGTTATTTTTATTGGGCCTTCTGATATGACAACTACAGATAATGGTGAGCTAGTAACGTATAAAATATTACCTTACCTGAATCAAGTTTTAAAAGAAACTTGCCTTGAAAACGGGATTGCTTATTGGAGTATGTTTGAAGCAATGGGAGGAATAAATTCCATGAAACATTGGGTTGACCAAAAATTGGCTGCAAGTGATTATACACACTTTTCACCTAGTGGAACAAAAGTAGCTTCAGAGCTCTTTTTTGTGGCTTTATACATGGATTTGATACGAAAATGATGAAAAGTAAACTATTGATACTAGCCTTATTTTGGGCAGCAAATTTTAGTGCACAACGCTATATTTTAGATAGCATTTTACCCATTCACGGAAAAGTAATTCATCAAGAAGAAAATCAATTGAAGTTTGCTTCAGAATCTCCGTATTTCAATTCTTTTTTCAAAAGAATGGATAGTGTTTTTGAAGGTAAAAAAGACAAAATTCATATTTTTCATATTGGTGGTTCGCATATTCAGGCAGATATTTATTCAAATAAATTACGTACTTATTTTCAAAATACGAATGATGTTTCTATGGCACAACGTGGTTTTGTTTTTCCATTTCATTTGGCAAAAACAAACAATCCTAGCAATTATAAAATATCTGGAACAAGAGAAAAATGGAAAGGATATCGTTGTTCAGTAACTGACAGTGTTGCTTGGGGTTTATCAGGAATTTCAGCTGCTTTTAGAGAAAAATCGGATACTATTTACATCAAAGCAAATCATAAAAATTATACTAAAAATCCTTATAAATTTGATAAGTTTCGATTGTTTTATAACACTTGGAAAGAGGATTATAACATCCGTTTTTTAGACAGTACTTTAGTGATTTCTGATACTTTAAATACAGATGTTTTTTATAAAGAATATCGTTTTAAATCGAAAGTTGATTCCATTGCGATAACATTACAGTTGAAAGACTCCACAATTGTGAATCCAGAGTTTTTGTTCATGGGAGCTGAATTGATGAACAACAATCCAGGAATTGAATATACAAGTATTGGGGTAAATGGGGCAAGTTTTGCATTTTACAACAGAAGCGCTTACTTTGAAAAACAATTGCAATTATACAAACCTGATTTGTTTATTATTTCGATTGGTACAAACGATGCATACATGCTTAAATCTCAATTTAATAGCGATAAATTCAGGAGTTATTACGAATCTTTTATTCAAATGATTCAACGTGTCAATCCCAATTGTGCCATTTTATTGACAGTGCCTAATGACAGTTATTATCGAAAAAAAATTCCAAATCCAAATACTGCAACACAGCAAAAAATTATTTATGAAATTGCCCAAAAATATCAAATGGCTGTGTGGGATTTTTATAAAATTATGGGTGGTTTTGGTTCATCAAACAAATGGTATCAGAGAAAATTAATGCCACGTGATCGTGTTCATTTTAGTTATTTGGGATATCAAATCAAAGCGGATTTATTGCTAAATGCACTGATTGATGCTTGGTCAACAGCCACAAATCGCGATAAAGAACAATTGCTACATCATTATAAAAACATCCATGAATAGGCTAGAGGAAATATTTTCACTTTCGGAATCCTATCCGTTGATTTTTACGCAAGTAAATTTCTGGATTTTCTTCGCAATTGTGTATTTTATTTTTGCATTTGTGTATGAAAAAATTTCACTTAGAAATTCGTATTTGTTCTTTATTTCGCTGTTTTTCTATTACAAAACAAGTGGATTATTTGTCGGAATTTTATTGTTCAGCACGTTAGTTGATTTTGTTATTGGGAAAAAAATTTATAAAACGGAACATCAAAAGAAGCGCTATTTTCTAGTAACACTCAGCGTTTGTATCAATTTACTGGTGCTTTGTTATTTTAAATATGCCTATTTTTTTACTGATTCCTTCAATTTACTTTTCGATACCAATCACCAAGTAGTAAATTGGCTCGCAAAATGGGGCAATAGTTTTGGGGATCAAAACTATTTTTCGGTAGATAAAATCATTTTGCCTGTTGGAATTTCATTCTACACCTTTCAAACCATCAGTTATAGTGTTGATATTTTCAGAGGAAAATTAAAACCTTTAGATTCTATTCTTGATTTTGGTTTTTACGTGAGTTTTTTCCCACAATTGGTTGCAGGACCTATTGTAAGAGCAGAAAGTTTTGTGCCACAAATATCAAAACCAACCATTTTAACGAAAGCTGATTTTGATGCAGGTACTTTTTTGATTTTAAAAGGATTGATAAAAAAAATGCTTTTTGCTGATTTTATAGCCATGCACTTTTTAGATCGTGTTTTTGATGCTCCAGAAATGTATTCTGGTTTCACAAATATCATGGCAATGATTGGGTATTCTTTGCAGATTTACGGAGATTTTTCTGGCTACACAGACATTGCCATTGGCTTGGCATTATTGATGGGTTTCAAACTTCCTGTAAATTTCAATTCTCCTTATAAAGCTACAAATGCAGGAGATTTTTGGAAACGATGGCACATGTCACTTTCCACTTGGTTGCGCGATTATTTGTACATTCCTTTAGGTGGAAATAGAAAAGGTTCTTCAGGTTCTTATATTATTTTAGGGTTGATGTTGTTGGTTTTATTGATTGCTTTCAGATCAAATTTCTTTCTGATTAGCATCATTTTGATAGCTTCAATTGGGATTTTTGTTGCAGGTTTCTATAATTCATCTGTAAAAAATCACATCAATACGAATATCAATTTGATGTTGACCATGCTGATTGGCGGACTTTGGCATGGAGCTTCTTGGAAGTTTGTGATTTGGGGAGGATTGAATGGATTGGGGATTTTAGTCTATAAATATTGGCGAAAAATAAGTCCTTACGAACTAAAAAATCAGTGGTATGTTCGTTGTTGGAAAATCGGAATTACCTTTTTGTTCATCACATTTACCCGAATTTATTTTAGAGGAGAAACCATGGAACACATTTCGAAATGGTATTTTCAAGTTTGGAATCGATTTGATTTGCAAAGTGCATGGAGTATTTTAACTCATTATCAATTAGTTTTTTGGGTGATATTGATAGGATATATTTCACATTGGCTCCCACAAACCTCCAAAAATTTCATTGAAAATCTTTATGCTAAAAGCCCAGTTTTCATAAAAATTATATTGGGAGCTATGATTGGAATGTTGTGTTATCAAGCATTTTCATCAGATTTCCAACCGTTTATTTATTTTCAGTTTTAATAAGAGTCATTTCATCTTCAAGAATTATAATTAACTTTTTTAACAAAAACGCATCCCTTTTTTATCCTTATATTTGGTTCTTAAAAATGAAAACCATGAAAAAATACCTATTCATATCTCTTATTGTACTAGCAGTTGTAGTAGCTTGTAAATCAGCAATGGATTCAAAATCAACTGTTTTAAAAATCAATTTAGAAGCAAAAAGCAACAGTACAGTTGCTGGAACTGCCACTTTTTCTGAAAAAAATGGTGTGGTAACTTTCGAGGCTATCATGACTGGTTTAACGCCAGGAATTCATGCAATTCACATTCATGAAAAATCAGATTGTTCTTCTGCTGACGGAACTTCTGCAGGTGGTCATTGGAATCCGTTATTTAAAAAACATGGAAAATGGGGTGAAGCTGAATACCATAAAGGTGATATTGGCAATTTTACAGCCGATGAAAATGGCAAAGGAACAATTTCACTAAAAACAGATGAATGGTGCATTGGTTGTGAAGACGAAACCAAAAACATCTTAAATAAAAGCATCATTGTTCACGCAAATCCTGATGATTTTGTAACGCAACCTACAGGAAATGCAGGAGGAAGAGTGGCTTGCTCAGGAATTATTCGCTAAAACAGTTCGTATATTGAAAAGAAATTCAATTGCTTACATATTTTTTCTTTGTGAAACTTTGAGGCTTTTTTTGTGAATTTTGTGTCATAGCTAAAAAAGTTGTTGCACAAAATTCACAAAGAAGACACAAAAGGTACAAAAATAGCATCAAGAAAATTCATTTCTTTTTTTCTCTTCATCAAATCCTATTTCTAAACTCCAAAATAGCATTGTGAGGTTTCAGCGTAATCAATGGTTTGATTTCAATTGGAGTTTTCTTTTCAACAATTTCGAATTGTTCTACCAATGCAATCATCGCTAAAATCATTTCATACATGGCAAAATTATTGCCAATACACATTCTAGGTCCAGCACCAAAAGGGAAATAGTGTTTTGAAAATTTGATGGTTTCATCTAAAAAACGCTCAGGAATAAATTCATTTGGCTGTTTCCAAAAATCGGAATGACGATGAATTTCATAAATCGAAAACAACAAATTCGAGCCTTTTGGCAACACAATTCCATTAAAAATATCTTCTTCAATATTTACACGATCCATAAAATAGGCAGGAGGATACAAACGCATGGATTCTTCAATGACCAATTTTGTATAACGCGCATTTTTTATCCAATGCATACAATCTGAAGATTCACTCTTGATAGTATTGATTTCAGCTAGTATTTTTGATTGTGCTTCCGGATTTCGAGCCAACAATTCGCAGGTAAATGTGAGCGCATTTGAAGTGGTTTCATGACCAGCTGCAAACAAAATCAAAATTTCATCTACCAATTGATTTTCGTCCATGTAGGTGCCATCTTCATAGGTTGCAGTCAATAGCATGTCCAATAAATCATGATGATTGCTGTTGCTTTGCTTTCTTTCTTCGACCAATCTTTTTAATATTGTTCTCGAATTCTCAGTCAAATCTAAATGCTTTTTTGTTTTTCCAGAAAGGTTGAACCACCAAACCAAAAAGGGTTGTCTTAGTTCTTGCACCAACATTTTTTGAGTAGCTTCTGTGGTGTGTTGCAGTGAATCAACATCAGCTTCAGAAATGTTGATATTGAAAATAGATTTAATCACTGTTTGAAAAGCCAAATCATTAAAAACAGGAAAAATATCCATTGGTTTTCCAGTTTTAATATTCTTTAATTCCTTTAAAATGGTTTCTTGAATTGTATCAACCAACAATTGAAGTTGGCTTTTATGAAAAGCGGGCTGAATTAATTTTCGTTGTTTTTGCCAATGTTCGCCTTCGGCAGTTAACAATCCTTTGCCAATATATTTTGCCAAATCTTTGGTTTGGATATACGATTTGGTATAATTCTTTTGATTTTTTTGAAGCGCATGTTGCAACAATCCTGCATCTCTGCAAAACAATACCGAGTTTCCCAACCCTATGTTTAAACGAAAAATATCTCCTAAAGTTTCAAAGTTTTTGGCATGAAAAGGCAAAGGATTGTGCAAAATACCACGTGCATGATTTAGAAACTTGAAAAAAGAAACTTCCGGAATTTTTTGGGATACACTCATTTTTTATGGTATTTGCACTTTTACTTAAACCTTTTAATTGGTTTGTTCAATTTGTTTTGTGCAAATTTACGGAGATTTGATTTTGAATAAGGGAGTTTTACGAATCCTTTTTAGCAAAGTGTATAAGAGGTAAAATGTTTCCATTGTCAGCATCTTTTAATGCTTGAATATATTTTTTTCTTGTTTCGTCTGCCTTTACCATATTCGATTTTTGCCAATCAAAAACTTCTTTTCTAAAAATGGATTCTATAATGATATCAGCCATGATTCTTGAGTGCCTTCCATTTCCATTCGGAAAACAGTGTATTGAAACAATTCTATATTTGAATCGTATTGCAATTTCTTCAGGTGGATACGATTTGTTTTCTATCCAATACTTTGTGTCATCAATCAGATTTTTTAGTGCTATTCCGATTTGAGTCCATTGTATGCCAATATTTTTTTCAGTCTTTCTAAATTCGCCAGCCCATTTCCATACATCACCATACATTTTTTTGTGTAGATTTTTTATAAACTTTTCAGTTAGTATTTTTTCAGGTTTAAACTTCGTTCTGATAGTCCATTCTACAGCTTTTTCAATAGTTAACTGTTCAAACTCATCAAGTTCTTTCTGCATGGTTATTGATTTTATTTTTAGACCTTCTTTTTCATCTTCGTCTAAAGGTGTTTGTCCATCTGAATATGTTAGATTTAATCCCATAACGATTTTCTCATTTCTCGTTTTATTTCATTGGCTAAATCAATTATGGAAGCATTAATTTTATCTTCACTGATTCCTTGGTCTTCCAACTTCATGTTTTGGTTGGTTCTTAAAACAATTTTCCGAGCAAGTTTTTCAGCTTTCAAGTTGATGAGGTTTTCAATACTACCCTCTTTTGGGATAAAACCGTACACAAATTTCATCTCTAAAGCATTCGCCACATCTTTTAAAGAGTTTATTGTTATTGTTCCATTAGCTTCACTTTCTTCAATTCTTTTTACACCTTGTCTAGTGATTTTTAGTTTACTGCCAAGTTGTGCCATTGTCATATTGAATGTAGTGCGAATTGTATTTATCCAGCCGCGTTCTGGAATAATGATTTCTTTAGTTTTTGAAAATGCTTCAAGTTTTTGGTCTAGTTGTTCTATCAATAGTGTTCTTTTATTTCTCATTTTTTTAAATTTTAAAGATTACACATTCTAAAATATGTAAACTTATGCATTTACAAATATAAATAAAAGTAAACATATATGTTTACAAAATTAAAAAAAAGTAAACAGATGAGTTTACTTTAGATGAATGAAAGTGAAAATATATAGCTGAATAAGCACTTTTACACAAACCTTTTTAAAGAATTTTAGAATAAAAAAATCACTAAAGATTTTTAATTCAGCAACCTTTATTAAATTCACATAATGAATTACAGCCAGTTGTTAGCATAGATTTTTCTTTTTTGTCATTAAATAACCTAATATAGAAGGGGGAATACAAACAAAAAATAATGCAATTACAACAAAAATATTTGCAGTAATAATATACGCTATAATTGATCCTAAAACCCACATTACAATCATTACAACTCCAATTGTTTTGAAATCAAAAAGATTATGTTTTTTGTATTTGTTTCTCTCTATTATTACATTCATGGCTACTTCTTTAGCGAAATGTAAAGGAATACCTTGTTTTTCAAGTTTAGCATAAATTACTTCCTCTTCAATTTCGGAATTTTTAAATTTCAGACCTTCTTTGTAGGCTTTATTCCGTAGATAATCATTATTTTCCATTATTTAATATTTTTGGTGCCGTTAATGTACAAAGAAAGATGGCGAAAGTGCAACCAACTTAGTTTAAGCTAAATATAATAATTTTTTATAAACGGAAAAGAATTTTATTTTTTCAATTTCACATTCTAAAATTTCAGACACTAATCTCACAAATTCACACGAAAGCATTTGAGTAATTTGTGCAATTCGTGTCCAAAAAAAATCTGATTTTATTTTTTCTTAAAAAGATTCAAGCCAACTGAAATCATCAATAATACCCAAGGTGTTCCATGCAACAACACATCAAACCAATCTTGACCTTGCATGGCATGTTCACCTGAAAAAGCATTTCCACCCAAAATCCATTGTATTTTTCCAACAATATGTGGTGGATTAAAAGGAGCTAAACCTAAAGTAAGACTTGCTATTAAAAAAAGAAGCCAATTATTTTTGATTTGTGTTTTCATCTTTTCTAAGTTGATAATTTTTATATACTGCAAAAATAAATCCAATAACAACATGTATTATTACGCAAATAATTAAACTAAAAAAAAACTTTTAAGCCATATTCATCATGACCAAAAATATATTTTCCGCCAAAGTTTATGATGCTAAAATATACTATTGTAAATAGGAAGTTCCAAAGTAAAAATTTAAAAAAGTGCTTCCATTTAATCAATAATACTAAACTAAATAACCATAAAAATAATGGTATAGTAATGATGAATATCAAATCCATTGGAATTGAATAATATTAAATATGTTTTTAAATTTTAAGTAATGTACAAAATTATTTGATACTTAAATATGGCTAAATAAACCAATTCCAAACCAATCCAAAACGAATGGTCATATCACGATAAGGATAATTGGGTGCTGAAAAATAGTTTTTCGATGAAAATCCTGAAGTAACATTGTCTATTTTAAAATAAATTCGTGTTCTTCGCACTTGTGCATTGAAAAAAACATCCACAGTAGGAAATCCAATTTCTTCCGTATTTTGAAGTGTAAATTCCGCCAATAATGGATTGTAAGCATTCATGCTGTATTTGGTAAAATACTTAAAAGTTGCCCCAATATTCACCAACATCGGTTTTCCTTTAAACCAATAATCTGTGTAGTAAAACGTGTTTCTCGTCACAAACTCTGGCACCCTAAAAACTGAACTTCCACTGCTTACATTTTGATACATGACAGTGTTGTCCAAAGCCAATTTCCAATACCTGAATTCACGATTTGCTTTGACTTTCAAATAGGTAATTTGACTACCAAATTGCTGAGGTGCATTGTTTTCGTCAAAATAGGTGTAGTTATCAATATTGGTGAAATTCACACTGGCATTCAACCATTTAGAATCAACAGCAAATCCTAAATCTCTGGTATTGATGTTGCTGAAATTGTTTTCCCAATTATAATCATCATAACTACTTTGATGTAAAATCGTATTGAAATTAGGAGATTTTGAACTTAATAACAAACTTCCTGTCAAGGTAAACAAGCTGTCTTTTTTGATGCTTGCTGCACCTCTTAAAAAATTTCCTGAAATGCGAGTATTTCCAGGGGTGATTCTTCCTTCCGCAAAAAGGAAAAAGTTTTTGATTTTTGCATTCCAATCTGCGCCAAATGACAACGCATTTCCATCAAACTTAAAATTGTTTACGGAATTGTTACTATTCATAATCGAATCATATCCATAAGAATATTGCGTTAAATGCAACTTGGCTTTGAATTGTCCTAACACATATTTTGAGTTGAATTCTAGGTTGAATTCGTTGTCTGTTATTTTGCTAACTGCTTCGTCATTAGAAGCATTTGTAGGATTTGAATTTCCAAAAATAGCAGTAGTTACCGTGTTTTGAATAAATCGATAGCTTTTTGTTTCATTGGTAAAAACATGCCCAATTTTGATATTTCCAAAATCACGATTGTTCAAAGTATCTCTGCTTGACAGCAATTTATAACTGTGATCCACATATACTCTGTTCCCATCAAATTGACTTTCTGCATCATTCAAATTCACATCCAAACGTTGACGCTGTTCAAAATTGGGGTCTTCATTGATAAAATTTTGTAACGCATTTGCGGTCAATCCACCATTTTCTTGATGAAAAAAATCTTGTGAAGCAATATGACCTCTTATTTCGTATTGATTTTCTTTCGTTCGATAATGAAAAGCGCCTCTAAAATTTCCATTACTCACAAGTGCTCTTCTGTATGCTCCCAAAGAACGCAGTCCTTTATAGGACATGGAAACATTGAATCTTTCAGAAAAATTCAACGTGAAAATCGCATCCACTACTTGTCCTTGTTGCAAACCTGTTTTATACGTAATTTCGGTGGTTGGTGTAGGAACTTCGTAATATTTGATGTCCTCAATTTCCAAATAACTCACTTGTTTTGCGCTGAAACCAATGTCAGGAAAATGACTTATATTATTGAAATTATAGCCTAAATTATTAAATGTTTGTCCCTGATTGTGAAATGAAAGCAGTTCAAAATTATCTTTTCGTAAATAAT
Source organism: Polaribacter sp. BAL334 (assembly GCF_015767435.1). Classification (GTDB taxonomy): domain Bacteria; phylum Bacteroidota; class Bacteroidia; order Flavobacteriales; family Flavobacteriaceae; genus Polaribacter. Next base: position 63,462 of record NZ_JADWOV010000323.1, read on the forward strand.
TGAAAATATATTCCTTTTTGATGGAAAGTGTGGTATCAATATATGCAGTATCGCGTTTGTGAGAGAAAATTTTGTAATCTGTATATTTTGTTTTTCCTGATAAAATTACTTTGGTTGAGCCAGTATTTGACAGCGTATCAATTCTTCCATCCATTCCAATAGTAATATTGTCAACTTTTTCGCCTCCACTAAGTTTTCTTTGAGAAAAAAGAGTATTAAGTGAGAAAATTAGCAATAAAAATGGATAAACTATTTTTTTATTCATATTGAATTTAAACAGCGACAAATGTAAAATAATTAAACGAAAATTATTGTGTTTAATTATTGTGAAATTGGTTAATTTGTAAAATGTTAGCAATTAATTTTAGCGGTTTTTCTTTAGAAGTTGGTACAGATGAAGCAGGCAGAGGTTGCTTAGCAGGACCTGTTGTGGCTGCAGCTGTGATATTGCCCGTTGATTTTTCTCATCCTTTTTTGAATGATTCCAAACAATTGTCCGAAAAAAAGCGACTTGATTTGCGTCCCATTATTGAGGAAAATGCCATTGCTTTTGCAGTTTCGTTTGTGATGCAACAAGAAGTTGATGAAATCAATGTGTTACAAGCTTCTATTACAGCCATGCATCGTGCAATTGACGCACTAAAAATATCGCCTGAATTTATCATTGTTGATGGCAATAAGTTCCGAAAGTATCAACAAATTCCGCATCAAACCATTGTAAAAGGAGATTCAAAATATAGGAGTATTGCAGCTGCATCTATTTTAGCAAAAACCTACAGGGATGATTATATGGAGAAAATTCATCAGGAATTTCCAAACTACTTTTGGGATAAAAACAAAGGATATCCAACTGTTGAGCATAGAAATGCAATCCGTGAATTTGGTGCAACCATTCATCACCGAAAAACTTTTAAGTTGTTGCCTGAGCAGTTGAAATTGGAATTGTAAATTCCTTTTTGAGCTCAAAAAATAAGATATTTTCCATAAGTTTCATAAAACTTCTAGTACTTTTACGTCCTTAAAATTATGAGAAAATGATTCAAAAAACACGAGCAGAAATCACCAAATGTATTCTTCATAAAGTAGCCAACAAATTCAATAGCGGACACAATGTTTTTTCAGAAAACACGATTCGTTTTGATCAAGAAAGTTATGATTTGATGAAAAGTTTTCTATTAAGACCTTTTGGTTCTGTAACACAAAGTTACCGTTTTTCGCATCATGCAGATGTTCGTTTGAATGAGTTGAATAATTATAGTGCTGCTATTTTTGCTGATGAAACTTTGTTTGTAGAGTATTCCAAAAACATCGTGAATCATTTGTACGAACAATCCAATTCAGCCCAAATAAAAACAGGTGACGTCATTGTCGTTTTTATAGAAGGTTTGGAATTCAATAATGTGTTGACAGAGGGAATTGGCATCTTTAAAATTGAAAACAAAGTAGATTTTTTTCAGACGTATTTGGATGATGAAAATAGTTATGATGTGGTGGTTCAAAAAGGAATATCTACTAAAAAAATTGACAAAGGGTGTTTGATTTTAAATACGGCTGATACTCAAGGAACAATTGTTTTTTCTGTGGATAACAACAATTATGATGCGCAATATTGGATTAAAAATTTTTTAGGTGTCAAATTGGCGGATGATTTTAATTCACACACCCAAAACTATCTCGATTTGTGCAAAGAATTTTCGGAAGAAGTGATCAAACCTGAATTCGGAAAACACAAACAAGGAGATTTTTTGGCGAGTACTGTTGATTATTTTAAAGAACATGAATCTGTTAATTATCATCAATTTAAAGACGAACTATTTGATGATGAAAAGCACAAAGAGTTGTTTGAAGAATATAAAAAACACTACGAAACGCTCAATGATGTGTTGATTAGAAATAACTTCAACATTTCTGATGTTGTCTTGAAAAAAGAAAAAAATAAACTCAAAACAGAAATCAAATTAGATACTCATTTTATCATCAAATTGGATGTTGATGCACCAGATGCTGCTTCAGAATATTTGGAAAGAGGTTATGATGAGGAGAAAAAAATGCAGTTTTATAAGGTGTATTTTAATGAGGAAAAATAGGGAAAGAATCTTGTTATCTTAGACTTTCGGAATTTCTAAAATTAGCTCAAGTTTAGTTGAGCGTTTTACAGATTTTTTTTGAAATGGTTAATACAATCAATATGTTTTTTTGGCTACAAATTAATGCTTTAACTAGAATGAGTATAGTTGTAAATTGATTTTTTTTAAAAAAAATCCTCCAAAAAATTTAATAAAAAATCATCTTAATTCTTACGCCAAAAGAAAGGCGTAAATAAAATCAAAACTGTAAAAAGTTCTAAACCCCCTATGAGCATCAAGAAAGAGCAAAACAGTTTGAATAAAGAGGTATTTATTCAGCTTATAGTTGTTTTACTTAATGCTTTTTTAATATTTCAATCAATTTAGTATTCACGTAAACGCTTTCCCTTCCTATCTTTTGAGAGGTTAGTATTCCAATTTCTTCCATCTTTTTTAAATAACGGGAAGCAGCTTTTCTTTCTACATTCAATTTCTCTACAACAAATTCTATTTTAGAATAAGGTTGCTCAAAGAGTAATTCAATGAATTCTTTTCTATACATTTTTGGTTCTTTTGCTTGAACAAATAGTATTGTTTCACTCAAAAGTTCTTTTATTGAATTTATTTTTTCAATAGTTCTGTTTGAGGTTTCTTCAACTGCTTTTAACATATAAATGATGTACTCAGTCCATTCATCTTTCGTATTAACGGTATTTAATAAACGATAATAATCTGCTTTGTTTTCATTAATGTATGAACTTAAATATAGAATTGGAATATCTAAAAGGTCGTTTAAAATTAGGTATAAGATGTTCAGAATCCTTCCTGCTCTTCCATTTCCATCATAAAAAGGGTGAATGCTTTCAAACTGATAATGTAAAATAGCTAAATTAATGAGTGGATCTAAATCGTTTTGTTTAACATTAAAATGTTCTAAGAAATTACCTAGTAACTCTAAAATATCATTTTTCTCTTGTGGAGGTGTGTAAACAATTTCTCCAGTTTTATCATTTTTTAATACAGTTCCAGCCATTGAGCGAATTCCTGCGTTATTTTCGATAATGGTTTTTTGAATGGTTTCAATGTCTTTTAACCTTAAAAATCCTTGCTTTTTTATGAGTTCAAAACCAGAAAAAATAGCACTTCTATAGTTGATAACTTCTTTAACTTGAGTGGGTTGTTTGCTGTTTGTTGCTAATGCTTTATACAATTCATCTTGAGTTGTAATAATATTTTCTATTTCTGAACTGTCCTTAGCTTCCTGTAAAACAACTGCGTTAATCAACATTTCTTGATTAGGAATTGTTTTAGCAATTCCCTTTAGCTCACCCAACGAATTTGTAGATTTACTTAATTGACGTAAAATTTCAATTGTTTCTACTTTTTCTCTTTTTGGAGGAAGTTTTGCAAGTTTATTGATTTGGAACATTTTGTCTTTCAAGATTTGAATATGTACCAAAAATATAAAAAATAGTTCAATTAAAAATAATGTGCGCCTTTTTGTCTCACATTCAGCATAACTTTTGTTGTTGCCTAAGTTTTTGTGACTAAAGCTCTAGTAATTGTAATTTTAAAAAAAAGAAACAACCATTTAATTCTTGCGCCAAAAGAAAGGCGTAAATAATATCAATACCGTAAAAAGTTCTAAACGCCCTATCAACATCAAGAAAGAGCAAAACAGTTTGGCAGCATCTGTCAAGTGATTGAAATTGGCAACAGGATTTACGGAGCCAATAGCAGGGCCAATATTCCCCAAAGACGAGGCTGCTGCGCCCATTGCTGAGTAAAAATCCATCCCAAAAAGCGTCAATACCACAGATGCCAACATAAAAATCAACATGTAAATGATGAAAAACGACAAGATGTTGAATACAATTTGATGATTCACGGATTTTCCGTCATAACGTACAGGAATAATCGCACTGGGATGCAAAGCTTTTTTAAATTCTAAAAAACTGTTTTTTAGCATGATAATATGTCGCACTATTTTTACTCCCCCACTTGTAGAGCCTGCTGAGCCTCCTGTGAAAAACAAGGCAAAGAAAATTCCGGTGGCAAAAAGATTCCAAGTAGTATAATCAGCAGAGACAAATCCTGTTGTGGTAACTACAGAAGTAACCATGAATAAAGAATGCCTAATGGCATATTCCAGTTCGCCAAAAACTTTTGGGTGCACAATAGAAGATTGCAAATTAGGGTCTTGAAAATGGTAAATAATAACAGTTACGATTGATGAAACAGCAATAATCCCAAATAAATAATATTTGAATTCCTCACTTTGAAATACTTTTTGAATTTTTCCTTTCAATGCAAAGTAGGTCAAGACAAAATTGGTTCCTGCCACCATCATAAAAAAGATGATGATGTATTGCACCAAAGGCAAGTGATTGTAAAAAGCGACACTATCATTTTTGGTCGAAAAACCTCCTGTACTGACAGTTGCCATGGCATGATTGATGGCATCAAACCAAGTCATTCCTGCCACTTTTAGCAGTAGAAATTCAGCAAGTGTAAGCGTCACATAAATGAGGTACAATCGTTTTGCAGTATCTGTAATTCGTGGATGCAATTTGTCAGCAGAGGGTCCAGGTGCTTCTGCCATAAAAAGCTGCATTCCTCCAATGCCTAACAATGGTAAAATGGCAATGGTAAGCACAATAATTCCCATGCCACCAATCCAATGAGTGGCAGAACGCCAAAACAAAATACCTTTTGGCATGGATTCAATATCGGTCAAAATAGAAGATCCTGTGGTTGAATAACCAGAAATGGTTTCAAAAAGTGCGTTGGTCACATTCGGAATTGCACCAGACAATAAATAGGGCAACATTCCTGTAAAAGTGAGGGTTAACCAACCTAAAGTAACAATGAGATATCCTTCCTTTTTTTGAATGTTGGTGTTTTTAGGCTTGTTAAAATAGTACAATAACACCCCAATCAAAACGGTAATGATACCCGCATTTAAAATTCCCCAAGCTACTTTTTCGTCGTTAAAAAAACTAAACGGAAAGGAAAGAAACATGAAAATTCCGTTCAAAATAGCTGTGATGCCTAAAAAACGGTAAATGATTTTTAGATTGAGGGTTGCCATTTATTTTTTGAATAAATTTTCTACAGTATCAATGACTTCTGGCAAACAAAATACAATTACTTTATCACCAGCAATGATTTGCATGTTTCCAGCACACATCAACGCTTTGCCATTTCTAATAATTCCACCAAAAACAGCTTCTTGAGGAATTCGCAATTCTCTGATAGGTTTTTTGGTGACTTTGGCATTTTCAGGCACCTCAAATTCAAAGACTTCAGCATCAATATTGTGCAAATTTGCCATTTCAAGGATTTCTCCTTTACGTATGTGTTTAAAAATATTACTTGCAGCAATCAGTTTTTTATTAATCAACGATTGAATTCCTATGGTTTGAGAAATATCAATATAATCCATGTTTTCAACCAGCGCAATTGTTTTTTTCACTCCTTTTGATTTGGCAACCAAACAGGACATAATATTGGTTTCGGAATTTCCGGTAACTGCAATAAAAGCATCTGTTTCGCGGATGTTTTCCTCTTCTAATAATTCTAGATTTCGACCATCACCATTGATGACTAACGTATCAGATAATTCTTCAGCTAAAGCTTCTGCTTTTTCTTTGTTTTTTTCAATGAGTTTTACATTGAATTTTTCTTTACCTAAGTTTCTTGCCGTTTTTTCGCCAATACTACTTCCGCCCAAAATCATGACATTTTTAATGTGAAACTGCTCTTTTCCGATAATAGGATAGAGGTCTTTCATGCTATAATTGGGCACAGAGAAATACACTTGGTCATTGATTTCGAAGGTAGTATCTCCTCTTGGGATAATGGTTTGAGAAACATTTTCTCTTTTGATTGCAATGGCAGTATAATCAATATTTGGAAACGTTTGACGAGCTTCTTTCACGGTTAAATCAATCAGCGGAGATTTGTAAGTGAGTGTAGCACCCAACACATTAAAAATTCCACTTTCAAAAGCCACAGTATCATTGAATGACGCTTGATTTAGCAGCATTTTAATCTCGTTTGCTGCCAATTCTTGGGGAGAAATCATAAAATCTACGCCCATTTTTTTGAAATCAACTTCGCATTCGCATAAAAATTCAGGGTTGTCAATTCGAGCAATTGTTTTTTTGGCGCCCAAAGATTTTCCAATTACTGAAATTGTAAAATTGGTATTTTGACTTTCGGTAACAGCAATCAGCAAGTCAGCAGAATTCACGCCTATTTCTTTCAATAATTTTATAGAAGTTGCATCACCTTTTTTAGTAATAACATCCAAATGATTGTTGATGTAGTTCAAGCGTTCGCCATCAAAATCGATAATATACGTGTCTTGAGACTCGTAAGACAGCAGTTTAGCTAAGTGAAAACCCACGTCTCCAGCACCTGCAATGATAATTTTCATCTAAAAAAGTTCTAAATAAGGATGCAAAGATAGAAAGAATTATCAACTAGGAATTGAGAATTGATTTCTTTTGAATTTTAAATTCGCTGATTTTCAAGCTGACAATTATTTTAACCGCAAAGTTTGCAAAGGTTTTTCGCAAAGATCGCAATGCTTTGAATAAATAATTCTTCGCTGACTTAGCGATTATTCATATTAATTTGGTTTTGCGCCTTTGCGTTTACATAAAATAAACTCTTACTTTTATAAAAAAATTTCAAATGGAAAAATTATCAATAAAATCTTGGGCATTGGATGACAGGCCTCGCGAAAAATTAGTTGCCAAAGGAAAAACGGTTTTATCAGATGCTGAGTTGATTGCAATTTTGATTGGCTCAGGAAATAGACAAGAATCAGCAGTGGCATTATCGCAAAGAATGTTGCAATCCGTAGAAGGGAATATCAATGAACTCGCAAAGTTATCCATCGAAAAATTGATGACTTTCAAAGGTATTGGCGAAGCAAAAGCTGTAAATATCATTGCAGCATTAGAATTAGGCAAAAGAAGACAGTTAGAAAACTTGCTCGAAAAACCAAAAATAACAGGAAGTAAAGATGTTTTTAATTTGATGCAACCCATTATTGGCGATTTGTCTCACGAAGAATTTTGGGTGCTTTTCCTGAATAATTCCAACAAAGTATTGGCAAAACATCAAGTCAGTAAAGGTGGAATGACAGCAACAGTGGTAGATGTGAGATTGCTTTTTAAGCAAGCTTTGGAGTTGTTTTCTGTTGCGATTATTGTGTGTCATAACCATCCATCAGGAAAATTAAAACCCAGTGATGCTGATTTGCAATTGACACAAAAAATAAAAAATGCAGGAACAACGTTGGATATAAAATTATTGGATCATTTGATAATCACAGAAAAAGCGTATTTTAGCTTTGCAGATGAAGGGGTTTTATAATGAATTAATGTAGCAATTTAAAAATGTACCAACTTGGTTATTATTTTACGAAACACTAAAAACCAAACACTAAAAACTCATAATCAACTTTGATTCTAATTTACACTCATAAAATCACACCAAGAGTTCGTTATATTTTTAGGCATATTTTGTCGAGAATATTACTGATTCCTATTAGTTTTACATCAAAAGTAGAGGAATTTGTGGCACATGATGGACCTAAAATTTCGTATTCGAAAATACCTTTGGGAAACGAATTTTTTATCAAAAGTAACGACTTGCTTTTTGAACAAGGGGTGAATGATTTGGAAATAAGCATGCAAAAATGGGATGATATTCCTTGTTTTTTTGCAACCAACACAAAATCTGCGATTCCTTTTGACATTTTTGCAGCCAGTTTTTATTTGATAACGCGCTATGAAGAATATTTGCCACATGTAAAAGATGTTCATGGGCGTTATGCAGCCACACAAAGTTTGGCATTTAAATACCGATTTTTAGAAAAACCAGTAGTTGATAATTGGGCATACAAGTTGTTGAAAATTTTGCAAGAAAAATTTCCTAATTACACTTACAAAAAACGAACCTATAAATTCATTTCAACGATTGATATTGACAATGCATATGCTTACAAACACAAAAGTTTGATAAGAAGTGTTGGCGGTTTTTTCACAGACCTTGTTCATTTGAAATTACCCGAAGTTTGGTCGAGATTGATTGTGTTGCTCAATTTGAAAAATGATCCATTTGATACTTTCCCCAAGTTGTTGCACCTTAAAAAAGAGATGAATGTTCACACTATTTTTTTCTTTTTAATTGGTAATTATACCTCTTTTGATACCAATGTTTCTGCCTCTAAGAAGAAGTTTCGATTGCTAATAAAAGATATTGTTGATTATGCATCAGTAGGATTGCATCCTTCCTATTATTCTTCTCAAGATGCTGCCATGATTAAAAAAGAAAAAGAGCGATTGGAAAACATCACGAATATGCCAGTTCAACGCACAAGACAACATTATCTGCGATTTAATTTGCCTGAAACCTATCAAATTTTGATAGATTTAGAAATTGAAGAAGATTATTCTATGGGGTATGCAAGTCATGTTGGTTTTCGAGCAAGTACTTGTACACCTTTTTATTTTTATGATTTGGATTTTGAAATTCAAACGCCTTTAAAAATATTTCCTTTTGCCTTGATGGATACTACGTTGAATGATTATATGAAGCTGACTCCCAAACAATCTTTAGGAAAAATCAAAGAATTGAAAGATGCTGTAAAAGCAGTAAATGGCACTTTTATCACCCTGTTTCACAATGAAAGTTTGAGCGATTATTTGCGTTGGAAAGGATGGAAACGTTTGTATGAATCCATGTTAAAAATTGCGACACAATAAATGATTCAGTACGTTTCAAGAAAATTATTGGATGAAAAAAAATACGATTCATGTATTGAAAATTCTATACAATCTAGGGTTTATGCATTTTCTTGGTATTTAGATATGGTTGCTGACCATTGGGATGTTTTGGTTTTGAATGATTATGAAGCTGTGATGCCCATTCCTTGGAAACAAAAATTAGGCTTGAAATATGTTACGCAACCCTATTTTTGTCAGCAATTGGGGATTTTTTCTTTGACAACAATTTCAGAGGAAACTCAACTTGAATTTATCAAAAAAATTCCATCAAAATTTTTGAAAGTTTCACTTGCTTTGAATTCTCAAAATATGTTGATTGGTCAGCAATTCAAGAAAAATTTATTTGTGCAATTGTCAAAAAATCATGAAACATTGTGCAAAAATTATTCGAAAGGCAGAAAGCACGCTATAAAAGTTGCCGAAAAAAATCAATTGATAGTTGCAGAAACTTCCCTACAAAGTTTGATTGATATTCAAAAAAAGTTGTATCAATATGAGTTTTCTGAAGAAAAATTACAAAAACTTTCCAATCAACTATTGCAACAACAAAAGGGAAAAGTACTCGGAATTTTTAAAGATGAGGTACTTTTGGGTGGTGCTTTATTTGTATTCTCAACAAAACGAATTGTGTATTTGTTTTCCGCATTTACGGAGTTAGGAAGAGAATTGCAAGCGGCAAGTTATTTGCTAAATTATATGTTCAAAAAGAACGAAAACTCCCAACTTATTTTTGATTTTGAAGGAGGAAATATTCCAAATATGGGAAAATTTTACAGGAGTTTTGGTGCTGAAGAAGAAATTTATACTTTGGTTACTAGGACTTTAGTGTAAATTTTCCAAAAAACAATCATACTAATAATTCCTGAAATCCACATTAAAATGGCAGTTGTAATTGCGGCACCCAAAATTCCATATACAGGAATCAAAAAGTAATTGCTTACAATATTGAGAATCAAAGAAAAAGTGGCGATATAATAATTAACATGAGCTTTCCCAATGGATGACAACAAATTGCCATAAAGCCCTCTAAAAATATAAATCCCGACAATTCCTATCATCAAAATCAAAAAACTATCTGAATATTTTACAAAATTTGGATCTAAAAGCGCGAGTATAAAATCCGCAAATATAAAACTTATAAGGAGCATCAATATACTGACAATCAGGAAAAAAAGCATGTAACTTTTCATATAATTGACGATGTATTTTTTATCAAAAATATTTTCAGTAAAAACCACAAAATCAGTGGACATAAATACTCTTGGCAAAAAAAGCAAGCTAAAAGGAATCAGCGAAATGTACCTGTAATTCGTCACCATTTCAGTATCTTTTAGCAAGTATCCAATCAATAAAATGTCAATCACAAAAAGCAATTGAGTAACTACATTTGATAAACTTGCGAAAAATCCATATTTCCAAAACTCAAAATTGATGTCATTTACTTTTTTTGAAGGTGTAAATTGAATTTTTAGTTTTTTGATAAATAGGAGTGAAGTGATTAAAGGAGCCACAATCATGGCAATTGCATAGCCAATTTCTTGAAAAAAGTAACTCAATACAAATACATTGATGACTAAAAAGAGGCTCATAAAAAACTCGGTAAACGCAAAAGATTTATTGTCGTGTTTCAATCTGAATTGAGCTCTGGTAACCTCAAAAAAGTATGTTGGAATCAATACAAAAGACAAAAGAATGACATATAATTGAGTGTTTTCAAACTGAAAATCAATTAAAAAACTTCCAGAAATAATCAATAAAATCAGTATGATTGTAGCTAAAAAACCTTTTTTGGTGACATACACAAAAAGTGTATCTTTTTCTTCCTGGGTCTGTAAAAGAGCTCCATAACGAATCAAACTTTGGTTCAATCCAAAACCACTAATTGGAATTAGAAAAACGATGAAGTTATAAGCGAAAAGTACAACTCCCAATTCTTTATGATCTATCAATTGCAAGGCAATCCAAGAGGCTAAAAATGACAATCCTTTGGAGGCTAAAGTTGCTGTAAAAACATAGCTTCCAGCTCTACTCAAAAAATTTTGTAGGTAATTTTTTAGCATTGTCAAGAATTGTTTTTTAGAGATGTGTAGTACAATTCAGAAAATGCATTTCCAATGGCTTTTTTGCTAAAATTTTGGATGGCATATGTATGCATTTTATCTTTATTGTCAATTGTTTTTGTAGTATAATTTATCAATTTTTCCAGTAATTCATGTTCGTTTTTAGGTTCAATAAGGGTTCCAAAATCATCAGGAAAATATTCAGAAATTCCTCCAACATGGGTGGAAATTACAGGAATTCCACATGAAAAAGCTTCTAAAACTACGCAAGGTAAATTTTCATAATTGCTAAATAGCACAAAAACAGAAGCTGATTGCAAATGATTTACCATTTCTTGTTGCGGAATATGATTGATAAATTCGATTTTTGCTTTTCTAAAATCGAGTTTTTTCAGTTGATTTTTATACTGATCTTCAGTTCCACCAATAAATTTCCAGTTGAAATCTCCAATTTTTTCTTCTAGTTTTTTGGCAACTTCCAGCATTCCAGAAATATTTTTATGCGCATCAATCAAACTAGAAATATGGATAATTGTAAAGATGGAGTTTGATTTTTTTGATGGAACAAATAGCTCAGTATCCACTACATTTGGCACTTTGACATAGTTTCCTTTGAAACCCAATTGTTGCATGGAATCTGCTAAATTATCACTTACAGGACACACAAATGAAGCATTTTTAACAATCATTTTTGACAACATCTTTTGCATAATTCCTATATTTTTTGACTGTGGAAAATGGTAACCTGTCCAATGTTCAGAGATGATATAAGGACTATTTTTGGTCAATTTTAAATACAAGGCAAACAGTCCAAAAGGAAATAGAGTATTGACATGAATGACGTTAAAATCACTAATTTTAGATGATAATTCGCTAAACATGGAAATAAATCTTTTCCATTTTAAGAATGGATTTTTTGTTTTTTTTACATAACCAATATAGGTTTCAATATTGTTGATTTTTGCAAATTCGACTTGTTTTTTAATGGCAAGATTTTCATCAGTAATGATGTGCAAAACAGTTACTTTATGTTTCAAAGCGACAGCTTCAGCATGCCTTTGAATAAAGTCGCCATTTGTGGGTAAAACTCTAGAAGGATACCAACCACAAAGAAAAAGAATGTGTAATTGCTTGTTCAAAAAAATAGTATATAATTCATACAAATATAAATGTATTCTCTCGTTTTTATTTTATTTTTAGCACATGAAAATTGAACACATTTTTTTTGATTTAGACCACACACTTTGGGATTTTGAGAAAAACTCAGATTTAACATTCCATAAACTTTTCGAAAAACACGCTATTGATACAAATTTATCCGAATTTTTATCCGTTTATAAACCCTTAAACAGAGAATTTTGGAAATTGTATCGAGAAGAAAAAATAAGCAAAGAAGCCTTGAGGTATCAGCGTTTAAAAAAAGCTTTTGATACTGTAAATTATTCAATTTCAGATAGTTTAATTGATGTAGTTGCTATAGAATATATTGAATATTTGCCGCATTTCAATCATCTTTTTGAGCATACTTTTGAAGTGTTGGACTATTTGAAGCCAAAATATCAATTGCATATTATTACGAATGGTTTTGAGGAAATCCAAACAAAAAAAATGCAATCCTCCAATATTCATCATTATTTTGATAAAATTATCACCTCAGAATCAGTGGGAGTTAAAAAGCCAAATCCCAAAGTTTTTGAACATGCAATCCAAGTGGCAAATGCAAGAATTGAAAATTCAATCATGATTGGAGATAGTATTGAAGCTGACATTGAGGGAGCTTTACAAGTTGGCATGCAAGCCATACACTGCAATTTTGAAGGTGAAGAAATTGAGCCTACAAATTTTAAAAGCATCACTTCTTTGTTGGAAATCAAGCAATATCTTTGAGTAAATAACGTTGTAGTGTAAATACTTTATTTTATGAAATCCTCTTCTAAATTTGCATTTATTGCAAGTATTTTTTTGTTTTTTTCGTGTGCAGAATCTTTGGATTTTAATCAGATAGATGATTATGTGAACAAACCCATTTTTAAAGCATCATTGACTTATTTTACAGTTGTTCCTGCAGATTTTTTTGATTCCACAGGGACAATTCAACAAAATAGTATTTCAGAAACTACCAATTTTGACGCATTGCAATCAAAGTTTGTTAAGGATAACTTAGTCAAACTTGATTTGGATGTAGCAATTAAAAATGAGTTTGATAGGGAAGTTAAAATACGAGTTGAATTTTTAAATAATAATGTGACTGTTTACACATTTACACCCATCATTATACAAGGTAATACACTTAATTATAAGTATTTAGAGGAAATTGAAATTGCTTCAAACTCAGCAATTCTCAATACAACACAAGTAAAAATAACTGCTGAACTAGAAAATACAGGAATTCAATTGAACTTAAATGACCCAAGTGAATTTGAATTCAAATCGTCTGTGACAATGTACATTGAATCTAGTTTTTAAAGAATGAAGAATATTATAGTAGTTGTTGTTTTCGTAATATCGACGACCATTTTCTCTCAAAACAAACAAGTTTTGTATGATTTTGGTGAATTACCACAATCATTATTGCTCAATCCTTCTTTGGAGAACAATTACAAACTTCATGTGGGAATTCCCATATTATCAGGTTTTTCAACACAAATTGGCTCTTCTGGAGTGGTGTTAACAGATTTGTTTGCTGTTGATAATCAGAATATCAATGATAAAATTTCTCAAGTATTACATACACTAACTTCAGATGATTTTATGATGATCAATACACAAGTTGAATTGTTAAGCATTGGTTTTCGTTTGAACGATAAAACGTATTTAAGTGCGGGTTTTTATCAAGAAATTGATGCAATTGGATATTATCCAAAAGATTTTTTTATTTTATTTTCTGAAGGAAATAATGCATTTCTCAACAGAAGTTTTAGCGCCTCACAAATTGCCTATAAATTGGATGTTTTAGGCGTTTTACATGCTGGAATTACCAAAAAAATTGATGAAAAACTAACACTTGGAGGAAGATTTAAAATTTATTCAGCGGCTTTAAATTTAGAGTCAACCAACAACAGAGGGACTTTTACTACAGTTCAAGGAACGAATAATATCTATACTCATTATATTTCTAATGTAAAAATGGAGCAAAGATCAGCAGGATTATTTGATACAAATGATGAAATTATAGATGATAAAGATGAATATATACGCAGAACTTTTTTGAGTGGAAATTTAGGTATTGGATTTGATTTAGGGATTACTTATCACTTTAACAAGCAATTAAAATTTTCGGCAAGCCTAATAGATATTGGTTTTATCAAACATAAAAAAAATGTAAAAAACTATATAGAGGAGGGTAGTTTTATTTATGAGGGATTTGAATATGAATTTGATCCAAATACTAATCGTGATTTTTGGAGAGAAATCAATAACCGTTTTAAAAAAGAATTACCAACAGTTGAAAACGAAAATTCGTATATTTCATGGAGACCAACCAAAATAAATATGGCTTTAAAATATAGTTTTGGAGAGAGAAGAAGTGAAATTTGTTATGACAATAGCTATCAAGATTTTTATACGGATGCTGTTGGCGCACAACTTTTTTCTGTTTTTAGACCGTTATCAACAAATGTAGCATTGACCGCTTTTTATCAAAAATCATTTTCAAAAAAAGTACATGCTAAAGTAACGTATACGATGGATGATTTTTCCTATTCAAATATTGGAGCAGGGATGTCATTTCAAATCGGGAAAGTCAATTTTTATACGATGTTTGATAATATTTTATCTTACGAAAATTTATCATCTGCAAATTCTGTATCTTTACAATTAGGAATTAATCTTATAATGAATTGATATGCATAGATTTAGGGTAACAATACTTTTGGTTTTTACGTCACTTATTTTAGTAGGACAAGAAATAAATTTAGATAAGTATAAATACATTATAGTTTCTGATAAATTTCACTTTGTGAAAGAAGTTGACGGATATCAAACAAGTTCATTGACTAAATTTTTATTAGAGAAAAAGGGTTTTCAAGTTTTTTTAAGCAATGAAAATTTTCCAGATGAGTTATCTCAAAATAAATGTAATAACGCACTATTTGCTGATGTAAAAGATGAATCTGACTTTTTGACAACCAAGTCTATCATTGTGTTGAATGACTGTAAAGGGAAAAATATATACACTTCAAAAGTTGGTAAAAGTAAGTTGAAAGAATATAAAAAAGCGTATCAAGCATCCATCCGAAGTGCTTTTGATTCTATGACAGATTTCATTTTTTCGTATAAAACATCAGAGAAATCTTTGATAACTCCTGAAATTACAAAAATTGATAAAATTGTTGTAATTCCAGATTCTGTAACTCAGAAAAAGGAAGTTGTCAGAGAAATTTTGCCTAGTGAAAATTTATATGCTCAGCCAATTCCAAATGGTTTTCAATTGGTAAATACCACTCCAGAAGTAGTGTATGTGTTGCTCAAAACAGGAGTAAAGGATATCTTTTTATTAAAAGATAAAATGGGAATTGTCTATAAATCAGCAGAAAAATGGTTTGTTGAATTTTATCAAAATGAAATGTTGGTAACAAAAGAATTGAAAGTTAAATTCTAATAATTGTACTTATTTTTCCATCGATTTTTTAGCAATTCTTTGAATTGATTTTCTCGTTGATTTTCACCAGGGTCGTATAATTTTGTGCCAGAAATTTCATCAGGCAAAAATTCTTGTGCCACAAAATTTCCTTCAAAATCATGGGCATATTTATATTCTTTCCCATAATCTAAGTCTTTCATTAGTTTTGTGGGTGCATTTCTTAAATGAAGAGGTACTGATAAATCACCTGTTTTTCGAACTAATTCTTGCGAATTCTTAATTGCCAAATAGGAAGCATTACTCTTGGGAGAATTCGCTAGATAAATAGCACATTGACTCAAAATAATTCTCGATTCTGGATTTCCAATTACATTGACTGCTTGAAATGTATTATTAGCCAAAATCAATGCTGTTGGATTGGCATTTCCAATATCTTCTGACGCTAAAATCAACATTCTTCGAGCAATAAATTTTACATCTTCGCCAGCTTCAATCATTCTTGCCAACCAATACACTGCCGCATTTGGGTCACTTCCACGAATCGATTTGATAAAAGCGGAAATAATATCATAATGTTGTTCTCCAGTTTTATCATATCTAGCAGTATTTTTTTGAACTTTTTCTAATACTAATTTGTTATTAATTTCAATCTCATTTTCTGATGAAACAAGCAATTCAAAAATGTTGAGCAATTTTCGAGCATCACCTCCAGAAACTTGAATCAACGCTTCAGTTTCTATTAAACTAATTTTTTTCGATGCTAAAAACGCATCTTCTTTCATCGCTCTTTCAAGTAATTCAATTAAATCTTCCTTATCAAATGAATTCAAAATATACACTTGACATCTAGATAATAAGGCAGGAATTACCTCAAAACTTGGGTTTTCAGTAGTTGCGCCAATCAATGTAACCCAACCTTTTTCTACGGCAGCAAGCAAAGAATCTTGTTGAGATTTGCTAAATCTATGAATTTCATCAATAAATAGAATTGGATTTTTGGACGTGAATAAACCTCTACTTTGTTTTGCTTTATCAATTATATCACGCACATCTTTTACACCAGCATTGATAGCACTTAAGGTATAAAAAGGTCTTTTAGAAGTTGTTGCAATGATGTTTGCTAAAGTTGTTTTTCCTATGCCAGGTGGACCCCATAAAATCAATGAAGGAATAATTCCTTGTTGAATTAATTTTGTCAATATGCCATTTTTTCCCACCAAATGTTGCTGACTAATATAGTCATCCAATGATTTGGGACGGATTCTTTCTGCCAAAGGTTCATTCATACAGTAAAAATAATAAAGTTTTCTGACAGAAATTGTAAAATCAAGAAATGGTTTATTTTTTGTTATTTTTATTGTTATGGAAAATGAACAACAATTACAATTTAAATCCTCAATAATCATCATCCCAACCCTATTTGTGTTGGTTATTTGGATTATTTATTGGGTTGAAATTCAATTTGGTTTCAATTTTAATAAGTTTGGTATTTTTCCGAGAACATTTCAAGGATTTAGAGGAGTCTTTTTAACACATTTTATTCATGGAGATGCAAAACATCTTTTCAATAATTCAATTCCTTTATTTGTCCTAATGACTGGGGTTTTCTATTTTTATCGGGAAATTGCTACGAAAGTATTGGTTTTTGGTGCTTTTTTTACAGGATTACTAACTTGGATTATTGCCAGAGAATCCTATCACATTGGGGCGAGTGGCATCATTTATCTGCTGTTTAGCTTTATCTTATTCAGCGGAATTATTCGAAAACAATATCGTTTGATGGCATTTTCTTTTATAGTAATTTTTTTATATGGCAGCATGATTTGGTATGTGTTGCCAATAGAGGAGGGGATGTCTTGGGAAGGACATTTATCCGGTTTTTTGGTTGGAGGAATTTTATCTCTTCTATATAGAAATAAAGGAATAGTAAACAATGAATACCAATTTTCACCTTCAGAAATAGACGATTTTTTTGATGAAAATGGAAATTTAATCGAAGATTTAAATGAAAAAGTTTAATTTTAACTAAAGACTAAAAACCATCCTCTGTCTCACAACTTCATATAATATAGCACCACAAGCTACAGAAACATTCAATGATTCTATTTCACCGAGCAATGGTAATTTAGCTTTAAAGTCTACCAATTTTAAAATAGAAGGATTTACACCTCTATCTTCAGAACCCATTATGATTGCTATAGGTTGATTCAAATTGATGTTATAAATTGAGTTTTCGGTTTTTTCTGTAGCAGCAACTGTTTTTATGTTGGATGCTTGTAATAAAAACAAGGCATCTTTAATATGATCAACTTTACAAATTGGGATTTTAAATGCAGCCCCTGCTGAAGTTTTTACTGTTTCAGCATTTACAGGAGCACTTCCATTTTTTTGGATTATAATTCCATTTACTCCAGTACATTCAGCTGTTCTGATAATGGCTCCAAAATTTCGAACATCAGAAAGTTGGTCTAGAATTAAAAAAAGTGGTATTTTGTTTTCCTCCAAAGTTTTTTCTATCAATTGCTCTAAATCATAAAAAGAAACTGGAGATATTTGAGCAACTGCACCTTGATGATTGTTGTTTTTTGACAATCGATTCAGTTTTTCAACTGGAACAATGCTAGTAGTTACTCTATGTTCACTAATTAATTTTTCCAATTCAACATGAAGTGAACTTCTCACTCCTTTTTGAAGATATACTTTATTGATGATAGTGCCACTTTGAATAGCTTCAATGATAGCTCTTAGTCCAAAAATGATCGTGTTTTCTGAATTCATGATGCAAATGTAGGGTAATTTTTGAGCAAAAAAAAGCCATCTATAAAAGATGGCTTTTTAGAATACTATTTTAATTATTTTGTGTCAAAAGCAGTAGCTTGACTTGCTCCAAAATCTCCACCACCAGTAGCTTTTACAACACCACCAATAGTAAGTGAATAAGAACCATTTGCAGGGAAACTTAAACCATCACCATAAGAATCTGTGATTGTAAAAGTATAATCTCTACCAGCACATAAAGTGATAGTTTCAGTTGCAGATGCTTGTCCATCAGAGTAAGTACCTGCAGCTTTAGATGCAACTACACCTCCTAAAGCGTCAGTAACTCTCCATCCTGTTTCACTACCATAACCATCAAAAGTAATATTTAAAGTAGCAGTAACTTCTGTACAATTTTGAATGTAACTTAAAGTTGTATTAGCACCAATTGATAAACCTTCAACATCAGCGAATTTTAATCTTAAAGCATTCACTCCAATACCTAAATTAGTATCAGTTAAAACAATTGTTAATGTTCCTTCGTTAGAACCTGCTGGAATAGATACAGAAGTAGGCACTGTATAAGATCCAGCTGCAGCCGTTGAAGTTGGTAATACAGTTATATCAAAAGATCGATCAGTACCAACTACATTTGCGGTATATACAGGAATATCAACTGATTTAGTACCTCCAACATCAACACCTGTTGAATATGTTGTTTTAGCAAACGTAATATAATTAGCATTTTGTCCAGCTGGCATTTCTTCTTCACAGCTAGTGAATGCAAATACTGTTAAAACAGTAAGTAATATAAGTTTAAATTTTTTCATATTTTAAAAATTTTTAAAAAATGGACAAAAAAGTTTACTATTTTTTGTCCATTTTAAATCATACATTATTGATTTTGAGTCGAAATAAATGGATTATCTTGAAGCTCTTGTACTGGAATCTCAAAAGTTAATCTTTCATCGTTGTGAGGAATTTGAACACCTACAAAAGATAAGTGGTTTGGTCCTCTTGAGATAGTAGCTTTGTTTCGTTTCATTGCTAAGTAACTTTTTCCTTCTCCCCACAATTCTAATCTTGTTTGTAAATAAATGTGGTTTGTTAATTGTGTACCATTTAATCCATCAACGTAGCTAGCATCTGGCACTCTTAAACCCATAAAGTTCTTAAGAATAGTTTTTGCTCTTGCTTCATTTCCTGATTTTGCAGCACATTCAGCAGCTAACAAGTGTACTTCAGAAATTCTATAGAAGTGAATATCATCTTGGATTGGTGTACCACCTCCAAAAGCAACTCTACGTGGATTATAGAACTTATTAATAGGTAATAAGTTTAAAGCACTTGCAGGATTGTTAAAGAATTGAGTTCTACGTCTGTCATTTGCAGGCATTTGGTTAAACAAATTTTGATCCATTACTTTGTAGTCACCTACACCAGCATAACTGTATGAAAAGTAATCAACTTGACCCCAGAAAGATAATAAACCTACTCCAGTGTTAGTATTTAAATCAATACCCCACATCCATCCTGGAGTAGATAATTGATTAAATCCACCTGTCAATTCTGCACCTTGCATTGGTGTAAAACCACCATTAGTGATTACGTCATTTGCCAATGTGTATGCAGGCCCATACTCTCCTTGAGCAGCTAAAGCATAAGCTAATATTGTTTGTGCAACTGGTTTGTTAATTTGAGACTTATTATCTCTTGCAAATCCGTCTAAGAAAACAATAGCTTCTCTTAAATCTTTTTCAATTAAATCATAAATAACAGAAGCTTTCACTTTTGGTCCATTTACATCTAATAAAGAAGTGTAAAGTGGTAAAATCTCTTGATCAGCATTGTACTCATTTTGATATAGTTGAGCCAAATAAAAGTAAGAATGTGCTCTTAAAGCTTTCGCTTGTCCTAATACATGTCTTGCTTCTGGTAATGCTGGATTCCCATCATTTCCACCCAATCCATCAATGATTAAGTTAACAGATCTAATGATTCTGTAATAATATCTCCAAGGAATGTAATTGGTTTGTCTGGTGAAATCAAGAGGAGCAACAAATTCAGTTATATCAGCTCTATACCATCCGTAAACACTTTGACTTAATGCCATGTCTCCACAAAGCATGTCCATAAAAATGTCTTCTCCTTTTTGACCAAAGTCAGTGTGACTTGTAGTTCCACCAGTTCCTGAAGTAAATGTCAAGGAGTATGCTCCAGCCATTGTACTCTCTAAAATTGCAGGTTTTACCTCAGCAGCTTCCTCAATTTGATCCGCAGTTAGGAACTGAGACGGTTGTTTGTCTAAAAAGTCTTTCTCACAACTGTAAGACAGGGCTAATATAGCCGAAGCAAAACCAATTTTTAATAATTTTTTCATGTTTTTAATATTTTATGTTTTATGTTAAAACTTTACTCGAACACCTAACGTGATTGTTGTCATAGGTGCATATAATCCACGGCCTGAGTTACCAGTTTCACTTGTTGTTGGTAAAAATCCGTTTCTAGCTGTAGATTGAAATAAATTGTCTCCAGCCATCCAAATGTTTACTGATTGCATTCCTGCTTTCGCAACAATGTCATTACTTAATGTATATCCAACTTTTAAGTTGTTCAATGCAATAAAATCAGTTTTTGTTAAAAATCTTGTTGATGCTGAAATTGCTTGAGCATCTAAAGCGTCTGCTAATCTTGGAACGTTAGTAATGTCACCTGGTTGTGTCCATCTGTTGAAAATATCTGTATGATAGTTGTTACCTGCAGCTCCAAAACGATCACTCATTAACTCTGCGTATTGACCATCATAAGCATAACCTCCCATACTGTAAGTAAATTGAGCAGAGATATCAAAATCATGAACTCTTGCAGCCAATCTAAAAGCTCCTTGTAATTTAGGAATTGAAGATTTGTTTACATAAACCTGAGATGCTCTCGCATAAGTTTTTGTAATTTGTTTTTTCATGTTAGTATTACCAACTCTTTTTTGATACTCAACAATAGAAGTTGTTTGGTTATTGTTGTTTGTATCATTAGGGTCGTTTGGATTTTGAATAAACCAAGGACTTGTAGCACTTGAAGTAGGTTCACCAGCATCAAGAATACCATTGTCATTTAAGTCATCCCAGTATTGATACCACATTGGAGCACCATCTGCTGGATCAACTCCTGCCCATTCTCTCATGAAGAAATCAAATATAGATCTTCCAGCTGACCATGCGTATGAACCTTGAACATCTAGAAATTTTTGTTGACCTGTAGCAGGATCTAAAGGCATATTGATAATTTCGTTTTCTAAGAAAGCTCCGTTTACAGATAAGTCTAAACTAAAGTTCTCTTTTTTAACTAAATGACCAGTTAAATCAAATTCCAAACCTCTGTTCATCAATTCACCATCATTTACTGTAATAATCGCAATACCCTGAGATGGTCCAACTCTTCTACTAAAAATTAAATTATCAGTTCTTTTGTCATAGAAATCGAAAGATCCGTCTAAGAATTTCCCTAATGTAAATTCAGTACCAAATTGGAACATTTTTGATGTTTCCCAAGTTAAATCTGGATTTCCATTACCACCTGGTTGAATAGAAACTTGTCCACCTAAGTTAGTTACGTTGAAAGTGTCAAAACCAGAGTAGAATCCTACACCACCTTGATCACCATTGATACCATAAGAAGCTTTCAATTTTAAGAATTTAATCAAGTTATTATCTTTTAAGAAGTCCTCTTGACTCATTACCCAAGAAGCACCAACTGAACCAAAAGTACCCCATTTATTGTTTACAAAACGAGAAGAACCGTCAGTTCTTAAAGATCCTGACAAAAAGTATTTTTCATCAAAGCTATAGTTTACTTGACCAAAGTATGATTCTACAGACCATCCTTGATTAAAACTTGTTGGTGTAGAAGTCATTTCAATAAAGTTATTCAACTCTAAAATAAATGGACTTGCCATGTTTCTTGCTGCTTGTGAAATGAAGTTTTGATCAAAATCAAAACTTTCATGCGCCGCTAAAACATCTAAGCTGTGTTTACCCCAAGATTTGTTAAATCTTAAAATCTGTTGGAAGTTTTGAGTTAAATTTTGTGTTGTACTGATAGATAATCTTCCGTTATCTGGAGCAAATGAACCATAAAAAGGATTGATAAAATCTCTATTTTCGCTTGTAGAGTATTGTGTACCATATTTCACTTGGAAATTCAAATTACTAGTTAGTTTGAAATCAAAGTCAAAATTTGCATTCAACTCATGTCTGTCTGTTTGATCTAAGTCTAATACAGCAGAAGCAACAGGGTTTAAACTGTTTGCGTTAGGTCTATTAATACCATAATCATATAAGAAACCACCTAATAAAGGATCTGGAATTTTGTCTCCATTTGCGTCTCTTTCAAAAACTGGATAGATAGGAGCCATTTTATCAGCAAATTCGAAGATGTTTTCAGCACCATTTGTTTGACCATTGTTAGTACTAGTTGAGAAAGCATAACCAGCATTTGCGCCTATTTTTAACCAAGGTTTGATTTCAGAGTTTAAGTTCAAACGAGTAGTATATCTTTTGTAGTTTGAATTGATAACAATACCATTATCTTCTAAAAATCCAAAAGATGCGAAGTAATTCGAAGTACTACTACCTCCACCCATACGTAAGTTTGCTTCGTATCTTGTTGCAGCATTTAAAGCTTCATCAGCATATCTTTCAGGAGTATATTTTCTTGTTACTCCAGGTCTTACAGATTTAGTTACAGGATCAATTAAATCAGCAGCAGTAGCAACATTCCACATATTGTAACCATTACCAATTCCATTTGCACCAAGTAACCTTCCGTTTGCGAATGCAACTGGATTTGCATTATTTGTAGCAACACCTCTGTTGTATAGACCTTCCCATACCAAACCAATGTATTGCTCAGGATTAGATACTACATCATATCTAGGAATTAATTGGTCATTGATACTTGATTTGATGTCAACTTCAATATAAGATTTATCAGAAGTACCTTTTTTAGTAGTAATTACAATTACACCATTAGCACCTCTAGAACCATAAATAGCAGTTGCAGTTGCATCTTTCAAAACTGTTGTACTTTCGATATCAGAAGGGTTGATAGAGTTGATACTTCCAGAAAAAGGAATACCATCAACAACATACAAAGGAGCTCTGTTTCCATTAACAGAACCAAAACCTCTAATTCTAACTGCAGCAACAGAACCAGGTTGTCCAGAACCATTAATTACTGTAACCCCAGCAACCTCACCAATCAAGGCTTGAGTTACGTTTGAAAAGTTTTTAGCTTCTAGTTTTTCTTTACTAACTACCGAAGCTGTTCCTGTAAAGGATTTTTTTGTAGAAGTACCATAACCAACTACAACAATCTCATCCAATACATTACTTTCTTGTTCTAACTTAACATTGATTGTGTTAGCACTTCCTACAGTTCTTTCAACAGTTTTGTATCCTAAATATCTAAAAACAAGCACATCGCCAGCTTTAGCTTTAATAGAATACTTTCCATCAAAATCTGTTTCTTGACCACTTAAGGTTCCTTTTACAAGAACACTTACGCCTGGCAAAGCACCAGATTCTTCAGTAACTGTACCAGAAATAGTCTTTTCTTGTGCAAAGGTAATTTGCACCACAAACGCTAGTAATAGCGTTAAAAATCCATTAAACTTTGTCTTCATTGTATAATTATTTGAATTAATTAATGCCAAAAGTCTTAAATTAAACTTAAAAAAACAATTTTTTAACATTAAAAAATTCACATACAATGAAAAATAATCAAAAAAACCAACCCAAGTGGGTTGGTTTTGATAATAAATACTTGTTTTTGTTGCTATTTAAACAACCAAAGTTTTGTGTCTAATTCATCTGCACCTTGTGCTGATATAGCAGCATTGTAGTTTACTTCATTATTTCCTTTTGCAGTTGCACTATATGCATGTCTTTGTGGAATACCAGTTGCATTTGAAAGTAAGTCTGCAGCAATAACTAATGGAATTTTAGAATTAGTTCCTTCAGCCTTGAATCTTCTCCATTCCGCCCAGCTATTATAACCTTGCAAATAAAGTGAAACCCATTTTTCATAAGCAATATCACTAATCCCAGAATATGGATTTGCAGTAACGTATGTTGTTATATCTCCTGCACTTACACCCCATTGTTGCATAGATGCTGTAATTGCTTGTCCATACAAAGATGCTGCGTTTTCAGTTGTCCATCCTTTAGCAGCTGCTTCAGCTCTTGCAAACAATACTTCAGCGTATGTATAAATCATCAAAGGAGCATCTCCTGTAAAAATGATATTATCTGTGATAAATGAATAATTTGCAGTAGCAGAATTTGATTTTCCATAAGGAGCACCAACAAAAGTACTTGAAGTTGTAGCTGGTTCTGCGAATTTTGCTAATCTTGGGTCTTCTGGAGCTACATTAGTTCCTGAACCAATCAATACATTTACAAATACATCACTTAATAAGTAATCTTTTCTTGACTCAAAACGGTCTTGCCAAGGATTGTCATTTGTGTCTTCAGTTAAATAAGTGTATTGAATATTTTGAGCATTTGAAGAGATTGCTCCAGTTCTAGCTTCATTAAATTTAGCTCTTCCTGTTGTAGGATCTGCCTTAGATAAACGTAAGCCCATGACCATTTTGATGGTGTTAGCAAATGTTCTCCATTTAGTCATATCACCACCAAAAAGGATATCACCATCTGGTCCATTTCCTGAATTAATCATTCCTAAAGCCATGTCCAATTCTGCAAAAAGCCCCATGTATATATCTTCTTGAGAATCATATTTTGGTTTTAGAAAATTTGCAGCATCATTTGCTTCAGAATAAGGTAAATATCCCCATCTTTCTGTCATCAATTGGAAATACCAAACTTTTAAAATGGTTGCAGCTGCAATTTGATTTCCATTGGAACCATAAGCTTGTGCTGAAACTTTCGTTTCATCGTTGGTATTTATTTTAATGATTTCAGCGATGTCTTGCAATTGAGCATACGCATCATCAGAACTCCAGTTTAAAGTTTCGTACCTAGATTCCTCATCATATTGTCCGTTTGATAAATATTGAACGTACAAATTAGATGTAGTATTTGCAATGTAAGCACTCATTCCTCTTTGAACACTTGTCAATAATAGAGATGGGACTGCATTACTTGGTGCATTTGGATTTACATTTGTATCTCCAAAATCTACTGTATCACAGGCTGCAAATGAAATTATTGCAGATAGAATAAGTAATTTTATTTTGTTAATTTTTTTCATTTTTTTACTATTTTTAAATTAAAACGACATTCTAACATTGATACCAACTGTACGTACGTTTGGTAATTGTCCTCCTTCAGTCCAGTTTACCCCATTTGCAGTTTCAATTTCAGAAGGATCTAATCCTGGAATTGCTGAATGAATTAACCAAACGTTGTTTGCGAAAATTCCTAAATTTAATTTATTGAATGGAGTTTTTTCTAACATTTTTGCAGGTAATTCATAATCTAAACGAACAGTTCTTAATTTTACATACGAAGCATCGTAAATCCATCTTTCATGCAATGCGAATAAACGTCCCCAATATGTTTGAGCTTCTACGTTGTAGGAAACAGGTAAACCTGTTGTAGCGTCTACGCCTTCAATTAAAACACCACCACCATCAGCAACAGCATCTCTCACAGGGTTTCCAAGGTTATTTAATCCAACAGTTTCTACTCCTAAACCAGAGTAGTTGTTAAACATTCTTGTTACAGAAAATACTTTTCCACCACTTTGAAAATCAATATCAAAACCTAAATTGAAATTTTTATAACGAATATTGTTAGACAAACCTCCCGTAAAATCAGGTAACACATTTCCTAGATATTGATTGGTATCATATAATGGATTTCCAGTTGAAGATAAAATCATATTTCCATCTGCATCTCTTCTGAAAGCTCTACCATAGATAGCCCCCCATTCTTCACCTTTTCTCTCTTGTAATTGAATGCCTCTCCAAGAGCTTGATAAGACATTGATATCTACACCATCAGCAATGGCATCAACAGTTCTTTTTAAGGTTGAGAAGTTTGTGTAAACACTCCATTCTAAATCTTCTGATTTAACAGGTGAAAAGTTCAATCCAATTTCGATACCACTTGATGTTTGTTGACCACTATTCAAAAATGTTTGAGTAAAACCTGTTGAACCATCTAGAGTTACTCTTGAAGGTAAGTTTTTATCAACTCTGTTAAAATAGGTTACGTCTAAATCAATTTTGTTATTGAATAATTTTAATTCTGTACCAAATTCATAATCAACTCTTTGTCCTCCTTCTAATGTTGGATTCGGGAAATTTCCTTGATTACTTAATGTTCCTGAACTACCGTAAGGAGTTCCAATATCAAAAGCAGGACTTAAAAGATATCTTGCTGGGAAGAATGGCCCCGAAGCCATACTAGCTCTTAATTTACCAAAGGAAATAATATCATTTTGTTCAATTAATTTAGTGAAAATAAAACTCAATGAACCTCCATAGGTTTCTACACGGTTTGCCTGATCATAAGCTGTTGATCCCCAATCAAATCTTGCAGATCCATCTAAAAACAACATATCTTTATATCCAAAAGATGCTTTTGCAAAAACTCCTTTTGATTTTTGTAAATAACTTGAATTTACCACAGTTGGTCTGTCAGCAGAAGTGCTTAAACTATAAAAATTCAATGTAGTTAAACCGCCATTTGTATTTGATCTAAGTGTTTCGCCACCTAAGGTAATCAATTCAAAACCAACACTTGCATTCATGTCTAAATCTTCAGTAATGTCTTTTGAATAGTTTACAATTCCAAATAATTCATCTCTGTAATCAAAACTTTCATTTTCGCTGTATGATGGGATTGGATTTACACCACCAAAAGCCAATCTGTCATTGAATTCAAAAGAGTTGTATGTTTTTCTGATTTCAATATATCCGTTCAAGTTGTCATTCACAGTATAATTCAAACCCATTCTACCATAGGTAGCATTTTTAGTTTGGAAATTTAAATTTTCATTAGTTTCAAAGAAAGGAGAATCCCAGTATAATGGTCTGGTGTCTGTTGGACTATTGATGTTCCATGAAACGAATGAACCATTTCTATTGTAGTTTCTTACACGATCCATATCCAATTGACGTTGCCACCATTGATTGAAGTTTGATGCAATATTGCCATAACCATTATCAGGAAAGTTTCTTGTTCTACGATCTTGATAGTTGATATTTGCGTATGCCTCTAATTTATCTGTAATGTTAAAGCGAATGTTTGTATAAGCTTGAACTTGTCTTCTAAATGAATTCGGAACAACACTTGTTCTGTCAATATTTACAATACCTCCTTTGATATTGTATCCTTCACCACCTTTGGTAAAATCTACAGAAGTGTTATTTACAGTTCCTGTGTCGAAAAAATCTTTTACATTGTTTGGATTTGGTGAGAAAGCTCTCAATTTTCCAAACTCAGGGTCTCCTTGAATCCAAGAATCCCAATGACGAACCATTTGTCCATTCATTTTTGGTCCCCAACTTTCGTCTGCGTAGTATTCAACCATTGGCTGTCCATTAAATGCTGACCATGAAGCTGGATGTTGAGCAGGATTGAAAGTGAATGTATTGAATTCTTGAGAATAACCACCTCCATATTCATTTTGATACTCAGGCAATGCATATACATTTTCCATAGCTGTACTATGGTTTAAAGTAATGATAGCCTGTCCTTTTTTTGCAGTCTTAGTTGTAATGATAATGATACCACCCGTCGCTTCAGGCCCATATAATGCTGTTGCTGCTGCTCCTTTTAAAACAGTTAAGTCAGCTATATCATCTGTATTGATGTCTGAGATGCTGTTTACTTTTACGTTGTCAACTATGTATAGAGAAATACTTTGACCTCTTAAACGAATACCAGAATTGTCAAATCCTGCTGAAGGAGCTCCAACTGCTTGAACTCCAGATACTCTACCCGCAAGTGCATTGTTTAAATCAGTCTCTCTTGATCTAACTAGGTTTTCTGGTTTAACCGATTGTTGAGAAGAACCTACAGATTTTTTATCTCTTTTAATACCTAGAGAAGTAATTACAATTTCATCTAATAATCCAGCGTCTTCAACCATTACTATGTCAATAGTACTGGAAGTTCCAACTTTCTTTTCAGATGTTTTGTACCCTACATAACTAAAGCTCAGGACGTCACCTACTTTTGCTTTAATTGTGTATTTTCCATTAAAATCAGTTTCTGTTCCGGTTTTGGTTCCTTTTACAAGAACACTAACTCCAGGTAAATTGCCTGAGCTATCGGAAACAGTTCCAGAAACTGTTTTTTCTTGTGCAAACGATATTTGCACAACCAATGCTAATAATAGCATTACAATCCATTTTAACTTTGTTTTCATTGTTTTGTTATGTTTGAATTAATTGCACCAAATATCTTAATTTATTGTTAATAAAAAAACGAAAATTGTTAAAAAACGTTAAAAGTGCTAATTAAAATCAAAAAAAAATTCAAAAAAATCAAACTTTAAAAAAAGTTTTTCCAATTCACAATTAACTTAACTTGCTTAAAGTCAATAGGATTACTATTATTTTTTCCTGCAGCAAGGTTGATATTTATCTGTGAATTTATTGTATTAAAAAAATATCCAATTCCAAAACCTAATGCGTTTTTTTGTTCGTTTTGACTTGAAAATCTTCCAAAATCAGTAATTGAATATAAATATGAGCGTGAGTTTGTTAGAATTCTGTATTCAATATTGAAAAAAGTGTAGCTTTCTGTAAAGATGCTTTGCTCATTAAATCCTCTTATTGAATTGGCGCCACCAATTCTAAAAAGTTCATTGGTTAAATAGGTATCAGAATTTAAATATCCTGTTTCATTTTTAATGAAAAGACTATTTCTGGGATTTATATCCCAAATGTAAGACAGTGTTGTTTTAATTTTAAATTGATTTGTGAAATCATTTGATGTTTTTCTTCTTCCGAATGCAGGATTGATGTCAAAATGAAATTTATCAAAATAAAAAACGTCATTTCTTGGTTTTGTGTAAGAAAAGTAAATTCCGTAAAAATTATTCGAGAAAGTTTCAATATTATTTGTTTTTAGTTGCTCTAAATTTTCGGAAGACTCTGATTCGTATTGAATGCCTAATTTGTAAAAATTATCTAGGCTAAATTTCAAATTTGCCTTGAAATTTGTATTCAAGAAAGTAGAGTCTTGTTTGTAAATAGAAAATGCAATTTCTGGACTGAAAATCGAATTGAAAATGTATGGAATTGCTGTAGTTATTTTAAATTCTTGACGCTCTTCAGCGATACTATTCCAAAAAATTTCAAATCTTTCACCAGTATTAATAATGTTTTGAAAGCGGACATCTAGCATTCCATTAAATAAAACGCCACCATTTTCTTTCGAACTAAAATTTACAATTCCATCAATACTGTTGTTTTGTTTTTTTGATATGTATACAAAAAGTTGTGTAGAGTCTTTTGTGAACAATACTTCAGGAGGTTTTATTTCTTCGATAAATGGTAAGTTTTTGCTGTTTGAAGAAATTTCTTCTATTTTTTTCTGATTAAAGATGGTTGAAGGTTTGATTCTAAAATAATTCTTTAAAAATGAAGTTGGAAAATTTTCATATCCTTTGATGATCACCTTTTGAATGGTTCTTTTTTCAGATGGATTAATTTCTAAATCAGCAAAAAGAGTTTTATGATTAATTTGAATGTTTTTCAGCTGCACTTTTGAAAAAGATTTTCCCTCATTATCGAGAGTTTCAGAAATCGAATTCAACATTGGTTCTAATTCACTAATTTTTATTTCAAATGAGTTGTTGATTAGTTTGATATTTTTAATTGTTGCATTTTCTGATGAGTCAATTCTGATGATCGCCTTTTCTATCAAATCATTTAAAGAGAAAAATGCACTGTATTTTTTGTCTATTTTTTTAATACTATCAATGGTATTTGTAAAATAGCCCATGTTTTTAAGCAAGGTTGAGATTTTTTCAATCTCTGAATTTATGGAAGGAATATTTTTTATTTTTTTTTGATAATTAATCTTATCTAAAATTTGCTGTTCGTTTCTGTTTTTTGAAATCAATTCCAAAGAAAATTCTTGTGAAAATCCCTTTAGAGAAATTATCAAAAAAAAACATACATATATATAATGTAGAAAAGTAACTTTCAATTGTTGATTTATTTGAGGGTAAATGTACTTCAAATCGATAAAATTTTAGGTCTTAAAAATTTCTGATAAAAAAATAACTTATTGATTTTTGAATAATTAGAAATTAATTGTACATTTGCACACCCAAAAAATAGGGGAAAGTTTAATTATAAACGAAAAACAGTAATAATTTAGTATGCCAACTATTCAACAATTAGTTCGTAAAGGAAGAACCAAAATAACTAAGAAGAGTAAATCGGCTGCTTTGTCGTCTTGTCCTCAAAGACGTGGAGTTTGTACGCGTGTTTATACTACAACACCAAAAAAACCTAATTCAGCAATGCGTAAAGTTGCCAGAGTTAGATTGACAAATGGTAATGAGATAAACGCTTACATTCCAGGTGAAGGACACAACTTACAAGAGCACTCGATAGTATTAGTTAGAGGTGGAAGAGTAAAAGATTTACCAGGTGTAAAGTATCACGTAGTTCGTGGAGCTTTAGATACAGCAGGTGTTGCAGGAAGAACGCAACGCAGATCTAAGTATGGAGCAAAACGTCCAAAACCAGGTCAAGCAGCTGCAGCGCCAACAAAAGGTAAGAAAAAGTAATTTAAAATCTTTTAATGTAAAGACATGAGAAAAAGAAGAGCCAAAAAAAGAGAGCTTTTACCAGATCCAAAGTTCAATGACCAATTGGTTACACGTTTTGTGAATAACTTAATGTGGGATGGTAAAAAATCTGTGGCGTTTAAAGTATTTTACGATGCATTAGACATTGTAGATCAAAGAAAAACCGATGCTGAAAAATCAGCATTAGAAGTTTGGAAAGAAGGATTGTCAAATGTAATGCCTCACGTAGAAGTTCGTTCAAGACGTGTTGGAGGTGCTACATTCCAAATCCCAATGCAAATTAGACCAGATAGAAAAGTGTCTATGGCAATAAAATGGATGATTACGTACACTAGAAAACGTAATGAAAAAACCATGGCTCAGCGTTTAGCTGCTGAAATTTTAGCTGCGGCTAAAGAAGAAGGAGCTGCTGTTAAGAAAAGAATGGATACTCATAAAATGGCAGAAGCTAACAAAGCATTCTCTCACTTCAGATTTTAATAGAAATGGCTAGAGACTTAAAATATACAAGAAATATTGGTATTGCAGCACATATTGATGCTGGTAAAACAACCACTACAGAGCGTATTTTGTACTACACAGGTGTTTCTCACAAAATTGGAGAAGTACATGATGGAGCTGCAACAATGGACTGGATGGAACAAGAGCAAGAAAGAGGTATCACTATCACTTCTGCTGCTACAACATGTGAGTGGGTTTTTCCAAGAGAAAATGGTCAACCAACTGATGATTCAAAAAGTTACCATTTCAATATTATTGATACACCTGGTCACGTAGATTTTACAGTAGAAGTAAATAGATCTTTACGTGTATTAGATGGTTTAGTATTTTTGTTTTCTGCGGTTGATGGTGTGGAACCACAATCTGAAACAAACTGGAGATTAGCAGATAATTACAAAGTTCCTAGAATCGGTTTCGTTAATAAAATGGATCGTCAAGGATCTGATTTTATGATGGTTAATAGACAGGTAAAAGAAATGTTGGGCTCTAATGCAGTGCCTATTGTTTTACCAATTGGTGAAGAATCTGATTTTAGAGGTGTTGTTGATTTAGTAAAAAATAGAGCAATCATTTGGCATGAAGAATCTTTAGGAGCAACATTTGATGTTGTTGAAATTCCTGAGGATTTGAAAGAAGAAGCGAAACAATACAGAGCTTTGTTAATTGAAGAAGTAGCAGGTTATGATGAAAATCTTTTGGAGAAATTCATGGAAGATGAAGATTCAATTACTGAAGATGAAATTCATACTGCTTTGAGAGCTGCTGTAACAGATATGGCAATTATCCCAATGATTTGTGGTTCATCTTTCAAAAATAAAGGCGTTCAGTTTTTATTAGATGCTGTTTGTCGTTATTTACCTTCTCCTTTAGATAGAGAAAATATTTACGGAACAGATCCTGAAACAGGATTAGAAATTTCTCGTAAACCAGATGTAAAAGAACCTTTTGCTGCATTGGCTTTTAAAATTGCAACTGATCCATTTGTTGGACGTTTGGCTTTCTTTAGAGCATATTCAGGAAGATTAGATGCAGGTTCTTATGTATTGAACAATACATCAGGAAAAAAAGAACGTATTTCTAGAATTTATCAAATGCATGCTAACAAGCAAAATGCAATTGATTATATCGAAGCTGGAGATATTGGAGCTGCAGTAGGATTTAAATCAATCAAAACAGGAGATACTCTTTCAGATGAAAAGCATCCAATTGTTTTAGAATCAATGAATTTCCCTGATCCAGTTATTGGTATTGCTGTAGAGCCTAAAACGAAAGCAGATGTTGATAAATTAGGGATATCTTTAGCTAAATTAGCCGAAGAAGATCCAACGTTTACAGTTAGAACTGATGAAGCCTCTGGTCAAACAATCATATCTGGAATGGGTGAGTTACACTTAGATATCATTGTAGATCGTTTAAGACGTGAGTTTAAAGTTGATGTAAATCAAGGTCAACCACAAGTTGAATATAAAGAAGCAATTACAGCCGCTGCTGAACATAGAGAAGTTTATAAAAAACAATCTGGTGGACGTGGTAAATTTGCTGATATCGTTTTCAGAATGGAACCTGCAGATGCTGGTGTTCAAGGATTGCAATTCGAATCTGTAATCAAAGGTGGGAATATTCCAAAAGAATTTGTTCCGTCAATTGAAAAAGGATTTAGAGAAGCAATGAAAAACGGTCCTTTGGCTGGTTATGAAATGGATTCTATGAAGATTACAGTAATGGATGGTTCATTCCACGCTGTCGATTCTGATCAATTATCTTTCGAATTAGCTGCAAAAATGGGTTATAAAGCTGCTGCAAAATCTGCAAGAGCTAAAATAATGGAACCTATTATGAAGTTAGAAGTATTGACTCCAGAAGAAAATATGGGTGATATTGTTGGGGATCTTAATAGAAGAAGAGGGCAAGTGTCAGATATGTCAGATAGAGCTGGTTCAAAAGTTATTAAAGCAACAGTTCCATTATCAGAAATGTTTGGATATGTAACTGCTTTAAGAACGATGTCTTCAGGAAGAGCAACATCAACAATGGAATTTTCACATTACGAAGAAACCCCAACTAGCATTGCTGAAGCTGTAATAGCTGCTGCAAAAGGATAATCTACTAAATAAAAAACGATGAGTCAAAAAATTAGAATAAAATTAAAATCTTACGATTACAATTTGGTAGATAAATCTGCTGAAAAAATCGTTAAGACTGTAAAGAGTACAGGAGCTGTTGTGAACGGTCCTATTCCTTTACCAACAAATAAAAAAATATTTACGGTTTTACGTTCACCACACGTAAATAAAAAATCTAGAGAACAATTTCAGTTATCTGCATACAAACGTTTGTTAGATATTTACAGTTCATCATCAAAAACAATTGATGCTTTGATGAAATTAGAACTTCCTAGTGGAGTAGAAGTAGAAATTAAAGTATAATTTTTTTTATTATTTCGGTTTATCTGTTTGGTAAACCGAAATAATTTTATACTTTTGCAACCCGAATTAGAGTAGGGTTCACCTATTTTTATGATTTCATAGAAATAGATACATGTCCAGAGCGTTTCGCGAAGGAAAAACGGTAAAAACAAATTCAGCGTTGAAAGTGTTTTTACGCTGTTTTTTTTTAACAGAAATTCAAAGGAACAAAACAATAAATAAAATAATTAATAATTTAAAAATGTCTGGGTTAATAGGTAGAAAAATTGGAATGACCAGCTTATTTGATGAAAACGGGAAGAATATTCCTTGTACAGTAATCGAAGCAGGTCCTTGCGTTGTTACCCAAGTCAGAACCAAAGAGGTTGACGGCTACAATGCGTTACAACTTGGTTTCGATGACAAAAAGGCAAAGAGTTCTAACAAAGCGTTAGACGGTCACTTTAAAAAAGCTGGCACCACTGCTAAGAAAAAAGTCGTTGAATTCCAAGGGTTTGAAGAAGAGTATAAATTAGGAGATTCCCTAACTGTAAGCGTTTTTTCTGAAGGAGAATTTGTTGATGTATCAGGTGTTTCTAAAGGAAAAGGTTTTCAGGGTGTTGTAAAACTTCACGGCTTTGCTGGAGTTGGTCAAGCTACTCATGGACAACACAATCGTTTAAGAGCTCCAGGTTCAGTAGGTGCTGCATCTTATCCAGCTAGAGTATTCAAAGGAATGCGTATGGCAGGAAGAATGGGTGGTGATAATGTGAAAGTACAAAACTTAAAAGTATTAAAAGTAGTTCCTGAAAAGAATTTACTTGTTGTTAAAGGAGCTGTTCCTGGACACAAAAATGCTTTTGTAACTATTCAGAAATAATGGAAGTAGCAGTTTTAGATATTACAGGAAAAGATACAGGTAGAAAAGTTGAACTTTCTAACGATGTATTTGGAATAGCACCAAACGATCATGCAATTTATTTAGACGTTAAACAATTTCTTGCGAATCAAAGACAAGGAACTCATAAATCTAAAGAAAAAGCAGAAGTTGCTGGTTCTACTAGAAAAATTAAAAAGCAAAAAGGTACTGGTACTGCAAGAGCAGGTTCAATCAAATCAGGTGTATTTAGAGGTGGAGGACGTTTTTTTGGACCTAGACCTAGAAGTTACTCTTTTAAATTGAATAAAAACTTAAAGCGTTTAGCGCGTAAGTCAGCTTTGAGTATTCAGGCAAATCAACACAATTTAGTAGTTATAGAAGATTTCAATTTTGAATCACCAAAAACTAAAAATTTCGTTGATATTTTAAAAGCTTTAGAGTTAGATACAAAAAAATCATTATTTGTTTTAGGTGACATCAATGAGAATGTGTATTTATCTTCAAGAAATTTAAAATCTTCTAAAGTAATCAATGCTTCAGAATTAAATACTTATGGTATTTTAAATGCAAATAAAATTGTGTTTACTGAAGGTTCTTTGGAAGGTATTCATACAAACTTACATAAATAGGGATTCAAAATGAGTATTTTAATAAAACCTATTATTACAGAGAAAGCAACAAACGACAGTGAAGTTAACAATCGTTACTCATTTATAGTTGCAAAGAAAGCTAATAAATTAGAGATCAAATCAGCGGTTCAATCAGCTTATGGAGTTTCTATAGAAAGCGTTAAAACTTTGAATTATCCAGTTCAAAAAAGCACAAAGTATACTAAAAAAGGTTTAGTTACTGGTGTAAAAGGAGGTTTCAAAAAAGCAATCGTACAGTTAGCTGAAGGAGAAAGTATTGATTTTTATAACAATCTATAAGAAAATAGACAACAATGTCAGTTAGAAAATTAAAACCAATAACACCAGGTCAGCGTTTTAGAGTTGTAAATGGGTTCGACACCATTACAACTGATAAGCCGGAGAAAAGTTTAATTTCTTCGAAAAAAAGTTCTGGAGGTCGAAACAGTCAGGGAAGAATGACAACCCGTAATATCGGTGGTGGTCATAAACAAAAATATCGTGTTATCGATTTTAAAAGAGATAAAACAGGTATTCCTGCAACAGTAAAAACAATTGAATACGATCCAAATCGTACTGCATTTATAGCATTGTTATTTTATGCTGATGGAGAAAAACGTTATGTGATTGCTCAAAATGGTTTACAAGTTGATCAAGTAATTATTTCTGGTAGTGGAGTTGCTCCTGAAATTGGAAATACATTACCTTTAAGTGAAATTCCTTTAGGAACTACAATTTCATGTATTGAATTACGTCCTGGACAAGGTGCTGTTATGGCTCGTTCTGCTGGTTCTTTTGCTCAATTGATGGCAAGAGATGGAAAGTATGCGACTGTAAAACTTCCTTCAGGTGAAACAAGATTGATTCTTTTAACTTGTATGGCTACAATCGGAGTTGTTTCTAACTCAGACCACCAATTATTAGTTTCTGGAAAAGCTGGTAGAAGAAGATGGTTAGGAAGAAGACCAAGAGTAAATGCAGTAAGAATGAACCCTGTAGATCACCCAATGGGTGGTGGAGAAGGTCGTGCTTCTGGAGGTCATCCAAGATCAAGAAATGGTATTCCTGCTAAAGGATATAAAACTAGATCTAAAACCAAAGCTAGTAACAAGTATATTGTAGAACGTAGAAAGAAATAATAAGTTATGGCAAGATCATTAAAAAAAGGACCTTTCGTTCACTATAAATTAGAGAAAAAAGTGTTAGCTAATGTTGAGGCTGGAAGCAAAACAGTAATTAAAACTTGGTCAAGAGCAAGTATGATTACTCCAGACTTTGTAGGACAAACAATTGCTGTTCATAACGGACGTCAGTTTGTACCAGTATATGTTACAGAAAACATGGTAGGGCATAAGTTAGGTGAATTTTCACCAACCCGTTCTTTTAGAGGACATGCAGGTGCTAAAAATAAAGGTAAAAAATAGTAGGAAATGGGAGTTCGTAAAAAAAACATGGCAGATCAGATAAAAGCAGAGAAAAAGCAACGCGCTTTTGCTAAGCTTACTAACTGTCCTACATCACCAAGAAAAATGCGTTTGGTAGCTGATCAAGTAAGAGGCGTTGAAGTTGAAAAAGCTTTAGCTATTTTAAAATTTAGCCCAAAAGATGCATCAAAAAATTTAGAGAAATTATTATTATCTGCTATTGCAAATTGGCAAGCTAAGAATGAAACCTCTAGTATTGAAGATGCTGGTTTATTTGTAAAATCTATTTGTGTAGATAGCGCTGGAATGTTAAAAAGATTAAGACCAGCTCCACAAGGACGTGCTCATAGAATTCGCAAGCGTTCTAACCACGTTACATTAGAGTTAGGAAGTAAAAATTTAAGTAATTAATCTAAGTAGAAATGGGACAAAAAACGAATCCAATAGGAAATCGATTAGGAATCATCAGAGGTTGGGAGTCTAACTGGTTTGGTGGAAATGACTACGGAGATAAAATTGCTGAAGATGATAAGATAAGAAAGTATGTGAATGCTAGATTATCAAAAGCAAGTGTATCTAGAATATTTATTGAGCGTACTTTAAAACTTGTAACCGTTACTATCACTACTGCACGTCCAGGTATCATTATTGGTAAAGGAGGTCAAGAGGTAGACAAGTTAAAAGAAGAGCTTAAAAAAATTACTGGTAAAGAAGTTCAAATCAATATTTTTGAAATTAAACGTCCAGAGTTAGATGCTAATTTAGTTGCTATCAGTGTTGCTCGTCAAATTGAAAATAGAATCTCTTACAAAAGAGCTATCAAAATGGCAATCACTTCAACCATGAAAATGAATGCTGAAGGAATTAAAATTCAAATTTCAGGTCGTTTAAATGGTGCTGAAATGGCACGTTCTGAGCATTTTAAAGAAGGAAGAATTCCTTTATCAACGTTCAGAGCTGATATTGATTATTCACTTGCTGAAGCTCATACTACCTATGGAAGATTAGGGATTAAAGTATGGATTATGAAGGGTGAGGTTTATGGAAAAAGAGAATTATCTCCTCTAGTAGGTTTAACTAAAAAGCAAGCTCCAACAAAAGGAGGTGCTCCAAGTCCTGCTAAACGTCAACCTCGTAAAAGAAAATAATTTTTAAATTAGAAATTAAAAATGTTACAGCCAAAAAGAGTAAAATACCGTAAGGTACAGAAGTTAAAAGGAAGTATGTCTGGAATCTCTGGTAGAGGAACGC
Organism: Polaribacter sp. BAL334; assembly: GCF_015767435.1. Taxonomy (GTDB): domain Bacteria; phylum Bacteroidota; class Bacteroidia; order Flavobacteriales; family Flavobacteriaceae; genus Polaribacter. Next base: position 101,618 of record NZ_JADWOV010000323.1, read on the forward strand.
AGCTTTCTAACGGAATGTTTGGTATCAAATCTTTAGATCAAGATTTATTAACTTCAAGACAAATAGAAGCGGCTCGTATTGCAGCTACTCGTTTCATGAAGAGAGAAGGGCAGTTGTGGATTAAAATATTCCCAGATAAACCAATTACCAAAAAACCTTTAGAGGTACGTATGGGTAAAGGTAAGGGTGCACCAGATCATTATGTTTCTGTCATCAAACCAGGAAGAATTTTATTCGAAGTAGGTGGTGTTCCTCTTGAAGTTGCAAAAGAAGCTTTAAGATTAGCTGCTCAAAAACTTCCTGTGAAAACAAGATTTATTGTAGCTAGAGATTTTGATTTTAACGCATAATTCTAAACAAAATGAAACAAGCAGAAATAAAAGAATTATCCTTAGCAGATCTACAAGAGAAGCTAGGAGTGTTGAATAAAAACTACAATGATCTTAAAATGGCACATACAATTACACCGCTTGAAAATCCGTTGCAATTAAGAAGCCTAAGAAGAACTGTAGCAAGAATTGCAACAGAGTTAACAAAAAGAGAATTACAATAATTCTATAGTCAGTTTTAAAGATGGAAAAAAGAAATCTTAGAAAAGAGAGAATAGGTGTTGTTTCTAGTAACAAAATGGAAAAATCTATTGTTGTTTCAGAAGTAAAAAGAGTTAAACACCCAATGTACGGAAAGTTCGTATTAAAAACTAAGAAGTACGTTGCACACGACGAAAAGAATGATTGCAACGAAGGTGATACTGTTAGGATCATGGAAACAAGACCTATGAGTAAATCTAAACGTTGGAGATTAGTAGAAATCCTAGAAAGAGCGAAATAATATGTTACAGACAGAATCAAGATTAAAAGTAGCAGATAATACTGGAGCTAAGGAAGTTTTAGTAATCAGAGTTTTAGGAGGTACTAAAAAACGTTATGCAAGTATTGGTGACAAAATTGTTGTAACTATTAAAGCTGCAACCCCTAACGGAACTGTAAAAAAAGGTCAAGTATCTAGAGCAGTTGTTGTAAGAACCAAAAAAGAGGTAAGACGTAAAGACGGTTCATATATCCGTTTTGACGATAATGCTTGTGTGCTTTTAAATCCTGCAGAGGAAATGAGAGGAACACGTGTATTTGGTCCTGTAGCTCGTGAACTTCGTGAAAAACAATTCATGAAAATAGTATCATTAGCACCTGAAGTGCTTTAAATCATCACACAATGAAGAAGTTTAAAATTAAATCAGGTGATACTGTAAAAGTAATTGCTGGTGACCATAAAGGTTCTGAAGGCAAAGTATTACAAATCATCAAAGACAAAGACAGAGTTTTAGTAGAAGGTGTAAACTTAGTTTCTAAACATACAAAACCTAGTGCACAAAATCCACAAGGAGGTATTGTAAAAAAAGAAGCATCTATGCACATCTCAAATGTAATGTTGGTTGATGGTGATGTAGCTGTAAGAGTAGGTTATAAAGTTGATGGAGATACTAAAACTAGAATCTCTAAAAAAACTAATAAATAAGAATAATCATGAGTTACGTACCAAGATTAAAAGCAGAATATAAAGAAAGAGTGATAAGTGCTCTTACTGAAGAGTTCAGTTATAAAAATGTAATGCAAGTTCCAAAATTAGAGAAAATTGTTATCTCTAAAGGAGTTGGTGCTGCTATTGCTGATAAAAAATTAGTAGATTATGCAGTTGATGAGTTAACTAAAATAACTGGTCAAAAAGCGATTTCTACCATATCTAAAAAAGATGTTGCTAACTTCAAATTGCGTAAAGGTATGCCAATTGGAGCAAAAGTAACCTTAAGAGGAAATAAAATGTATGAGTTTTTAGACAGACTTGTTACAGCTTCTTTACCTCGTGTAAGAGATTTCAACGGAATCAAAGCTAATGGTTTTGATGGAAGAGGAAATTACAATTTAGGTATTACTGAACAAATTATTTACCCTGAGATCAATATTGACCAAGTTAAAAAAATCAACGGTATGGACATTACTTTCGTAACTACTGCCAACACTGATAAAGAAGCGAAGTCATTATTAGGAGAATTAGGTTTACCATTCAAAAAAAATTAAGAAATGGCTAAAGAATCAATGAAAGCTCGTGAACGTAAAAGAGCTAAAACTGTTGCAAAATACGCTGAAAAAAGAAAAGCTTTAAAAGAAGCTGGAGATTTTGAAGGATTGCAAAAATTACCAAAAAATGCATCACCAGTAAGAATGCACAACAGATGTAAATTAACTGGTCGTCCAAGAGGATATATGAGGCAGTTTGGTTTATCTCGTGTTACATTCCGTGAAATGGCTAACCAAGGATTAATTCCTGGAGTTACCAAAGCTAGCTGGTAATACCAAAAATAAATTCAATATAATAAAATAGAATGTGTATCTTTGCACGCTCTATTTTTTTGAGTAGTAGAATTTTTAACTGATTATAGGTTCAAACATCACAAGTTAATCTTGTAGTTTCAATAGAGATTTTGAAAACCATAATCGCAATTTAAATAAATATGTATACAGATCCAATTGCGGATTATCTTACCAGAGTAAGAAATGCAATCTCTGCTGGACACAGAGTTGTAGAAATTCCAGCTTCGAATTTGAAGAAGGAAATGACAAAAATTTTGTTCGATCAAGGTTATATTTTAAGTTATCAGTTTAATTCTGATAAAGTTCAAGGGTCTATTAAGATTGCTTTGAAATATGACAAAGACACAAAAGAGTCAGTAATAAGAAAAATCCAACGAATCAGTACACCAGGTTTACGTAAATATGTTGGCTCTAAAGAGATGCCAAGAGTATTAAACGGACTTGGAATTGCTATTGTTTCTACATCTAAAGGTGTAATGACAAACAAGCAAGCTCGTCAAGACAATGTTGGAGGTGAAGTTTTATGTTACGTTTATTAAACCTTAAAAGATGAGTAGAATAGGAAAAAATCCCGTTAGCATCCCACAAGGTGTAGATGTAAACATAAATGACAATTTAGTTACTGTTAAAGGAAGTTTAGGAGTACTTACTCAAACAATTTCTGAAGGAATTAGCATCAAAGTTGAAAATTCCACTGTGTTTTTGGAAAGAGCTTCTGATAGTAAAATTCACACAGCACAACATGGTTTGATGAGAGCTTTGATTAATAATATGATTGAAGGTGTTAGCAAAGGTTGGACTAAAGAATTAGAATTAGTTGGTGTTGGATACAGAGCTTCAAGTCAAGGTCAAAAATTAGATTTGGCACTTGGTTTTTCTCACAACATTATTTTCGAATTAGCTCCTGAAGTAAAAGTAGAAGCTATCTCTGAAAAAGGTAAAAATCCAATCGTAAAATTAACCTCATTTGACAAACAATTAGTTGGTCATGTTGCTGCAAAGATTCGTTCTTTCAGAAGTCCTGAACCATACAAAGGAAAAGGTATCAAGTTTGTAGGTGAAAAATTAAGAAGAAAAGCAGGTAAATCTGCATAATATATAGGTATTATGGCATTATCAAAGCTAGAGAGAAGAGCTAGAATTAAGCGTAGAATCAGAAAAATTGTTTTTGGTACAGCAACCAAACCAAGACTTTCTGTTTACAGAAGTAATAAAGAAATCTATGCTCAATTAGTAGACGATGTAAATGGAGTAACATTAGCTTCAGTTTCATCAAGAGACAAAGATATTCAAGCAACGACGAAAGGAGAAGCAGCAATTGCAGTTGGTAAATCAATTGGAAAAAAAGCTTTGACAAACGGAATAGAAAATGTTGCTTTCGATAGAAATGGTTATTTATACCATGGTAGAGTTAAAGTATTAGCTGACGCTGCAAGAGAAGCTGGTTTAAAATTTTAAGAATTATGCAAGGTTATAAAAACGTAGAAAGAGTTAAACCAAGCGGATTAGAGCTTGTAGATAGATTAGTTGGTGTACAACGTGTTACCAAAGTTACAAAAGGAGGTAGAGCATTTGGTTTCTCTGCTATCGTAGTTGTAGGTGATGGAAATGGTGTTGTTGGTCATGGTTTAGGAAAATCTAAAGATGTTTCTTCTGCAATTGCAAAAGCAGTTGAAGATGCAAAGAAAAACTTAATTAGAATCCCTTTAGTTGAAGGAACACTTCCACATGAACAAAAAGGAAAATTCGGTGGAGCAAATGTATTCATCAAACCTGCTTCTCCTGGTACGGGAGTAATTGCTGGTGGTGCAGTACGTGCGGTATTAGAATCAGTAGGAGTTCACGATGTGTTATCAAAATCACAAGGATCTTCAAACCCTCACAATGCTGTAAAAGCTACTTTTGATGCTTTATTACAATTGCGTAGTGCAGCCTCAATCGCTAAACAAAGAGGAATTTCTTTAGAAAAAGTTTTTAACGGATAAATCTAAGAAAAATGACAAAAATAAAAGTTACACAAGTAAAAAGTCAAATTAGACGTCCTAAAGATCAAAAAAGAACTTTAGTGTCCTTAGGTTTGCGTAAAATGAACCAAACTGTTGAGCATGATGCAACGCCTTCAATTTTGGGAATGGTAAATAAAGTTTCACATTTAGTTTCTGTAGAGGAATTAAAATAAGATATTTAAGATGAGTAGTTTACATAACTTAACACCTGCAGAAGGATCTGTAAAAAAAGACAAAAGAATCGCTCGTGGAGAAGGTTCTGGTCATGGAGGAACAGCAACTAGAGGTCACAAAGGTGCAAAATCTCGTTCAGGTTATTCTAGAAAAGTAGGTTTTGAAGGAGGTCAAATGCCACTTCAAAGACGTGTGCCAAAATTTGGTTTCACCAATATCAATCGTAAAGAATATCAGGGAATCAATTTAGAGAAGTTACAATCTTTAGTTGATAGTGGAAAAATAACTGATACAGTAAACCAAGATATTTTAGTTGCTTTAGGTTTAGTTTCTAAAAATGAATTGGTAAAAATATTAGGAACTGGTGAATTAAAAGCCAAACTTACTATTACTGTTCACAAATTTACAGCAACAGCGAAAGCGGCTATTGAAGCTGCTGGAGGAGAAGCTGTAACTTTATAACATCCCGTTAATGATGAATTTTATAAATACATTAAAAGACATTTTCAAGATTGAAGAACTTAAAAACAAGATTCTTCTTACAATCGGTTTAATTGCTGTGTATCGTTTTATGGCTGCAGTTCCACTTCCTGGAATTGATCCATTACAGTTATCAGCTTTGAAAGAGAGTACTTCAGGAGGTCTTTTAGGTTTATTAAACGCATTTACTGGTGGGGCATTTGCTAGAGCATCTGTGATGGCTTTAGGTATTATGCCTTATATTTCTGCATCAATTGTAGTTCAGTTAATGGGAATTGCGGTTCCTTATTTACAAAAATTGCAAAAAGATGGAGAAAGTGGAAGAAAGAAAATTACACAAATTACAAGATGGTTGACTATTTGTATTACCTTAGTTCAAGCTCCAACATATATTACTGCTATCAAAACTCAATTTGGATTAGGTCCAGAAGCTTTTTTAGTTAGTGGTGCTACATTTTGGGTTTCATCTATCATCATTTTAACTGCAGGAACAATTTTTGCAATGTGGTTAGGAGAGCGTATTACTGACAAAGGAATTGGAAATGGAATTTCATTATTAATTACAGTTGGTATTATTGCAAATTTTCCTGCTGCTTTCTTGCAAGAGTTTGTTTCAAAAACAACCAATGCTGGTGCAGGTGGTATAATGATGGTTTTGATTGAAATTATTGTTTGGTTTGTAGTAATTTTATTAACTGTTTTACTAGTTACTGCTGTTCGAAAAATAGCTGTTCAATATGCTAGAAGAACTGTTGCAGGAAATGTTCAAAATGTTGCAGGTTCAAGAGATTATATTCCTTTGAAATTAAATGCAGCAGGAGTAATGCCAATCATTTTTGCTCAGGCAATTATGTTTTTGCCAGTTGCTTTAGCGCAAAAGTTTCCTATTATTTCAAGTTTACAAGACATGAATGGTCTGTGGTATAATGTTATTTTTGCGGTTTTGATTATTGTATTTAGTTTCTTTTACACGGCTATTACAATTCCAACGAACAAAATGGCGGATGATTTGAAAAGAAGTGGTGGTTTTATTCCAGGAATTAGACCAGGAAAGGACACAGCTGATAATTTGGATTCTATTTTGTCAAAAATCACATTCCCAGGATCTCTGTTTTTAGCAGCATTGTCTATATTACCAGCAATCGTTGTTCAATTTGGAGTTCAACAAAGTTGGGCTATGTTTTATGGTGGAACGTCATTAATCATTATGGTTGGTGTTTCAATTGATACCATGCAACAAATAAATTCGTATTTATTAAATCGTCACTATGATGGTTTAATGAAAGCGGGAAACAGCAATAGAAAATCGGTTAAATAAATATGGCTAAGCAATCAGCGATTCAACAAGATGGAACAATTACAGAAGCATTATCAAATGCCATGTTTCGTGTGGAATTAGAGAATGGACATATTGTAACAGCACACATTTCTGGAAAAATGCGTATGCATTATATCAAATTATTACCAGGTGATAAAGTGAAATTAGAAATGAGTCCTTACGATTTATCGAAAGCAAGAATTACTTACAGATACTAAATAAAAGACAACGCAGATGAAAGTTAGAGCATCAGTTAAAAAAAGAAGCGCCGACTGCAAAATAGTTCGCAGAAAAGGCAGATTATATGTAATAAATAAACAAAATCCTAGATTTAAACAAAGACAAGGGTAATGGCAAGAATAGCAGGTATAGACATTCCAAAGAACAAAAGAGGAGTTATTGCTTTAACTTACATCTTTGGTATAGGTAACAGTAGAGCTAAAGATATTTTAGCAAAAGCAAACGTTGATGAAAGCATTAAAGTTCAAGATTGGAATGACGATCAAATCGCAGCAATCAGAGAACAAGTTGGAGCTTTCACAATTGAAGGTGAATTACGTTCTGAAGTTCAATTAAACATCAAACGTTTAATGGACATTGGTTGTCAAAGAGGAATCCGTCACAGATTGGGTCTTCCTTTAAGAGGTCAAAGAACTAAAAATAATTCTCGTACAAGAAAAGGTAAGAGAAAAACAGTTGCTAACAAGAAAAAATAAGTTAGAGATCAAACTAGTGTATGTGTTTAGTGTGCCGTATTATTTTAAATACAATTTACTAAAAGACATAGCTTAACAACAAAAAATTATGGCAAAAGCAAGTGCAAAAAAACGTAAAGTAATAGTTGACGCTATTGGAGAAGCTCATATCAATGCATCCTTCAACAATATCATTATTTCTTTAACAAACAAAAAAGGTGACGTAGTTTCATGGTCATCAGCTGGTAAAATGGGCTTTAGAGGTTCTAAAAAGAACACTCCTTATGCGGCTCAATTAGCTGCTGAAGATTGCTCAGGAGTTGCTAAAGAAGCAGGTTTACGCAAAGTAAAAGTTTTCGTAAAAGGTCCAGGAAATGGAAGAGAATCTGCAATTAGATCTATTCACAATGCAGGCATTGAAGTAACTGAAATTATTGACGTTACTCCAATTCCACACAATGGATGTCGTCCACCAAAAAGAAGAAGAGTATAAGTTAATTATTTAATTCTGATAGGATTTCGATTATCGAAGGATTAGCCTTAATTCATAATCCCTATCAATAAAAACAACAAAAATGGCAAGATACACAGGACCAAAAACTAAAATTGCCCGTAAATTCGGTGAAGCAATTTTTGGCGAAGATAAAAACTTCGAAAAAAGAAACTTTCCTCCAGGACAGCACGGAGCTGCAAAACGTAGAGGAAAAAAATCTGAATATGCTACCCAGTTAATGGAAAAGCAAAAAGCAAAATATACCTATGGTATTTTAGAGCGTCAATTCAGTAACTTATTCAAAAAAGCACAAGCTGCTCAAGGAATTACAGGTGAGATTTTATTACAATTATGTGAATCTAGATTGGATAACGTAGTTTACAGAATGGGAATTTCTCCATCAAGAAGTGGAGCTCGTCAGTTAGTTTCTCACAGACACATTACTGTTAATGGGGAAATCGTTAACATTCCATCTTTTAGATTGAAAGAAGGTGATGTTGTAGCTGTTAGAGAAAAATCAAAATCTTTACAAGCAATCGAAAGTTCTTTAATCGCTTCTAGCAATACTGTTTATGAGTGGTTGACTTGGAATGCTGATAAAAAAGAAGGTACTTTTGTAAAAGTTCCTGAAAGATTGCAAATTCCAGAAAACATCAAAGAACAATTAATCGTAGAATTATATTCTAAATAATCAATTAATAATATTGGTATTGAGCCAAAGGGTTTATTCGTACTTCTTCACACTTATAAACCGCGCAACTTAATCACAATTAAAACGAAGAACATAACATGGCAATTTTAAATTTTCAAAAACCCGATAAAGTAATCATGATTGAATCTACCGATTTCAAAGGTAAATTCGAATTCAGACCTTTAGAGCCAGGTTTCGGCTTAACAGTTGGAAATGCTTTAAGAAGAGTACTTTTATCTTCATTAGAAGGGTTTGCAATTACATCTTTAAGAATTGATGGCGTTGAACACGAATTCTCTACAGTGAGTGGAGTTGTGGAAGATGTTACAGAAATCATTTTAAATTTAAAACAAGTTCGTTTTAAAAAGCAAATTGATGATACTGACAGAGAAACTGTTTCTATCAATATTTCTGGTCAAGAACAATTAAAAGCAGGTGATTTGCAAAAATTTATTTCTGGTTTTCAAGTATTAAATCCAGAATTGGTTATCTGTAATATGGATAAATCAGTGAAATTAAATGCCGAAATTACCATTGAAAAAGGGAGAGGATTTGTTCCTGCAGAAGAAAATAAAAAACCAGGAGCTCCTATCGGAACTATTTTTACAGATTCTATTTACACGCCTATCAAAAACGTAAAGTATTCTATTGAAAACTTTCGTGTGGAGCAAAAAACGGATTTTGAAAAATTAATTTTTGATATTGATACTGATGGTTCTATCAATCCAAAAGAAGCGTTAACAGAAGCAGCAAAAATCTTAATTCACCATTTTATGTTGTTTTCTGATGAGCGCATTACTTTGGAAGCTGATGAAATTGCACAAACAGAAACGTATGATGAGGAATCATTGCACATGCGTCAATTATTAAAAACAAGATTGATCGATATGGATCTTTCTGTAAGAGCTTTGAATTGCTTGAAAGCTGCAGAAGTTGATACTTTAGGAGATTTAGTATCATTCAATAAAAGTGATTTAATGAAATTTAGAAACTTTGGAAAAAAATCGTTAACAGAACTAGAAGAACTAGTGATTGTAAAAGGATTGAGTTTCGGAATGGATTTAGCAAAATATAAATTAGATAGAGATTAATCTTTCATATTTTGCTCCTCAAAATGGGTTGAGCAAGATGAAAGTATAAAACAAACGTCATGAGACACGGAAAAAAAGTAAACCACTTAGGAAGACAGACTGCACATAGAAAGTCAATGTTAGCAAATATGGCTTGTTCTCTTATTGAGCACAAACGTATTAACACAACAGTAGCAAAAGCAAAAGCATTGAGAGTTTTTGTGGAGCCATTGATTACAAAATCGAAATCAGATACAACACACAACAGACGTATTGTTTTCTCTGTTTTAAGAGATAAATATGCAGTTACTGAATTGTTTAAAGAAGTTTCTGTAAAGATTGCAGACAGACCAGGAGGTTACCTAAGAATCATTAAATTAGGAAATAGACAAGGTGATAACGCTTCAATGGCAATGATTGAATTTGTTGATTACAACGAAATCTACAATCCAAAAGGAGCAAAAGCTAAGAAAACTACTAGAAGAGGAAGAAGCAAAAAAGCGGCTACTCCACAAGTAGAAACAACAACAACTGAAGAAAAATCAGAAGAATAAATGATTTTATCATTCACATATAAAGGGATAAGCATTACTGTTTATCCCTTTTTTTATATTTTTACATCTCATAATATTTACAAAACCAATGAAATATCAAACTAGAAAAAAAGCACTTATTTTATTAGCAGACGGCACTATTTTTTATGGTAAATCTGTTGGAATTGATGGAACAGCCTCAGGTGAAATATGTTTTAATACAGGAATGACAGGCTATCAAGAAATTTTTACAGATCCATCTTATTTTGGGCAATTGATGGTAACTACGAATGCTCATATCGGTAATTATGGAGTAAATGATGATGAAGTGGAATCTGATGGAATAAAAATTTCTGGTTTGGTTTGTAGAAATTTCAGTTTTACACATTCAAGAATTGATTCTGATGGAAATTTATTTGATTGGTTTAAAAAACACAATTTGGTTGCCATTTCGGATGTGGATACAAGAGCATTAGTTTCTTATATCAGAGATCATGGCGCTATGAATGCAATCATTTCTACAAATATTGACAATATTGATGATTTGAAAAAGCAATTAGCGAATGTTCCAAGTATGCAAGGATTAGAATTGGCTTCCAAAGTTTCTACAAAAGAACCTTATTATTTTGGAAATGAAAACGCTAAAATTAAAATATCAGCTTTAGATATTGGCATCAAAAAAAATATATTACGAAATTTAGCAAAAAGAGGAGCGTATATTAAAGTATTCCCTTATAATGCCACTTTTGAGGAATTAAGTGCTTTCAATCCTGATGGTTATTTTATTTCAAATGGCCCTGGAGATCCTGAACCTTTAGTAGATGCTCAAAAAGTAGCTGCTCAAATTATAGAAAAAGATTTGCCTCTTTTTGGTATTTGTTTAGGACACCAAGTAATTGCTTTATCACAAGGAATTTCTACCTATAAAATGCATAATGGACACAGAGGAATCAATCATCCAGTGAAAAATTTAATTACAGGGAAAGGCGAAATTACTTCTCAAAATCATGGTTTTGCAATTAGTAGAGAAGAAACTGAAGCCAATCCAAACATTGAAATTACCCATGTTCATTTGAATGATCATACAGTTGCAGGAATTAGACTTAAAAACAAAAATACTTTTTCTGTTCAGTATCACCCAGAAGCAAGTCCTGGACCTCATGATGCTGAATATTTGTTTGATCAGTTCATTGAGAATATCAAGTCAACCCAAATGATTTCCTAATTTTATTGATTTTAAAAGAAAAATCTACGTTGTTCTCAAGGTAGATTTTTCTTTTTTATAATAAATGATTTATAGGAAACGTTTTCGTAATTATTCAATTTCAAATGAATAAATGCGTTCAACATTTCGTAAATTAGCCGTAAAATAAATAATAACCAAAACTTTAAAAATAAGTTTATAAATTTTAAAAACAATGAGTATTATCATAAACATTCACGCGCGTCAAATTTTTGATTCAAGAGGAAATCCAACAGTAGAAGTTGATGTAACAACTGAAAATGGTGTTTTAGGAAGAGCAGCTGTTCCATCAGGAGCTTCAACAGGTGAGCACGAAGCTGTGGAATTGAGAGATGGTGGAAAAGCATACATGGGAAAAGGCGTGTTGAATGCCGTTAAAAATGTGAATGAAATTTTAGCTGAAGAATTGTTAGGAACTTCAGTTTTTGAACAAAACTTGATTGATAAAATCATGATTGATTTGGACGGAACATCCAACAAATCAAAATTGGGTGCGAATGCAATTTTAGGAGTTTCTTTGGCAGTTGCAAAAGCTGCAGCAGCTGAATTAGGAATGCCATTGTACAGATATGTAGGAGGTGTTTCCGCAAACACTTTGCCTGTTCCAATGATGAATATCATCAATGGTGGTTCGCATTCTGATGCGCCAATTGCATTTCAAGAATTTATGATTATGCCAGTAAAAGCAACATCTTTTACGCACGCAATGCAAATGGGTTCTGAAATTTTTCACAATTTGAAAAAAGTATTGCACGATCGTAATTTGTCAACAGCTGTAGGAGATGAAGGTGGTTTTGCACCAAATTTAGCAGGCGGAACAGAAGATGCTTTAGAAACAATTGCTTTGGCAGTTAAAAATGCAGGATATGTTTTTGGAGAAGAAGTAAAAGTGGCATTGGATTGTGCTTCCGCTGAGTTTTATGTAGATGGAAAATATGACTACACAAAATTTGAAGGCGAAACTGGGAAAGTAAGAACTAGCAAAGAACAAGCAGATTATTTGGCTGAATTAGCAAGTACTTATCCAATTATTTCAATAGAGGATGGAATGGATCAAAACGATTGGGAAGGTTGGAAATATTTAACTGAATTAATTGGTAAAAAAGTGCAATTGGTTGGAGATGACTTATTCGTAACCAACGTAGAGCGCTTGTCTCAAGGAATTGAAAACGGAATTGCCAATTCAATCTTAATTAAAGTAAACCAAATTGGAACATTGACTGAAACAATTGCAGCTGTAAACATGGCAAAAAATGCTGGATATACAACAGTAATGTCTCACAGATCAGGAGAAACAGAAGACAATACCATTGCTGATTTAGCAGTTGCTTTAAACTGTGGACAAATCAAAACAGGTTCAGCTTCACGTTCAGATAGAATGGCAAAATACAATCAATTATTGCGTATTGAAGAAGAATTAGAAGATGTAGCTTATTATCCTCAAGAAAAAGCGTTTAAAATATAATTTTTAGTCAACTTTTTTACTAAAATCCTCTTAGAATTTCTAAGGGGATTTTTGTTTTATTAAATAATTGTTAAATCAATAAATTTTATTTTATTCATCTAAAAATCTATCATTTTCAACTTTTAAAATCCTTAATTTATTGGTATCTTCGCAAAACACTTCAACATAAAAAATAAGATTGAATATGTCAAATACTGCAAAGTTAGTAATAGGAGAAAATTCGTATGAATTTCCATTAGTAAAAGGAACTGAGAATGAGGTTGCTATCGATATCAAAAACTTAAGAACAGCCACTGATGGCGTTATAACTTTAGATTCTGGTTATAAAAATACAGGTTCTTGCGAGAGCAGTATTACCTTTTTAGATGGTGAAAAAGGGATTTTACGTTATAGAGGTTATGATATAGAAGAGTTGGCTGAAAAAGCTACTTTTTTAGAAGTTGCTTACGCATTAATTTTTGGAGATTTACCAACAAGTGAACAATTAGAAAAGTTTTATGCTGACATCAAAGCACAATCTGTAGTTGATGAGGATGTTAAAAAAATTGTGGATGCTTTTCCAAAATCAGCTCATCCAATGGGAGTTTTATCTTCCTTAACGAGTGCATTGACTGCGTTCAACCCTTCTTCAGTAAATGTAAAATCTGAAGAGGATATGTACAAAGCAATTTGTAAAATTATGGGAAAATTCCCAGTTTTGGTGGCTTGGACAATGCGTAAAAAGCAAGGATTGCCGTTAAATTATGGCTCAAAATCGTTGGATTATATTGAGAATATTATGAAAATGATGTTTGAACAGCCAAACGAACCTTATGTTATAAATCCTATCATTAAAGATGCATTAGATAAATTACTGATTTTACATGCAGATCATGAACAAAACTGTTCTACATCTACAGTAAGAATTGCAGGTTCATCTCATGTAGGATTATTTGCTTCCTTATCAGCAGGAATTTCTGCACTTTGGGGTCCATTGCATGGAGGTGCAAATCAAGCAGTTTTGGAAATGTTGGAAGCTATCAAAGCTGATGATGGTGATACCAAAAAATATATGGCGAAAGCGAAAGACAAAGATGATCCTTTCAGATTGATGGGTTTTGGTCACAGAGTTTACAAGAATTTTGATCCAAGAGCAAGAATCATTAAAAAGGCAGCTGATGATGTATTAAATGATTTAGGCGTAAATGATCCAATCTTAGCTATTGCGAAAGGTTTGGAGCAAGAAGCTTTGAATGATCCGTATTTTGTAGAAAGAAAATTATATCCAAATGTAGATTTTTACTCTGGAATTATATACAGAGCAATGGATATTCCAACAGATATGTTTACTGTGATGTTTGCTTTAGGACGTTTGCCAGGTTGGATTGCACAATGGAGAGAAATGCGATTGAATAACGAACCAATTGGAAGACCACGTCAAATTTATGTTGGCGAAACTTTAAGACCATTCAAATCAATAGAAAAAAGATAAAAACTTTTGTTATTTTTACAACCGAAAGCTTCATGATTCATGAAGCTTTTTTTATCTGAAAAGAATGTTACAACTCAATATAAATAACGAAACTTCTAAATTAAGAGCTGTAGTTCTGGGAATTGCCACTAGTAATGGCCCAACTCCAGAATTACAAAATTGTTACGACCCAAAAAGTAGGGAACATGTTTTGAATGGAACTTATCCAAAAGAACAAGACATGATTGAAGAAATGGAAGCTGTTGCTGCTGTTTTTAAAAAATATGGCATTACCGTTTTTAGACCAAAAGTCATCAAAAACTACAATCAAATCTTTTCTAGAGACATCGCTTTTGTGATTGAAGATAAATTGATAAAAGCAAATATTTTACCTGATAGAGAAAAGGAATACATCGCAATTGAGCATGTTACCAATCAAATTAATCCGAAAAATATCATTGAACTTCCTAAAGATTGTCATATTGAAGGAGGTGATGTGATGCCTTGGAACGATTATATTTTTGTAGGAACCTATTCAGGGGAAGATTATCCAAACTTTATTACAGCTCGCACAAATCAAAAAGCAGTTTTGGCTTTACAAGAATTATTTCCACATAAAAAAGTAAAATCTTTCGAGCTTCGAAAACACAATATTGATCCTAAAGAAAATGCGTTGCACTTAGACTGTTGTTTTCAGCCAATTGGAAAAAACAAAGCAATTCTTCATAAAAATGGATTTTTAATTGAAGAGGAATACCATTGGTTGGTTCAATATTTTGGCGAAGAAAATATTTTTGAAATTACAAAGCAGGAAATGTATGATATGAATAGCAATATTTTTTCTATTTCAGAAGATGTTATTATATCAGAAAAAAACTTTACAAGATTGAATTCTTGGTTAAGAAATCAAGGTTTTATTGTGGAAGAAGTTCCATATTCCGAAATTGCAAAGCAAGAGGGATTGTTAAGATGCTCAACACTTCCTTTGATTAGAGAATAAATTTTTTTTAGATTATAGATTAATTTACATGAAACAAACTACGAATTCTATTTTGATGATTCGTCCTATAAATTTTAGGATGAACGAACAAACAGCTGTCAATAACTATTACCAAGAAGAATTGGATTTAAAAAATTCGGAAATAAATATAAAAGCACAAAAAGAATTTGATGTATATGTTGATACCTTAAAAAGCCATGGAGTTGAGGTGATCGTTGTTTCTGATACTGATGAATTTGATACACCAGATTCGTTATTTCCAAACAATTGGATCTCTTTTCATGAATATGGAACAGTTGCTTTTTACCCTATGTTTGCAGAAAATAGGAGAAATGAAAGACGAGAAGATATTTTAGATATTTTGGAAGAGAGAGGTTTTTTGATAGAAAACGTAATGGATTATTCAAGTGCGGAGCAAGAAAATATTTTTTTAGAAGGAACAGGAAGTATATTGTTAGATCGTGCAAATGGAAAAGCGTATTGTGCATTATCGCCAAGAGCTGATGAGGAATTATTTATTGAATTTTGCGAAGATTTTGAATATACACCAGTTGTTTTTACTGCTTATCAAACTGTTGAAGGGAAAAGAAAACCAATTTATCACACAAATGTGATGATGTGTTTGGCAAAAACTTTTGCAGTGATTTGTTTAGATACCATTGATGATAAACAAGAGCGAAAAAATGTTGTTAAGCATTTGAAGGAAAATAATAAACAAATTATTGAAATCACAGAAGATCAAGTGAATCATTTTGCAGGAAATATGTTGCAAGTTGAAGGTGCAAATAATGAACTTTTTTTAGTGATGAGTCAAGCAGCATTTGATTGTTTAAATTCGGCACAAATTCAACAAATCACAAAACATTGCAAAATAATTTCAAGTTCACTGGAAACGATTGAAACTTGTGGAGGAGGTAGTGCACGTTGTATGATGGCAGAAATATTTTTACCAAAAGCATAAAAAATGAGCTTACTTTTATTGGCAATTGCTCCTGCAATGATCATCATTTTGTATATCTATTTCAAAGATAAATTTGAAAAAGAGCCTATTGGTTTTTTAGTTAAAAACTTTTTGATGGGCGCAATTGTAAGTGTTATCATTACTTTACTTTTAAGTATAATTGCCAATCAATTTTTTCCTTTAACTAATGAAACCAGTATTTTTCAACAATTCATCAAAGCTTTTTTTGTAGTGGGTTTTGTGGAAGAATTTTCGAAATATATCATTGTAAAATTTTATGCTCAGAAAAATGATGAATTCAATGAGCCTTTTGACGGAATTGTATATGCAGTATTGGTTTCAATGGGTTTTGCTGCGCTTGAAAATGTGATGTATGTTTTTCAATATGGAGTTTCCACAGGAATTATTCGTGCATTTACAGCAGTTCCAGCGCATGCAACTTTCGGGATTTTGATGGGCTATTTTATGGGATTGGCTAAGTTTTCAAAAAATAAGCAGTTATTGAATATCACAGGATTGTTAGTTGCCACTTTTTTTCATGGAGCTTATGACTTTTTCTTGTTTATCAATTTCATTCCAGGAATTGCAATTGGAGCATTTGTTTCATTGATTGTTGGAATTATATTATCCAAAAAAGCGATTAAAATTCATCAACAAAATTCGCATTTTAAAGTATAGTTTTTATTTAAAAACTTCCTCAATAATTTTTCCAGTGGTTGAATTTGGTGCTTCAATCCTCAACAAATTTGCTATTGTTGGAGCAATATCAGTAATCTCATAATGCTTTTTTGAAGCTCCTTTTTTGACACCATTTCCATAAAAAATGATTGGAACATGCGTGTCATAAGAAAATCCAGAACCATGAGTTGTTCCTGTTCTTTTCCCTGAAATTGTTCCGGGATTTGGAATTAACAATACATCACCAGATAATTTTTGATGGAATCCATTTTGTAAAACGTTTAAAATTCCTTTTGTAAAATTGGTGTTTCTTAATGTTTTTGCAGTGACAGTTTTGCTAATTGTCTCGAAATTAATCAATTCGTTTGCGAAAATTTCAGCAACATCATCCAATTTTAAACCTAAAGTAGTTATTTTTTCTTTGTCTAAAAACAATTGATAATTTGAAAAATTTTCAACCAATTCTGTTGATTTAAAATGTTTTGTAGAAACAGAATCTAAGAAAGTTTTGAATTTTCGAGTATTAAAATATTTTGCAGGAATTTTCAATGAATCCAAATAGGCAGGAACTCTAATGGCTCCATGATCTGCAGTTAAAAAAACGGTATATTTTCCTTTTCCAACTTCTTTGTCTAAAAATTTTAGCAAATCAGCCAAATCTTTATCCAATCGTAAATAGGTATCTTCCGTTTCAATGGCATCAACACCATACTTATGACCTACATAATCTGTACTTGAAAAACTAATAGCTAAAAAATCAGTGTCTTTGTTTTTTCCTAAATTTTCTCCAATAATAGCTGCTTTTGCAAAATCTAATGTGATGGAATTTCCAAAAGGAGTCTCAGAAATAATACTTAAATTTCCATTTTCTTTTTTCAAATTTGGAATGTCATGAGGAAAAATGGGTAATTCTTCACCTGTAAATACACCTTCAAAAATAGAATTATCAGCAGTACTGTTTTTGTATGTTTTGATGTCATACAAAGTATTCCAAGGTTTTGATGTGTAATACTGTGCTTTTTGTTGTTTGTTAAAATCAGTTACCCAAATTGGCAAATCATTTCTGTAAAAAGAACTTGTGATAAAATGCCCTTTGTCTTTTCCTTCATACCAATAAGCAGCTGTAGCTGTGTGTCCAACTGGCAGAATAGCAGATCTATCTTTTAATGCAATTCCAATTGATTTCCCACGCATATTTTGAGCCAATAATAATTGGTCTGTAACTGTTGTTGTGGCTAATCTGTAAGGTGATTTTTTTCCGTAATCTGAATCTGTTCCAACAGAAGAATAATTGGAGTCATCAACACAATAAATCGACTTTTTTAAAAATTTATCATACCAATTATTTCCAATAATGCCATGATGATCAGGAGTTGCTCCAGTATAAATTGAGGTGTGACCAACAGCAGTATAGGTTGGAATATAATTAAAATGAGCATTTTCCAGAGAATATCCTTCATTTAAAAGACGTTTAAAACCATCATTTCCATATCGTTCATAATATCTCGTCAAATAATCATAACGCATCTGATCTACCACTATTCCTACCACAAGCGATGGTTTTTCTTGTGCTATTATCTCTTTTTGAAATGATAGAAGAAATATAAAAATCCCTAAGAGAAAAATGTTTTTTTGCATCTGAATATAGATTAATTTTATAGAAACAAAAGTAATTATTTTATAGTTTGATTTTAGTAATTTTACATTCTATTCACCTAAATTTAATACTTTAGCACAAAATTATATCCATGAACTACATAGAACATGTTGGTAAATATTTTATGATGCTTTTTCAGGTTTTTAAAAAACCTCAAAGACGTCGTTTTTTTTACGAATCACTTTTTAAAGAAATTGAAGAATTAGGTTTGAAATCTTTAGGGATCATTATGTTCATTTCATTTTTTATTGGTGGAGTAATTGCTTTGCAAACTGCCTTAAATGTGGAAAGTCCTTTTATTCCAAAATCATTGATTGGTTTTGCTGCAAAACGCTCCATTATTTTAGAATTTGCACCTACTTTTTGTTCTATTATTTTAGCAGGAAAAGTAGGTTCGTACATTACCTCAAGTATTGGTACTATGAGAGTTACAGAACAAATTGATGCACTTGAAGTGATGGGAATTAACTCATTAAATCATTTGGTTTTACCCAAAGTGATAGCAACTGTTTTCTTTTATCCTTTTTTAATTTCCTTAGCGATGGTTTTAGGGATTTTTGGAGGATGGGTTGCTGGTGTGCTTTCAGGATTGTTCAGTGGTTTGGATTATATAGAAGGTTTGCAAATGGATTTTAAACCTTTTTTAATAACGTATGCCATGATCAAAACCTTGGTTTTTGCATTTTTGATAGCAACTGTTCCTTCTTATCATGGTTATTATGTAAAAGGAGGCTCAATCGCAGTTGGAAAAGCAAGTACCAAATCAGTAGTTTGGACAACTATTTTGATTGTAATTTTTAATTATTTTTTAACCCAAATGCTGTTGACATAAAATGATAGAGGTAAATAATTTGCATAAAGGTTTTGGAGATGTAAAAATTTTAAAAGGAATTTCTACCAAATTTTATCCTGGTAAAACAAGTCTAATTATCGGACAAAGTGGCTCAGGAAAAACAGTTTTTTTAAAATCATTGATTGGTTTACACACTCCAGAAGAGGGATTTATTTCTTTTGATGGAAGAATAAATACAAATTTCACAACCGAAGAAAAACGACAATGGAGGCAAGAAATTGGCATGGTTTTTCAAGGAAGTGCGCTTTTTGACTCTCAAACTGTGGAAGAAAATGTGATGTTTCCATTGAAAATGTTCACAAAAAAAACAAATTCTGAAATGTTAGATCGTGTGAATTTTGTTTTAAAAAGAGTTAATTTAGAAAATGCCAATAAGAAAATTCCTGCAGAATTATCAGGAGGAATGCAAAAAAGGGTTGCCATTGCAAGAGCGATTGTAATGAATCCAAAGTATTTGTTTTGTGATGAGCCAAATTCTGGATTGGATCCTCAAACAGCTATAGTTATTGACAATTTAATTCAAGAAATAACAGAAGAATATAACATTACAACTGTCATAAATACACATGATATGAACTCTGTAATGGAAATTGGTGAAAAAATTATTTTTTTAAAAAATGGTTTAAAAGCTTGGGAAGGTAGTAGTGAAGACATTTTTAAAACTGATAATGAGGCAGTTGTAGACTTTGTGTATTCATCTAATTTATTCAAAAAAGTAAGAGAGGCATATTTAAATGAAACAAAATAAAAAATAGGTTTGTTTTTTAGAATATAACTCATATATTTGCACCCGCTAAAAAGAAAAGAAGACCTGGTAGCTCAGTTGGTAGAGCATTTCACTTTTAATGAAAGGGTCCTGGGTTCGAATCCCAGCCCGGTCACAAAAAAACTCTGCAATTATTGCAGAGTTTTTTTATTTTACCGTCCTTTTAAACCTTATTTTTGTTGTATTCTTTATAGGTATGCAAAAATTAATCATTTCAATTTTATTTCTTTTTTTAACAATGAACTCTGAACAAATTATTTTCGATTTTTCAAAAGATACAGACATTTCGTCTTGGAACGTAATTGATGATGTAGTCATGGGAGGGAAATCAGTAGGGAATTTCGAAATCAATGATGAAGGAAATGCTATTTTTTATGGAAAAGTATCTTTAGAAAATAACGGAGGATTTTCATCGGTAAGAAATCAGTTTTCTCAAAAGAAAATACATTCTTTCACTAAAATTAAGGTTCGGTTAAAAGGTGATGGAAATAGCTATCAATTGAGAATTAAAGAAAACAGAAATGATTATTATTCTTATGTAGCCACTTTTCAAACCAACAATACTTGGGAAACTATTGAAATTCAACTTACAGAAATGCAACCAAAGTTTAGAGGAAGAGCATTGAATTTACCTAATTTTTCAGCCGATAGTTTTGAGGAAATTGCTTTTTTAATCGGAAATAAAAAAGCACAAGATTTTCTTTTACAGATTGATAAAATTTATTTGGAATAATTTATTAATAACCGCATTTAAGTGAGTTTTTGTATCTTCACTTTTTTAAATATTCAAGTATGAAAGAAGAGTTTATCGAAAAAAACAATTTTGATGAAGAAAAAAATGCATCTGAAAATAAAAAAGAAGACTTTTCCAAAGTTTTTATTCATGTAAAATCATTTTTAAACAATCTTTTTGATTTTAGAGAAGATACTGATCATAAAGCCACAATTGAAGCAATAAAAGCAGATATTGCCTTTAAGGGAGCAACAGCTTGGATTTTAATTTTTGCTGTATTTGTGGCCTCTATTGGTTTGAACGCAAATTCAACAGCAGTGGTTATTGGTGCCATGTTGATTTCTCCTTTAATGGGTCCAATTTTAGGAATTGGAATGTCATTTGCTTTGAATGATGTCAATACTTTGAAACAATCTGTGAAGAATTTAGGAATTATGATTGTGTTGAGCTTATTTGCTTCGTTCATGTTTTTTTATCTTTTTCCTTTAAGTGAAGACACTTCTGAGTTATTAGGAAGAGTAAGTCCTGATATTAGAGATGTTTTAATTGCTTTTTTTGGTGGTTTAGCGTTGATGGTAGCAAGAACAAAAAAAGGAACAATTGCATCCGTAATTTTTGGAGTTGCCATTGCCACAGCTTTAATGCCGCCTTTATGCACAGCTGGATATGGGCTTGCAAAAGGGAATTTTTCCTATTTTTTAGGAGCAATTTATTTGTTCACAATCAATGCTATTTTTATTGCTTTAGCAACTTTTTTAGTGTTAAAGTTGTTAAATTTTCCAATGCATGAATATGCCAACGCAAAAAAAAGAAAGCGATATGCAAGTTTGGCAACAATCATTGGGGTTTTAGTGATGATTCCTGCCATTTTTACATTTGTGAAAGTGTTCAATGAAAACAAAATCAACAATCAAATTTCGAATTTTATCAATAATGAAATCAAAGAAAATGAATCATTAACCTTGATTGATTGGGAGAAGGATTTGGAAAACAAAGAAATACTATTGAATTTTTTCAATGAAGTATCAGATGCAACAAAAAATGACTTAAGAAATGAATTGACAAAAAACATTTCTTATGCAAGTTTATCCGATTTTACATTAAAAATTAAAGGAAGTGATACTAAAAGTTTTGAGTTGATTACCACTGCTTATAAGGAAAAAAGAGAGGAGTTACAGGAAAGTAAAGAGATGATTACTGAACTAGAAAATCAGATTTCAGTTTTGCAACAGACTATTTTTCAACTTAATACACGAATTGAACAAGATGCCATTGCAAAAGACAAAAAAGCGGTGGCTTTCAGTAGAATTGCAAAAGATGTAAAAATAAGATATAATGAAGTAGAGCAAATTGGATTTGCAAAAATGCTGTTCTCTAAAGATTTCATAAAAATTGATACCATTCCAATTGCTACCGTAAAATGGAATTCAAAAACCTTAGAATCAACAATCAATTTGAAGGAAATTGAATTACGGGCTTGGCTTCAAAATGAAATGAAATTAGATACATTATTCATCAAGAGAGAAAGATAATTCTAAAAAATCTATTTGCTAAAAACAGGAGTTACTTCTGCATTTTGATGAAATAAATACATTTTTTTTGTTTTGATATTTTGGCATTCAATGCGTGTTCTGCGTTGATTTCCACGTTTGTAAATGGAATTTTTAAATTCAAAAAAACCTCCACTCGAGATGTTAAAAACAAATAATTTTCCTGATTCAGCTTCATTTCCTCTCAATGCCAATGATAATTTAGCATCAGCATCAGTGCTTGCTTTTGGATTTTTTAGATAGCTTGCCAAATGTCCTAAAATTTCTTTTGGATATATTTCTGGATGTAAAAATGGCAGCATCAAATGTTGAAAAACAGTTTTCCATTCTTTGCCATGAGCTTGAATCCTTCCAAATTTTTCATGCGCAACATGATGTGCAATTTCATGAATCAAGGTTAATAAAAATTGATATTGATTCAAATTATTATTGATGGTAATCTGAAATTTTCCATTCGGAAGTTTTCTGAAATCTCCATGTTTTGTCGCTCTTTCATTGACTATTTTTAGAGTAAAATTATTTTGTTCAATTAAATATTGAACAATTGGTATGGCCTTTTCAGGAATATAATTTATAAGTGTACGGCTCAATATTATTTTTTATTAAAATACCAAAAAATGTATGTAATTAGTGTAAACGAAGCTCCAATAGTTGCAATAATTACAACTTGAGTAATAAAAGAAAACCCAATAAAGTTATCATTTTCATAAAAAATATAAAAAAAGAAAGGGTAAATAAATGTGTAAATTAAAAAAATACTTATCGTAATTAAAAATTCATTAATCTTATTCTCCTTTTTATAGTTTCTATAATATAGATAAAATTGAAGAAAAGAAGTTAATATAAAAGCTAATGCAATAATCATTTTATGGTGTTGAAGAGGAAACTTGCAATACTTTTCCGTTGTAAAATTTGTTGCCATTTATAGCAAATTCATACATATATTCAGCCATTTCAGACGCAGAAAGTGGTGCTTTATAATCAGGAAAAGCTTCTGCCAACATTTCTGTTTGAACAGCTCCAATTGCCAAAACATTGAACGCAATTTGTTGTTCTTTGTATTCTTCAGCAAGCAATTCTGA
The DNA here is from genome assembly GCF_015767435.1 of Polaribacter sp. BAL334. Classification (GTDB taxonomy): domain Bacteria; phylum Bacteroidota; class Bacteroidia; order Flavobacteriales; family Flavobacteriaceae; genus Polaribacter. The sequence continues at coordinate 124,885 of NZ_JADWOV010000323.1, forward strand.
TAATGTAATTACTGCTCCTTTTGCAGATGAATAGGCTGCCAATCCAGGAAATTTCATACTTCCTTGAATGCCTCCCATAGAACTAATGGTTACCACATGACTACCTTTTTGTAAAAAAGGAATCATATTTTTTGTGAGTTCAGCAACTCCAAAAACATTTACTTTGTACACTTCTAAAAAGTCTTCTGTGGTCAATGCAGTGAATGGTTTGTTGATGAGTTTTCCTGCATTATTAATGAGAATGTCAACTTTTTTCCAATTATTTTCTACAAATTCGGTAACTTTTTTTAAGTCATTGTTTTGTGAAACATCCACAGAAAGTGTGGTGATATTTGGGTGATTGATATCAGTTAATGGCTTTACATTTCTTGAAATTGCTAGAACTTTATGCCCTTTTTCAGCAAATAATTTTGCCAATTCAAATCCAATTCCCCTACTTGTACCCGTTATAATTATGTGTTTCATCTGTCAAAAAATTATTGAGCAAATTACTCAATTTTTCATACATTTAGAAACTAATACAACCCAAATGAAAAAAATATTCTTCTTTGTCTGTGCACTTTTTTTGATTCAACATACCATTTCGCAAACAACACATATTTTATGTGGAAAATTGATTGACACAAAATCAGGAAAGATTGAAACCAATAAAACTATTATTATTGAAAAGAATAAAATTATTGATGTTGTTGATGGGTTTTTGGTTGCAAAAAGCAAAAACATCACCACCATTGATTTAAAAAACAAGGTGGTAATGCCTGGTTTGATCGACTTTCATGTGCACATTGAGCAGGAATTTAATCCAAAAACTCAATTAGAAAAATACATTTTAAATGAAGCAGATGTTGCTTTTAATTCTGTTGGTTTTGCTAAAACTACTTTATTAAATGGCTTCACAACCGTAAGAGATTTAGGTGGAACAGGTGTTAATATTTCAATCAGAAACGCCATTGATCAAGGGAAAATTCCTGGACCAAGAGTTTTTACGGCAGGTAAATCTTTGGCTACTACTGGTGGTCATGCTGATCCAACCAATGGAGGAAATAAATTATTTATTGGTGATCCAGGACCAAAAGAAGGCGTTATAAATTCTATTGATGATGCTAAAAAAGCGGTAAGACAGCGTTATAAAAATGGTGCAGATTGGATAAAAATCACAGCAACTGGAGGTGTGTTGAGTGTTGCAAAATCTGGAGATAATCCTCAATTTACGATTGAAGAAATCAAAGCTATTTGCGAAACTGCCAAAGATTATGGAATGTTTGTGGCTGCACATGCACATGGAGATGAAGGCATGAAAAGAGCTATTTTGGGTGGTGTAAAAACCATAGAACATGGTACTTATATGAGTGATGAAACGATGGATTTAATGATTAAATATGATGTTTATATGGTTCCTACAATTACTGCTGGGAAAGAAGTTGCTGAAAAAGCTACCATCAAAGGTTTTTATCCAGATATTGTAGTTCCAAAAGCGTTGGCTGTTGGTCCTCAAATTCAAGGAACTTTTGGAAAAGCCTACAAAAAAGGAGTGAAAATTGCCTTTGGAACAGATGCTGGTGTTTTTAAACACGGAAATAATGGCAAAGAATTTGGATTTATGGTTGCTGCTGGAATGCCAGTTATAGAAACAATTCAATCTGCCACAATTACCAATGCCATGTTGTTGAAAATGGAAAATGAATTAGGACAAATTCAAAAAGGATTTTTAGCAGATATTATTGCAGTGAATGAAGATCCAACAAAAAACATTGCCACTATGGAAAATGTTGTTTTTGTGATGAAAGATGGGATTGTTTACAAGAATTAACCAAAAAAAGTTGAACTGATATTTTTTCAGACCTCACAGATTTTTAAAACCTGTGAGGTTTTTTTTATCAATCAAAAATAATATGCTGATAAGCACCAATATCAGGAGAATTGGTTCTGCTAACGCCTAAAATATCAAATGGAAAACTGCTTGATATTGCTTTGTTAATTCCCACAGAATTTTCACCAATAATGAAATCTTCGTTCTGGGTATTTCTAAAATCAGCCAAACCATTTAAGATGATATTTTGATAATTAGGATTGTTCGTGAAATTCATTTCTGCATTTCCAGCAAATGAATTGTTGGAATCAATGAAAGAAATCATGCAATTACGGATGTTGTAATTGAACAAACTTCCTTCAACTTTATCTAATAAAAATTCGATATTGTTATTTCCATCAAAAATACAATTCGTAAAATTTGCGGCTTTTAAATCTCTCGTTTCAATAATTTCTTGTCCCGAAGAATTTTCATAAACGAAAAAATTGTTTACCAAAACTGCTGGTAATTGACGAATTCCATTGTTCCAAAAATTCGCAAAAGTACTGTGTGTAAAGTTGTACGAACCACCAACAGTCGCAGCTAGAGAAGCTTGTCCTGCAGAACCAATCACCACATTATGGGCTTCAATATTGGTTTCTCTTGCTAAAATTCCAAAATTTGAATGGTTATAAATTTCGGTATTTGAAAGTCGTAAAGTTGGACTTGTTCCAGAACCAAGACTATCAACTAAAATCCCAATAACTCCGTTTTTTATTTGTGCATGATGAATTTCGTTGTCTTTACTTCCTGCACGCATCCAAATGGTGCCCCATTGTCCAGGAATTTTACTGAAACTATTTTCCAATCTGTCACCTTCAAAAACCACTTTTTCATTCAAATTTCCATTGACTTTTAATGAAGCGTTTTTATCAATAATCAATCCTGAATTGTCGTGAAAATGAACTTTTGCACCAGCATTTATGGTCAGAATTTTGTTTTCAGGAACAGCTGCATACCCATAAATCACGGTTGGTTTTGTGGTAGAAAAAGTAAGTTCAGCATCCGTTAAAAATCTTCCTTTTATGGTAGTTGGCTGACCATCAATTGTTAAACTGTCAATTTTCATTGAAATTGGATTTCTTCCTGGAAAAATAAAATGAGCATCTTTCACTAAAGTTACCAAATCAACATCTTGCTGATTGTTGCCATTATCAAACAAAATTCGGTCAGTATATAAAGGATTTGTTACATTATTGATGTCGATTGTTGTTTCAACAAAAATGTAAATACTATCTTTTGCTAAGATGTCAATATTAAAAAACTCTTTGCCTGGAATTCCGTCAACATTCAATCTATAGTTTGATGAAGTTCCGTTTTCTAAAGAAATTTTAGGAATGGTAATCGCTTTATTTCCTCGGTTATAGACTTTTAGATTGTAGGTTGCAGAACCAATATTGGTAAAAATTGTATCTAAAAAAACAGTGTCTTTTGAAAATTCTAACTTTCCAAAACTTGGAATTGTTGAAAAGTCTTTTCGGCAAGAGCTAACAACAATAAGCACTAAAAAAAGTAAAAAAGCTAAAAAAGTACGCATGCTAAATTTTTTATAAAAATAGAACTTTTAATTGAGTGAATTATTGTTTTTTAATCAATTCAATTTCAAAAAGTTTTCCCCAGTTTTTTCCAGTTACAAAAAGTCTGTTGTTTTCTTTGTCATATGCAATTCCATTGAGAACTTCGTCATTTGCAACTAATTTTTGTGTTTTTTCCATTTCTTTTTTCAAATCTGTCAAATCTGCAACACCCAAAACTTCACCAGTTTTGATATCAATAATTACGATGGCATTTTGTTGGTATTTATTTGCGTATAATTTTTCATCAATCAATTCCAATTCATTCAAATCATCAACTGCATATTTATTGGTGTATACTTGAATAAATCGTTTTTCTTTTTGAGATTCACTATCCAAAAACCAAATTTTATGTGTTCCATCAGATTTTATCAAATCGACACAATTATTTGTAAATCCCCAACCTTCTGAACTATTATCATAAGCAAACTCTTTTTCAAGTTGAAAAGTTTCTAAATTATACACAAATCCTTTTTTAGCTTGCCATGTCAACCAAAAAATTTTATCATTCAAAATGGTCATTCCTTCACCAAAATATTGCTTATCCAATTCTATTTTTTTTACTACTTTTCCAGTGCTAATGTCAACTTTTCTCAAGCTAGATTGTCCTCTTCTTCCTGTTGTTTCATACAAAAAACCTTTGTGATATTCCAATCCTTGCGTATATGCTTTTGTATCATGAGGATACGAATTTATAATTTTATAGGTATACACTTCAGGAGATTTACTTGCTAAAACTTCAAAGGAATTGTTGATTTTTTTTGTTTTTTCGGGATAAAAAATCAATGCAGAAATTTGATGTTTTCCCACACCAAAATCTTGAGTATTAATGGTAGTTGCATTTTTTTTAGAAATACTTTTTATTCCGTTGATAAAAAAGTGAATACTATCAATAGGTTTGTCATTTTGTTCTTTGACCATAGCTGTTATGGATTTGTTCAAAGTAGTGTTTTTAGGAACTTCCAGAGTAAATTTGTAATTATCATTGCAAGAAATGATAAAAAGTGATGAAATTATTGAGAGAATAATGATCAAACGAATTTTCATATGTATTGTTTTTGTCTTTATTAATGAATGATTTGTTCAAAAATAGCATAGTTTTTCATGAACCAGTTTTTCATTACAAATAAATGTAAATTATTATTTGTAAATTAAAAAAATAACTTAAATTTGCAACCTCAAAATAGTAATATATAGCTATTTACGGAAATCGTGTAAAACCTTACCAACTTTACGCAAGCAAACATAACAATAAAGTATTAAAATATTATAAAATGAAAAAAGGAATTCATCCAGAAAATTATAGAATGGTAGTTTTTAAAGACATGTCTAATGAAGATGTCTTTATTACACGTTCAACTGTTGACACAAAAGAGACTATTGAAGTTGATGGTGTTGAGTATCCTTTAGTAAAATTAGAGATTTCTAGAACTTCTCATCCATTTTACACTGGTAAATCTAAATTGGTTGATACAGCAGGTCGTATTGACAAGTTTAAAAATAAATACTCAAAATTCAGTAAATAATTTTTCTGAATTTAAAAGATATAAAACCTCAACAATTTTGTTGAGGTTTTTTTATGCACAAAAAAACCACTTTTATTTAAAAAGTGGTTTTGAATTTTTATTGATTTATAATCTTACACATAATCCTCAATTGGATTGCATGAACAGATTAAATTTCTGTCTCCATAAGCATCATCAACTCTTCTGACAGATGGCCAAAATTTATTTTCGGCAACATAATCCAAAGGAAAAGCAGCTTGTTTTCTTGAATAAGGTAAATTCCATTCATCAGAAGTTAGCATAGATTGCGTATGTGGTGCGTTTTTTAAAGGATTGTTTTCATTCTCTTTATTGGCAGCATCAATTTCTTTTCTAATGGAAATCATGGCATCACAAAAACGATCTAATTCCGATAAACTTTCAGATTCAGTAGGTTCAATCATCATTGTACCAGCTACAGGAAATGAAACTGTGGGCGCATGAAAACCATAATCCATCAAACGTTTTGCGATGTCAACAACCTCAATTCCGTTTTGTTTAAAATCTCTACAATCAATAATCATTTCGTGAGCTGCGCGTCCTTTTTCGCCAGTATACAATGTGTCAAAAGAACCTTGTAAGCGGGCTTTGATATAATTTGCATTTAAAATGGCATTTTTAGTAGAATTTGTTAATCCACTAAAACCGAGCATTTTAATATATCCATAAGAAATCAAACAAGCCAACGCAGAACCCCAAGGTGCAGCAGAAATGGCTGTGATTGCTTGTTCACCACCCGTTTCAATCATTGGATTTGTAGGTAAAAACGGAACTAATTGTGGTGCAACACAAATTGGACCAACTCCAGGACCTCCACCTCCATGTGGAATTGCAAATGTTTTGTGTAAATTTAGGTGACAAACGTCAGCGCCAATTGTTGCAGGATTTGTCAATCCCACTTGAGCGTTCATATTGGCACCATCCATATACACTTGACCTCCATGATCGTGAATAATTTGTGTAATTTCTTGAATAGCACTTTCAAAAACCCCATGAGTTGAAGGATAGGTTACCATCAAAGCTGCTAAGTTTGCAGAATGTTCAATGGCTTTTGCGCGTAAATCTTCCACATCAATATTTCCTCTTTCATCAGTTTTCGTAACAACGACTTTCATTCCAGCCATTACTGCAGAAGCAGGATTGGTTCCATGTGCAGAAGCAGGAATGATGCAAATATCTCTGTGAGAATTTCCGTTTGCCAAATGATAAGCTCTAATAGTCATCAAACCAGCAAATTCTCCTTGTGCTCCAGAATTTGGTTGCAAAGAAGTTCCTGCAAAACCTGTGATAATATTCAATTGATGTTCTAATTTTTTCAAAACAATTTGATAACCTTCAGCTTGATTCAATGGTACAAATGGATGAATATTTCCCCATTGAGGATTGCTCAAAGGCAACATTTCAGAGGCTGCATTCAATTTCATTGTACAAGAACCTAAAGAAATCATTGAATGATTCAACGCCAAATCTTTGCGCTCTAATTTCTTGATATAACGCATCATGTCTGTTTCAGAATGATACGTATTGAATACTTTATTTTCTAAAAATGGTGTGTTTCTTTGAAGGTTTTCTGAAATAACTTCAAAATTAGCCGAGAAAGATTCTTGTGTTAAAATTTGATGAAAATCTCCTTTTCCTTCAGCTTCAGCAGTATTTTGTTGCTTTTTTAATTGACCGAAAATGGTAAATAAAGTCATCAAATCTTGCTGAGTTGTAGCTTCGTTTATCGAAATTGACAATAGATTTTCATTGATGTAATTAAAGTTTACATGATGCGATTCTGCAATTGGTCTAACTTTTAAACAATCAATTTCTACTAATAAAGTATCAAAATAAGAAGAGTTTAGTTGAGTAAATCCTGATTTTTCTAAATAATCAGCTACTAATTTTGTCTTGTTATGAACGCTATCTGCAATAAATTGAATCCCATCTTTTCCATGAAAAACTGCATACATTCCTGCCATTACAGCCAATAAAACTTGTGCTGTACAAATATTTGAGGTCGCTTTTTCACGTTTGATGTGTTGCTCACGAGTTTGCAAAGCCATTCTCAACGCACGATTTCCATCTCTATCTTTTGTAACTCCAATAATTCTTCCAGGAATACTTCTTTTATATGCTTCTTTTGTGGCAAAAAAAGCAGCATGAGGTCCACCATAACCTAGTGGAATTCCAAAACGTTGCGAAGTTCCAACAACAACATCAACCCCAAATTCAGCAGGTGCTTTTAATTTTACCAATGATAAAATATCAGCAGCAACAGCAACTTTGATGTTGTTTGCATTTGCTTTTGCAACAAAATCTGTGTAGTCAAAAATTTGTCCGTGTTTTGCAGGATATTGTAAAATGGCTCCAAAAAATTCCTCTGAAAAATCAAATTCTTCATGATTTCCAACTACTAATTCAATGCCAATTGGTGCTGAACGCGTCAATAAAACAGACAATGTTTGAGGTAAAATTTCTTCAGAAACAAAAAACTTTGAAGCATCAATTTTCTTTTTATCCCTTTCTCTCACATCAAACAATAAAGCCATTGCTTCAGCAGCAGCAGTTCCTTCATCCAATAAAGAAGCATTTGCCAATTCCATCCCCGTCAAATCACAAATCATGGTTTGGTAATTCAATAAAGCTTCCAATCTTCCTTGAGCAATTTCTGCTTGATAAGGTGTGTATGCTGTGTACCAACCTGGATTTTCTAAAATATTTCTTTGAATAACACTTGGCACAATTGCTTCGTGATAACCCAATCCAATGTAACTTTTGAAGACTTTGTTTTTCTCAGAAAGTTCCTTAATATGAGCCAAATACTCATATTCACTCATGGCAGGTTCTAAATCTAAATCGTTTTTTAAACGAATATTTTCTGGAACAGTTTCGTTGATTAACTGCTCTAAACTATCAACTTTTATGGTTGATAACATGATTTCTTGCTCCTTTTTATTAGGACCAATATGTCTAAATTGAAACGAATTTGTATTCATTAATTGAGGTTAAAGTGTCTATATTTCAAACGATTTAGTGGTTACCAAATCCACAAAAAATAGTTTTAATTTTTGCGACACAAAAGTACGTATTTTATAAGATTATTTTTTGTTAGAATTTCCCCAAAATAAAATTATTATCAACCGTTTTATAAGGTTATGAACAGAAATGCTATTTTTGCGATATGAATGTATTCAAAAAAATTATTGATTTTTATATCAATGCTAGTATTCATGTGGCTTTTGCGGTGTATGCATTTTTAAGAATTACGGAACTGTATTTAGAGATTCCATATCAGAAAAATCTTAATTATTTCATCTTTTTTGGAACGATTACAGGGTATAATTTTGTGAAATTTGCAGGTGTTGCAAAGTTGCATCACAGAAGTTTGACACGTAATTTAAAAATCATTCAAATTTTCTCATTTTTTTGTTTTTTAGCAATGTGTTTTTATGCTTTTTCACTTCCCATAAACACGCTTTTGTTAACTACTCCTTTTACCTTTTTAACCATATTATATGCTGTTCCTTTTTTAAGCGGATTTGAAAAAAATCTTCGCAATATTGGGTATTTAAAAATCATCATTGTGGCATTGGTTTGGGCTGCATTTTCGGTAATTATTCCTGTTTTTGAAGCAACAAAAAGCTTTTCTTATGAAGCTATTTTATTGTTTATTCAACGTTTTTTTATAGTTATTGTTCTTATTTTGCCTTTCGAAATCAGAGATTTGCAATTTGATGCAATTTCACTACAAACCATTCCAAGAAAAATTGGAATTCCAAAAACAAAACGATTAGGATTGATTTTAATGCTTTTCTCTTTACTTATTTCGTATGCACTTTCTGTTAATTTTGAAACAAAAAATGCTTTTATGATTTTATTTTTTTTAGTGATTGTAATGCTGATGAGAGCAAAAGTGAATCAATCAAAATATTACAGTGCTTTTTGGGTAGAAGCGTTACCCATCATTTGGTGGCTACTTCTTTTAGGATTTCATAATTTTTAGTGATTAAAGATTGATATTTTGTGAACTTTTATGTTATATTGAGTAAAAAAAACTGATTTCATAAAACTCATCACAAGTTCCCTTATTCATTTCGAAATTTGTAAATTTGCCCCTTAAAATTAAGGATTTCATTACACAATGATGACCACCAAAAGAAATTACGTTTTTGATTTTGATAGCACGTTAACTCGTGTGGAAGCTTTGGATGTTTTAGCTGAAATTACGCTTCAAAATAATCCTGAAAAAGAAGCGATTATCCAACAAATTATTGATATCACAAATCTTGGAATTGATGGAGAAATTTCTTTCACTGAATCTTTGCGAAGAAGAATCAATTTGTTGAATGCTCACAAAGAAGATTTAAGCGAATTAATCAAACAATTGAGAAAGCAAGTTTCATCATCAATTGAGAGAAATAAAGAGTTTTTCCAAGAATTTAAAGATGATATTTATGTAATTTCTTGCGGCTTTAAGGAATTTATTGATCCAATTGTGGCAGAATATAACATTCCTTCTCATCGTGTTTTTGCCAATACTTTTGAGTTTGATGAAAATGGTAAAATCGTTGGTTTTGATTCAAAAAACGTACTTTCTCATCACAATGGAAAAATTGACTGTTTGAGAAATATGCATTTAGAAGGAGAAATCCAAGTAATTGGTGATGGTTATAGCGATTATGTAACTCGTGAAGCAGGAGTTGCAGATAAGTTTTTTGCTTATACTGAGAATGTTTCCAGAAAAAAAACGACTGAAAAAGCAGACCATATTGCCCCAAATTTTGACGAATTTTTATACATAAACAAGTTGCCAAGAAATATTTCATACCCAAAAAACAGGATTAAAATTTTATTATTAGAAAATGTTCATCCTGACGCATTTAACAAATTATCTACTGACGGATTTTCTGTAGAATCTATTTCAAAAAGTTTGTCTGAAGAAGAATTGATTGAAAAAATCAAAGATGTTCATGTGTTAGGAATTCGTTCCAAAACAGATGTTACCAGAAAAGTAATTGAAGCAGCTGAAAAATTAATGGTGGTGAGTGCTTTTTGTATTGGTACCAAACAGATTGATTTAGAGGCTTGTAAAGAGCATGGAGTAGTAGTTTTTAATGCTCCTTATAGCAATACACGTTCTGTGGTGGAATTGGCAATTGGTGAAATTATCATGCTGATGCGTTCTACTTTCCAAAGAAGTACTGAAATCCATAATGGAAAATGGAATAAAACTGCTGATGGTTCTAAAGAGGTTAGAGGTAAAAAATTAGGAATTGTTGGTTATGGAAACATTGGAAAACAATTGTCTATTTTGGCAGAAGCACTTGGAATGGATGTGTATTATTATGATATTGAAGATAAATTATCCATTGGAAATGCTACAAAAATGTATTCTTTAAAGGATTTATTAGCAATTTCAGATGTAGTAACGTTACATGTGGATGACAATCCTACCAATAGAAATTTCTTTGGAAAAGAGGAATTTTCACAAATGAAAGATGGCGCACATTTTATCAATTTGGCAAGAGGTTTTGTAGTGGATATTGAAGCATTGACAGAGGCTTTGAAAAGTGGAAAATTAGCAGGAGCTGCAGTAGATGTATATCCTAAAGAACCTGCAAAAAACGGAGAATTTCAAACAGAATTACAAGGTTTGCCAAACGTAATTTTAACACCACATGTTGGAGGAAGTACTGAGGAAGCTCAAAAAGATATTGCCGATTTTGTACCCAATAAAATCATGGGATACATCAATAATGGAAATACAGTTGATGCTGTAAATTTTCCAAATATTCGTTTACCAAGGCAAGTAAATGCGCATCGTTTTTTACATATTCATAAAAATGTGCCTGGTGTAATGGCAAAAATCAATAAGATTTTGGCAAAATACGACTTGAATATCAGTGGTCAATATTTATCTACAGATCCAAAAGTGGGGTATGTAATTACTGATTTGGACAAAGAGTATAATAAAGAAGTGATTGAAAAATTACGAAATGTAGAAGGAACTATCAAGTTTCGAGTGTTGTATTAGGAAAATAAAATCAATAAAAAAATCCTTCAAATTTTTTTTGAAGGATTTTTTTTATGTCAAAAAGTTAAGCGTTTACTGCTACTTTTTTGATTTTTCTGTATAAGAAAGAATTAAAAATATTTCTTCTTCCAAAGTTGTTCATCGATTTTGCGTTGACAAATTTCCCAAAAAGAATTTTACTAACTCCAAAATATTCATAGGTATTTCCATCAGAAAAAGTAACTTCTAACAGCATACTTTTGTGACGCCAATCAACAACCTGGCATTCTGAAGTGGTGATTTTGTATTCGTCTAAATTGGCTACTTTCGTTTCAGGAGCAATGCTCACTAAAAAATGGTATCCGTCAATAATTTTTGTACTGATTTCTTCAGCTTCCAATTTCGCAGTTTCATCCACAAATTTATCAGGATGATATTCTTTTACTAAATTTCTGTAGGTTGTTTTCAATTCTTTTAAATCGATAGCACCTTCAATGTTGAATAGTTTTTTGTATTCTTTAATTCGCTTCATGTATTTTTATTAAAATAGCGCGCAAAAGTATGGATAATAAATGGATAGCTTACTATTTTGATGTTAATTAAAGATGAAATTTTACTGTTTTACATCAAATATGGTTTTCAAATTCACAATATTCACGTCTTTTTCACCCAAATATCGTTTGCTTCCCAAATACCTATTTTTATTCATTTCATCAAAATGAGGCTGCGTTTTATCCATAGAACTGATATGTACATTTCCTGAAGCATGAATAAATTCTTGTTTGTCATTTCCTAACCAAATGCCTACATGAGTCACTTTTTGCTTCGAATTTTCAGTGGCTTTTTTTCCAAAAAACAACAAATCTCCTTTTTCTAAATCTGAAAAATTGAGTTGTTCATCCACCCTTTTTCCAGCGTTGATTTGTTGAGATGCGTCTCTTGGAATCACAAATCCATTCATCAAATACACCATTTTTGTAAAACCGCTACAATCCATTCCTTTTGCAGAAGTTCCTCCCCATAAATAGGGAAAACCTTCCATTTTTTTGGCAATTTCTTCAATAGATTCTTTTGTTGGAATCCAATTTTCTAACCAAGAATCATAGAGAACAGCGTCACTTTTTTTGATGAAACCCATTCTATTATCAGGATATTTTACTTGATAAAATTGAGCATCCTCAGCAATATATTGCAACATTCCACCTAAAGAAATATCGGAAATAATCGATTTTTCAAAATCTTTTTGCGCATACACAAATCCAAAAAGTGCTGTAAAAAGTACTTTTTTTGAAGCATTCCATTGATTGATTTCTGTTTCATTCATCAATTGAATTCCTCCTTTATCAACCCAAGAAATGTAGTTGTCAGGAGTTTGAATTCTGTAAAAGTCACCATTTTTGTCCAATACTTTTAATGACATTCCCAACAAACCTTGTGTGCCCAATTCTGCTGAATGAGATGCTTCTGAACGAATATTAATTGCCGAATTTTTTGCAACGGCAAATTGAAAGTTACCAACAACTGAATCAGGCAAAATTCGCACGTTGTTTTCAAATTTGAGATTTGTTTTTTGGAGACTGTCTATCAAAATGCGAAGCGCATTTTTCGAAGTTGTTTCTCCTTCAATCGAAAAAAGATTGTTTTTCTGAACAAATTTGATGTCAAAAAGTTCCACTCTTTTATCCGGCGCAAATTCTTGTTTGATGGCCAAAGTCACTTTTTCCAACTCTTGAATCGTTTGAACGTCATTTTTGCAAGACATAAAAACGATTAAAATCAAACAAACCACTATTTTTAAAAATTTCATCTGATGTATTTTTTAGCGAATTTACAAAAAATCAAATGCTCATAAATTGAAAACTTAAAAGTATTGTTTTATCTTTGAAAACCAACCAATATTTTTTGCATGCAGTATCAAAATTCATTGGCATTTGCCAAACAATTGGATGCCCAAGATGTGCTTTCGCATCTTAGAAATCAGTTTCACATTCCCAAAGATATAAACGGAAATGAATGGCTGTATTTTACAGGAAATTCCTTGGGTTTACAGCCAAAATCAACTGAAAATTACATTCTTCAAGAATTGAAAGATTGGGCAAATTTGGGTGTGGAAGGTCATTTTGAAGCAAAAAGACCTTGGTTGAATTACCATGAATTTTTGACTGAAAAAATGGCAAAAATCGTAGGTGCAAAACCAATTGAAGTGGTGGTGATGAACACATTAACTACAAATTTGCATTTGTTGATGGTTTCTTTTTATCAACCCACAAAAACCAAATACAAAATTGTCATTGAAAGTGATGCTTTTCCTTCAGATAAATATGCAGTAGAATCGCAATTAAAATTTCATGGTTTTGATGCTCAAGAAGGTTTAATTCTTTGGAAACCAAGAGAAGGAGAAGATTTGTTGAGAATGGATGATTTAGAGCAAATTATTGAAAATCAAGGAAATGAAATTGCAATGTTGCTGATTGGAGGTGTTAATTATTATACAGGTCAGTTTTTAGATTTGAAAAGAATAGCTACTATTGGTCATTCAAAAAATTGTTTGGTAGGAATTGATTTAGCACATGGAGTTGGAAATATTCAGCCAAATTTACACGAATCAGGAGTGGATTTTGCAGCTTGGTGTACCTATAAATATTTGAATTCAGGTCCAGGAAGTTTGGCAGGAATTTTTGTTCACGAAAAACATTCGAAAAATAAAGAGCTACCACGTTTTTCAGGTTGGTGGAATCACAACAAAAAAACACGTTTCAACATGCGAATAACCTTTGATGTCATTGAAGGTGCAGAAGGTTGGCAATTGTCAAATCCGCCAATTTTATCAATGGCTGCCATTTTAGCCTCTTTGGATTTGTTTGAAGAAGTTGGCATGGATGCTTTGCGTGAAAAATCAGAAAAATTAACCGGTTTTTTCGAATTTTTAATTCAACAAATTGAAACGGACAAAATAAAAATAATTACGCCATCCAATCCAAATGAAAGAGGCTGTCAAATTTCTATTCAAATTAAAGATGCTAATAAAAGTTTACATCAACAATTATTAGCAAAAAATGTGATTACAGATTGGCGAGAACCAAACGTAATTCGTTGTGCACCAGTTCCAATGTATAATAGTTTTGAAGATGTTTATAGAATGGTAGAAAGCCTATCCTCAATCCTTTCCAAAGGAAAGGAGGTTTAAATACATTAAAAAATAATTATGAAAAAAAATGATCATGATTTGAGTCAGATTGAAAAAGTCCTCCCTTTTGGGGAGGATTTAGGAGGGGCTGTATTAATTATTGGAGCAGGCTTATGTGGCTCGTTATTAGCATTAAGACTAGCGCAAAGAGGATTTTTGGTGGAAGTTTTTGAAAGCAGACCAGATTTGCGAAAAGTAGCCATTTCTGCTGGACGTTCTATCAATTTAGCTTTGTCAGACAGAGGTTTGAAAGGATTGCGTTTGTGTGGTGTTGAGGAAAAAGCTAGAAAACTCTGCATTCCTATGTTTGGAAGATTGATGCATGATAAAGAAAGCAATACTTTTTCATCCAATTATTCAGGTAGAGAAGGTGAGTATATCAATTCTATTTCACGAGGAGATTTGAATGCTTTGTTGCTAGATGAAGCTGAAAAACATGAAAACGTAACCATCCATTTTAACCATAAATGTGAAAATGTGGACATCGAAAATGGGACTGCATTTTTTATAAATTCAGAAACAAATGAAGAATTTTCAGTCACTTCCGAAGTAATTTTTGGAACGGATGGTGCTGGGTCAAGTTTGCGAAAAAGTTATATTTCTGAACGAAAATTTTTGTTCAGCTATTCTCAAAATTACCTAACTCATGGGTATAAAGAATTAGAAATTCCAACAGATTCAACTGGAAATCATCAAATTAGCAAAGATCATTTACACATTTGGCCAAGAGGAGATTTTATGTTGATTGCATTGCCAAATAGGGATGGAAGTTTTACAGTGACGCTTTTTTTAAGTTTTGATGAAGGCGAATTTAATTTCAATAATTTAACATCCGAAGAAAAAATGACAGCTTTTTTTGAACAAGAATTTCCTGATGCTTTGGCGTTGATACCTAATATCAAAGATGAGTTTTTGAACAATCCAACAGGACCTTTAGGAACTGTAAAATGTTCGCCTTGGTTTTATAAAGGGAAAACAATTTTATTGGGTGATGCAGCTCACGCCATTGTACCTTTTTATGGACAAGGAATGAATGCTTCTTTTGAAGATGTTGTGGTGTTGGATGAAATTTTGGATCAAAAATTGGAAAGTTGGGAAGCTGTTTTTAAAGAATATCAGAAAGCCAGAAAAAAAGATACAGATGCCATTGCAGATTTGGCAATTGATAACTTCTTTGAAATGCGAGATCATGTTGCCAATGAATTGTTCAAACAAAAAAGAAAGATTGAAATGGACTTGGAAAAATCGTTTCCAAATCAGTATTTTTCCAAATATTCTTTAGTGACATTTAATGAACATATTGGGTATGAAGAAGCCATGAAAAAAGGCAGAGCACAAGACAAAGCATTGCTAAATTTGATTTCAGATGAAGCCGTTCACACACATGTAAATATGACAAAAACCGAATTAAAAGTTATTTTAGATGCCGTAACTGAACAAACAAATGAAATTTTACAAGAAGATAAAATAGCAGGATTATAGCCCATCCCTCCCGAAGTTTCGGGATTCCCAGAGGGAAGGAGTGAACAAACTTATAAAAAAAGTTTTTTTCATTTATCAATAAAAAATAATAATAAAAAATGACAGATAAAAAAGTAACACCAAGAGGCGCATATCCACACGTGAAAGTTGTGGGTGATTTTATTTTTGTATCAGGAACAAGTTCTAGAAGAGCAGATAATTCTATTGCGGGCGTTGACATCATTGATGAAATGGGTACTAAAAAGCTGAATGCTTATATCCAAACAAAAGAAGTTTTACAAAATATTGACAACAACTTAAAAGCTGTTGGAGCTAGTTTGAAAGATGCAGTAGATGTTACTTCATTCTTGGTCAATATGAATGATTTTGCAGATTATAACAAAGCGTATGCAGAGTTTTTTGACAAAGAAACTGGTCCTGCAAGAACTACAGTGGCTGTGCATCAATTGCCACATCCTGATTTGGTGGTGGAGATTAAAGTAACTGCTTATAAAAAGCAATAAAATGATTAAATTCTTCCGAAAAATCCGTCAAAACCTACTTATGGAAAACCTGTCTGCCGAACAGGCAGGCAAAACATCCAAATATTTTAAATATGCCATTGGCGAAATTGTTTTGGTGGTTATTGGAATTTTAATTGCACTTCAAATCAATAATTGGAATGAAAATAGAAAATCAAATAAAATCGAAAAAGAGTTTTTATCAAATATTTATAATGATTTAGTAATTGATTCTATTCAATTTACATATTATATTGAGACATTCAAAAGTGTTGAAAAGCTTCATTTTCAATTATATCAAATAGGAATTAATAATGAGGTTTTAGATTCAATTAACGAACCTGCGTTAATTAGGCGCAGTCTTTATTTTAAACAATTGATAGATAAAGATTTTAAAGAAAAGGCATTTTCAATTTCAAATACTAAGGTTAGAAAAGCTTTAATTGCTTATACACAGCTTGTTGCAGATATGGAGACTTCTTATAAACAGGAATTAGAACGAATTATTTCTGATGATTTAAGACCTTATTTAGGAATAAAAAAACTTTACAACACAAAAAATTTATTTAAACTGAAAGATAAATTTTTTAATGACTATACTTTTAAAATTGTAAACGGATTAAATTTAGTTGATAAAAACAAATTAATTGAACTTTCAAAAACAGATGAATTTCAACAAATTCTATTTGAAATTAATTTGAAATGGAATGAATTTCACTCTCGACTTTTGCCAGTTATCAGAGAAAATGATAAATTAAGAGTTTTAATTAAAAGTGAATTAAACAATTACTAATATGATCAAATTCTTCCGAAAAATCCGTCAAAACTTACTTATGGAAAACCTGTCTGCCGAACAGGCAGGCAAAACATCCAAATATTTCAAATATGCCATTGGCGAAATTGTATTAGTGGTTATTGGAATTTTAATTGCGTTACAAATTAATAATTGGAATGAGGGTAGAAAAGAAAATAAAAAAGAAAAAGCAACGCTGCAAAGGTTTTTAAATGATTTGAAAGCAGATTCTATTAATTTTCAAACAAATTTAAACTATATCAATGCCATTGATTCGCTTCATTTTAAAATGTTTACTTACAGTCAAAAACAAGATAGCACTATTACATTTCAAAACCCCACTTATATTAGACGTGCTTTGATATACATTCCAACAGCTCGCGAAAATGATCCAGAAATTACCAACAAAATAAATCATCATATCATTAGAGAAGAAATTCAAAATTATTTTAGAAGTATGAATTTAGTTTCAGATAGTAAAAATGAATTTGAAGATGTAGTATTTAAAATTAGAGAGTTTATTAGAAATAAAAAATTGCACAGAGTAAATGATTGGTTTGAGAGTAACAGAAATTTAAAATCAACTAGTAATAATTATAATAATACTCTGATTATAAAAAAAGAAGAGTTGTTTTTGCTGTCAAATGACGCAGAATTTCAACAGCTATTATTAGAATCAAATTTAAAATTAATAGAAGCTAAAAACTCTTTTGAAGATTTAATTACCTCAAACGAAAATTTGATTCAATTGATAATTACTTATCTCAAAAATTAACATGATAACTTTATTTAAAAAAATCCGTCAAAGACTACTTATGGAAAACCTGTCTGCCGAACAGGCAGGCAAAACCTCCAAATATTTTAAATATGCCATTGGCGAAATCATCCTTGTAGTCATTGGTATTTTGATTGCCTTACAAATTAATAATTGGAATGAAAACAGAAAAGAAACCATTGAAGAAACAGCTGTTTTAAAAAATTTATTTGAAAATCTATCACTTGCCAAGCAACAATCTGAACTATTAATTTTGCAAGAAGAAGATTTAAAAAGCTCACTTATTTTTATTCTTGGAATAAATTCAAATCAGGCAAAAATCAATAAATACATTATTACAGACTCAATTTTTGAGACTACAGTCTGGGATTTACAAACCAATTTACCCACTTTAAATACCTATAACGATTTAAAAAGTACCAATAAATTAAGTTTGATAAAAAATAAAATTATCTATAAAAAATTCAATGATTTTGAATTTCGTCTGAATATGTTAAAAGACATTCTAGAAGATAGGTTGAACGTTCATCAACTTAGAATTGATGCAATTGTAGAAAACGAAATCAATTTTATACCATTGATAAAGTTTAATATTCCAACTGTTTATATTGAAAATGAAGAAGCAAACGACTATTCAAAGATTTTATCTCAAAAGAAAACAAGAAATCTTTTAGGAATGAAACTGTCTTTTACTCAAGATGTTATTAATTATCGTAAAAATGTAGATAAAGAAATTCAAGAATTACTAATTTTATTGACCACTGAATTACAAAATAGATAATGAACATCCAAAACTACATCAATGGCGAATTTGTAAATCCAATTCAAGATAATTGGTTAGATAATTACAACCCTTCAAATGGCGAGATTTATGGACAAATTCCGAATTCATCAACAGAAGATGTAGAAAAAGCATATTTAGCAGCAGCAAATGCTTTTCCAAGTTGGAGTAACACCAATTTAGAAGAAAGAAGCAGCATCTTATCAAAAATTGCCAATTTAATTTTAGAAAAGCTAGATTTTTTAGCAGCAGCAGAAAGCAAAGACAATGGAAAACCCATCAGTTTAGCAAAATCTGTTGATATTCCTAGAGCTGCAAGTAATTTTCAATTTTTTGCAAATGCAATTACGCAGTTTTCATCTGAAGCACACGAAAGTGTTGGTTTCAATGCGATAAATTTTACGTTGCGCCAACCAATTGGAGTGGTAGGTTGTATTTCTCCTTGGAATTTACCACTCTATTTATTCACTTGGAAAATTGCTCCAGCCATTGCAGCTGGGAATTGCGTAGTTGCAAAACCAAGCGAAGTCACTCCAATGACTGCTTTTTTATTAGGAAAAATTTGTAATGAAGCAGGCCTTCCAAAAGGTGTGTTGAATATTGTTCATGGTTTAGGAAATCAAGTTGGAGAAGCCATAGTTTCTCATCCAAATATCAAAGCCATTTCATTTACTGGTGGCACAAAAACAGGCTCCCATATTGCCAAAATAGCTGCACCAATGTTTAAGAAACTCTCTTTAGAACTAGGAGGAAAGAATCCAAATATCATTTTTGCAGATTGTGATTATGATAAAATGTTAGCAACAACTGTACGTTCATCATTTTCTAATCAAGGTCAAATTTGCTTGTGTGGCAGTAGAATTTTGGTGCAAGAATCTATTTATGAGAAATTTAAAGTAGATTTCATCCAAAAAGTATCCGAATTAAAAGTAGGACATCCTTCAGATTCTGATACAGATATAGGAGCATTAGTATCTGCAGCACATTTACAAAAGGTAAAAAGTTATATTGATATTGCAGAACAAGAAGGTGGAAAAATTCTATTCGGAGGAAAAACTGTAACTGTCAAAGACAGTGAAAATGGCTATTATTTACAACCCACAATTATTGAGGTTTCTGATAATAATTGCAGATTAAATCAAGAAGAAATTTTTGGACCTGTTGTTACGTTGATGTCTTTTAAAAATGATGAAGAAGCGTTATCTTTAGCAAACGAAACAAAATACGGATTGTCTGCAACTTTATGGACGAATAATTTGAATAGAACCATGCAATTTTCTCAGAAACTAGAAACAGGAATAGTGTGGGTAAATACTTGGATGATGCGAGATTTGAGAACTCCTTTTGGTGGACAAAAAGATTCTGGATTGGGACGTGAAGGCGGATTTGAAGCTTTACGGTTTTTTACGGAAACAAAGAATGTGTGTATAAAATATCAATAAGAATTAAGAAAAATGAGAAAAGAAAAGAGATTAAAACAGGTCTTTATTCTCTACTCTTTTTTCTATAATCTCAATAAAAATGAATTTAGAAATCCAAAATAAAAACGCACTTGTTTGCGGAAGTACAGCTGGAATAGGAAAAGCAACCGCCATTTTATTAGCAAAAGAAGGTGCAAACGTAACGTTGATTGCAAGAAATGAAGAAAAACTGAAATCAGTTTTACAAGAATTATCAAAAAGCAATGAACAAAATCATAATTATTTGGTAGCGGATTTTTCGAATCCAGAAGAATTGCAAAAGATAGTTTCAGATTTTATTAAAAATAATCACGGATTTCATATTTTGGTAAACAATACTGGAGGTCCAAGAAGTGGCGCCATTTTAGATGCAACTTTAGAACAGTTTGAAAATACGTTCACTCAGCATTTAAAATCCAATCATGTTTTGGCGCAAGCAACCATTCCTTTTATGAAAATTCAATGTTATGGGAGAATTATCAATATCATTTCAACCTCAGTAAAAGAACCCATTGAAGGATTAGGAGTTAGCAATACAATTAGAGCTGCAGTTGGAAATTGGTCAAAAACCTTAGCGTCAGAAGTTGGGAATCATGGAATTACTGTCAATAACGTGTTGCCTGGTTTTACTGAAACGGAACGTTTGAATGAAATTATCAATATAAAAGCTGCAAATGAAAACCGAAGTTTTGAAGAAATGTCAGAAATGATGAAAAATTACACACCTGCAAAACGTTTCGCAAAACCAGAAGAAACAGCTAGTGCAATTGTGTTTTTAGCAAGTGAAAAAGCGAGTTATATCAATGGAATTAATCTTCCAGTTGATGGAGGAAGAACAAAAAGTTTGTAAGCCAACCTCAATCCTCCCAAAGGGAGGAAGTCTGGTGTGTGTAAAAAATTTAAAAAGAGTGATTTAATAAAA
This sequence comes from Polaribacter sp. BAL334, assembly GCF_015767435.1. Lineage (GTDB taxonomy): Bacteria > Bacteroidota > Bacteroidia > Flavobacteriales > Flavobacteriaceae > Polaribacter. Next base: position 145,750 of record NZ_JADWOV010000323.1, read on the forward strand.
AGAATATTAACAATAAATTCCAAATTTCACCCAGTTTGGAGTTCCTTCCCTTTGGGAAGGCTAGATGGGCTTTTAATTATGAATCTAGTACAACCTTTAAATTTTAAAAAGTGGATTGACGAACACCGTCATTTGTTAAAACCTCCTGTTGGAAACAAACAAGTTTGGGAAAATGGCGAATATATTGTCATGGTTGTTGGTGGCCCAAATAATCGTAAAGATTATCATTATAATGAAACCCCTGAGTTTTTTTATCAGTTAGAAGGTGATATGGTTTTGAAAATTATTGATGGAAATGGAACTATGATTGATGTTGAAATTAATGAAGGTGATATTTATTTATTGCCTGCAAAAGTGCCACATTCTCCTCAAAGAAAAGCAAATACTGTTGGTTTGGTGATTGAATATCCTCGTTCTAAAAATATGTTAGATGCCCTAGAATGGTATTGTGAAAACTGTGGAAATCAGTTGTATAGAGAAACTTTTGCACTCAATAATATAGAAACTGATATGCCAATTATTTTTGACAATTATTATTCAGATGTTGAAAAATGTACGTGTTCCAATTGCGGAACATTTATGGAAGCACCCAATAAAATCCCATCCTAACCTTCCCAAAGGAAAGAAAACCATTTTTTAAAAAATCAACCTAAAAATAAAATAAATTAGTTTATGTCAATTCCAATAGATACTATAAGTGTTACCCCCTTTGGGGGAAAGGGGGCTCGCAAACTTCGTATTAACGGGCATTCACATTTGTTACCTTATCCTGAGGAAATTCCTCAGTTTATGAAAGAAAAAGAAATTTTTTGGGTTGATGATGAACGCAAACACATGTTTCAAAAAGGTTGGAAAAGACCTGTTACTGATTCTAGTTTTTTCTTAGATGAAAAACTAAAGTGGATGGAGCGCAACAAAATAGATCATGCAGTGGTGTTGAATTTGTCACAATTGTATGGCAATGGTTTGCGATTGGAAGAGATGAAAAAAGCGCTTCGTTTTCAGAATGATTTCAATGCGAAAGTGCAAAAAAATCATCCAAATAAATTTACGTGCGGATTTGTGGTGCATCCTGGTTTTATTTATGGAGCTTTGGATGAAATAAAACGTTGTGTAGAAGAATTGGAATTGAAAGTTTTGTGTTTACCAACTCATTTTATGGATTCTATTGGTCAATGGCGAAGTATTTTTGATGAAGAAAATGACCGAATTTTTGAATTGGCAGACCATTACAAATTAGCCATCGAAATTCATCCTTATGATGGTGACAAAATGATCAAATTAGAAAATTCAAATTGGCGTTTTCACCTGATTTGGATGTTGGCGCAATGTGGAGATGCCTACCATTTTTACACTTTGAATGGTATGCAAGAACGTTATCCAAATATCAGAACTTGTTTTGCACATGGAGGACAATTGGCGCAAATGAATTTGGGAAGACGCATTCAAGGATTTGATGGCAGACCTGATTTGTTCAAAGGAAAACACCATCCAAGAAAAGCAGTTGGTCATCCAAATATTTTCTTTGATACTTTGGTTCATGATACAGATTCTTTGAATTTGATGTTCAAAAGACAAGGAACAAAGCAAGTTTTGATGGGTTTAGATGATCCTTATCCTTTAGGAGAAATGGAAAGTGATGCACAATCTTCGTATCCAGGAAAAATTTTGGATTTAGCGGTTGAGAAAAAAATTATTTCTGAAACCGAAAAAGAGGAAATTTGGGAAGACAATGTGTTGCAATGGTTATTTGGAAATGATGAAAAAGCAAAACAAAATTTGATTCAAAAGATTTTAAAAGGATAAAAAAGTCGCAAAAATCATTTTTTCTGATGATTGCGACTACTATGTTATTTTATCCTTCACATTTTTTCAAAACATCTTCAGCTCTTTTTAATTGAAATCTTGGATAAAAAGGAATGTCATTTTTTTCTTCTTTTCCAATTTCAATGGCGCGTTTTATTTCATCACAAAATGGTTTAGTTGATTGGCCGAAAAATTTTGCAGCTCCCATATTCCATTCTGCATTTCCTAAAATTACTCTTGGATTTTTTGGCGCAATTTGCAATGCTTTTGCATACAATTGACTATTTTTTCCAGACATGGTCATGCCATATCTTTGTCCGTCAAATGCTATATATGCTGTGTTTAGCAATGCTTGTGTAATGATAATTTCTGGATTATTTTCGGAAATGGAAGTTGCATCATCTAAAAGCTTTTGTGCTTTTGTCAACTTTGCGTTTAAAATTGTTTCGTCTTTGATTCCAAAACTTCCTAAAATTTCTATGTAAGCTGCATAAAATGGTGGCAACCAATTTTCTTTTTCAGCAGCAGCAATTCTCTCAAATAATTGTGATGCTTCTGTTAATTTTCCTTCATCCCAAAGTGCAAATGCTTGTTGCATTCCTTTTTCATAATTGCTTTGGCTAGTTGCGTTTAGGGCAAAGAATAACCCTATGAATAAAAATACTTTTTTCATAATAAATTGATATTGAGTTGTTTGTGAGTTTTTAAAAAAGTTTAATTGACCTTAATTTGTATAGATTTATTGCTGTCTATTAAGAATTTTGCATCTTCAAATTTTGGTGGACCCATAAATCCAGTGGCGTTATTTGAAAATCCGTATGGTTCTTTTGGGATGCCAAAAATTTTGGTATCCATTTTATTATTGTCATTTTCATCATGGAAAAAAGAAACAGCATATTCTCCTTTTTTCAAACCTTTGAATTGTGCTATTGCCTTTTTATTCTCAATAACAACTTTTGTTTTTAATGATTTTTCAGTGTCTTTTAAAAAATTTTCTTTTTTATTATATACTGCAATAAAAACTTTTCCAGTGGTTTTTTTCATTCCAGTAACTTCGATTGTCAAATCAAAAGTTTCTTCTTCTTGGGCTTTTGTTGTTAAAATTCCGAAGCAAATAAATGCAATAATTAATAGGTTTTTTTTCATGATGTTTTTGTTTTATAGGTCAAATATCTGTTGTTTATTTTTAATGTGTTCAAGAATAATACCGAATTGTAATTTTTGATTACCGAGTTGTAAAATACTACAAATTATTCAATTGATTTGATTTTTTATCATCACTTATTGTCCAAAAGAATCCTACAAAAAAGAAACTATCAGCATTTGGAATGATGGCTTGTCTGTCATAAAATCCGTTTAAATCTGGGGTGTTTTTATAATTATATCCAAATATATTTCTGGTTCCTAATGCATTGTTGACAGAGAAATACAGAATTTTTTGCTGATCAATCAAATACGCCCAATTCAAACTCAATGAATTGTAATTTTTGGTTTCATTGTTTAAAAATCCTGTCTCATTTGGGTTTGTATAGCTTCTTCCTGAGGCAAAACTATAGGTGAATCCCACTTGACTTTTTAAATTTTCAATCCAATGTTTTGCCACAATCGAAAAATTATGTTTTGATGCAAAATTTGGTCTTGCAGCCATTGGATAATTTCGGTAATCTCTTTCTGTATCCAAAAACGAATAAGAAATCCAATAATCTGTGTTTTTAATTTTCTGATTTTGTCTCCAAAAAACATCAATTCCTTTTGCAAATCCTACACCATCATTATTGAAATCTGAATTAAAATTTGGCATTTCAGTATCAAACTTTACCAAATTTCGATAGTCTTTGAAATACGCTTCAATTCTGAAAATTTCATTTTGTTGTGAATATTGAAAATTGGCAATCAAATGTGAGGTATTTTCTGATGAAAATTCTTGATTAAATTTCAAATACTCATTTTTTGGTTGTTGGTAAAACTGACCATAAGCAAGTGAGAACTGCGAATTTTTCCCTGATTTATAAGAAATAGACGCTCTTGGAGAAAGCGTAAATTCATTTAATAAATGGGAGTTTTCTGCTCTAATTCCAATTTTTGCTGCCAAGTTTTTCGAGAAAAAAACATCTGTTTCAACAAAGGTTGCCAATAGTTGGTTGTTGAATCCATAATCAATTTTTTGATTGTTTATGGGCGTGTAATTTTCATCAAAATTGGTGATAAAATATTCTGAACCCAGGGTAAATTTGAAACGATTCGTGATTTGTTTTCTCATTTTCAATTTAAAATGTAGGGAGTTTTCATTATTTCTCACCAAATCATCTATTATTTTCAACGTTGAATTGTCATTGGTAAAACTCAATCCAGTTTCAATTTTCCAATTATTTCCTAAATTATTTTTGTAGGAAGTATTGAAATATAGGTTTCTGTTTTGCAATCCAAATCGAAAACCATCCACAAAATTGATGTCTTCCTGAATCACATCAAAGTCAGAATAGCTGAATGCGCCATAAATTTTCAATATAGAATCGTCTTGAAATGTATGTCTGTAAATGAGTTCTCCACTGCCAGATTGAAATGGTTTTGACCATGAATTTCTATCAGGAAACGCCGCTAAATAAGGAGCTAAGTTTACATAGGAAGTATTGATACTCAACGAGTTTTTACCCCAAATTTGCGTGTTTCCAACTCCCAAACCTACTGTCATAAAGGAAACTTCTGTTTTTTCTTGATCTGGTTCATCAATTGTGTTTAAAAGCAACACACTTGAAAGCGCCTGACCATATTCTGCGGAATAACCGCCTGTAGAAAAAGTGATTCCTTTGAACAAAAACGGAGAATATCTTCCTCGTGTTGGAATATTATTGGCTGTTGGCGTGTATGGAGTGAACACACGAATTCCGTCAATAAATATTTGCGTTTCTTCAGCTTCTCCACCTCTCACAAACAATCGTCCATCTTCGGCAACTGCTGAGGTTCCTGGCAATGTTTGCAATGCACCCAAAAAATCGCCTGCAGCACTGGCTGTAGTTACAATATCTAAAGGTTTCAAAACCGTTACTTTTGCTTTTTCATTGGCTTCAAAAGTACCTGCGTTGATGACTACAGCATCCAGAGAATTGATATCATCTTTTAATTTTATGATTAAATTTTTGAGTGATGAAACTTCGGCAGTTTTGGTAAACGTTTCATAAGATAAGTAGGAAACTATCAATGATTGAACTCCTTTTTGCGATGTTGAAAACGAAAATTTCCCTTCATCATTGGTAGTAGTGCCATCATACGTGCCATCTAAATAAATGTTTGCGCCCACAATAGGATTGTTTTTGGAGTCAGTTACGATTCCGTTGATGGTGGTTTGCCCCACAGTTGAAAATTGAAGAATAGCGAATAGAAAAAATAGAAGATGTCTCATCAATGGTTGTTTTTTGATGTTACAAATGTGGGAAGTTTCCTTTTTTAAAAATAAAAGGATGTACTGAACTGTAAAATTTTGGGGATGAAATGTGAGAGGGTTTGGAGTTTAAGGTTTAAGATTTGATATTCAAAATTTCTTAATTGGCTTTTCCTATTTATTAATATCCGCTAATTTGAGCGTCTCGCTCTTGCCTAAAATCTAATCAAAAACTAAGTAAACGAAAAATCAAACAACTTTTCACCTTTTTATTTATTAAACCTGTTGTATATAATTGAATTTTGAAATTAATTTGCCACGAATTCACGGATTTTTTATAAATATGAATCCAATAAATTTAAATTTTCATCAAAGATGAAAACAATTATTGTGATGAAATCCTTAAAATTTTTGAATTCGTGGCAAAAAAATCTATTTTATAATCCAATAAAAAATTGCACCCAAAGGGTTTATCAACTATTTTCATACAAAGTTTTTCTTAAAGATTGAAAGAGCAAGATTGTAAACTTTTATTTAAAAATGTACAGTTTACAAATCAACAATTTCTTTATCCAAAAGGTAATGGAAAGTCTTTCATCAAGTTATTACTAAAATAGTTTTTGGCAACAACAAATCCAGTTTAAAACGCTAGAGTACCTCTACCACTCGCTCCAATTTCATGCCTCTAGAGCCTTTGATAAGAATGGTTTTCTGTTGTAAAGTTTGTTTAGAAAGGTATGTTTTTAGGCTTTCGAAATCTTCAAAAGTCTTGAGGTTGGTTGTAACTTTATGGAAGTTTTTTCCTACTAAAAGAATCGTTTCAAACGCCAATGAAGTAGCTAAATCAGCAATTGCTTGATGCTCATGCGCACTATCATCACCCAATTCGAACATGTCTCCTAAAATAACCATTTTGTGAGATGCAGAAAGCGCCCCAAAGTTTTCTAACGCCACTTTCATGCTGCTTGGATTTGCGTTATAGGCATCTAAAAACAAGGTGTTGTGTGTTGTTTTTACAATCTGCGAGCGATTGTTTTGGGGGACATAGCTTTCAATAGCTTGGATAATTGCTGTGGTAGGTACCCCAAAATGCAAGCCCATGGTAATGGCAGCTGCAATGTTGGGGAAGTTGTAGTTTCCAATCAATTGTGTTTGAATGACATTGCCGTCTAACGAAAGTTTTATGAACGGATTCACTTCCAAATATTGAATTCTTTCGGTATCAAAAAGGACTCGTGAAATAGCTGTAGTTTTTTCCATCTGAAGCGCATCAGAAGAGTTGACAAATGCCATTTTGTGATGTGCTCTTAGAAAATCATAGAGTTCACTTTTCCCTTTGATAACGCCTTCAACTCCTCCAAAACCTTCTAAATGTGCTTTGCCAAAATTGGTGATATAGCCAAAATCAGGTTCGCAAATGCTGCTTAAAAAAGCAATTTCTTGTTGGTGATTGGCGCCCATTTCTACAATCCCCATTTCGGTTTCGGGAGTCATAGAAAGCAAGGTCAAAGGCACTCCAATATGATTGTTGAGGTTTCCTTTGGTAGCCATTGTTTTAAATTTTTGCTGCATCACAGCATGGATCAATTCTTTCGAAGTTGTTTTTCCGTTGCTACCTGTCAAACCTATGATGGGCAATTGCAATTGCTTTCGGTGATAGTTGGCCAATTGTTGCAAGGTTTGTAATGCGTTATCCACCAAAATCATGCGTTCATCTGTTTGAAAAGCAATCTCATCAATAATGGAAAAACGAGCGCCTAAATCTAAGGCTTTTGATGCAAACGCATTTCCATTAAAGTTGTCTCCTTTCAAAGCAAAAAAAAGGCTGTTTTGAGGAATTACTCTGGTATCTGTACTAACAGAATAGTGTGTTTTATAGATTTCGTAGAGTTGTGGAATGTCCATATTTGCGGATTCTATGTAAAAAAACCTCATTATAAAAGTTACAATGAGGTTTGAATGATTTATAAAAAATGATTATCTACTTGGGTTTCTTGCTGTTTTCTTTGAAGTCGACATCGGGCCTAACTTATCAGAAACACAACGAAATCCAATATAATTGGTTGCCATATATTCTGGCAAATATCTTCTTTGTGCTGGGTCTAACCAGTATTCTCTGTCAGACCAAGAACCTCCTTTATACACGCGGGTATTATCGCTGATTAAGGTTGTTCTTTTCTTTGCGTCGTTTACTAAAATGTCTTTTCCTGTAATAGAATCACGCACTCTTGTTGGTGATTTAGGAGAATTGTACATGCTAGACGTAAAAGTAGACTCATCTTCATTGGCATCAAAAAGGCGTGAAGAATTCATATCACCATCACCAATATTCGAGTTGTCCGCAATGGAGAAGTTTCTTCTCATGACAGCATCATCTTTTGTAATAGGAGTGTATTTGATAGTTCCAGGCAATTGCTTAGGAATTATTTTTCCATTTGGTAAGGTGTCATAATCTACTTTTGCGCCATTACCATCTGCTGCGTAAACCAAATTTCCATTGGCATCAATCATTTTCTTTGTAAAGATATTTCCTCTGAAATAATTGAAATCATTCGCTTCATTATCAATGATTGGTCTGTATACATCAGCCACCCATTCTGCTACGTTACCAGACATGTCATACAATCCAAACGCATTTGGAGGATATGATTTTATTTTGTTTGGAATGTCAGAACCATCTGAACTCCATCCTGATAATCCACTATACTCTCCATTTCCTTGTTTGAAGTTGGCCAATTGGTCTCCTTTGTAACGTTTTTCTTTAGCACGGGTATATTTTCCGTCCCAAGCATATTTTTTACGACCACGAATGTTGTTGTATTCTCTGTTTTCAACATTGGCTTTGGCTGCAAACTCCCATTCAGCTTCTGTTGGCAAGCGAAAACGCTGTGTTAAAACACCATCAGCTTGAGTGATTTTTCTTCCTTGGAAAGCACCTCTTTCGGGTCTTGGTTCGCCTCTTTTACGAACCACTCTGCTAGGAACACCTCTTTTATAAACGGTCGTATCTCCTTCAAACAAACGAGAATCATCTGCTAAGAACACATCTGTATCAAAAAAGTTGCTGATAGAATCTATTTCAAAAATATTTTTGATATAGCCTTTGTCAATCAATGTTTTTAGGTTGACTACATTGGTTCTCCATTTACAGTATTCATTGGCTTGCAACCAACTAACACCTACTAAAGGGTAATCTGCATATGCTGGATGGCGAAAGTAGTTTTCAGATAAAATATCTGTGTTTCCTAAACTTTTTCTCCAAACCAAGGTGTCAGGGAGTACAGATGGATAAATATTTTTGTAATTTTCTTCTGATGGAGGAAACACGTCTTTGGTATATTGTACATACAAAAAGTATTCTGAGTTGGTTACTTCAGCTTCATCCATAAAGAAAGAGCGAACATGTAATTTTTTCGGAGTGGTATTCCAATCAAACATTACGTCATCTTGCACTTGTCCCATGGTGAATGAGCCTCCTTCCACAGCAACCATCCCAAGAGGTGGTTTTTGATCATTTCCTGCGTTTCCTTTTACGTAATTTCCGTTTTTTGGGTCGTTAAATGACAAGCCAGTGAGCGAAGATTTGTTTGTTGTTGATTTATTACAACTAAAAATCATCAATGAGATGGCAAGGATAAGACCGGTTTTAAAGGTGTTTTTCATTTCCTAATGTAAAATTTATAGGTTTTTTTATAGTGATGCAATTTACAATAAAATCCATTTCTAACAAGTTATTTGATAATTTTAACGCATCATTATTTTTCTATGCTTTGAAAACGCTTTCTTTTTGTGTTTAGTATGTGTTATCTTTGTTTTCTGTAAAATATCTAACTTTTATTTCCGTTATTTGAATACTGAAATATGAAAAGACTTTACTTCCTATTTATCGGTTTTTTTCTGACAGGAATTACCTTCTCGCAAAAGGCAAATAGCGTTTTGGCGGAAGGTGCTTGGTATAAATTTGCAGTAGATACTTCAGGGGTTTTTAAAATAGACCGTAATTTTTTACAACAATTGGGTATTCCGTTGAATGGCATCAATCCGAAAAAAATTCATATTTATGGCAATGGAGGTCAACAGTTGCCTGTGCTCAATAGTGATTTTAGATATGATGACTTGCAAGAAAATGCCATTTTTATTGCAGGGGAAAGTGACAATTCTTTTGATGCTAATGATTATATTTTATTCTATGCCAAAGGGCCACATGATTGGGAAGTAAACTCTACAACCGCAACTGCAAGTCACAGGCACAATCCGTATTCAGATTTTGCATATTATTTTATCACTATTAATGAGGTTGATGGGAAAAGAATAGCACAAAAAACTCCAATTTCTGGAGCTGCTTCTGCTCAAATAACAGTTTTTGATGAGTTTACTTATATTGAAAAAGACGAACGCAATTTGTTTGCAGCTGGAATGCAGTGGTTTTACCAGTCCGATTTTAATGTAGAAAACACCCAAACATTCACTATTCCTTTTCCAAATGCAGCGCCCAATGAACCTATAACCGTAAAAGTAAGAGCAGTCTCAAATTCGGTAGTTTCATCAACTATGGATGTAAAAATGAACAATCAGGATGTGTTTACTATCAATTTTCCGGCGGTAAATTCACAATCGTTAACCAAAGCCATTGCCATTGAACGTGCTCAATCTGTTCCAAATGCATCACAAAATTTAGCAATTTCAATCACCTATAATAATAATGGAAATCCATCAGCCAATGCTTTTTTGGATTACATTGAAATCATCGGAAAAAAACAATTGACTTTTGGCAATTTTCAATTCGGTTTTAGAAGTTTTCAACAAGCAACTGCCTCAGGAATTGTTCAATATCAAATATCAAATGGAAATACAGCTTTTCAAGTTTGGGATGTTTCGAATTCCATAGCTCCTGAACAAATAGCCAATGAAGCTACTGGAAATGAGTTTGTTTTTAAGGATGTTGCTGGCGTACTAAAAGAGTATGTAGTATTGAATGAACGCGATTTTTACACGCCAACAAGATTGCAAACTTCCAGAGTTATCAACCAAAATTTGCATAGTTTGCGTGATATCAATTACTTGGTAATCACCAATGCTGCTTTGGCAGGACAAGCACAACGTTTGGCTGATTATCATCAAGAAAATTCGAATTTAACTACCAAAGTAGTGATTTTGGATGAAATCTATAACGAGTTTTCATCAGGTTCTAAAGACATTACAGGAATTCGAGATTTCATCAAAAACGTGTATGATACCAATTCAACACCCAATAAAAAATTGCAGTATGTTTGTTTTTTTGGAGATGCTTCATACGATTACAAAGACCGAATACCAACGAATAACAATATTGTTCCTGTAAAATTGGCTTTTGATAGTTTCAATTTGGCTTCTTCTTGGGTTACCGATGATTTTTATGTCATGTTGGATGCCAACGAAGGAACAATGTCATCTTCGCATACGATTGATGTGGCTTCTAGTAGAATTCCAGTGTCTACGCTAGATGAAGCTACTATAGTTGTTGATAAAATTTTGTCATATTACAGCAAAAATGCCTTAGGCGATTGGCGCAATACCATCACTTTATTGGCAGATGATATTGATGCTACTGGAGAAGAAGTGTTGCAGCAAGGAGTTGAAAAAATTGCCGATGAAATCAAAATCAACAAACCTGTTTTCAATGTCAATAAAATTTATCTAGACGCTTTTGTACAGCAAAATGCCTCAGGAGGAGAACGTTATCCCGAAGTAAACAAAGCCATTACCAATGCCATGGAAAAAGGAACCTTGGTTTTTGACTATTTTGGACATGGAGGAGAAGATGGTTTTGCCTCTGAACGAATTTTGGATGTGCCACAAATTCAGTCTTTTAACAATCCCAATACCTTGCCTTTATTCATCACAGTTACCTGCGATTTTTCACGTTTTGACAATCCAAATAGAATCACTGCAGGCGAATTGCTCTTTAAAAGTAAAATTGGCGGAGCTGCAAATATGATTACCACTACAAGAGAAGTTTTTATTTTTGTTGGGCAACAATTCAATGAAATATTGATTCGTATTTTAATGGGATTCAATAATGAAGATTTGAGTATTTCACAAGCGTTGATGAGGGCTAAAAATCAGTTTTCAAGTACACAAAAATTCTTTATTTATTCCTTTGGTGACCCAGCAAAAAAATTGGCTGTTCCAAAACCCAATATCCGCATCACAAAAATGAATGATATTGATATCACTCAATCTATGGATACTATCAAAGCCTTGTCTAAAATAAAATTTGAAGGAATTGTAACAGATAATAACAATGCATTGCTGACAAATTTTAACGGCACTTTATCTACTACAATTTTTGATAAGACATTGGATAAAAACACTTTAGATAATGACGGTTTTGGGATTAAGATGCCCTTTGATTCTCAAGATAGCAAATTATTTAGAGGAAAATCAACCGTAGAAAATGGTAGATTTAGTTTTGATTTTATAGTACCCAAAGATATCAGAATCGCTTTTGGAAAAGGAAAACTGAGTTTTTATGCAGATAATGGAACAGAAGACAAAGGTGGTTTTAACAATGATGTTGTGATAGGAGGCATCAATCAAAATGCTCCTGATGATACTGTGGGTCCTGAAATCAAGTTGTTTATGAACGATGAATCTTTTATTGATGGAGGCAATACAAACGCTTCACCAAACTTGATTGCAGTTCTTTCTGATGCTAGTGGAATCAATACTTCTATTACTGCTGTTGACCATGATATTGTGGCGATTTTAGATGGAGACACCTCCAACCCAATCATTTTAAATGATTTTTATCAATCGGAGTTGAACGATTTTAGCAAAGGAAAAGTAACGTATAAACTCCGAGATTTGGAAGTAGGACCTCATACATTGCAATTAAAAGCGTGGGACACATACAATAATTCTTCGGAAACTACGTTGAATTTTGTGGTTGTCAGTGATGCTATTTTAAACCTTGAAAATGTGTTGAATTATCCAAATCCATTTGTAAATTATACCGAGTTTTGGTTCAATCATAACAAACCCAATGAGCCTTTGGAAGTTCAAGTTCAAGTATTTACAGTTTCGGGAAAATTGATTAAAACCATCAATCAAAACGTGCAAACCACTGGCAATTTATCACGAAGTATAGTGTGGAATGGTTTGGATGATTTTGGAAATAAAATCGGAAAAGGTGTGTATATTTACAAATTGAAAGTACGTTCAACCATACATAATTTAGCCTCAGAGAAATACGAAAAATTAGTAATTCTTCAATAAAAATTAGATATTTGCCCAATTAACAAAAAAAACAAACATGAAAAAAATAGGAATTTGTATCGCACTTTGTGCTTTGGTAAGTTTAAAAATCAATGCACAAGAAAATGCCATCACTACTGCAGCACCCTTTTTATTAATTGTTCCAGATGCTAGAGCAGGAGGAATGGGTGATATGGGAGTAGCTACCACAGCAGATGCCTGGTCATTATTTCACAATGCTGCAAAAATGTCATTTAGTGATAGACAAATCAAAACAGGGATTACATATTCACCTTGGTTGCGAAATTTGACCGATGATATTTTTGTAGGAAGTGCTGCTTATATCAATAGATTTAGCGAAAACGCTGCTTGGGGAGTAGATTTTAAATATTTCTCTTTGGGACAAATTGATTTGACAGACAATCAAGGAAATCCAAATGGGACTATCAATCCCAATGAATTTGTGGCAACAGGAGCTTATTCATTGAAACTAAGCGAAACATTTTCGATGGGTGTAGGATTGAAATACATTCGCTCTAACCTTGCATTTAACGGAACTGCAGGAAACACTTTGCAACCTATCAATTCATTTGCAGTAGATATTTCTGGATATTATCAATCTTTTGAAGAAAACTATGGAAGTTTCAATGGTCGTTACAGATTTGGTTTCAAAATTGCGAATATTGGACCTAAAGTTTCTTATACACCAGGTGAAGAAGATTTTATCCCAACCAATTTAAAATTGGGTGGAGGATTTGACTTTATTTTGGATGATTACAACATCATTTCTGCGAATGTTGAATTCACAAAATTATTGGTTCCAACACCACAACCTGATGGTTCTGAAGATGAAACTGGCTGGATTCAAGGAATTTTTGGTTCGTTTGGAGATGCCCCAGGAGGTTTCAAGGAAGAATTGCAAGAATTTACCTATGCTGTAGGAGCTGAATATTTATACAACAATGCTTTTGCATTAAGAACAGGATATTTTCACGAAAATCGAAACAAAGGGAATAGACAATATTTTACCTTAGGCGCTGGTTTTAGAACCAATGCTTTGAATATTGATTTATCCTATTTAATCAATTCTTCGGATGTAAACAACCCTTTAGAAAACTCATTGCGTTTTTCATTATCATTTGATTTGGGTGAAATCTTTGACAATTACTAAAACTCATTATTTTTTAGTATCTTTAATTCATCAAAGCAGTCCAAAAGACTGCTTTTTTTGACAAAATATTTTATGAAGAAAATTGAAATAGCTACAGCAGCAATACTTTTTAATGACATTTCAGAGTTAGATTTTGAAGATAAAATGTTGATGGATAAAGCAATTGAAGCAAGAGCAAATGCCTATGCGCCCTATTCAAAATTCAGTGTAGGAGCAGCATTATTGCTCGAAAATGGTGAAATTGTTGATGGAAATAATCAAGAAAGTGCAGCTTATCCTTCAGGAATGTGTGCAGAAAGAGTAGCAATTTGGAAAGCAAGCGCTACTTTTCCAAATATTGGCATTTTGAAATTGGCAATTGCTGCAAAATCTGCTACAAATTTGGTAGATAAACCTGTAGGGCCTTGTGGAGCTTGCAGACAGACACTTTCAGAATATGAATTCAAGCAAAAAAAACCCTTTGAAATTCTGTTTATGGGCGAAGTTGGTGAAGTCATAAAAGTACCTTCTTTGAAATCTCTTTTGCCTTTTTCATTTGACAATTCCTATCTTTAAATGACCTCTGATATCACTTCCAAAGAAGATATTCATGGAATTATTAGCAAGTTTTATGAACAACTCTTGGCTGATGTTCAAATGAAGCCTTTTTTTGAGTCTATTTTAGAAGAAAATCAATTAGAACATCACATTCAAATCATTACCGATTTTTGGAGTGATATTTTATTTGAAACTCATTTATATGCAAATAATGTGATGCAAAAACACCTGCATAAAAATGCAGAGATGCCTTTTGAAAAAGTACATTTTGAACGTTGGACATCGTATTTTATAACAACAATTGATGCTAATTTTGAAGGAATGATTGCTTCTAAAATGAAAGAAAGAGCCCTGTCAATTAGTACAGTTATGCAAGTAAAGATGTTGTATTAATAATTTTTTAAAATGAATTTTCACACTAAAAAGTACTTTTGGATATCGGGTACTTTTTTTGATGTTATTTCTATTTCTATTTTTTGATGTAATTTTACCTTACAACTTTTTTTAAAAATGATACACTCAAAAATATCGGGTATAGGTTCGTTTATTCCGTCGTTTAAGAAGACAAATTCAGACTTTATAAACGAAGCTTTTTTAAATGCAGATGGTTCGGATTTTGCGTCCGAGAATGCAGAAATCATTGAAAAATTCAAAGCCATCACTGGAATTGAAGAACGAAGGTATGCAAATGATGATTTCAATACGTCAGATTTGGCCTTTTTTGCTTCCCAAAAAGCCATTGAAGATGCTAATATAAATCCAGAAGAGTTGGATTATATCATTTTTGCACACAATTTTGGAGATGTTCAAAAAGACAGTGTGCAAAGTGATTTGTTGCCAAGTTTAGCTACTAGAGTAAAATATAAATTGGGTATAGAAAACCCCAATTGTGTGGCTTATGACATTCTTTTTGGTTGTCCAGGGTGGATTCAAGGAGTAATTCAAGCACAAGCATTTATCAAAGCTGGCATTGCCAAAAAGTGCTTGGTGATTGGCGCAGAAACGTTGTCAAGAGTGGTTGATAAATTTGATAGAGATTCTATGATTTATAGTGATGGAGCAGGCGCTTGTATTGTTGAAGCTACAGAAGAACAAACCTCAGGAATTTTGGGATTTGCAGACCAAACATTTGCAAAAGAAGAAGCCTATTATTTATTTTTTGGAGCATCTTACAATAAACAAATTCAGGAAAACACACGATATATTAAAATGTTGGGTCGTAAAATCTACGAATTTGCCTTGTCTAATGTTCCTTTAGCCATGAAAGCTGCTTTGGAAAAAAGTGAGGTTGCTATTGATGATGTGAAGAAAATATTCATACATCAAGCCAATGAAAAGATGGACGAAGCGATTATACAACGTTTTTACAGATTGTATAAAAAAAGAGTCCCTGAAGGCATTATGCCAATGAGCATTCATGAATTGGGAAATAGTTCTGTTGCTACTGTTCCTACGTTGTTAGATTTAGTAATTAAAGGGTTGATTCCCAATCAAGAAATTCAAAAAGGGGATATCATTATCCTAGCTTCTGTAGGAGCAGGAATGAATATCAACGCGATAGTTTATAGATATTGATTGGTCTTTCCATTGAGTATTAAAAAAAACACTAATTTCAAGAATTACACAAAAGTCAATTCATAAAACAATTGAGGTTTTGCTATACTTCATCAGATTTGTGAAATTTGTGAGATTCGTGCCTGAAAAATATGCTGGACTGTACTTTAGTAATACACTAATTTTTTAAAAGACCATTGCGATTCTTGCTTACAGTTCGGTAAACTGGTAAGACGCAATAGTAAACACAAAAAATTCAAAGTTTTCGAAAAGTTTCACAATGAGCTTGTTTTTTCTTTGAAAATTTTGACTACTTGGTATTTTTTGTAATACAACTTTGTCTGATTGGGATTTGAAAATACTCTTTCTGTTCTCTTTAACATTATTTTAAGACATCATCTTTTGTGGTTTGTGTACTTTCGACAACAATTCAAATCACACACAATTATGACAAAAAAAATCCTATTGCAACTGCTCACAGTTGCAGTTGTTTTTTCTTTTTCTGCGGAAGCTGTTGCCCAAAGCAAAAAAAAGAAAAAAGACGACAAAGAAGCAGTGGTCACTCCTGCTCCAAAACCCGAACCAAAAAAAACGGGTCCTCAGCCTTATGGAAAGGTAGTTACTAAAGACATGAAAACAGACAAAGGACTGTTTGATGTGCATTCAAAAGATGATTCTTACTTATTCGAAATTCCAGATTCACTTTTTGAAAGAGAAATGTTGATGGTTACTCGAATTGCAAAAACGGCGAGTGAAATTGGTTTTGGTGGAGGAAAAACAAATACCCAAGTGTTGCGTTGGCAACGCAAAGGCGAGCAAGTATTATTGAGAGTGGTTTCTCATGATGTAGTTGCGGATACTATTTTACCAATCCACGAAGCAGTGGTAAACTCGAATTTTGAGCCTGTTTTATTTGCATTTCCAATCAAAGCTTTCAATAAAGATACTACAGCTGTTGTTATTGATGCAACTCCTTTATTGAAAGAAGATGTGAAACCATTGGGTTTTCCTGAATTTTTCAGAACTCGTTACAAAGTATCAAGATTGGACAACGCACGTTCGTACATTGAGCGTGTGAGCAGTTATCCACAAAATATTGAATTGAGACACGTAAAAACATACGTTGCTGGAGCACCACCATCCAACCAAAGTGTGGGTTCTATCTCTTTAGAGATGAGCAATTCTATGATTTTATTGCCAAAAGTACCTATGAAACGTCGTTATTTTGATGAGCGTGTTGGATGGTTTGAGCGTGGTCAATACGATTACGGATTGAAAGATCAACGTAGTAAAACAGTAACTTATTTGGACAGATGGCGCTTGGAAGTGAAAGACGAAGACATCGAAAAATTCAAGAGAGGTGAATTGGTAGTGCCTAAAAAACAAATTGTTTATTATATTGACAGAGCAACTCCAAAAGAATGGGTTCCTTTTATCAAACAAGGAATTGAAGACTGGAAAGTAGCTTTTGAAGCGGCAGGTTTCAAAGAAGCCATCATTGCAAAAGACCCTCCAACAAAAGAAGAAGACCCAGATTGGTCTCCAGAAGATGTTCGTTATTCTGTTGTGAGATATTTGGCTTCTCCAATTCCGAATGCGAATGGTCCACACGTAAGTGACCCACGTTCAGGAGAGATTTTAGAATCGGACATCAACTGGTATCATAATGTAATGACCTTATTGCACAATTGGTTTTTTATCCAAACTGCAGCCATCAATGAAGATGCTCGTGGCAATTCATTCAAAACAGATGTAATGGGACGTTTGATTCGTTTTGTATCCTCTCACGAAGTTGGGCATACCTTAGGATTGCCTCATAACATGGGAAGTTCTGTGGCTTATCCTGTAGATTCTTTGCGTTCAGCATCGTTTACTGAAAAATTCGGAACAGCACCATCTATCATGGATTATGCGCGTTTCAATTATGTGGCACAACCAGAAGACAAAGGAGTTGCATTGATGCCAAACATTGGTATTTATGACAAATATGCGATTGAATGGGGATACAGACCTATTTTAGACAAAGATGCCAAAGGCGAAAAAGAGATTTTAGATTCTTGGATTTTGAAACATGCAGGTGACCCTATGTATCGTTTTGGACATCAGCAAGCATCAGGAGTTGTGGACCCAAGTTCACAAACTGAAGATTTGGGCGATGATGCAATGAAAGCGTCTATGTACGGAATCAAAAACTTGAAACGTATTTTGCCTAAATTGGAAGAATGGACATCTGAAAAAGGTGAAACGTATGCTGAGTTGAGCACGATGTATGGCGAATTGTTAGGTCAGTTTAATAGATATATGGGTCATGTAACTGCGAATGTGGGTGGTGTGTACGAATACTACAAAACTACAGACCAAGAAGGAGCTGTTTATACGCATGTTAACAAAGCAAAACAACAAGAAGCCTTGAAATTCTTGATTGATAATTTATTCAAAACACCTACTTGGATGTTGGATAAAAATATCTTCGGAAAAATTGAATTTTCAGGATCTGTTGAGCGTGTAAGAGGTTTACAAGCAAGAAATCTAAACAATTTGTTGGATGCAGGAAGAATGGCACGAATGATTGAAAACGAAACATTGAATGGTGCAAAAGCCTACACTTTAGTAAGCATGATGAACGATTTAAGAGCAGGAGTTTGGACAGAAATGTACAACGCAGCTAGTATTGATACTTATAGAAGAAACTTGCAAAGAGCCTATTTAGAACGTATGAATTATTTATTGAACGAGGCAAAAGACCAACGTGAAATCAATAGTGGGTATGCAAAACAAAGTGGTATCACTGTAAATCAATCAGATGTGAAAGCTGTGGTGAGAGGTGAGTTGAAACGCATTCAGCGTGATGCAAAAGTGGCAGCAACTAGAGGAACTACTTTATCAAAATACCATTTCCAAGATGTGGTAGATCGTATTGATATGATTTTAGATCCAAAATAAGGATTAGCTGTTTGTAGTTAGTTTTTAGTAATTGAAATTCAAAAACCCTGAACAATTTTGTTTTCGTTCAGGGTTTTTTTATTGTCAAAATATAATGTTAATTGAGTAATAATATATTAAAAAAAACAACTGAACTTGAAAATTTAAAAATAAATTTAATTTTTAAGTTGTACAATATTTAAATGTAAGCTTCCCTTAAATTCGATCCATTCAAAAATAGAATTTTTATTCATTTAATCTGTATTCAATTGGTGATTTATTTTTAAGTGATTTATGTGGTCTATTGTAATTGTAATCGTTTATCCACTCTTGACTTATATC
>NZ_JADWOV010000324.1 GCF_015767435.1 Polaribacter sp. BAL334
TATCGTTTTCAAAGGCTTTAAAGTGGGTAGTAAAGTAAAAGGTATTGATGCTGACACTTTTGGAACTACACTTACTTTCTCTAACTTAGATTTCGTAACTACTGATGCTCTTTCAACTATTTCTACTCAATTAACAAGTACTCATGCTGAAATACTATCTGCTCAAGCTACAGGAACAGGCGCAACAGAAGATGTTTTTTATGATTGGACAGCATATTTTTCAGGTGGAAAAGGTACTTTGAGTGTTGAAGATAATATAGTTAAAACTGAGTTTTCTGTATATCCAAATCCATTTAACAATGACTTAAATGTATCAAGTCAAATTAAAGTTGAAAGCTTAAGACTGTATAATATTTCTGGCCAACTTGTAAAACAAGTTAAAAATTCTAATTCAATGAATGTATCTGAATTGGCAAAAGGAATTTATATTTTAGAAGTGACTGCAGATGCTACAAGAGAAATTAGAAAAGTTATAAAAAACTAATTATCAATAAATTATAATCTTTTAATAGAAAGAGCTTTAGTTAACTAAAGCTCTTTTTTGTTTACATTAACTTAACGTTCAATATATTGAATAATAATACTTTTGTAGCTTAATTTTTAAAAATCATAAATTTATAATTATGAAATATATTTCTATTTTATTCTTTTTAATTAGTTTTAATATGTTCTCACAATCTATAACAGGAATTGTTTTGGATGGTGATTATAATGAACCCTTGCCTTTTGCCAATGTCTCAATAAAAGGAACAAAAACCGGAGCAACTACTGATATTGATGGTAAGTTTGAAATCAAAGTTGCACCTGGAACTTATACTGTTATTTTCTCTTTTATTGGATATACAACAATTCAATTGAGTGAAGTTATTGTAAAATCAAATAAAGAAACATTTTTACAAGTAACTCTTAAACCTGAGTCAAATCAATTAGAAGATATTGTTATCACAACAACTTCAAAGAAAAATTCAGAAGCATCACTTTTAAATCTGCAGAAAAAATCTATAAGCTTAGTGGATGGTTTGTCAATACAATCCATTAAAAAAGCCGGAGATAGTGATGTTGCAGGAGCTATCAAAAGAGTACCTGGAATTTCAGTTCAAGGAGGTAAATATATATATGTTCGTGGATTGGGAGATCGCTATTCAAAAACTACCTTAAATGGAATGGAACTACCTGGTTTAGACCCAGATAGAAACACGATTCCTATGGATATTTTCCCTACCAATCTTATTGAAAATATTTTAGTTAAAAAATCAGCTTCCTCTGAAATAGGTGCAGATTTTACTGGGGGTACTGTTGATATCAATTTAAAAGACTTTTCATTTAGCCCAGAATACACAATTAATTTTACTGCAGGATACAACCCAGATATGCATTTTAACAGCAATTTTATTGCAGATGTAAAAAGTAGTAGTGATTGGAGAGGAAAAGATGATGGATTAAGAGATATACCATTTGATCAAAGCATTTCATTTGTAAGAGTTAATCCAAGTATTTCAGCCGAAGATGCAAATAACTTAACTGAAAGCACTAGAAAATTAACAAAAACATTAAAACCAATTCAACAAAGAAGTGATTTAAACTATAATTTTGGTTTTTCTGCTTCTAATGGATATAAATTTAAGAAAGATGGGGAATCAACCATAGGGTACATTGCGGCTATTGGTTACAAATCAGAAACATCATTTTTAAATGATTTTTATAGAGCAAACGTAATTAGAACACCTAATGACGGTGTGCAAAATGAATTGGTAAAAGAGGGTATTTTTGGAACTATTAACACTTATTTAAGCACATTATTAGGTGTAACATATAAAGATAGTAAAAATAAAATTGCCGTTAACTTTATTGATTTACAGAACGGAGAATCAAACGCATTAGAATTAGAAAGTCAAGGATTTATTGAAAATGTGTATTGGGGAGAGGAAAGTACAATAACATATACTGAAAGAAATTTAAGAAGCATTCCTATAAATGGAAAACATACTATTGGAGATAATTTATTTACGGTTGATTGGAAATTTGCATCTTCAAAATCTACTTTACAAGATAAAGATTTTAGGACTACAATATTCGAAACGGATGCTGATAAAACGTTTTATTTGATTGGCCCAAACCCTATTGCCTCTCCATCAAGATTGTGGAGAGATTTGGATGAAACGAGCATTGTAGGTAAATTGGATATAGAAATCCCTATTCAAGCTTCTAGTTTTAGTGGTAAAATAAGTTTAGGAGCATCAAAAATTTCAAAAGAACGTGATTTCAATTCTAGAAAATTTGATTTAATCTACCACCCAAGAGATACAGGAATATTTGGAGGTGATCCAAACGCAATTCTTGCTGAAGAAAACATTTGGGTTCAATTACCAGGCACAAATCCAAACAGTAACAGAGGAACATATATTACAGGAGGTCCTGAAAGAACAAATGTCTACAACTCAAAATCAGAAAATGACGCTTTCTATTTATCATCCGAATTAAAGTTATCAGAAATGTTTAAGGCTGTAATTGGAGTTCGATTTGAAAATTATCAATTAAGATATACTGGTGAAGACTTAGAAGGTAATACCTTTGATAATGAATTATTTATTGATGATAAAGATTTGTTTACTAACATCAACCTCATTTTTTCACCCAATGAAAAAAGTAATGTAAGAGCTTCCTATTACAAAACTACTGCTAGACCAAGTTTTAGAGAAGCTTCAGCATCTTATTTAATTGATCCTGTTACACAAACATTTTTCCTTGGAAATCCAGAAATACGATCTGCCTATATAAATAATTACGACTTAAGATATGAATTCTTTGGAGAAAAAAATGAAATGTTCGCCTTAAGTTTGTTCTCAAAAAGCTTTAAAGATCCCATAGAAATTGCTGTTGTTAGCGATGATACTCCTAATGATTTTACCGCTAGAAATAATGATAAAGCGACTGTAAGAGGAGTAGAATTTGAATTGAGAAAAAATTTGTTGACTTTAAATAACTTAACATTCAACGTTAATAGTAATGTTTCATTTATTAGTGCCAAGCAAACTATGAACGAAGATGAATATCAAGCTAGATTAGAGTTGGCAAAAGAAGCTGGTGTAGAAATTAGCAGAGAAAGAGAATTACAAGGACAATCACCTTATATGATAAATATAGGTTTATTAGCTGTTGAAAGTGAAAAAGAAATAGAAGCAGGACTTTACTACAATGTGCAAGGACCAACATTAGAATTTGTTGGTGCAGGTGGGGTTCCTGACATATACTCTGAACCTTTTCACAATCTTGATTTTTCAGCTTCAAAGGTTTTTAATGGCAAAAAGTTAACAAAGAAAATTTCATTTAGAGCAAAAAATATCTTGCAAGATAATACAGAAAGTTATTTCATATTTCACAAAGAAAAAACTAATTTATTTAGAAGTTTTTCGCCAGGAATAACATTCTCTTTAGGAGTAAGTTTAACTTTTAAATAAATTGATATTTTTTAGATTTATCTAGTTCAAAATAAAATTGATATTTTTAAACATTTGAAAAAACTATTTTTTATATATATAAAATATACCATTGTCCACAATTGTGATAATTACTTTTGTGACTTTAAATTCTTTTAAAAATGAGTGATCCATATATTTTAATGCTTGTTGCCTTAGGCATTTTAGCTATCGTTGATTTGATAGTTGGAGTAAGTAATGATGCTGTGAATTTTTTAAACTCTGCCATTGGTTCAAAAGCGATTTCTATTAGAAATATTATGATCATTGCCAGTATTGGAGTTTTTGTGGGTGCTGTAACTTCAAGCGGAATGATGGAAGTTGCCCGAAAAGGAATTTTCAATCCTGATATGTTTGTTTTTCAGGATGTAATGATGATTTTTATGGCAGTCATGATTACAGACATTCTTTTATTGGATGTTTTTAATTCATTGGGAATGCCAACCTCAACTACAGTTTCTGTTATTTTCGAATTGTTAGGAGCTGCGTTTGTGATTGCTGTTATAAAAATAACAAATAGTACTACAGAAAATTTATCTTCAATTTGGAATTACATCAATTATGAAACGGCTACTGAAATTGTGGTAGGAATATTACTTTCTGTTGTAGTTGCTTTTACTGTGGGAGCTGTTGTTCAGTATTTTTCAAGATTGATTTATACCTTCAATTTTGAAACCAGACCCGCATATATTCACTCTTTATTTGGAGGTTTTGCCATCACTGCAATCACTTATTTTATAGTCATAAAAGGATTACAAGGTACCGAATTTTACAGCACTATAAAAGGATTTTTATCAGAAAACAACACCTTAATTATTCTTGGAAATTTTGTTTTCTGGACACTATTTTCTTACTTTTTCGTTGGCATACTTAAAAAAAATATTCTTGTTTTGATCATTGGAGTAGGAACATTTTCACTAGCAATGGCATTTTCAGGAAACGATTTGGTAAACTTTATTGGTGTTCCAATTGCAGCTTTAAACTCATATCAAGCTTGGCAAGTTTCTGGAGTTGCTCCAAACGCTTTTTACATGAACAGTTTGGCAGAAGAAGTTCCTTCCAACTTATGGTTTCTATTAATTGCTGGAACAGTAATGGTTGTCACTTTATGGACTTCCTCAAAAGCGAAATCAGTAATCGAAACAGGTGTTAATTTATCAAGACAAGGAGAAGGTCATGAAAAATTTCAACCTAATAATTTATCAAGAGTTGTGGTTCGTTTTTCAATGTATATCAACAGCGGAATTAATTATGTCATTCCTTTAAAAACGCAAGAATATCTTAATTCTAAATTTGAAAAACCAATTGTAAAATTGCCTAAAGATAAAACCTATGAAATGCCTGCATTTGATATGGTGAGAGCCTCTGTAAATTTGGTAATGGCAAGTGCTTTGATTTCAATTGCAACTTCCATGAAATTGCCACTTTCTACAACCTATGTAACATTTATGGTGGCTATGGGATCTTCTTTGGCTGATAGAGCTTGGGGACGTGAAAGTGCTGTGTATAGAGTTGCAGGTGTTTTAAACGTTATTGGCGGATGGTTTTTAACGGCAATAATTGCTTTTGTAGCGGCTTCAATAGTGGCTTATTTTATTCAATTAAATATGGCTTTTATCCCTGTTTTATTGATTATTGTAATTATTCTTTTGACGAAAAATACGATTGCACACAGAAAAAAATCGAAAGAAATTCAACGAAGAACTTATATTGAGCGCTCAGAATTGATTACCATCAATGGTGTTATCGAAGAAAGTTCAGACCATATATCAGAAGTAGCTATTCGAATCAATAAATTATACACCAATGTGGTGGATGATTTGGCAAAACATGATCTAAATAAATTGCGAAAAACCGATAAATTCGTATCAAAATTGAATGATGAGATAGACGATTTGAAAGACAATGTGTTTTATTTTATCAAATCTTTGGATGAAACTTCTGTACAAGCAAGTAAGTTTTACATCATGGTTTTAGGCTATTTGCAAGATGCAGCTCAGTCAATCAGCTACGTTTCTAGAGCTAGTTTTAAGCATGTAAATAACAATCACAAAAACTTAAAAAGAGGTCAAATCAAGGATTTAAAAGAAATTAATATTCAATTAACTTCTATTTTAGGAAAAGTAAGCACTGTTTTCAAAAAGAGAGATTTTGATAATTTGAACGATATCATCAAAGAAAAAAATCAATTGTTGTTGGATGTTTCTACCTCAGTTGAAAAGCAAGTTGCCAGAATTAGAACTGATGAAACAAGTGCTAAAAACACCACGTTGTATTTTAGTATTTTATTAGAAACTAAGGATTTAATCAAAGCGTTGATGAGTCTTTTAGAAACTTATGAAGAGTTTCATTTGAGTGCTAAAGAGATTAAATAACTAGTAGATTTTAAAACCAAAAGCCTAGATTAAACAACCAATACCGTTGTTTGGTATCTGGAGACCAACTGTATTTTAGTTCAATCGGACCTAAAATACTGTTGTAACTATAGCCAATTGCATACCCAGAAAGTATATTTTTAAATACATCAATATCATTAAAAACATTGCTATCTAAACGTGCATAATTTGCAATGAATGATGTGTAATGATTTTCAAAAAATCGATATCTGAAAGTCAATTCTGATTTTAGGAAAGATTTATCTGACAATTCTGCAAAGTCATATCCATACATAGTTACAAAAGTGTTGACATAATTTTGATTATAACCTCCCAAATAAAAATCAAAAACTTCTGATGTTGGGTTGTTGAAAGAAAAACCTGCTTCATTATTCATTTGAAATGTAAACCGTTCTCCAAAAGTTTTCGCAAATCCAAGAGTTCCTTTTGCTTGTGCAAACTGCTTGAAATCTTGATTGAAATCAGAAGAAGATGCGAACCATTTCAAATTAAAATCAGCAAAATAACCCTCAGTTACAAAATATTTTTGATCATACGTATCCAATTTTAAATAGGCAAACGCACTGAAATAATTGCTTTTATCAATTATAAAATCGTTATCACCATCACTAATTGTTTGTGTACTAACATTGATAAACTTGTGTTCAACACCCAATCCTAAAGCGAATTTGCGATCAAAAGTAGTTTGAATAAACAATTGATTGGTAATATCGGTATAATTCAAATCAATCGCATTTAAGGTTGGAAGCTGAGAAACTATGGGATTGAATTTAGAATTTGCTCTAAAATGATCATATCTTGAACGAAATCCATAACTGATATAAAAACCATTATCCACAAAATAGTTCAAATTGTATCTCAAATTATCCCCTAAAACAGCATCAAAAGAAATCAAATCGTTTTTTAATAAAATATTTTTTTGTTTATAATTTAGTAAAAATCCTGACTTGTATAGCAAATCATAATGCGCTCCTAAACTTACAGTGGCATTGTCATTTGATTCTTTTACTTCAAAACTAAGTTGATACGTATTTGAAAATATATTTTGCATTGAATATGTAATTCTATCATAGTTTTTAGTAGCGTATAAAAGTTGAATTTTTTCAGATATTTTATCTCTTGTCAAGCTATCTCCTTCTCTAATATTCAGTTTTCCAAGCACATAAGCCCTTGTGTATTTTTTAGATCCTTGCAAATCAATTTTAGAAATTATCTTATAATCTTGATGAATGTCTATGTTTTTTCGTTCTTTTTTGATTACTTGCTTTTTCGCAATTTCTTTAAAAATATCGCTATATTTTTCAGCTTCAATTCTTCCTTTTTCTAAAATTTCTTCTTTTCTATCAAAATCAACCACATTAAACTCAAAAATATCTGGATGAATATAAACATCCACTTTTTCTTTCTGTTTTTGCGTTTTGTGATACATCTGATAAATCACAATTTGATTTAAAATAGCAACAACCGAATTCAATTTTTCTTTATCAACCAAGCGTCCTTCAACATCAACACCAATAATAATGTCCATTCCTTTTGATTTCATAATGTCAACAGGAAAATTATTGGCAACACCTCCATCAATTAATAATTCATCTTCAAAATTAACAGGATTTAGCAACGTTGGAAAAGAACCGCTTGCTCTTAAAGCTAAAGGAAGAGAACCATTTTCAATGATAATTTCATTGCCATTTTCAACATCAGTAGCAATACAAAAAAACGGAATTGGCAATGCTGAAAAATCTGTAATATGCTCTGTTTTGTCAAACAATTCAAACAATAGGTTTAGCACATTTTGGCCTTTAGAAATGGCTTTGGGCAATCCAATAGACCAATTATTTACTGGCAAAGTAATGCTTGATTTTTCCTCAAATTCTTTCTCAAAAAAAGTGGCTGTTTTTCTTGGTAATTGATCTCTCATTAATGTCATGAAATCAATTTTTAAAACCATTTCTTCTATTTGATTTGCAGAATAACCAGCCGCATACAAACCTCCAATTATGGCGCCCATACTTGTACCTCCAATATAATCTAGCTGAATTCCGGCTTTGTCAATTTCTTTTAAAACGGCAATATGCGCAAACCCTTTTGCACCTCCTCCACTCAAAACCAATCCTACTTTTGGTTGGTTTTGCTGTCCAAACAAAAAACAAGGAATGACTAGAAAAAGGTAAAAAAAAGTTGGTTTCACATAGACTCTTTTGGATGATAAAAATGATATACTTTTGTGGCTCTTGCGTTTCCAATTACTTCCTGAATTTCTTCAAAAGTTGCTTCTTTAACGCGTTTTGCGGACTTAAATGTACGCAATAAAGTTGTAATTGTTTGTGTGCCAATATCAGGAATTTGTTCAAGCTCTGATTGAATGGCACTTTTACTTCGTTTGTTTCTGTGAAAAGTGATGCCAAATCTGTGTGCTTCATTTCGCAAAAACTGAATAATTTTCAATGTTTCCGATTTTTTATCCAAATACATTGGAATGGAATCTCCTGGATAATAAATTTCTTCCAAGCGTTTTGCAATGCCAATAATCGCAATTTTTCCTCGTAAACCTAATGCATCTAAACTTTTTAAAGCAGAGGATAATTGTCCTTTTCCACCATCAATTACAATCAATTGTGGTAATGATTCATTTTCAGAAAGCAATCTGCTATAACGTCTGTACACAACTTCTTCCATGGATGCAAAATCATCTGGACCTTCTACAGTTTTGATATTGTAATGTCTGTAGTCTTTTTTGCTGGGTTTTCCGTCTTTAAAAACCACGCATGCAGCTACAGGATTTGTGCCTTGAATGTTCGAATTGTCAAAACATTCTATGTGTTTTGGCTCTTCAGAAAGACGTAAATCTTTCTTCATTTGCGCCATAATTCGATTGACGTGTCTTTCAGGATCTACAATTTTTATTTGCTTGAATTGCTCCTGTCTATAGTATTTTGCATTTCGTTCCGAAAGTTCTACAATGCGTTTTTTATCTCCCAATTTCGGAATGGTAACTTTGATATCTTCGCCCAAATCCACTTCAAAAGGAACATAAATTTCAGGAGATTGCGAATTGAAACGCTGTCTGATTTCAATGATAAAAAGTTCCAACAATTCTTTGTCTGATTCTTCTAATTTTTTCTTGATTTCTGTAGTGTGAGATTGAATAATGGAACCGTTTGAAATCTTTAAAAAATTGGCATAACCATGTGTTTCATCAGAAATGATGGAAAAAACATCTACATTATTGATGGACGGATTTACAATCGTACTTTTTGCTTGATAATTGCTTAATAAATTTAACTTTTCTTTGATTTTTTGAGCTTCTTCAAACTCCATTTTTGTAGCAAAATCAAGCATTTTTTCTTGAAACTTCTCTAAACTTTCTTTGAAATTTCCTTTTACAATATTCCGAATTTCTTTGATAGATTCGTTGTAATTTTGTTCAGTTTCCAAACCTTCGCAAGCACCTTTACAGTTTTTTAAATGATACTCTAAACACACTTTGTATTTGCCTTCTTCAATGTTTTTTTCAGACAAATCAAAACTGCAATTTCGTAATGGATATAAGTCTTTGATCAAATCTAGCAACACTCTAACTGTTTTTACTGAAGTATAAGGTCCAAAATATTCTGAGCCATCTTTGATGACATTTCGAGTCATAAAAACTCTTGGAAAACGCTCTTTTTTGATGCAAATCCAAGGATAACTTTTGTCATCTTTCAACAACACATTGTAACGTGGTTTGTGCTTTTTGATCAGATTATTTTCCAATAAAAGTGCATCCGTTTCTGTGTTGACCACAATGTGTTTTATATGAACAATTTTTTTTACTAAAACCCGAGTTTTGCCATTTTCTTGAGTTTTTGTAAAATAGGAAGTCACTCTTTTTTTTAAATCTTTGGCTTTGCCAACATAAATAATTTTGTTGTCTTTATCAAAATATTGATACACACCTGGAGCATTTGGCAACGTTTTTAGTTGAAGTTCTATGGATTCAGAAATGCTCATTGATCAAAAAATTACAATCGTAAAATTGATGATTTTTTATGAATTTTCCTAACCGAAAGGAAATTAAAGAAAGGTATTCTATTGCCGAATTCAAACACAAATTTCACAAATTTTTCGTGTAATTTTTGAAATTCGTGTCTTAATTTATTGCTATTTAATCCTTTGGAAAAGCTTGTTTGCTAAAAATAAAAAGAATGGCCACACCAACAGTGATAAAAGCATCAGCTGGATTGAAAATATATTGAAAAAAAGTATAGGGTTCACCACCCACAAATGGAAACCAACTAGGCAAATTCCCAGACCAAATGGGAAAATAAAACATGTCAACTACTTTGCCATAAAATAATTTTCCATAAGGTTCCTCAGCAAAAAGTGTGGCTACTTTGTGCGAAGAATCGTCAAAAATAACTCCATAAAAAACAGAATCAATAATATTGCCAACAGCTCCTGAAAAAATGAGTGAAATGGCAATAATTACAGCATTGTGAATCTTACTTTTTATAGTGGTATACAACCAATATACGATTCCACAAACTGCCACCAAACGAAATAAGGTTAGAAACAATTTTCCAGTTTCGCCACCAAATTCAAATCCCATTGCCATGCCATTATTTTCGGTAAAATGAATGCGAAACCAATCAAAAACAACAACTTCTTCACCCAATATAAAATTGGTTTTGATATAAATTTTTACAATTTGGTCTATTATAATAGCGCTAAGTATTGTAGCAATTGCAAGATTCTTTTTTGACATGCTTTTTTGATTTCTGTTTGCAAAAATAAGAATTATATTGAGTTTATTGGGTGCTTATAAAAATTATCCCTTTTATGGTATTTATGGACAATAATTGGGATGTATCTGATATCTTTTTCTGAAAATCTTTTTGATACATAACATTGTCAACAGTAATATTTCCAATATTTGAATGCAGCGTTATATTTTTGTTTTTTGCAGTGGCATAAATGGTTCCTGCATACATTTTGACAACAGTATTTGACTGAATGGTATTGAGTTTTACAATGCCTTTTTCGATATAAATGGTCAAATCTCCCCAAAAATTTTTTGATTCAATACTATGATTTTCTCCATAAATAGTGAGGTTTTTACCTTTAGGAATTTTTACAATAGCATATGCTCTTTGCAATCTTTTGGTAATGAATTTCCGAAAAACAGTTTCTTCAATAATCAAACTATCCAATTGAAATTGGATGGAAACTCTATTATTTTCTTCGGAAATGATGATTTCTTGTTCGTGCATATTTTCGGCAAACAAAATCACTTCAACGAATTTTGAGTTGGAATTTTCTATCACAAAATCATCCAAACCAACTGTTGAAATCTCAATTTCTTTTTGAGAAGTTTCCAAATCTTTCTCTACTTTTTTCTGACTAAAAAAATGAGTTGAAAAACATAAAAAAAAGAGAAAAAGACTACTTTTCATAAAATTGAATTCTTATTTATTTCTCTTTAATGAAAAATCATTTTCTTTTGAAGTGTTCCTTTTTCTGTCAAAATATGAACAATATAAGCAGCTTTAGGCCTTTTATCAACAGAAATAAAACTTTGCAAAGTTATCTTTTCATCAATCAAAAGCTTACCTAAAATATCATAAACTTTGATTGTTTTTTTTCCAGAAGGTAATCCTGAAAAATAAATTTTTGCATCCTTATAATAAATGCTACTATTGGATACATTATTTTTAGTTGTGCCTAACGTTTCTGATGATGTATGTATAAAAAATCGTCCTGAACCATGAAGGTTTTTTCCGCTTTTAAAAGTATATTTTTTTTGAAAATCATTCATCAAAGTATAAATTCCTAGTGCTCTATCCTCTAAATAGACTTTTATATTTTCATCCATATTTTTTGATTCAAAACGAATACTAATTGACTTATTTGCTGGGGCATTTATACCAATTGGAATCACCGTAAAATAATCTTTTGGGATGGATTGAATAGACAAATTACTATTTTGATTTTGACCAACTATTTTAGTGTAGATTTCAAGATTGCTTGCAATTCCTGAATATAAAGTGCTGTCAAAACCATTATCAAAATCGATTGTTGCGTTACTTATATAAAATATATCTGTTTGTTTTTCAATGGTTCCATCACTAAGAAATACCTTGATTGCTGGTTTTGTTTGTTGTTTTAAAAAATTAAATGTTTGATGACTTTGCATCAATTTTGAAAACAACACATTTCCTCCTTCTGGTTTTGATTTCACAAAAAACCCTTGTCCTGGCGCAATAAATACAGCATTTGAAGCGTGATTTATAGCATTGTATGAAGTTCCATTCCATAACCAAATAGTGATTTCGTCCAATAAATTGGCATTTGTTGTTAAAAAATTATGGATTCCATCAGCATCAATATTTAAAGGAATAAAGGAAGTATATACGTTTCCTAACAAATTGAAAGCATTGTTGGTTCCTTTAGAAATGGATTTAGTTGTATTTGTTGTTACAATTGCTCCTGAAAAACGCAAATTTCCTTGAGATGTTCTTAATGTAGAATATCCTTCTCCCTGCAAAAAAGTGGCTGTATTTCCTGACATCATATACTGCCAACTTCCAGTGTTATTATTGTAAATTGCGATTCCTTTTTGAGTTGGATTGATAGTTCCTGATGCAATGAAATTTTCAGAAACCCAATCATTATTATAAACCTGATTGATTACTGGCGAACTTGTTAAATGCCAATTTGTAGTTACATATCTATTATATGTGATATTTCCACTGGCTGTTCCTTCTACTATGAAACTCCCTGAATTTGATACACTAGAATTTATGATTAAATTTCCATTATTGGTAACATTTTCCTTTACTGTTACTGATGCTTGAGGTGTTAATGTTACTGTTGCATTGGTTTCAATGGATAAATTTGCAACAATAACTAATGAATTAATAACTGGTGAATTTACAGTATTTGGGATTTTTGCATCAATTGTATTTGAGGGCAAACCATTTGACCAATTTCCAGATTTTTGCCAATCACTATCAATAGTTCCTGTCCAAGTTGTTAAAGGATTTGCAGTAAATTTTCCTGTGTAAAGTCCTCTTCCATAACTAGATGCTAAAATGGTGTAATCTGCAGTTCGTAAACTTAATGATGTTACTGCAACATTTGACATTCCGTTGTAAGATTGATGCCAATTTGGAGAATCATCTTTAAAATTTTTCGTGTTCCAAATACCCAATTCAGTTCCAATAATCACTTCATCGTTATTTAACGGATTCATTAAAATGCATTTCACAGGAAAATCTGGTAAATCTCCTTCTTTGTTTGTCCAATTATCTCCTCCATCTTCAGAAAACCAAATACTTGTAACTCCAAAATTGTGAAAAGTTACCAAAATTTCGTTTTCATTAGTTCCAAATTCTATGGATGAAATACTTCCTAAAAAAGAATCTCCAGAGATATTTGTAATTGTTTGAGTTGCCGTATTTGCATTTTCGACTTTTGCTAAAATTCCAGTTTTAGTGCCCACAAAAACAGTAGAAGAATTAGTGGTAAAAGGCGAAACTTTGATAGCGCTGATATTTGTTAAAAGTGCATTTGAAATAGTTGTTCTTGTAGGAGAATTTGTTGTAATATTCGAAAAACGAGCCAAATGTGTTGTTCCATTTGTATATAAAATATCTAAATTTTCATCCAAATCCATTACATTCACAAAATCTCCAGTATTGCTATCTTTAGAAATTGTAAACTGACTTCCACTTGTATAAGGTAAATTGAAACGAACAATTCTATTATACAAATACGTTGCAATCATATAAGTTCCTTCTTTATCAATAAAACTATAGGTGCCATCACCACCAAAAATTCCATTAGAATTGTTTATTCCAATAGTAGGATTGTCAAAAAACTGTGTTCCATTATCTTGAGTTCCTCCTAAAAAATTTTCAGTATCAATACTTGCACCAATTGCACTATGATAAAATTGAGTAATATTATACTCTTTATTTCTCTCGGTAATTGAAGCTGGATTTGAGGACGCTGTTGATAAAGAAGTTGCATAATAAACGCCTCCATCATTACCAATAATAGCTTTGTTTGCATCTGTTGGATGAAAAACCAACGTGTGTTGATCTGCATGTACCAAAGGAACATTCAACGCATTTAAATTATTGTTATTTGACCATTTAGTAATTTGTGTCCAAGAAGTTCCACTATCTGTGGTCCTAAAAAAATCGATTCCTCCAACATAAGCAATTTCATCATTTGTTGGGTCAATTTCAACTGTTAAATTATAAAAAGCTTGCCCTCTTGTAAAATCATTTGGAGGAATATTTAAATCAGCATCATCAGGCAATGCTAAAATTGTTGGTGAAGTTTCGAAAGCATTTGTCGTTTTTAAAATTGAAACAAAAGGATCTATAAATGCAGTTTGTGCTTCATTAAAAGTAGCAACTCTTGCTAAGACATAAAGGGTATTTGCGTTTTGTTTAGATACTGCAATTTCTGTTCTTCGTGCATTTGGAATCGAATGTTTCAATGTAAACGTATTTCCATCAGAACTACTATAAATACGACCCCCTCCAAGCCCAAAAACATTTCTTCTTGTCGCTAGCCATAAAGTATTATCTATTCCTATTTCAAAATCATTTGGAGCAACAGTAGTTCCATCAACATCTAAAGTAATTTTGTTCCAATTATTGCCATTATTTGTAGACTTATAAATTCCATATTCGTTGAATCCTAAATAAGTATCAATGGGATTTCTACTATATCCTGCAGCACCAATAGCCGCAAAAACTTCAGAGTCGTGAGTTGTTGCCGAGTTTCCATCAGCATCTCTTACTATAATATCATTTACATAATATGTTCCTGGCACAAAACCTTCAGTTGTAACACCTCTAACTTTATATACATTTGTCCAAGTATTTCCTCCGTCTATAGATTTCCAAATTCCATTTCCTAAAGCTTGGTCAGGAGTATGCACTTCTCCTGTTCCTAAATACATTATTTGAGAATTGTTTGGGTCAACTGCCATACAAGTAACTGAAAGATTTTCATCAATACCAACTCTTGTCCAAGAAGAATTTTCGTCAGTAATATCATTATTTACCCATAATCCACCACTAACTCCGCCTGCAAAAACACGTTTGTGAGTAACATCATTTGGATCAAATAGTACCATTCGTGTTCTACCACCAACATTATTTGGACCTCTTTCTATCCATGAATTATCTATTCCATCTCCAGGAGTTCTTTGTTGTAATTTTCTAAGCTCTTTTAAATCTTGTTGAACCTTGTATATATTTTCAGGATGTGTTCTGCCTGTTTTTGGATTGATTTCCAACAAATATTTTTCTTCAAAATATTTATTAGGTGGAATTCCTAGAGCCAATCTTTCTTCTTTAGAAAGTTGTAAGGTATTTTGTAAAGGATGATTTTTAATAAGTGCTAAATGCTTTTCTTGTAGATTTTGATGGTTGTTTTTTGTGGATGTTATTTTATATAAAACAACACTTAAAACAATGAATATTAAAATAATAGTAGTCTTTTTCATACTATCAAAGATAATACACTTCTCTATTTTATGAAACAAAAAAAAAGTCGCCATTCAAAAAAAGTTTTTTGACTGGCGACTTAAAATAATTTTAAATGCTATTTTTACTGACGTCTTTTCGCTTCAATGCTCAATGTAGCATGAGGCACTAATTTTAAACGCTCTTTTTGGATTAATTTTCCTGTAACTCTACAAACTCCATACGTACCATTTTCGATTCTTTGCAACGCATTTTTCAAATCTCTAATGAATTTTTCTTGTCTGATAGCCAATTGTACATTCGCTTCTTTGTTCATCACATCTGAACCTTCGTCAAAAGATTTGAATGATGGTGAAGTATCATCAGTACCATTATCCGCATCGTTTTTATAAGCACTTTTCAAGATATCTAAATCTTCTTGCGCTCTTTTTATTTTCTTTTCAATAATTTGTCTGAACTCTTTTAAGTCCTCTTCTGAATATTTTAATTTTACATCTGACATAATCTTACATTTTTTCAATTACTATTTTACTTACAATACTATCAAATTCAATAGGTGTTCCTAATGTTAATTCATCCACAAAAACCAATTCTTGCGTCAATGTTTCGCTCATGATATAGGTTTTATTTTCTGAAATTGCTTCTTGCAAATTCTCAAAGTTTAATACTGTTAATTTTATTTTATCTGTAACTTCTAAACCTGAATCTTTTCGGGCATTTTGAATTCTATTAACCAATTCTCTTGCAATCCCTTCTTTTCGCAAATCTTCAGTGATGGTAACATCTAACGCAACTGTATAAGAACCTTCGTTCGCAACTAACCAACCTTCAATGTCTTTGGATGTAATTTCAACATCTTCAAGTCCTAAATTTATGTTTTTTCCTTGAATGTCAATGGAAATGTTTCCTGATTTTTCAATTTTGTTAATATCTTCTTTTGAGAAATTTTGTATTTCATTCGCAATCAATCTCATATCTTTTCCAAACTTTGGTCCTAAGGTTTTAAAATTCGGTTTTATTTGCTTGATGAGTATGTCTGATGCGTCTTCTAGTAATTCAATTTCTTTGATATTTACTTCGTGTTTTATCAAATTTGATACCGCTAAAATGGCTTCTTTTTGTTGAAAACTATCCACAGGTATCATGATTTTTTGCAATGGCTGACGCACTTTTATTTTCTCTTTTGCGCGTAAAGAAAGTACTAAAGATGAAATTTTTTGTGCACTTTCCATTTTTTGTTCCAAATTTTTATCCACAAAAGCAGCATCAAAAGTTGGAAAATGTGCTAAATGAATACTTTCAAAAGCTTCTTTTTGAGTCACAGAATTCAAATCTTGATACAATTTATCCATGAAAAAAGGGGCAATTGGTGCGCCTAATTTGGCAATCGTCATCATGCAAGTGTACAAAGTTTGGTAGGCAGAAATTTTATCTGTTTCATAATCGCCTTTCCAAAAACGTCTTCTGCTTAATCGCACATACCAATTGCTCAGATATTCTTGCGTAAAATCGGAAATGGCTCTTGCCGCTTTTGTGGGTTCATATTCTGCGTAAAATTGATCTACATTTTGAATTAAAGTGTGTAATTCTGACAAAATCCATCTGTCTAATTCTGGTCTTTCATTTAATGGAACATCAACTTCTTTGTATGAAAATCCGTCAATATTTGTGTATAAAGAAAAGAAAGAATACGTATTGTAAAGCGTACCAAAAAACTTGCGTTTTACTTCTTCAATGCCTTCTAAATCAAATTTTAAATTGTCCCAAGGATTTGCATTTGCAATCATGTACCAACGAGTAGCATCTGCTCCAAAAGTTGATAATGTGGTAAAAGGATCAACAGCATTTCCCAAACGTTTAGACATTTTTTGTCCGTTTTTGTCCAAAACCAAGCCATTTGAAACTACGTTTTTATACGCAACTGAATCAAAAACCATGGTTGCAATGGCATGCAATGTATAAAACCAACCACGAGTTTGGTCAACTCCTTCTGCAATAAAATCTGCTGGGAAAGCTTCATTTTTATCGATAAAATCTTTATTTTCAAATGGATAATGCCACTGAGCGTAAGGCATTGCACCAGAATCAAACCAAACATCAATCAAATCACTTTCGCGTTTCATCGATTTTCCTGATGCGGAAACCAAGATAATTTCATCAACAATATTTTTGTGCAAATCTATTTTTGCATAATTTTCTTCGGAATTGTTTCCAATTTCAAACTCTTCAAAAATATCTTTAGTTAACAATCCTGCATTAACGGCTTTTGCCATTTCATTTTTTAATTCTTCCACAGAACCAATACAAATTTCTTCTTTGCCATCTTCTGTTCGCCAAATTGGCAAAGGAATTCCCCAATAACGAGATCGTGATAAGTTCCAATCATTGGCATTTGCCAACCAATTTCCAAAACGTCCTGTTCCTGTTGATTC
This sequence comes from Polaribacter sp. BAL334, assembly GCF_015767435.1. Lineage (GTDB taxonomy): Bacteria > Bacteroidota > Bacteroidia > Flavobacteriales > Flavobacteriaceae > Polaribacter. Next base: position 17,790 of record NZ_JADWOV010000324.1, read on the forward strand.
TGGTTTCCAGTTGATTGTCTTGTTCAATTCATGCATTCGCTCTTTTACTTGAGTTGCTTTGATGAACCAAGAATCTAATGGATAATATAAAATTGGTTTGTCTGTTCGCCAACAATTTGGATAACTGTGTTTGTATTTTTCTACTTTGAACGCTTTGTTTTCAAATTTCAGTTTGATGGCAATTTCAACATCCACTGATTTTTCAGGAGCTTCTCCATCAGGATAATATTCGTTTTTCACATATTTCCCTGCGAAATCTGTTACTTCTGGTCTGAATTTTCCTTGCAAATCAACCAAAGGAACCAAATTACTATGTTCGTCTTTTACCAACATTGGCGGAATTTCTGGAATGGCTTGTTTGGCAACAAAAGCATCATCAGCGCCAAAAGTAGGAGCAGTGTGCACAATTCCTGTTCCATCTTCTGTGGTTACAAAATCGCCAGAAATTACTCTGAAAGCATTTTCTGGATGGTCATTTGGTAAGACATAGTCCATTAATTGCTCATATTTGATGCCAACCAAATCTTTTCCAACGCATGTTGCCATGATTTTAAAAGGAATCAATTTGTCTGATTCTTTAAATGCTTCTAATTCAGATTGATGTTCAACTTCTTTGAATTTCCCAGCAAATTGTTTGGAAACCAAATTTTTAGCCAACACAACTTTTGTTCGTTCAAACGTGTATTGATTAAAAGTATCCACTAAAACATAGTCAATTTTTGGACCAACAGTCAAAGCTGTATTGGAAGGCAACGTCCAAGGAGTAGTTGTCCAAGCTAAAAAATAAGCCCATCCTAAATCCTTCCCTAAGGGAAGGACTTCAGATTCGTTATCTAATTTAAATGCATTTAAAAACGCATTCCTGTTACCCCCTTTGGGGGAAAGGGGGAATTGCGCAACAACAGTAGTATCAGTCACATCCTGATAGGTTCCTGGTTGATTTAATTCGTGCGAACTCAACCCTGTTCCCGCTTTTGGAGAATAAGGCTGAATTGTATAGCCTTTGTATAATAAATTTTTAGTGTAAATCTGTTTTAATAACCACCAAACAGATTCCATATATTTAGGTTCGTAAGTGATGTATGGATCTTCCATATCAACCCAATACCCCATTTTTTGCGTTAAATCGTTCCAAATATCTGTGTAACGCATCACCGCTTTTCGGCAAGCTGCATTGTAATCTTCTACCGAAATTTTTTTGCCAATATCTTCTTTGGTAATCCCTAATTCTTTCTCAACACCTAATTCTATTGGCAATCCATGCGTATCCCATCCAGCTTTTCTTTTTACTTGAAAACCTTTCATGGTTTTATATCGAGGAAAAATATCTTTGATAGCTCTTGCTAAAACGTGATGAACTCCAGGCAAACCGTTGGCAGATGGAGGTCCTTCAAAAAAAACAAATGGCGTTGCATTTTCTCTGGAAGTAACACTTTTATAAAAAATGTTATTTTCTTCCCAATACTGTAAAATTTCTTCCGCTATTTTTGGTAAGTCAAGTGCTTTATATTCAGGAAATTTCGCTTTCATTTTGTCTCTTTTCTTATAAGGTTGCGAAATTAAGGAATTTCTGTAAAATGAAAGGCTTTAAGTGTAAAAAATAGGCAGACACAAATTTCACGAAATTTCACGTATTCATCTCGTTATGATTTGATTAAAATTTTTGAGAAATTATAACTGTTTTATTAGAGATTGAAAATAATCCGTTTTGTCGGATTTTAGATTTGTGCAAATTTGTGAAATTGGTGTCTTAAAAAAATTAAAACCCTCTTTCTTTCTTAATTTTTTCATAGGCAGCCTGAATACTTTGGAATTTTTCTTGTGCGCCTTTTAAATGTTCTTCGCCCAAATCTTGCAATTTATCAGGATGATGTTTTTTTGCCAAAGTTCTGTACGCTTTTTTCACTTCCTCATCAGAAGCTGTTTTTTCGATTTCCAAAATTTTATAAGAATTTTCTGATGCATCATAAAACATGGCTTTTATAGATTCAAAATCATGTTGATTGATGTATAAATAACCTGCAATTTTTCTGATTTCATCAATTTCTTTTTCGATAACAAATTCGTCAGCTTTGGCAATTCCGAACAAAAAATGAATCAGTTGCAAACGTGAAGCATGAGGCATGTGTTCGCGAATTTGGAAACAAACTTGTCGTGCAGAAATTTCTTTTTTGATGACTCCTTTAAACAATTTAAATGCATTATTAGCGCGTTGTTCACCATACATCGCATAAAATTGACTTCTTACAAAATTCAATTCACGCTGATCAATTTTCCCATCAGATTTGATGACAATGGATGCCAAAACTAGCAAACTGATTTCAAAATCGCCAGATTGTGTATTTATTTGTTGCGATGAATTTTGTTGATATTCTCTTTGTTCGGTAATAATATCATCGGAAGTTATTCCATCAACAAAACTTCCAATGGCAAAACCAATTGCAGCTCCAATTGGACCTCCTAACGTAAATCCCAAACCTGCTCCTAACCATTTTGTAAAATTTCCCATACTTTTTTTACCTATTTTAAAGACCTCAAAGAAAGTAAAAAAATGAAGCATAACATCAATTTTTTTGATGTATCTATCAAAAAATCTATTCAAAATGAACTTGAATGCTTTTATTTTTATAAGTATATTTGCAATTCAAAAAATGAAGAAATTATGTATCCAGAAGAATTAGTAAAACCAATGCGTGATGAGTTAATCAACGCTGGTTTTGAAGCATTATATACAGCAGCAGACGTTGAAAACGCAATAGCAAAAAAAGGAACAACTTTGGTTATGGTGAATTCAGTGTGTGGTTGTGCAGCAGGAACAGCAAGACCAGGAGCGATTGCTTCTTTGAGAGCTGATAAAACTCCTGACAATTTAACGACTGTTTTTGCAGGTGTAGAAAAAGAATCTACGCAAAAAGCAAGAGAATTCATGGTACCATTTCCTCCATCTTCTCCAGCAATTGCGCTATTTAAAGATGGAAATTTGGTGCACATGTTAGAGCGTCATCATATTGAAGGAAGATCTGCACAAATGATTGCTCAAAATTTAGCAGCTGCTTACGAAGAGCATTGTTAATTTTTAAGAAATAAGATTTTAGAATCAAGAAACAAGATAAAAATCCACGAAAAATTCGTGGATTTTTATATTTTACATCATCAGAAAATCTAAAAATGAAACCAGAAAAAATCATAGAGAATACTATCAAATTTGTAAAAAATGAACTAAAAAATGCTGAAGGTGGTCATGATTGGTTTCATATTGAACGCGTTTTTAAGAATGCCATTTTAATTTCAAAAGAAGAATCTGTGGATGTTTTTGTGGTTTCATTAGCAGCATTATTGCATGATATTGCAGACCCAAAATTTCACAATGGTGATGAAACTATAGGTCCTAAAAAAGCAGCAAAGTTTCTTGAAAATCAAAAAGTTGATTTAAAAACTAGTGAACATGTTGTAAGTATTATCAAACATGTTTCTTTTAAAAATTCTTTAGATAAAAAAGCGCCAAAATTTAGCTCAAAAGAATTGGAAGTTGTGCAAGATGCTGATCGATTGGATGCCATTGGTGCTATCGGAATTGCACGTTGTTTTCATTATGGAGGTTTTAAAAATAGGCAAATTTATAATCCTGAGATTATTCCAAATTTGAACTTATCAAAAGAAGCCTATAAAAATTCGGATGCACCAACAATCAATCATTTTTATGAAAAATTATTGCTTTTGAAAGACAAAATGAATACCAAAACTGGTAAAAAAATAGCATCAGAAAGACATCGTTATATGGAATTGTTTTTAGAGCAATTTTATAACGAATGGAATGGAAAGTTGTAATAGTTAACTTGCTTTTGCAACTTCTAAAGCTGTTATTTTATACTCTAAAATTGCCAATTCTTGTCCATTTTCTATAATTTCATCCACTGTCAAATTGTTACTTGTGTTGATGTGATCGAGTATTTTTTTGCTTTTAAACGTATAATACTCAATGGCTTTGTCGATTTTGGTTGCCATAATTTGCTTATTGAATTAAGTTTTTCATTTCGCTTCGATATTTTGAAGCGCTTTTTCCAGTAATAGCATTGAATAATTTGTTGAAATGTGAAAAATTATTAAATCCACATTCAAAACAAATATCAGAAATACTCATTGTGCTTTCCGCCAATAATTTTGTGGCATGCACCACTCTGTATTCATTGACCAATTGCGTAAACGTTTTTCCTGTTGATTTTTTAAAATACCTACAAAAAGCAGGTACTGTCATGCTTACAAGTTCCGCAATTTCATCTAAACTGATGTGTTCTTGGAAATGTTCATTGATATGTTTGTAAATAATTTCGATTTTATTGCTGTCTTGAGGAATGGTTTCAAAAGCAAAACCATTGGCATTCAACAACGTATAATCATCAGTGTTCGCTAAATCTTTTAAAATATTTAAAAAAGCTATGATTCTTTCAGCTCCATCAATTTCAACCAATTGTTCAATTTTTGCGCCAATTCGTTGTTTGATATCAATATTAAAACGAACTCCTTTTTTTGCTCTTTCAAAAAGTGCCTCAATAGGCAACATTTCTGGAATTTTAAAAAAATGTTCTCCTAAAAAATCGGGTTTGAACTGAATTAATGTTTCAGAACCATTAGTTGTCAATCTATCAATATAACCAACATGAGGAAGATTTGAACCAATTAAAACCAATTGACTATTGTTAAAATAACTAATATGATTGCCAATATGTCTTTTTCCACGACCTTTATTTACATACACCAATTCAATTTCAGGATGAAAATGCCAAAAAGGAGTATTGGTTTTTAAAAACTCAACATGTTTCTTCACCAATAAAGAACTACCAAAATTGGGCGTAATCTTTTCTAATGTTGGTTTGATTTGTTTCATTTGTTGATCTTAAAGGTATTTTGTCTATCATTTGCAATTCACCTATGATTTTTTCGTATTTGACATCAGTTTCAGTGCATGCTCTTTTCTAATTAAGTACAAAATTACGATAGAAAGATAGGATAATCTATATAGAATTATCTTTTATGTGTTCTATTTTAACTTTAATCCATTTTAACAAAACATTTAGAGTTAAAATAGGACATAAATATACCAATTTTGTTGTAATATAAACTATAGTTGCACCATAACTTTGCACAAAAATAATACATGGTAAACAGTAATAGTATTTTATTTATTTCAGTAATCGCCATTTTTATTACAATGTACATTTTCCAAATTGTGGTATTAGGCATTATATTGAAGAAAAACGGAGGAAAAACAATACAGTAAACCCCAAAAAAGTAAAAAAATGAAAAAACAAATTATAACAATAGCATTATTAATCAGTTCATTAGTAAGCTTTTCAAACACAGAAATTAAAAATAATTTCACAGACAAAACAAAAAAAGTAACAGTAGAATTCAAAAATGTAAAAAAAGGACATTCTTTAACCATTAAAGATAAAAACGGATCAGAATTGTATTCAGAAACGATATCAGAAAATGGAAATTTGTCTAAAATTTTAGATGTAACTTCTTTAGATGAAGGAAATTATGTAATTGAGATGGACAAAGATTATGAAATTGTCATCAAAAGATTTCAAGTTTCTCCAAATCAAGTGATTTTATTATCAGATGAAGAAAAAATAATTTTTAAACCTGTCATCAGAAATCAAGAAAACATTGTAATGGTTTCAAAGATTGAATTTGATGCTGAACCTACTCAAATCGCTATTTATTTTGAAAATGAGGTGATTTTTTCAGAAACAGTAAAAGCTGAAACAATATTAAACAGAGTTTATAAATTAGATTCGGAAAAGAAAGGTGCTTATACAGTAGTGGTTTATAATCAGGATAGAAAATACAGGAATTCCTTTAAAATATAAAGATTTCATAGATTAGATTAGTTAAGTAGATTGTAGATTTGATTAAAGCGGGTGTGATTAGCCCGCTTTTTTCTTTGCCTACATTGCTAAAATCCTGGAAAATTTGGTTTTCTTTTTTCTAAAAATGCTGTAGTTCCTTCTATAAAATCAGGAGTCCCAAAACAGTTTCCAAATGCTTCAATTTCAACTTCAAAACCATTTTTTGCTGTGTCAAAATTGGCATTAATTGCTTTGATGGCTTCAGCAATTGCAACTGGCGAATTTCTCATGATTTTTTCAGCAATTTTTTTAGTAAAGCCCATTAATTCCTCTTGAGTTGTCACATGATTTACCAATCCTACATCTTTAGCTTCATTTGCAGAAATCATTCCTGCAGTCATAATTAGTTCCATCGCTTTTCCTTTTCCAACCAATTGTGGCAAACGTTGTGTGCCTCCATAACCAGGAATTACGCCCAAAGAAACTTCAGGTAAACCCATTTTTGCATTGTCTGAAGCAATTCTGAAATGACATGACATTGCCAATTCTAAACCACCACCCAAAGCAAAACCATTGATGGCAGCAATAACTGGTTTTTTGAGGTTTTCAATAAAGTTAAATAACATTTCTTGTCCTTTTCTAGCTAAATCTTTTCCTTCCGAAGTTGAAAAATTGGCAAATTCTGAGATATCTGCACCAGCAACAAACGCTTTTTCTCCACTTCCAATGATGATCATTACTTGTATACTAGCATCAGATTCAAGTGATTTTAAGGCTGTGTGCAATTCAAAAATAGTGGTTTTGTTTAAGGCATTTAATTTTTGAGGTCTATTGATGGTAATTGTTGCAATTCCCTCATTTTTATCAATTAAAATCGTTTCAAAATTCATTATTTTCAATTTAAAATTAGTTATTTTTTTGGTAAAATTACTGTAAAAGTAGTTCCTTTATTTTTTTCTGAAACAAAACTAATTGTTCCATCATAAGCTTCAATAATACTCTTAATCATTGCCAATCCTAATCCCATTCCACTTGTTTTGGTGGTGAATTTAGGTTCAAAAATCAATTCTTTCATTTCGTCAGCAATTCCTTTTCCATTATCAAAAACCGTTATTTTCAATGAATTATCCAGAGAAGAAACAGCCACTATAACCATTGGATTTTCAACTTCTTCAGTTGCTTGTAAGGCATTTTTAACCAAATTCGTTATAATTCTGATTAACTGTGTTTTATCTAAAAAAGCATAAATTTCTGATTCCTCGCACTGAAACTGAATATTGTCTTCGTTGAAAATATCAATCGCTAATTTTATAACATTTATTACCTCAATTTCTTCCTTATTTTGTGTTGGCATTTTCGCAAAATCAGAAAAAGCGGACGCAATTGAACTCATTAAATCTATTTGTTGAATCAAGGTTTTTGTATATTCTGACAACTTTTGCTTGATATTTTCATCTTCAGGATTGAATTTTCTTTCAAAACTTTGAATTGTCAATCGCATTGGAGTTAACGGATTTTTGATTTCATGAGCCACTTGTTTTGCCATTTCTCTCCAAGCTTGTTCTCGTTCACTTTTTGCCAATTTTGAAGCACTTTCTTCCAATTGATCAATCATATTATTGTACGCTTCCACCAAAATTTCAATTTCTGAACTTGATGCATCCAATAAAATTTTTTCATTTCGCTGATTCAAACGTGTTTGATGCATTTTTTCAGAAATAGATTTGATGGATTTTGTGATGTAACTTGACAAAAAATAAGCCAATGAAATTGCGATGATAAACATCAACAAATACACCAAACTCAGTCTTGAAATGAACTCTCGTAATTCGTACTCAACTTCGGAATTGTCCTGTGTTAACTGCATTTCAACAATACCAATTCGCTTAAATTTGATATCGTTAATATACATAAAAGAGGTTTGAAAACTAGAACCATCTTCTTCTTTCGTTTTTAAAATTCGATGATTTGAGTTTTGAGCCAATTCATTCAATAAATCATATTCAAGAGGTTCAATTGCTGTTTTTTCGAAAGCATTTGTTTTAGAAGAAACTAATAAATTTCCATGCAAATCATACATTGAAATATTCAATTTATTGATAGATGAAATCTCGTAAATACGTTCTTTAAAGATTTTATATAGGTTTTCGGTATTGATTGGATAGGTTGTTTTATTGGTCAATTCTAGCTCAATAATTTGAAATGCTGTAGATTCTTTTCGCTCAAAACGCTGTAAATTATAATCGTGAGTTTGTTCATCATATTGATAAACCGTAACTAACAAAATGAGTATTGACGCCAAGAATACCAATAAAATCATTGATATAAATATACGTATTCGAAGAGAAATTTTTTGGAAGGATAACAATAATTACAGCTTTAAAATATTGTCTAAAAATAGTGCTTTTTAGTCTTACTTTATCTTTTGATGATTGTTAAATAATCGAAAAAATATCAATCTCATCAAACAAGAAGCAAAAGAAACTGAAAAATCAGTAACTTTGCAACCTAAAAACGACTCTATGCAAAATATTCTTGTACCTATTGGATCTACTGAAAGTGCTCAAAATAACTTGCAATATGCTATTGATTTTGCCAATGAAATTCAGGCAAATATTTTTGTTTTCAGAGCATATAGTTCTTTATCAAAAGCGGGAACAATCATCAATGTGGATAGCATTATTGAACGTGAAACTAATCTTTATTTAAAAACATTGGTGAATGCTGTTGATACTAAAAATGTAGAAGTGAAAATGATTTCTGCAAAAGGATCAGTAATAGAAAGCGTTCACTCCATTGAAGAAGAAATTGGTATCGATTTAATCATTATTGGAGCAAAAAGTAATTCTATTAGAGAAGAAATTTATTTGGGAAAAACAGCAGGAAGTTTGGTAAAACAAACCGAAATTCCCATGCTAGTTGTGCCAGAAAACTATAAATATCAACCCGTAAAAACGATTTTAATGGCTTTTAGATCGGGAATTGTTAGCAAAAAAGCCGCTTTAAAACCGTTGCATTTTTTTGTGCAAACATTTCATCCAACAGTAGATTTGCTTTTGGTGAAAACTCCTGATTATACAGAAGAAGATTTAGTGCTAGACAAAGAGCTTGAAAAAGTAAAAAATACACTGACAATCACAGAAAACACGACTACTTATATGGGGGTTTTAGAACATTTAAATTCTTTTAATCCTGATATTTTGTGTGTTTTTAGACGTAAAAGAGGGTTTTTCAGAAAATTATGGGAAAAAAGTACCATTCAAAAATCTGAATTTTACGCGAACATGCCTTTATTGATTTTGAAAGGAAAGAAATAATCAATATCTCAAATCAGAAGGCTCTAAAAAAGGCACTTCAGGATTGAACATTTCTTTGATATAAACTTTTAAAATAGCCAAAAAATTATCTAACTTTTCCTCAGAAATCAAGGTTTCTGGGGATTTGTATTTTTCAGCAAAGTCAACTTGCAAAAACCCTTCTTTCAAATTTTTGAACGAATAAATACCAGCTTCTAAAGGTTTTGAGAAATCAAATGAAGTACTTTTTGTAAATAAAAAAGCATACATCAACACTTGAATTGCTTTGTGAAATTTCTCTTCGCGCAATTTTTCAAAATCACTCGCCTTTAAATTTCCTTTCACCACCTTTCCCGTTTTGTAATCAATAATTCGTAAAACGCCATTCAACTCATCAATTCTATCTACATTTCCATGAATTTTTACAGGGAACTCAAAACCTTCCATCTCAATTTCGATGGCTAAATTTTGTTCAGTTGCTATAATTTTTAACTGATTTTGTTCATCCTCTAATAACTCTTTTTCTTTTGATAAAAAATTACTTACAAATCTATTCGCAACTTCAAAAATCAGCCGATTTTTTCCTGTAGTAATATTTCCGTTCATAAAATGCTTTGAAAATTTTGCAATGACCAAATCTTTTGCCTTTTTTTCCATTTCAATAATATCCGTGGATTTCAGATAATTTCCAATAAAAGGTCTGTACAATTCATCCAACGTTTCGTGAACAACTGTTCCCAAAGTGTTGTGTGCAATTGTCTCTTCAACCTCAGAAAATTCTTTAATTTTCAACACTTTTTGTTTGTAAAACTGAATAGGATTGTATAAAAAACTAGTGATTGTTGAAGGAGAAATTCCATTTTTTGCCATTTCAATGATGCGATTTTGAATAGCTGTATTTTTATGAATTTCCTTTAATTTTATAGGTTTTGAAATCACTTTTGGAGAAATGATTTTATGTGAAATATCTTTTTTCATCATTTCCAATTGTGTAATAAATCGACTTTTTTCTCCACTCCCAAAATGATCTTGTTCTGTGTTATAAAGAATAAAAACGTTTTTAGCTCTTTGCAACAATCTAAAAAAATGATATGAAAAAATGGCGTCTTTTTCTTTGTAAGTAGGCAATCCAAAAGTAATTTTCACATCAAAAGGAATGAAAGATGTTTGTTGTTTGTTTGCAGGTAAAATTCCCTCGTTTGCCGAAGCTAAAATAATGGTTTCAAAATCCAACACACGGGTTTCTAACATTCCCATCAATTGCAAACCTTGCAAAGGTTCACCCTGAAAAGAAAGGTTTTCTGTAGCTATCAACTGTTTAAAAAACTGAACAAACACCTTTAAATCATTGAAAAAAGAAAACTTCTGATGCAATGATTTGAGTTGTGTAAAAATGGTATAAAATCGAAATAAATATTCTTTTTCTAGCGTATTTGCTTCTTCTTTTAAGAAAAAAATCAATGATAAAATAGTTTCGATAAACTGAGCAATCGTTGAAAATGGTTGAAACAAATCGAGTATTACTTTTTTTGCTTCATTCGATTGAAATTTGAGCAAAGATTCCAACTCCTTTTGAGAGAGAAACAATCTATTTTCATGGATTACTTTCTTAAAAAATAAGTCATTATTTTCAATGAATTTCCCCAAAAACGGATGTTTCAAAACACGAAAAGAATCTTTGTAATAAAATTGATTTGTAACAGTTTTCTGAAGTTTTTCTTGCGATAAAAATAACTGGAAAATAGCCAAAAATAGTTGACTTGCAGGAACATCTTTCAAAGGATATCCCATAGTAATATTGATTCCGTTTACATTTTTTGGCAAAGAATTCAGCGCAATTGGCAATAAGGTTTCATCTGCTAAAACCAGTGCTGTGTTATTCAAATTTGGCAGATTTTCAAGAATTTCTGCGACATATTTTTGCTGTGTGATGCTTTTTGAAGCGCCAATAATTTGGATATTTTTTTCAGAAGAAAAATAATTTACAGGCGATTTAAAAGGACTCTTTTCAAAGTATTTCCAGGTACTTTTATACTTCCTCATAAAATTTCCTGCTTGATGATTGGAATGTAAAAATTCCTCATCAATATCCCAATAGATAGCAGCATTATTTGATTCCAACATTTTTTTAAAAATAAATTCCTCAACTTTATTAAGCGCATTGAATCCTATAAAAAAATACTTTTTATGTTGGTTTTTAGCTGCAAATTGATCTATTTTTTTACAAGATTCTCTGTATAACATTCCTTGATAACCAATACTTTTATTGATTAAAAATTCATAAAAAGCTTCATAATATTGGTATAATTTTTCTAAAAAATGGTGATGGTTTTTTATCAAATCCGTTTCAGAAAAGGTTCCTTTAACGGACCATTTTTTCAAACGTTCAATATCTCTGATGTACACAAAAATATCCTTACTATCCACAAGATGTTGGTCTATTTCATTAAAATCTTGTAAAACCGTAAATGCCCATGAAGCAAAAACATCAAACGAATCTGGATTTTTTTCGATACTTTTATACACTTCATAAAATTGGAATAACAAGTAGATAGTATCTGCTTTTTCAATTTCTGAAATTTGTTGAATCAATTGTTCAATGGTGATGATTTCTGGCAAAAAACCAACTGTAAGATGTTCTTTACAAGCTTGTTTTACAAATACTTTCGCTCTTTGAGAAGGCAAAATAAAAACTGCATTTTCAAAAGATTTTGATGTTTTTATGATGTCTAGTAAGGTATCAGAAATGAAAGATTGCATAGAATTTTTTGATTCAAATTGGAATTTCTAAAGTACAAAAACTTACTTTTATAGTCGCATATTATTTTACGCTTATTTTTATGAAAAATGAATTGATGATTGCAGGAATTCAATCGCATTTAATTTGGGAAAATCCAGCAGAGAATAGAAATTATTTTGAAGAAAAAATAAATTCACTTTCTGATGAAATTGATATCGTGGTTTTACCAGAAATGTTTACTTCAGGATTTACGATGAATGCTCAAAAAGTTGCGGAAAAAATGGATGGAGTTACCATTTCTTGGATGCAAAAATTGGCTTCTAAAAAGAATTTGGCAATTGTAGGAAGTTTGGTCATTGAAGAAGAAAATCATTTCTATAATAGATTGGTTTTTGTTCATCCTTCAAAAAAAATTGATTTTTATGACAAACACCACACATTTACATTGGCTGGAGAGGATAAAATATACACTTCTGGAAAGAAAAAAACAATCATTGACTTTCAAGGTTGGAGAATTTGCGGTTTGATTTGCTATGATTTACGATTTCCTGTTTGGGCTAGAAATACTGAAAATTATGATTTGTTATTGTATGTGGCAAGTTGGCCAATTGCACGCATAAAAGCTTGGGATACGCTTTTAAAAGCTAGAGCTATTGAAAATATGAGTTATGTAATTGGTGTGAATAGAATTGGTAAGGATGATAATGGATATGAGTATTGTGGAAATTCGTTAATTATTGATTATTTAGGAATCCAACTTTCTGATTTGCAATACAATGAAGAAGGAATTATTGTTTCAAAAATCAATAAAAAAGACCAAGAAAACACAAGAGAAAAATTGGGATTTTTAAAAGACAAAGATTCATTTTCTATTGATTTGTAAACAAAAAAGCCCTTTTAAAAAATTTAAAGGGCTTTTTTGATTTTGTTATATTATGGAAATTAACTTGGTTGAATCATCCATTTAAATTCGAATTTAGTATCAGGAATAATCATTCTTTCTGTAATTCTGGTCATTCTATCTGGCAAATTCATCAAGAAATCTCTTGCTTTTTCTGCTTCAGGAGTTAAGTTCGTGATTTTATCAATTTCCCAAGAGGCAATTAATTTTTTCAAAATATCGATATAATCATAGCCAGTGTAAACGCCAATTCTTTGAGCAACTGTAGAAAAATCGTTGAACAGACTGCCTTTTCCGTTGAAAGATTCTCTTAAATGCATTGCTGGCATCACAATTTTATGTTTCATCATGTGTTGAAAAGCCAACATCATTTCACTTGCATCGATTTTAAAAATTTCTTTTACAAAATGTGTATATGCCAAGTGATGTCGCATTTCATCACCTGCAATTATTTTTGACATTTTTGCCAATGCTTTATGACCTCTTTGTTTGGCAATTTTAGCCACATTATTATGAGAAACGTAGGTTGCTAATTCTTGAAAACTGGTATAAACAAAGTTTTTGTAAGGGTCTGTAGATGTCCCAATATCAAAACCATCAGTAATTAAATGTTGGGTTGAAATTTCTACTTCACGCATGTTTACACGTCCTGATAAATACAAATATTTGTTCAAAACATCACCATGTCTGTTTTCCTCTGCAGTCCAAGCTCTTACCCATTTCGCCCAATTATTATCAGGATCTTGTGTGATTCCGTCCAAATCTAATAACCAAGATTCGTAAGTTGGCAAAGCTTCTTCAGTGATGGTATCACCTACTAAAACTACCCAAAAATCGTCTTCCAATTCTTTAGAAATTTCACGAATTTCTTCTATTTCACTGATGAAATTATCGCTTTGTGAATTGGGTAAAAAATCGGTTGGCTGCCAAATTTTTTCAGCAGGAATTAAATAGTTGTTAAAAATAGTATTGATGCTTTTTTCTAGGGTAAGCATCACTTCTTTTCTGATATTTTGTATTGACATTTATAAAATTGATTTTGTAATAATTGTTTCTGTTTTTGCGAATAATTCTTCAAAAGGTAAAGAATCTATTTTGATAGGTTCGTGCGTTTTGATAGAAATTGTACTTCCAATTCCTAAAGGAAACTTACCATATTTGAATACTTTCCAGGAATTATTGATGGTTAAAGGTACAACAAATCCTTCTTTATTGTATTTGGTGAGCACTTTTAACCCATTTACAGCGAATTCTTTTGGTTGACCGTTTCTACTTCTTGTGCCTTCAGGAAAAATAACTGCAGACCATTTATTGGTATTTATTTTTTTTGCAAAAGCAGTGAGCTCAGCAATCGCTTGTTTGCTGTCTTTTCTATTAATCAGTGCTGCACCTCCATGTCTTAAATTGAAGGAAATACTTGGTATTCCTTTGCCTAATTCTACTTTTGAAACAAACTTTGGATGGTGTTTTCTGAATTTCCAAATGATGGGTGGAATGTCAAACATTCCTTGATGATTGGCAACAAAAATGAGTGTTGTGTTTTCTGGTAAGTCCAGCTTATTTTCAAATTTTACGGGAATTAAAAGTACTAAAAGAGATTTTATAAGCGTAAAATTCATGTAATCAACCACAAATTTATGCCCTTTATATCCAAAAAGTTTTAATCCAAGCCATTGAATTGGATGAAAAATAATCAGCAAAGCATAGAAAACCAATGCAAAGATTGGTGAAAGAATGTAACTTAAAATTTTCATATGTGTAAATTATATTTTTTATCGGTCACATATGCAATCGCATATTTATTCATTGGTGTTTGCTTAAGCAAACGCTTTATTAATGGCGATTTCATTAATTAAACCAATTAGTCCATGGAATTTTTGACAAAATGAATACCAATCCTAATCCATAAAAAATTATAAAAGTTTTGAATTTAGCTGCATCTGTAGTTTTCTTTTTGTGTTTAGACCAACCTATTGTAATCAAAACAAGTGCTAAAATCATCATTACTGGATGTTCTAGAGCCAATAATCTTAATTCTTTGGTTTTCATTACTTCTGCTGTATTGGAAGTTAACATGCTAAAATATGGAGACATAAAATACCACGTTAAACCTATAAGCAATTGAATATGAGAAACTATCAATGTAAAAAGTCCAATTCGCAAATCTTTGTCGGTAAATTGTTTTTTTTGAGTAAGTCCGATAATGGCATTTACAACAGCGATAACTAATAAAATAACTACTAAATATGCCCAATAAGAATGAATATCTATCATGATTGTCGTGTTTTTTAAAAGTTGTAAAGTTAGGGATTTTAAATAAAAAAAAACCACCTCAGTTGAGGTGGTTTTTGAAAATATACTATAAATTTTGATTAGAAATTGTAACGAACACTTGCGTTCCAAGTTCTTCCCCATCCAAAGAAACCATTGTTTGTAACATTTATACCTCTGTATAAAGTTGCTCCTGAAGTTGCTTGGTTTGCAGTAGTTAATTCAGAAATATATCTTCTGTCTAAAACGTTGTTTACATTAGCTCTAAAATCTAAAGATTTTGAGTTAGATTTTCCTAAATTTAATCTATAAGAAACTCCCATATCAAGTAATCCATATGAAGGCAATTGTAATTCTCCTCGAGTTGGACTTACATTTGAGAATAATCTGTCATAAAATCTGAAATCAGAATCAACACTTAAGTTTTCAATAATTGTATAGTCAATACCTAAACCATAAGAAGTTTGTGCAGCATCACCTACATTGATTCCGTCAACATTAACTGGTGCAGCCTCGCTAATTACATTTCTGTTTTCGTCTAGTTGTCTTGAAATAAGTTCTCCAACATATTTCCAATCACCAATAGATGCAAAACCTTTTAATTTTAATTGACTAGTAATATTTGCAACAAAATCAAACTCAATACCTTTATGTAATTGGCTTTGTCCTGTAGTTTCTGTAATAGTTACCACATTATTTGCAACATTTGTAAATCCATTAATTCTATCTTTCCAGCTTGTACTATACAAATTTACGCTTCCAGAAAAGAATTCTGATTTGAAGTTATAACCCAACTCTAAACCAAAGATTTTTTCATTTTGAGAACTTGGGTTGATGGCATTTGTAAAGTTGTTAAAAATATTGTCATGATATGGTTGACGAGAATAATAACCAGTGTTCATGTAGATAGTACTTGCGTCTGTTACTTTAAAACTTGCACCAAATTTTAAGTTGTAACCAGCATTACTTACTTTTGGTGAATCTTTAAATTCTGGCAAATAATCATATCTATCAAATCTTTGGTGAGATTGATTAGAAACTGACCCTTGGAAGAATGCAGACATAAAATCATTAGCATACTCTAACTGAGTAAATAATCCAGCATAAGAAATTCTTTCACTATTATCATAATCTATTCTTTGGTTTTCAGCCATTGTATTAAAAGTAGCTACCCAAGGATCTGCTTTACCAGTTTCAGTAACTGTATTTGATATAGGATTTCCTGTTGTAAGGTTAGAACCATCTCTTAATCTTCTATCTTCGGTCCAAGAAGTTAATCCATGAAAATTTGAAATTTGTCTGAAGTGAGTACCGTAGTATGTTCTTAAATCAGCACCAATATTCCAAGTTAAGTTGTCATTGATTTTATGCTCAAAATTTGATACAACACCATACCAACTATGTAAGTTCATAGAAGCTCTTGTTGCGTAAGCATTATTACCGAAAGTACCTTCACCATTAGGTTTAGCAGAGTTATTAGCGAAAATTGCATCATAATCAATTAAACCATCAGCAGTTCTAATTCTTGCAGCAGATCTACCATAGTTTCCAGTTCCCCCACCACGTCCAAATGAAGCATATACAACTGTTGATAAACTTGAAGCATCAGAAATTTGGTAATCCCAGTTTAAATTGATTACTGGTTTGTGATAAAAGTTTCTTCTTTCTGACAAATATTCACCTTGGTAAAAGCCATAGTTATTGTTAAATTTATAACCATTGGTTAAATAGTCAGAAATTCTTTTTGTAAAGTTTTGATCATGCCACTGAGGAGCACCAGTAATCAAAAAGTTAAAGTTGTGATTTTCGTTAGGTTTGTAACCAAATGAGATAAAGTAAGTTTGACCTTGACCTCTTGTTCCGTTATTATAACCATTTCCTTGCCAGTGAGATAACATTACGCTAGTTCCCCAACCACTTTTGCTAACTCCTGTGTTATACATTGCAGTAGTTTTGATGTAACTGTCATTTGCAGTTCCAACATAAAAAGATCCTCCTTCTTCTTTATCAGTAGTTTTAGTTACAAAGTTCATTGTACCTCCCACTGAAGAGATTGCCAATTTAGATGCTCCTAAACCTCTTTGGATTTGAACTGCACTAGCAATATCATTTACTCCAGACCAGTTAGACCAATACATTCTACCATCTTCCATACCATTGATAGGTTGTCCGTTTAATAAGAATGCTGTGTTTGTTTGATCAAAACCACGAACAGAAATTCTAGAATCTCCAAAACCCCCTGCTTGACCTGATACATAAATAGATGGAGTATTTACAAGCGCCATAGTAACGTCTTGAGTTCCAATCTTTTTTTGAATTTCTGCAGCTTTAATAGTTGACACTGCTACAGGAGTAGTTCTACCTCCTGATAAATCGATTACTCCTTTTCCAATAATAACTACTTCTTCTAAAGAGTTTTCATCAACTCTTAATTTTAAAGTACCTACATTCGCACTTGATGAATTGAAGGCAACTTCTCTTGATTTGTATCCAATATAAGAAATTACTAAAACTCCAGATTTAGATTTTGCCTCTAAAGTAAATTTTCCGTCAAAATTTGTTTCTGTTCCGTTTTTAGTTCCTTTTTCTAAGATACTTGCTCCAGGTAAAGGTTGATTTGTTTCGTCAACAATAATTCCTGAAATTTTAGTTTGTCCTAAAACTGTAGCTGTTATTAAAAACAAAGCTACAAATAATACATTTTTAAAATTTTTCATTGTTTAATTTTAAGTTGTTTTAATTTGTCGCAAAATTCATGCTTTTGAAGTATTGCAATGTTAATTTAATGTTAAGTTTTAACAAGAAATTAAGACACTCAAAACTAAAGAAAATCAAGATTATTGTCTAATAATCAACTACTTACTTATAAACAGGTTTATTAACAAATTTTTAGGAATTCATTAAATTTTGTTTTGTCAGAAAAAGAAAGGAATATTTATTGATTTTTCAACAACTTATTGGCTAATTCTTTTCCTAATTCAACTCCAAATTGGTCATAACTATAAATATTCCATAAAATTCCCTGTGTGAAAATTTTATGTTCATACAAAGCGACTAATTTGCCCAAAGATTCAGGTGTAAGCTTGTCAATAAGAATTGCGTTGCTTGGTCTATTTCCCTCAAAAACTTTGAAAGGTAACAACGTTGCGATTTTATCCTCTTTTCCAGAAGATTTTAATTCCAAATGCACTTCCTCTGCTGTTTTACCAAAAGCCAAAGCATCCATTTGACCATATAAATTTGCCATCAGTTTTTTGTGATGATCTGTCAAGCCATATAAAGATTCTTTAAATCCTATAAAATCTGCTGGAATTAATTTCGTTCCTTGATGCACCAATTGCATAAAAGCATGTTGCATATTGGTCCCAGTACTTCCCCAAACAATCGTTCCTGTTTGATAATCAATTTTATCACCATTTCTATCCACTCCTTTTCCATTACTTTCCATAATGGCTTGCTGTAAATAGGCGGGAAGTTTTGATAAATATTGTGAATATGGCAACACAGCTTCTGTTTCTGCGTTATAAAAATTATTATACCAAATGCTAATTAATGCTAAAATTACTGGAATATTATTCTCAAAATCTTCGTTTCTGAAATGGATATCCATTGCTTCTGCACCGTCTAAAAGTGCTTTGTAATTTTCAAAACCAACAGACAAACTGATAGATAACCCCACTGCTGACCATAATGAAAAACGACCTCCAACCCAATCCCACATTGGGAAAACATTCTCTTTTGAAATTCCGAAATTGTCAATTGCTTCTAAATTGGTAGAAACTGCCACAAAATGTTTTGGAATATCAAAAATAGTAGCTGATTTTAAAAACCAATTTTTAATGGTTTCTGCATTTGAAAGTGTTTCTTGAGTAGTAAACGTTTTTGAAACAATCACAAAAAGTGTCGTTTCTGGATTCAGTTTTTTGATAATTTCTGAAACATGATCTCCATCAACATTTGATACAAAATGAGTATTTAACTGATTTTTATAGAATTTTAAAGATTCCACAATCATATCTGGCCCTAAATCAGAACCACCAATTCCAATATTTACAATATCAGTTATTGGTTTTCCTGTATATCCTTTCCATTTTCCAGAGGTTACTTTATTGGTAAAGCTCTTTATTTTTCGAAGTGCAGCCTGAATTTGTGGCTTTATGTTTTTTCCATCTACCAAAATTGGTTCATCAGAATTGCTGCGCAAAGCCGTATGTAAAACTGCTCTGTTTTCTGTAACATTGATTACTTCTCCTGAAAACTGACTTTCAATAGCTTCTTTCAAACCAACTTCTTTGGCTAAATTTACTAAAAGAGAAATGGTTTCTTTAGAAATTCTATTTTTCGAAAAATCAACGAATACATCCTGAAATTGAATAGAAAAATCTTGTTTTCTATTCGGGTCTTTATAGTATTCTTTGATGGTTGTATGTTGAATATCTTGAAAATGATTTGTAAGTTTTTCCCAAGAAAGTGTTTTGGTTGGATTGATATTATGTAGACTCATTTGTTATTTTTTTGCAATCGTTTCTGTGATATTGTCTGGTTTTTTTGCAGGCATTTTTTTGTTGTCTAATTGATATTTTAAAGGTGCAATAAACTTTAAAAATCTTGGTTTTATGCTTTGATCTATTGGTTGTGCTGTTGGTAATTTTTCTCGTAAAGGATCAACTTGTTTTCCAAATTTCCAAAAACGATAACAGACGTGAGGCCCTGAAGTATTTCCTGTCATACCAACATAACCAATTACATCCCCTTGCCTTACATATTCGCCAACTTTTGCTTTTCGTTTACTCATATGCAAATACTGTGTAGTATACGTACTGTTGTGTTTTATTTTTACGTAATTTCCATTACCACCTTTCATAGCAGATTCTATGACTGTACCACTTGCAGTTGCAATGATTGGAGTATTGTAATTTGCAGCAAAATCTGTCCCTTTGTGGGGTCTTGCAATATTTCCGTACAAGGCAATTTTTCTGTTTAAATTGTATCTTGATGAAATTCGATATTGGAATTTGATGGGGGCTTTTAAAAACTGACTTCGCAACATATTACCAAGTTCGTTGTAATATTCTGCAGAACCCTTAGTTGAATCTGCTAAAAAACGAAACGCGTATAATTTTTTTCCATTGTGTTTAAAAACGGCAGATTTTATTTTTCCATATCCAGCATGTATGGTATCATCAATAAATTTTTCTTCATAAACAATTTTAAATGAATCGCCTTTTTGCAATCTATAAAAATCCAACGTCCATGCATAAATATCAGCAACTTCCCAAGTTAAATTTGGTTTCAATCCCAAACTATCCATGGTTACTGAAAGGTTATAATTGATAACACCTGTTGCAATTTTTTCGACAATTTTTATAGGTTTTTGGTGAAGCTTTGCTGTGATGATTGAGTCTTTAAAATCTAATACAGTGGCCTTACCATTACCATGTTTATAAATAAAAACCTGTGCTTTTTGAATAGAATCTTTGCTTGTTAAAATAGTATATGGTTTTCCAGCTTTTACTTTTGTAACATCAAAAACTTCTTTTACAGAAGTAGCAATATCATTAATTTGAGGGTATAAAACATGATGTCTGTCAAGTATCACCCCAAAACTTTCTCCATTTTTTATGGTATCCTGAATTACGTTATAATCATCTAATTTATAGCCAAATCTGATTTCGGATTTTTTTTCTTTTTTCTGAGGTTCAACTTCTTGTTTTTCCTCTTTTTTACAAGATGAAAATGAAAGAATAAAAACAAGTAAATACAGTACTTTTTTCAAGAATTTGTTACTTTTTTGATAATTTTTCAAAAGTACAAATAAAATTGATTTATAAAAACCAATAGCAGTAAGATGTTATAATAGATTTGTTAAAATTTTGAAAGCTATTTTAAAAAAGGATTTGCCAAACCTCTATACTCTTCTAATTCAGCTGTTAAAGAACCCACTCGCAAATCTGCCTTTAGTTTTAAAGGGATTTTATTAGCATCATTGGAAATCCAAATGGTAACGCTTTCTTGCTCCTTAAATACCCTTCCAGAGAGAACATAGGGTCTAAAAACCAAGGTTTCTATTTTTCCTAAGTGAGTTCTAAGTGATTGTTTTCCTAAAAACTTCAACCTGAAAGGAAAGGTTTCTTCGTCAAAAAACATGTCTAATTTTATTTCATCTCCAACTTTAATTTTAGAAACATCTAAACTTCTTAAATAATAAAAAGAAGAAAGCATGTCTTGAACCTTGTTAAATGCTACTAAAGTGTCTCTTTGAAGTGTAAAATCTTGCACATAAGCTTTTCTTACATCATGATTGAATGTAGTTATCGTGTGCTTTTTATAGCCTCCTTCGTAAATCTTTCTTTTGAAAACATAGGGTTTTATGTTTTCTTTATCAAAATATGATTCATAATAATCATCTACTTCAAAAAACCATTTGATCATTCCTGAAGTCCAACCTGTACCTTTTGTGTGAAATACTTTTTTACCTTGGTATTCTTTTTCTTCTACTTCTAAAACAGCTGTTCCTGCTCTTAAAAAACCGCTATAACTCATTTTATAACGAAGCCATTCTCCGCCTTTAAAAGCAGGTTTTTGTTCTTGACCTTGAGCTGTCAAAAACGAAAGAAATAAAAAAATTGTTAGGTACTTTTTCATATTGGAATCAAACATATAAAAAAGGATTGACAAATCTCGTTCCAAAAAAGAAAAAGTAACTATTTATTCATTTTCATATCTCTTTTTAACGTTTTTTTTAACTTTAAAAAGTTCCCCAGTTTTTCAGTTCGTCTTCACTCCATAAATAAGGGTAAAAAATTCTTCGCTGATACTTTGGATGCATGTATTTGCGCCAACTACTACCTCCTGTTGCTTCTAAATCTTTGTCATTTCCGCCTAAATATTTTGCTGCGGCATTGTAATGTGCCATCACCCATTTTACATTTACGGTGTAATCATAATGACGCATTGCTTTGATCAAACTTTCATTTTGCTGCACTTTAACCGGAAGTTGTTTAAATTTTAGCGATAAATTAATGTCATTATAATCTTCCATAAAATCAATAAAATCTCCCATGTATTTTTTTTCAAAAAGATTTAATAAGGTTGATTTTTGACCAGTGGTATAATTTTTTCCTGCAGCTTGCCAATACAAATGATTGTAAGCATTCTTAAAAGAGGAATTTCTATCAATAGTTTCTCTGTAACGCGCATCAATTAAGTTGATGAGTTCTGTAGAAGCAAATTCAATTTTACGATATTGCGCTGATTGAAAGCCACTTGCAGGAGTTAACGTATTTCTAAATTTTAAATATTGTTCAGGTTCCATTCCATCAGCCATTACCGAAAAAGAACTGCATAACATATCAAAATAACGACTGATTCTTTGCAAATGCATTGTGAATTTATCTGCAGAAATTTCATCAGATTTTGCTACTTGATCAATTTCCCACAACACCATTTTAAACAACAATTCATTTACTTGATGATACATGATAAACACCATTTCATCTGGTTGTGTGGTTCTTGGTGTTTGCAATCCTAGCAAAGCATCTGTTTGGATATAATCCCAATACGTAATTGGTGTGCTCCACAATAAACCCTCTAACATCGCATCAACAGGAACGCCAAGTTCGTTGTATTTTTCTTCGATTGCTTTTAAAATTTCGTCTTTGTTCATTTTAGTAAGAATCTAAATTGTAGAACAAAGATAAGAGAATCAAGAAAAGAGATTTGACATCACCCAAAACTTTGAATTTAAAACTTTAAATATTGAACCTTATAGCGTTCCTCTTTTGGCTTGTTCTCTTTCAATAGATTCAAACAAAGCTTTGAAATTTCCTGCACCAAAACCTTTTGCACCCATTCTTTGAATGATTTCAAAAAACAAGGTTGGCCTATCTTCAACTGGTTTTGTGAAAATTTGCAACAAATAGCCTTCTTCATCAGCATCTATCATGATGCCTAATGCTTTTAGTTTTTCAATGTCTTCTCTTAATTCATGACTAAAAGCTTCTAATCTTCCAGGAACCGATTTGTAATATTCTTCTGGTGGTGTAGATAAAAATTCGATTCCGTTTGCCTTTAGTTGCGAAACTGTTTTGATGATATCATCTGTAGCCATGGCAATATGTTGCACTCCTGCACCTTCGTAAAAATCTAAATATTCTTCTATTTGAGATCGTTTTTTACCTTCTGCTGGTTCGTTTATTGGGAATTTAATTCGTCCATTTCCATTCGACATTACTTTACTCATCAATGCAGAATATTCAGTATGAATTTGTTTGTCATCAAAAGACAAAAAATTGACAAATCCCATCACATCTTCATAGAATTTTACCCAAGTATTCATTTGATTCCAACCCACATTTCCAACCATATGATCTATGTATTTTAAACCTGATGTTGGCGGATTGTAATCTGATTCCCATTTTTGAAATCCTGGTAAAAAAACACCATTGTAATTTTTGCGTTCTACAAACATGTGCACGGTTTCTCCATACGTATAAATTCCAGAACGAACTACTTCTCCAAATTCATCTTTTTCTACAGTGGGTGTCATGAATGATTTTGCTCCTCTAGAAACCGTTTCTTTATAAGCCCTTCTGGCATCTTCTACCCAAAGTGCTACTACTTTTACACCATCACCATGTTTTACAATATGCTCATTGATTGGCGATTTACTATTTAGCGGAGTTGTAAGCATTAACTTGATTTTATCTTGCGTTAACACATAACTTACGGAATCTTTTGAGCCAGTTTCCAATCCACGATACGCATGTGATTGAAAACCGAATGCAGTTTTATAAAAATGGGCAGCTTGTTTGGCATTACCCACATAAAATTCTACATAATCTGTACCTAACAGTGGAAGGAAATCTTGCGCTCCTTCAAATATTTTTTCTAAACCGTAGTTTACGGATTGTATTTCTTTTGCCATCTTTTCTGATTTATAGAAGAAAGAAAAAAGAATAAAGAAAAAAGAGATTAGAGTTTATTTTGAAAACCCATTGTCATTTTCTGAAATTCTTGTATTTTTTCTTCAATACTTTTTAATTGTGTTTCTGATAAATAGTTTCTTTTTTGAGCAATTATTAATTGTGTTTCTAATTCAAAAGAGGATCCAAGTGAAATATCTAAAAAATGTGAAAAAGATTTATCTGTTCTTGATGAACCTTCTGCAATATTACTAGGGATTGAAATAGAACATCTACTTATTTGAGATGTTAATCCATATTTTTCATCCTTTGGAAATTCACTTAATAATTCAAAAACATCATCAACAATTTCAATGCCCAAATTCCAAATTTTTAAATTCTTATAATTATGTCTTTTTCTTTTTTCTATATTCAATTTTATACAACTTTTATCTCTTCTCTTTATTCTTTATTCTCTCCTCTTTTCTCTAATTTTTAAAGCCACGACTGATAATACGTCTCATCCGCAATTTTCATAGCTTCTTCTGTAAGCATCAGTGGTTTAAATGTATCCACCATAACAGCCAGTTCTTCTGTGGAAGTTTTTCCAATACTTCTTTCAGTCGCTCCTGGATGTGGTCCATGAGGAATTCCAGCTGGATGCAACGAAATATGCCCAGCTTCAATGTCGTTTCTGCTCATAAAATCACCATCAACATAATACAACACCTCATCAGAATCAATATTACTATGATTATAAGGTGCAGGAATTGACTGTGGATGATAATCGTACAAACGCGGCACAAAACTGCAAATTACAAAAGCACTCGTTTCAAACGTTTGATGCACAGGTGGTGGTTGATGAATACGCCCAGTAATAGGTTCAAAATCATGAATTGAAAATGCATACGGATAATTGTAACCATCATAACCAACTACATCAAATGGATGAGAAGCATAGACCATTTCTATGATTTCTCCTTGTTTTTTTACTTTGATGATAAAATCTCCCAATTCATTATTGGTTTCTAATTCATAAGGTCTTCTGATGTCACGTTCACAAAAAGGAGCGTGTTCTAACAATTGTCCAAACCAATTTCGATAACGTTTTGGAGTGTAAATTGGGTGATAACTTTCTACAATAAACAACCTATTTTCAGCGGAATCAAAATCGATTTTATAAATGATTCCACGTGGAATTACTAAATAATCTCCGTATTTAAAATCGATATTTCCCAAGTGCGTTCTCAGTTTTCCTGATCCTTTATGGATAAAAATGACCTCATCAGCATCTGTATTTTTATAAAAATAATCTTGGATTGATTGTTTTGGCGCTGCCAAAATAATATTGCAATCTGAGTTGGTCAGCACCACTTTTCTACTTTCCAAATAATCATTTTCTGGCGAAACTTGAAATCCTCGCAAACGATACGATTGGATATTATTTGCTTTGGCAATTTTTGGCGCTACAGAATATTGTTTGCGAATTTCTTTGACCATGGTAGGTCTTTGTTCGTGATAACTATTGGTTGACATTCCGTCAAAACCAATGGTTCCAAACAATTGTTCGTAATATAAACTTCCGTCTTTTTTTCGGAATTGGGTGTGTCTTTTTGGTGGAATTTTTCCTAATTGATGGTAAAAAGGCATAGTTTTAATGTAATAATGAATTAATGAAACGATGTAGCAATCTTTGTCGCAACAAAATTGAACCATTTTTACATTGGTAAATTGCTACATAAATAAAACTTCAATCGATTTCGTTATTTGTACAAAGATAGGAAAAGTAGTTTACTTTTTAGTTGAGGAAAAAGCTTTATAACTTATTAAGGAACTTGAAATTCTCATGAAAGCACCGCTTTTTATCAAAAACGAAATATGAAACTCTCAATAACGAATCCAAAACTTTGAATATTGAGTCCTGAACTTTGAATATCCCTTCCTAATCAATAGATTTAATAACCTGTTTAGGTGCTTCTTTTCTAGTGCCATCAAAACCGTCTACACCACCAACTGTGGTGTATTTCATCACATATTTTTTGTTCGGAAAAATGCGTTGATAGGCACTTTGACACATCAACGTTGCTTCGTGAAAACCACATAAAATCAACTTTAATTTTCCAGGATAGGTATTGACATCGCCAATCGCGTAAATTCCAGGAATATTCGTTTGATAATCCAAAGCATTGTTCACTTTGATGGCATTTTTTTCGATTTCTAATCCCCAATTGGCAATTGGTCCTAGTTTTGGCGACAATCCAAATAGCGGAATAAAATGATCCGTTGCTAAATCGAAAGGTGTTTCCCCATCTTTGGTAATGGTAATTGCTTCTAATTTTTCATTTCCAACAATTCCAGTAACTTCTGCTGGAGTTATCAAATTTATCTTGCCTAAATTTTTCAATTCTTGTACTTTTTCAACAGAATCTAAAGCGCCTCTGAATTCATTTCTTCTGTGAATCAAGGTAACTTCGGAAGTAACATTTGTCAAAAATATGGACCAATCCAAAGCAGAATCTCCTCCTCCAGAAATGACCACTTTTTTATTGCGATACAATTCTGGATCTCTGATAATATATTCAACGCCTTTATCCTCAAAATCAGCAATGTTGTCAATCAA
>NZ_JADWOV010000325.1 GCF_015767435.1 Polaribacter sp. BAL334
CATATAAAGTTGTTCATAGTAATGAATTTTCATATGTATCTGACACTTCTCGAAGAGGTGATAAAATTGCTTTGGCATTAAATACGACTGATAAACCTGTTTTGATTTCTTCAATTTATACAACATTTCGTTCAATTGATACAAATAAATTATTGCCAGAGTATCTGTATTTATTTTTAAGTAGAGAGGAATTTGATCGTTTATCTCGCTTCAATTCGTGGGGAAGTGCAAGAGAAACATTTGACTGGAGTGAGTTTTGCCGAATTCAAATTCCACTTCCTGATATTGATATTCAGCAGGAGTTAGTGGATACCTACAATGGACTAAAAGCATTGGCAGAACAAAACGAAGCCTTAAGTAAGCCACTCACCGAAGCCTGTCAGGCTTATATTGTCGATTGCAAAAAAAAGTACCAAGAAGTTGAACTAGGGAATTACATTGAGGAGTGTAAGCAAAAAAATAATGAAAATATATATGGCGTAAATGAATTACAAGGTGTAACA
>NZ_JADWOV010000326.1 GCF_015767435.1 Polaribacter sp. BAL334
CTCCAATCATTGCAACTGCAAGTGGTACTGTAATAGAATCTGCCATGAAAGGTGGAAATGGAAACTATGTGAAAATAAAACACAATAGCACATACACGACTCAATATTTGCATATGAGTCAACGAAAAGTAAAAGTTGGTGAATATGTAAGGCAAGGAGATGTGATTGGTTTGGTTGGAATGACAGGAAATACATCTGGGCCACATGTGTGTTATCGTTTTTGGAAATTTGGACAACAAGTGGACCCTTTACGTGAAAAATTACCAACTGCACAACCTATAGATCAAAGCTTAAAGCCGAGGTTTTTAAAGTTTATTGCACC
>NZ_JADWOV010000327.1 GCF_015767435.1 Polaribacter sp. BAL334
CATCAAATCAAATCAATGAAGATTTAGATGGCAAAAACCCTGTGATGGTTGAAGCTGGAAAAAAAGCAGCAATAACAAGAAAAATAGGGGTTTATACTCTAGAACAACATTTTGAAAACCTAGATGTTCAGATTTTAGAACTTTTTAATCTTGTTAGAGATTATATTGTTTCTCTTGATAGTACAATTGAAGAATCTCCTAAAAAAAATTATATTGCTTATAAAACTAGCCAAAATTTTACATGTCTTCAGACATATAAAAAAAAGCTAACTTTATATTTAAAACTTGATCCTAAGGAAATTAATCCAATGCCAATTCAAGGAAGAAATGTAAGTGATATTGGACATTATGGAACTGGCGAATTTGAATTAACTATCAAAAATATTGAAGATTTTGAGGCAACAAAATATC
>NZ_JADWOV010000328.1 GCF_015767435.1 Polaribacter sp. BAL334
GGTATTTTTGGACAATATTCTTCGGGAACAGCAATTAACTGCTATTCGATGGCTCCTTCATTAGGAAATCGAGGAGGTGGTATTTTTGGTGGTAATGCTGTAAATGCGACAGCAACAAACTGTTATTCATTTTCTACAATTGTTGATAATGCAGGAGGAATATTTGGAGGATATTCATCGAATTGTAATGCATCAAACAGTTACAGTTTAGGAACTATAGGTTCTAATGCAGGTGGAGTATATGGAGGGAATTCATCAGGAGGTAGCGCAACTAATTGTTATAGTGCTAATGGAAATTGGGATAATGTGACTGCAAATAGTATTTTAACAGGGACTAATGGAACCATATGGAATACAATTTCTAGTCCATATAAATTAATCTCATTTGCAACTATA
>NZ_JADWOV010000032.1 GCF_015767435.1 Polaribacter sp. BAL334
ATTAAAAAGGACGTATTAATTTTAAAAAATAAACAAGTAAACTCTGAAAATAAGGAGGTTATTGAAATTAAACATTTAGATGTACTGAATAACAATAGATTGATCATTGAATCAATGGATAAAAATATCATCAACAAAGATTTGGAAAATAAATGGGTTTTTGTACACAGAAAAAAAACAACATATTCAGATGAATATATTGAAGCATTTTATTTTCCAAACAAATTTACTTCCACTGAATTGCCACAAAAATATGCTCAGATGATCAGCTATTCAAACTGCCTTATTGATACCACAACAACAAAATTTAAAGACAAGTTACTAGAGGATTCTTTTGAGCTTCCTGAAAATTGGATTTCATTATCACAGAATAAAAAGGTGAAGTTGCTAGACAGAATGAGAGGTATGCTTGTTAGTGGCTTTTGTAGTAGAGATAGCCGACCAAGAGAACACGCATTTAATATAGCACTTTTATCTGCACAGACTGCAAGTTGGAAAGTATTTCTAAGAGCACATTTAGATATCATGAATGATAGATTTGATAGAGTGTCTGATGCAAGTGATGCTCGTGACCAAAGAAAAACATACATAAAAGAACTAGAGACATTAAATATAAATGTGTCAGATTTAATATTAGGCATTTCATTCAGTTTGGAAAATCCTGCAAAAAATCATTATTACGGAAGATTTGATAGAGTAGGAAGAGCACTCACAGAGATAAAAAATAGGGCAGAGATTGAAAAAGAAATGTTATCAATTATCTCAGATACTAAACTTGATAACTACAATAGAAGTCTTTTCTATTTACTGTTCTTAACCTATAATAATTACATATCAGATGAGAAGATAAAAATAGAGAATAATAAGAAACTGGAACTTGTAAAAAATAAGCTACCCAATTACATAAAATACCAATTTAATTGAGATTAAACTAGTGTTCTTAGGTAATCTAACAGAGGAGAATCTTTTTTATTTTAATACATGGAAAGTTAAGATGATTTATGACCTTACGGATACAATATTGAAAAAAAGCAACTTTTACAAGCTTAGATGGTAATGTTGTTTATGGTAAATTTTATTTGTAACAAGTAAAAGACACCACTTTAAATAAGTTGAAAACCTTTTACTAGCATAAAATTAATGACTCAAAAGAAGTTGCTGAATATAAGTGACAATTACACAACAAGAAATAGGTTTATAACTCCATTTATAAAT
>NZ_JADWOV010000329.1 GCF_015767435.1 Polaribacter sp. BAL334
AATAGAATTGCCACTAAGAAAATAGCACAAGCGTTGGGTGATCTCAATAATTATGTGGTATATGTAGGGGGTGCTGTAGTGAGTTTATATATTGACGATAGTTCGGCAGAAGATGTACGTCCTACCAGAGATATTGATATCAGTATGGAAATTGCGAATTTAGTTGAATTGGAAAAAATACGTGAAGAGTTGATACAAAAAGGATTTTATCAAACCAGTGAGGATAATGTGATTTGCCGATTTCGATATGAGGATATTAAAGTAGATGTAATGGCAACAAAAGCAGTTGGTTGGGCTCCTGCTAATCCTTGGTTTGAACCGGGTTTCAAACATATAGTATATTATAAATTGGATGAGATAGAAATAAAATGTTTGTCGCTGCCCTATTTTTTGGCAACTAAATTTACAGCGTTTTATGATCGAGGAGCAAAAGATCCACGAA
>NZ_JADWOV010000330.1 GCF_015767435.1 Polaribacter sp. BAL334
TTCGTATCCTTTTACAAAAGCGAATTATTTATTTGCCAAGTTTTTTAGTGGAATTGTGGTGGTTACTGTAATTGTTTTGTCAATTGCCATTGGAATGATGATTGGTTTTCGTTTTCCGGGAACCAATGCTGATTTGGTAGGTCCTATGCAACTTTCAACATATTTTCAAGCATATTTAGTTTTTATTTTACCCAATATTTTATTGTTTGGTGCCATTGTTTTTGCAGTGGTTACTTTTTCTAGAAATATTGCTGCAGGATTTATTACTGTAATTGTATTGCTTTTTGTGCAAGGTGTTTTAGAA
>NZ_JADWOV010000033.1 GCF_015767435.1 Polaribacter sp. BAL334
CTTTTATAGTTCGTACAAGTAGAAGTCATTCTTTATGAAAATTCAAAAACCAATTATTAAAAACCTTTCCATCGTTTTGGTCGGAAGATTTAATCCACCAATTATCACTCCAGCTTGGCTTGCGTTGAAAGGATTAGTCCGAGAATCAGAAATTGAAAATGCAGATGTAAAAATCATTCATTCAGAGATAAGTCATTTTATTTTATCTTTTGTAGAGCTAAACGTCACTTCTGAAAAAATGATTTTATACTGTGAGAATGAGGCGGATTTTGAATTAGTTAAAGATTTAGCGGTAAGTGTTCTTAACTACTTGAAAGAGACCCCTATTACGGCTATTGGATTAAATAATACGACACATTTTGCTTTTTCTAAAGAGGAAGAATATATTAATTTTGGGAATTGGTTAGCTCCACATAAGATTTGGAAAGATAAAATTGATGAACCTAGATTATTTGAATTAAAAATATTAGAACCTTTCAAAGAATCATCTCCTGTAAAAACCCTTGTAACAATTACTATTTCTGAGAAAATAAAACCATTCGGAGTAAGTTACTCTAACAA
>NZ_JADWOV010000034.1 GCF_015767435.1 Polaribacter sp. BAL334
GCAAAACGTGTTCTCCTTCTTTGAATTTTCCATCTTTCATATCTTGAAAAAGACTCAAATTTTCTTCTACAGAACGATTTCTGAAAGGACTATTTGTACCTGCTTCTGTAGGCGTTCCTTTTTGAATTCTCATTTCTTCCGAAGTTTGAGAATCTACATAGGCTTTTCCATCTTTGATCAATAAAACTGCCCAATCATACAATTGTTGGAAATAATCTGATGAATAACATTCATTTGCCCAAGTGTACCCCAACCAAGCAATATCATTTTTGATAGCATCTACATATTCTTGTTCCTCCTTTGCAGGATTTGTATCGTCAAATCGCAAATTTACAGGCGCGTTGTATTTCAATCCCAAGCCAAAACTAATTCC
>NZ_JADWOV010000035.1 GCF_015767435.1 Polaribacter sp. BAL334
CCACCATCAACCAACATTTTACCATCAATATCAATAGGTCTGTAAATCCCTGGAATGCAAGTACTAGCCATAACAGCTTTTGCGACTGAACCTTTGTCAAAAACTATTTTTTCACCTGTTGAAATATCTGTTGCGATAATGCCTAATGGAATGTCAGCTTCTTCAATATTTTTATCACCAATATATTTTATGATGAGCTCGCCTAATTTTTCATTACTCAACAAGGCAAACTTCGACATTGTTATGCCTGTAATATCCATCCACTTTAACTCAGAAGCAATCATTTCTATTTCTTCAGAAGTTTTTCCAAAGGCAAATAATGAAGCAACAAAGGCACCAATACTGGTGCCTGTGATGTAGTTAACATTGATATTGTGTTCGTGTAAGGCTCGCAAA
>NZ_JADWOV010000036.1 GCF_015767435.1 Polaribacter sp. BAL334
ATTTGCAGCTGCATCTGTAGTATAAGCTAGTTTAAGATTCGTTAAATCTGTTAAACCTGAAATATTTCCAGTAACTGCAAACAAGGTAACTTTTATTATTTGAACATCATAAGTTGCAGAATCTTGAGTAACTTCTAAAACTGATTCATTTCCTAATAAATACCCATTTGCACCTCCTACACTTGCAGTATAGGTATAATCTGCTGGTAAATCTATAGTATAAACTCCATTAGAAACCACAGCTGAAAATGTTTTACCTGCTTCATTTGTAAAATCAATTGTATAATTATTGGGTAAATCTGGAGCATTTGCAGTATCAACATTTCCTGTTATAGTAACATATTTCGCTTCTCTTCTGTATATTCTGTAATAACTTGGCTTATCATTTGGCATATGAATTTTGTATTCCCCAGAAACTTTGGCTACAAATTTTACTTCTTGTAAACTACTTCCTACTGTAATTTCATCATCTTGAATAGATTGATTAGAAACAAACTCAAAATGAACATTCCCTACTCCATTTTGAGAATTCATAAGTATTGTAATCTCATCATCCTCATTCAAAGTTAAATTTATATATCTTGCTGATGAAGAAGTGTTTACATACAATCTTCCAGAAACACTAGTATCTGTTGTACCTAAATTAGAATCAAATCTTGTAAGATTTACATTAGTTGTTCTTAAACGATCACTAGTACTACTTGTACTTACCCAAGTTAAAATGCCTTCTGTAAAAGTAGATGGTAAATTAACTCCAGAAGTTCCAGGATTTATGCCTGAATACCAAGCGTTTATTTTATCTACATTTAACATATTGTTATATAGTACTTCATCTAATTGAGCTGCTCCAAAATCCCAAACGTCTGTTTTAGTGATTGTTGAGGTCAAATTTGTTACTTGAATAGCTGGAGTATATGCATTAGCTCCACTAAAAGTAAAATATAAAGTAGTAGGGCCTCCAACGTAATTAAACTCATAAAAACCTGTTTTATCTTCTGTTACTTTTACATCAAAGGCTCCTAAATCTGATCCTCCAGCAGTTGTTCCACCACTCATAGTACCTTGACTATAAATAGATCCATAAAAGCGAACTATTGTATTAGAACCTTCTACATCAATCTCTAAAGAATTACCATTTTTAAATACAACTCCATATCCTGAACTGTGCCATAATGAAGTAGCTGATTCAGTTCTTAACTTTCCATCTGGACTTGTTGTAGATGTTACTGGATCCCATTGTGAACCTGTATTTGTAAATGTAGAGCCATCCTTTAAATTGTAGACTGTATAAGGA
>NZ_JADWOV010000037.1 GCF_015767435.1 Polaribacter sp. BAL334
ATTATCACTAACTTGAAAATCAATATATTTGTATCACTAACTAAATTTTTAAACAATGGAAAATCAAGCAAACAGTAAAAGTTTTATCATTAATAATGGTGTAATCCTTGGAGTTTTAGGGATTTTAATAAGCGTTACCTTATACGCTATGGGAATGCATTTAGACCCACATTGGTCAATTGGCACACTTCAATTCATACTAATGATTGCAATTATAGTTTTGGGAATTAGCCAATTTAAAAAAGCAAATGGTGGATTTTTGTCTTGGGGACAAGGTGTTAAAATTGGCGTTGGTATTGCTA
>NZ_JADWOV010000038.1 GCF_015767435.1 Polaribacter sp. BAL334
CTTTTATCTAAAGACAGAAATAGCAATAACAAAAAAACATTTTTAAATATTCCATTAGCACAGTATTTTAAGGCTGATATTGAGTATAAGAAATTTTGGGATACAGGAAACAATTCCGTTTTTGCTTTCAGAACTTTGATTGGCGCCATTATTACTTATGACAATTCCGACATTCCTTTTATCAAAAGTTATTTTGCAGGAGGCTCTAACGATATTAGAGCTTGGCAAACGTATGAATTAGGTCCTGGTAGCAGAAGAGCAGGTCTTGAGTTCAATACCGGTAGTTTTAAATTTTTAACAAGTGCTGAATATCGTTTTGACATGTTTAGCAAACTAAAAGGCGCATTTTTTGTGGATGCAGGAAACATTTGGGATATTACAGGATCTGAATTTGTAGATGATGATGCAAGATTCAAAAACCTATCTTCCTTAAAAAATATTGCTGTTGGCTCGGGATTTGGAACACGTTTGGATTTTAACTTTTTAATCTTGCGTTTTGACATCGGATTTAAAACCTACGAACCTTATTTAGAAGGCAATAAATGGTTTCGCAACTATAATTTTTCGAATGCTGTGTATAACATCGGTATTAACTATCCGTTCTAAAAAATACATCGTTTTCGTTATTTTAAAGTCAATTTTCAGTAAAAAAAAGCCATATTTTTAGTACTTTTGAAGAATAATATCAATAC
>NZ_JADWOV010000004.1 GCF_015767435.1 Polaribacter sp. BAL334
AAAAAGCGTTCTAACAATTGCGATGCTGAGATTTTTTGTCCTTTCATTAACGGAATAAACTCTCCAAATTCTTTGATGACTTCAATGACTTTTTGACCTTCTTTGATGACAATTCCTGATTGTGTATAATACCCGAATTTAATGGTTTCTCCAACCATCACAGTTCCTGCATCTACAGGATTTTTTTCGGTAATAATATTTAAAAATGATGATTTTCCAGTACCGTTTTTACCAATAATTCCTATTCGTTCTCCACGTTTAAACACATAGTCAAATCCGTCTAAAATTACTTTGTCACCATACGATTTTTTCAATTTATGCAACTCCAAAATCTTACTTCCCA
>NZ_JADWOV010000039.1 GCF_015767435.1 Polaribacter sp. BAL334
TATTGCATTGTATCCCATACCTCCTCATGAAAGCCTGCTCTGTAATGAAATACAATAAATTTGTTAAGGGTGTCTATTTCTAATCCTAAAACTTCGGACAACTCCTTGTTGTATATGTATTTATCGTATTTTGGAGCATAATTCCAAATCCAATAAGAACATCCACCAGAACCACAATTATTAAGAACTGTAATGTCTTTAAAACCATCAAAATTCCAATCAATCAATTGAAATTTCTTATTTTCAATGTCTTTATTTGCATTGATTTTTTGATATAAAATACCATCAGAGTAAATATTAATTGTTTTCAAATAATATCCTGAACTGTCTGTATTAAATTTAAAACTTAACGTTTTGGAGTTACTAATTTTAGCAAGAGAAATAGAATCTTCTTTGGCGGTAATTACAACATTATTTTTTATGGAGTCTAAAACGAGTTGATTTGAATTCTTTGATTTATTATTTTTTGTATTGCAGGAGTAGTAA
>NZ_JADWOV010000040.1 GCF_015767435.1 Polaribacter sp. BAL334
AAATATGGTATGCTGTAATTTATGTATTGCCACAGATGGTTTGAAAGATGATCTAAGAGTAAGCAGTATCAATGAACTAAAATCAAAAACCTTAGAGCTGTTTGAAAGCTACAATCAAGAGATGCATGTTGATCAAATGAGTCAATTACAAGACTTCACAATCAATCAAGAACAATTTGCTCATTTGGTAGGGAAGATGAAATTGTACAATCATTTAGAGAATACCCAAAAAGAGGGGCTATTTGACTTAAAAACAACAGATTCACAGATAACTACTATTATTAAAAACTATGTGGATGATGACAATTTTAGAGCTGATAATAAAGGCTATATCAACCTATGGAATTTATATAATCTTTTTACAGAGAGTGCAAAAAGCAATTACATAGATAACTTTCTCAGTAGGAACTGTAATACTTTTGAATTTGTAAATCATCTTAGTAAATCTCTTAAGAATCATGAAGACAATTATTTCCTTCAGAAAAGTGAAATATTTTATTCTCCTGCTCAATTAAATGATTATTAAAACATGACTAATGAACAACTGATGGAACTTTTAAAATATTGCTCACCATATATCATCTATGTGGTGAATGATAAAAATAGAATTATTAAAGTGCATACGCCTATTAAATTAAAAGCGTTGCAAAGTGTTGGAAGTTTACAAAAAAATCAACTTGTTTATTGTACTGAATTGAAAATCACAAATGAGGGACGAACTGTGTACTGCATAGATGGTAAAAACTACCATACCTACTATTTTGAAATTTTACTTTAATTCATGACTTTAGAGCATTATGCTGTATCTTTTGATACTATTTTTTGGTATCTTTTCTGAGAAGGTTTTGGCTCTATAATCATAAAACCACTGAGAAAATCTACTCTAGAGAAAGCTTACATTTTAAAACCTAATCAAAAAAGTTAAATAGGTTATTTTTTTTTAATTAAAAAGGTTAGGTTTTATGTAAGTTTCAAATTAGCTATTCTTATGTTGAATAACTCCTGCATTTATATTTTATAAAAATTTGGCTTGATTTATAACCATGCAATAAACTATATTAATTGCTGTTTTATAATTTTAAAAACATTTATGAAAACACCATTGTTATTTTTAATAGTACTCCTATTATTTTCTTGCAATTCACCAACAGCTAAAGAAAAACAAGCGCTTTTATCAGTTCCAGAAGAAACAAAACAAATTGATGATACAGCAATTGATGAAATCAATGAATTTAAAAAATACTCAAATGGGTTAATTTATAGTGATCAGACTTTGAGTAAACTGACACAAGTAGTCGATTCATTGAATTTAACATTCAAAAGTTGTGACCTTAACAAACGTTTTTATTCAGTTAATCAAACAGTGGGGCACATTGTTACACTTCAAAAGGGAAATCTTAAAAGCGCAAAAAGGGATATGA
>NZ_JADWOV010000041.1 GCF_015767435.1 Polaribacter sp. BAL334
ACGCAACACAGCATTCACATCAATCAAAACAACTACTATTCGCAATGAAAAATACCAACAAAAGACAAGCAAGTCAAACATTTCTTTTGGCAGTTTTATGCATCATTTCATCATTTCATGGTTTTGCACAAACCTACATAACGAACACTACCATAGTTGATGTAGAAAATCAAAAATTAATTCCAAATCAAACTGTGGTTATTGAAAATGACTTGATTTCGAACATTCAACCAACTAAAAAAATAAAAATTCCTGCCAATGCAATTACAATTGACGGAACTGGAAAATATCTTTCTCCAGGTTTGACAGATGCTCATATTCATTTTTTTCAAAACGGTGGGATCTATTCAAGGCCAGATGTGATTGATTTAAGAAAATACATGCCCTATGAGAAAGAAATTGAAGCTACTAAAACCAATATGGAAGACAAACTTCGTCGTTATTTACAAAACGGAATTACCACCGTTTTTGATGTGGGTGCAAGTGTTCATTTTTTAAAACAAAGAAACGATTTCAAAAACGTCAATTTTGCTCCAACTATTTATATTACAGGACCTTTAGCAACTACCTATGAACCAAAAGTGTATGAAAATCTAAAAGAAAATGAGCCTTTTACCTTGACCAAATCAATTGAGGAAGGCATTCAATCAGTACAAAAACAGCTTCCTTACAAACCTGATTTTATCAAAATATGGTACATTGCTGGTGCTGATGGTTTATCTGTAGAAGAAAGCGCACGAAAAAATCTTCCGATTGTAAAAGCTGTTATTGACGAGGCTCATAAATACAATTTGAAAGTTGCTGTGCATGCTACTGAGCGAATTACAGCACAATTAGCAGTTGAAAACGGAGCTGATTTTCTAGTTCACAGTGTGGATAATGAAATTATAAAACCCGAGTTTGTTCAATTGCTCAAATCGAAAAAAACAATTGTTTGTCCTACATTGGTTGTGGTTAGAAATTATAATACTTCTTTAAGCCAAAACGCAAAATTCAGTCTATATGAATTTGAAAAATCAGATGCTTTTCAATTGGGAAATTTGGAAGATTTAAAACATATTTCCGATACAACATTGG
>NZ_JADWOV010000042.1 GCF_015767435.1 Polaribacter sp. BAL334
CTTTAAGAGATGGGGTTTATGTTATAAATTATCAAGGTGGTTTAGATGAATATCCAATAGAGATGGCTTTATCTTCAAATTTAACGGTATCTGGAGCTGATACCTCTAAAGAATTAAAATTTAAACCAATTACAGAATGGGTTTTTACTGATAGAACTATTTCGAATGCGACTGCTTATAAAGGACTTTCTTTTACAGGTAGTGTGAATGTTAGAGGAGGCAATGGAGATTTAAATGCAGCTTCTGGAGCAACCATAACTATTCCTGTAAAAGTTGGAGAAAAAGTTGTTATTACTGATTATTATGCCTCTAATTATACTGTTGAAGGTGGTGAATTGATACAAAATACCTCAAATAGCACAAGTGTAAATGTTGTGTCTGAATATATTTATCAAGGCACATCTGATGGAACAGTGACAATAAATATTGGCGGAGTAACCTATTTTAAATCGATAAAAAAACTTCCCGTTGTCGAATATAGAGCAACAATAACTGTAGGTTCAGATAAAGATTATCAAACAATTACTGATGCCATAAAAGAAATAGAAAACATGGTAAGGCCTAATAATGAACTTGTGACAGTTTTGATTGATCCAGGAAATTACGAGGAAATGTTAGTGATAAATAATCCTAATATCACTCTAAAAAATGCAGCTTCCACACCAAGTATTGGTCTTTTAAATAAAGGAGTAGATATTGAAAATGGAGCTGTAAGAATTACCTCTTATTATGGGCAAAAATATAATTTCTTTAGTCAAGGAAATGATAATAAATGGAGTGCAGAAGCTCTTGAAATAAACAAAGCAAATGGTTATACCAACTATGTAAATAAAGAAGGAACTGGCTCAGGCTCATCTTACTGGAATGCAACTGTTGTTGTAAATTCAGTTGGTTTTACAGTAGAAGATATTATTTTAGAAAATTCATTCAATCAATACATCTCTAAAAAGGAATCAGAGGATATTGTTTTAGCAAAAGACCCAAATTCACAGCCAATAAGACCAACAGATTATGGAAATACTGCAGTGCAAAATAGAGGAGCAGGATTTGTAACACAAGCAGCTGCAATTGGGATTTCTTCTTCAGCGGATAAAGTTATTTTAAAAAACTGTCGCGTTATAGGTCGTCAAGACTCATTTTATGGAGCAGCACCTGCAAGAGTTGTTGTTTATAAAGGAGTAATGATGGGTGCTGTAGATTATATTTTTGGTGGAATGAATGCTGTATTTTACAAAACCGACTTTGTTTTCAATACAAGTGATACTTCCTCAGACGCAGCTTACATTACTGCAGCACAACAACAAAACAATCAAAGAGGTTTTCTGATGTATGAATGTCATATAAAATCACCAATTGCAGGCATAGAAACTGCATCATCATTTGGCGCAAAACCCGGTTTTTTTGGAAGACCTTGGAGTGCTAATTTTAGTGAAGTTGTATTCTTCAAAACAACTATTGATAAGTCAACATATCCAGGTTCAGAAGGATTGTCTTTAATAAATCCTGTTGGATGGACAAACTCTTTAGGTGGAGAATCTCCATTCATGTACGAATTTGGGACTGTTGAAGAAGCTGAACTAAATAATTCAGAGCAAAGAGCGTCTTGGTCTACAGTGTTAACTTCTCCAACTTTAACTGATGGAACAGAAATCACAACTTTTAATTTTACCAAAGGAAATGATAGCTGGGACCCTATCACAGAATTGAATTCAAA
>NZ_JADWOV010000043.1 GCF_015767435.1 Polaribacter sp. BAL334
GATAAATCTATTAGTAAAATACATCGTAAACTTGAAGGAATTACAAATTTGCTAGCCATAGCATATAAATTAGGATTTTCAGAACCTTTACTTAGGGAACAAATTTTTTATTGTAACGACATAAAAGCAAGTTCTGATGTATTGTCAAAAGAGACCAAAACGGCATTACAAGATGTAAGTTTAAAATTACAGGTTAAAGATTTATACAAAGTGATGAATGTTGAAAATAATAAATTGGTTATTGCCATAGAAAAATATAAAAATGAAGCTACAAAAATGATTGAAAAAAAATGTTTTAAAGAGAATGATGATTGTAATTTTTCAATCTTGATAGACAGCCTAATATCATCCTATGTCAGCATTTCAGATAGCGAGAATTTAATATATTTTAATAATCTTATAATATACGAGCTATATAAATCTACTACTTTTAAATATCAAACAATAAAAGATATTTTTAGTCCAAAAGAAAAACTACGTACATTTAAATTAGACGGATACGAACTCAATTTTTATGATGCGGTTTTTCCAGAAGATGAATTTACTTTTAAATGGTCGGGCGGTGGAAATAAAATAGATGGTAAAATCTATTTAAATGGATCAGGAAAATTAGAATTTATTCAAGATGGATATCCTGTTTGTACTTATGAAGGAAATATTAAAAACGGTAGGCTCATGGATAAAAGAGCGACCATGACATATACTAACTTCAAAGGACCAGGAATTGATAATCAACTACGAATGGTATTACATTTCAAAATTGAAGCATTGTTTTACAATAAACCAGTTGGTGAATTAATAATCAGCTCAAAATATGGTGAATATATAGGAGAAACTATCAATTATATTCCACATGGAAACGGGGTATTGGATAAACCCCAATATTATTGCAAAGGAGAATTTA
>NZ_JADWOV010000044.1 GCF_015767435.1 Polaribacter sp. BAL334
TCAGTAAGTGATACTGTAAAGAGCATCACAACTTTTGAATATAAATTTTATATGATTTCATATATTCATATAATCAAACACTCACCACGAATTGAATGGATTGCAATGCCAGTTATTATGATAGCTAAACTTACCAACCAAAAACTTAATAAATTATTTATTAGATCTGATGTTGT
Organism: Polaribacter sp. BAL334; assembly: GCF_015767435.1. Taxonomy (GTDB): domain Bacteria; phylum Bacteroidota; class Bacteroidia; order Flavobacteriales; family Flavobacteriaceae; genus Polaribacter. The sequence continues at coordinate 177 of NZ_JADWOV010000044.1, forward strand.
ATTGCTTATCTATGGCAAATATTACCAAATGCTTTTTCTAGTAAAACTTTTGGGAGTTTGTACAATTTTGGTCAAAAATTGTTTCTAAAAAAATTCAATTTATTCACTTAAACTGTTCGATTTTTTAAA
>NZ_JADWOV010000045.1 GCF_015767435.1 Polaribacter sp. BAL334
AATCCTACTGAAAAGTAGGATGTTTTCTTTTATCGTGTAAATAATAATTCTCGGTATTTAGTTAATGGCCACAAATTATCATCTACCATGGTTTCTAATTTATCACAATGATACCGTATTTGCTCAAAAAATGGTTTTACCGTTTTACAATACGCTTCTGCCATTTTAACGCCAGATAGTTGATTGGCTTGTTTACGAGCTTCAATCATTTGTAAACTTAGTGAATTAATTTCGGTGATATGATTTGAAATTACCATGATTAATTCAATTTGCTCTTTGGCGATATTTTTATAATCTTCACCAAAAATTTCTTTTAAATTCCTAGTGTTTTCTA
>NZ_JADWOV010000046.1 GCF_015767435.1 Polaribacter sp. BAL334
CAATATGGCGCTCGTTTTAGTAATTTTTTACGTTTAGGTCAAGATGAATTAAATGTATATGCAAACAATCAGCCAGTAGTTTACAATGAACAATTTAAAAAATACGAATCTGCGGTTGCAACAGGAGTTGAAAATTTTAAAAGAAGTGATATCATTAGCAATTTCAGCAATTTTGAACCCCGTTTTTCACTGTCTTATGTATTGAATGATAGCGAATCCATCAAAGCAAGTTATAACAGAATGGCTCAATATTTACACTTGCTTTCTAACACTGCATCTCCAACTCCATTGGATGTTTGGGCGCCAAGTGGCAGATATATCAGACCTCAATTATTAGATCAATTTGCAATTGGTTATTTTAAAACTATCAAAAACGGAGCGTATTCTTTAGAAACAGAAGCATTTTACAAAGACATTCAAAAC
>NZ_JADWOV010000047.1 GCF_015767435.1 Polaribacter sp. BAL334
AATATTTGTAATATTCAAATTTAAAATAACACTTCCAAATCCTGTCATTCCAAAAAAACCATTTAGAACATTTCCAGAATAAGAGTTATTAACATAAACCAGCCCGTCAACAGCATAACCTCCCCCATTGTATACGCCATAAAATATATAATCATTTGACGTGCCCTGTTCATCAGATGTGTTACTTGGTATTACAGAATTTCTACCTCCAATAGGTATCCATGTATATGTCCAATTTTTAGTTTCTGAAGCATCAATATTATTAGTTTGTAAAAAATATTTACCTGATGACCATTTTGCCCCTTTGGTAATTTCACTTGCCAACCAATATAAATTACCCAAAGAACTCA
>NZ_JADWOV010000048.1 GCF_015767435.1 Polaribacter sp. BAL334
ATCTTCAAATGAATGTAAATAATAGTTCTTGGGCTATGATTTATTTAGGAATTGAAAGAGCAAATATTTGTATAAGAGGTATTCGTCAATATGGAAATCCAGAACCTGGGAATGAATTAGGGCAATTATTAGGAGAAGCGTTAACTTTAAGAGCTCTTTATTACAGTGATCTTATCAAAGCTTGGGGTGATGTTCCAGCACGTTTTGAGCCAATAAATTCAGAGACAATTTATATTGAAAAATCAAGTAGAGATATTATTTACAAACAATTAATCGCAGATTTAGGAGAAGCTTCAGCTCTAGTTCCTTGGCCAAATGAAAGTGCAACTACAACAAG
>NZ_JADWOV010000005.1 GCF_015767435.1 Polaribacter sp. BAL334
AGAAACTCCTACTGAAACTGATAATTTTGATAATTTTACTATTGGATTGCAATGGCAATGGCAAGCAAATTCTGATGTTGTTTGGCACGCAAAATTACCTGGAAATAATTTTTTAAGATTGTTTTCTATCAAACCAATGAATGAATTCCCCAATCTTTGGAATACACCTAATTTATTACTTCAAAAATTTCCTGCTCCAAATTTTTCAGCAACAACAAAAATAAAATTAGTTCTTGAAGAAGTCCTTGAAGGAAAAAGTGCAGGTCTAATAATAATGGGAACAGATTATGCAACATTGACTATAAATCATGATAAAAATGGGTTTTTTATAGCTCAAAATGAAGCTTTAAATGCTAATAATGG
>NZ_JADWOV010000049.1 GCF_015767435.1 Polaribacter sp. BAL334
ACAATATTTATAGCTGTGTCAATCAGTTCGAAGTAGGATATGGACTAAAAGCTGACATCCGCATACCCGATGTGTTACTTTTCGTTAATGGTATTCCGCTATGTATCTTAGAACTTAAAAATCCAACAGATTTCAATGCAACAATTGCAGATGCATACGAGCAAATTCATACAAGATACAAAAGGGATATACCCCATCTTTTGCGATACTGCCCACTTTCTTGTATCAGCGATGCAACTGTAAACAACACAAAGCTTGGAACAACTTACACACCTTACAATCACTACTATGTTTGGAAAAAGGTAAATAATGAGGACGAATCAGCTAAGCGAGGTGCCGACCAAGTGAAAACTATAGTAGCAGGAGTGTATGAGCCAAATCGCTTTATAGAGATTATACGTGATTATGTTTATTTCCCCGACAAAAAACACGACAAAGATGAAGAGGTAGTGTGCCGCTACCCTCAATTTTTTGCAACCAGAATGCTAAAAGAGAGTGTATTAAATGCACACGCTACAAACAATAGAAAAGGTGGTACATACTTTGGTGCAACGGGTTGTGGTAAAACCTATACAATGATGTTTTTGGCTCGTCAGCTATCCTTGCGTTGTGAGGAGCTTGGCTCCCCTACTATTGTTATGATTGTTGATAGAGATGACCTACAAACTCAAGCTGGTAAATTATTCCTTCGTTCAGAGGAGTTTTTATCACTGGGTGCAGCCAAAATAATTGCAGATAGAAAAGATCTTAAAACAGAATTATCCATCAGAGAGTCTGGTGGTTTCTTTATTTGTAC
>NZ_JADWOV010000050.1 GCF_015767435.1 Polaribacter sp. BAL334
CAACTGTATACCAGAATCTATTTTTACTATGAGTATTGGCAATTATGAAGAGTTTTTGATTGCTAGAAGAAAATTAATGGCAGAGAAAATCAAAAATTATTATCATTCTTTATAATGAGCAATTTTAAATTTCTTCAAACAGAGTGGTTATCACTCTACACTAAACTAAAAACAGCAGAGGAAAGGGTTTTTACAGAGCCTGTTTCTTGTGCCAGTTACTGCCGTTTAGTTTTAGAGGAAAGTATGTATTTGCTCTTTGATTTAGAACATATTGAGAAACCATTCAATACTGAATTAGTTCAGTTAATGGATCATGAAGAGATAAAGAGTATTATTCCATACCAACTTAGAGAAGGATTGCACATTGTTAGAAAAACAGGAAATAATGCCGCTCATTTTGGTAATAGAGTATCTTCTAAAGATGCACAAATCAGCATCAAATATATTTATGACTTTACCAAGTGGTTTGCTCAAAACTACAACAAGTCTATTCCAGAATTACCAGGTGCGTTTGATGAATCTATTATTCCAAAACTAGGAGAAAAACAAAGACAGTTAAAGGAGCAACAACAGGAACAAGAGAACGCTTATCAAAAATTGCTGGAACAAGTTGCCAAACTACAACAAGAGAAAGAGGTAATTCTTAACAAAGCACAAGAAAGTGAAGCAACACTTGAAGCATTTAAACAAGAAACACAAAAGGCAGTTGCAAAACTAAAAAAGCAAAAACAGGAACGTCTAAAACCTATTGCTACAGAATTTACAGAAGCACAAACCAGGCAGCATCTTATTGATGTTGATTTGAAAGAAGCAGGTTGGCACACTTTAAATGTAGGTAGAGAATTAGAATATCCAGTTACAGGAATGCCTATTACAGCTGACAATCCTAAAGGGAATGGATATGTAGATTATGTTTTATGGGATGATAATGGTAAACCATTAGCATTGATAGAAGCAAAACGCACCACAAGTGATGTAGAAGTTGGTAAGCACCAAGCTTCACTTTATGCCAATTGTTTAGAAAAGATGCATGGTCAAAGACCAATCATTTTCTATACTAATGGATATGAAACCAAAATATGGGAAGATACTTTTTATAGTTCACCAAGGAGAGTTTATGGATTCTACACTAAGGAAGAATTGCAATGGTTGATACAAAAACACTCTACTATAAAAGACTTACGCAAAGCAACTATAAATACTGCAATTGCCAATAGGCCTTATCAGTTTGAAGCTATAAATCGTGTAGCAGAGACTTTTGTTACTGATGGTGCCAATGGATTATGTGGAAACAAAAGAAGAGCATTATTAGTTATGGCAACAGGTAGTGGCAAGACCAGAACTGCCGCCGCAATGGTTGATGTTTTATTCAAGAACAACTGGGTAAAAAGAGTATTATTTCTTGCAGATAGAAATGCCTTAGTGAGACAAGCTAAGAACAACTTTAGTG
>NZ_JADWOV010000051.1 GCF_015767435.1 Polaribacter sp. BAL334
TCTTTTCCGATGTTAAAAACTTTTTTATCTAAACGAATATCAACTGTTGTTTTTTCGGCAATAATTACTACTTCATCCAAACTATTCGTATCATCTTTTAGTTGAAATGTTCCTAGATTTTTATCGGCTGTAAGATTTTGTGCTGGAATTTTAATTGCTTTGAACGATATAAATTCAATGCTTATGGTATAATTTCCAACAGGAGTTTGCACACTGAATACTCCATTGACATCTGTAATTCCACCAGAAATTTTTTGAGTTTTGGTGTTTTTTAAAATGATGGTGGCGTATTCTAAAGGCTGTTTAGTTTCTTGGTCAATAACTTTTCCTGTTAGCGTAA
>NZ_JADWOV010000052.1 GCF_015767435.1 Polaribacter sp. BAL334
ATTTTGGATAATATTGAGGGTATGGTTTTATGATCAAACCCCATGATAATATACTTGTAATATTTACCAACACTATTATTTACTATAGCCTTAAAATTATCAATGTTGTAATGATGGAATTGAACATCAGTTATGATCGTATCTGGTAAATTGTTAATAAATGAGTGGTACAAAACCTCTTTATATGCTTTAAAAGTATCCAAAACTAAAAGTACTTTTTTTGTTTTACTTGCTACATAATAGCCTTTATTAGGCACTGCTTCTATAACACCATCCTCTTTAAGTATTGAATAAGCCTTGAATACGGTATCTCTTGAAAGTGTATGATTTTTACAAATAGTATTCACAGAAGGTAAAGTATAACCAACAGATATAATGTTTTTTGAAATACTATCGTTAATCGCATTCACTATTTGTTGGTATTTTGGGATATCACTATCATGATGAATGTGTAATATA
>NZ_JADWOV010000053.1 GCF_015767435.1 Polaribacter sp. BAL334
ACTGAGAACATTGTCCCAAAAAATGATAATCAACAAACTAATAATTCCTATTAGAGCAGCTCCAGGAGTTACATTATCAATGATAGAAAATAATTCTGAAAAAGTATTTCCTCCATCAGTTTCAAAAAACTCTAAATCCCAAGCTGATTCTTCATCATACCCAAAAAAATTGGGAATTTGTTTTAAAATAATAATGATTCCAATTCCAGTAAGCATTCCTTTAATCACAGAAGATGGGAAAAAATATCCTATAATTCCTGCTTTTAAAACACCAAACAATAATTGAATACATCCACCTAAAACAACAGCAACAAGG
>NZ_JADWOV010000054.1 GCF_015767435.1 Polaribacter sp. BAL334
AGTCGTTTCACTTTTTAATTTTAAAAATGAAATCAAAAAAGACAACATAAAAATAACACCTATTTCGCATGCAACTGCAGTAATTTCATTTGAAAATGAGACTATTTATTTAGATCCTACAGGAGGTGCAAATGCATTTTCAAAGTTTGAAAAACCTTCTTATATTTTGATAACTGATGTTCATGGTGATCATTTTAATATGAAAACATTGAAGGAATTAGATTTGTCTTCAACAACGATTATTGCACCAAAAGCAGTAGCAGATCAATTTCAAAATGCCTCAGCTAAAGAAATCATCATCATCAACAATGGTGAACATAAAAAAT
>NZ_JADWOV010000055.1 GCF_015767435.1 Polaribacter sp. BAL334
AATTGTATCTACATAAACATATTTTTGACTGTGAATAGTAATTTCGTCTGTGCTAGTTCTTTTTAATAAAGTAGAGTTATCCACTGGAATAATTTCTCCAGTGGACGTATCTACAATTTCTCTATTTTTCATAGAAATCTTGACATCTTGATATCTATGCGTCAGTTTTTTCATTCTTTCAATAGTTTAAACTACGGCATTTCATCATATGTTTTGCCTTTAAATAGCCTTCCATTAGCTTTCTTAGACCTTCTTACTCCATCAGGACCCCAATTACCCCATTGTTTAAAGAAAAATGGAACTCCAACAGTTTTACATTTTTCATGAATTAGTTCTACCCATTCAATCTTCATTGGTCTTGATTTTGGTCCACTTTCGCCACCTACAATAATCCAATCAATTCCATTTACATTCAAATCATCTACTGATCCTAAAAGTGGTTCCATCGATAAAAATTTGATATGTGCACCTGTTTCTTTTAAATACTCAACACGTTCTAAGACATGACTATCTTCAACAGAAACACCCATCCAGATATTTGGTGTCCAATTGAGCTCTGGACTAAGTTCTAATAATCTTTCAGCCCTTTTTGTTAAAACTTGGTAGGTATGCTGTGGTGTATCATTCATCACTTTGAATACATCTTTTATATAGGTGGTAGTAACTTCTTTGTGAAATAGATCACTCATTGAGTTTACAAATACTATCCTTGGTTTACGCCAAGAATATGGCTCTAAAAGTGTTTTAGGGTGTTCTCTCACTTTAAAATTGTCTTTATATTTTTCAATTCCCATTGCTTGAAGTCTTTTAGACATTACTTCTGCATAACAAAACTTGCATCCTTTAGATACTTTATCACATCCTGTAACTGGATTCCAAGTTACTTCTGTCCATTCTATACTTGATTTACTCATTATTTCTATTTTTTAATAAGGTTAAACTCTCAAGCAACTCGCTACGCTTATAATAACGTCTTGCACCAATAGCATAAGATTTAACCTTGCCTTTATTTGTGTAAGACCAAAGTGTGCTACTATCGATTTTTAGAAACTTACATGTTTCCTCCCTCGTGAGTAATTCTTCTGTAAATTTTTTGGATTGTAGCTCTTTTTGTAAATCTGCTACATTTTTTTTAACTGTTGAACCTATCAGCTCTTGTAGTTCTTCTACTGATAATTCTAATAAAATTGAATTTTTCATGACCTATATTGTTTAAATTATAGGCCAAAATTATTGCTATATGTTTGGTACTTTTTGCGGTACTGGTACTGTTTCAGTACCGTTTTTGATTAAGTTTTATTTCGCTTGCAAAGCTTTATAAA
>NZ_JADWOV010000056.1 GCF_015767435.1 Polaribacter sp. BAL334
ATCGTACTTTTTGCTTGATAATTGCTTAATAAATCTACTTTTTCTTTTACTTTTTGTGCCTCTTCAAATTCCATTTTCGCCGCAAAATCATGCATGATGATTTGAAATCTCTCTAAACTTTCCTTGAAATTTCCTTTGACAATATTGCGAATTTCTTTAATGGATTCGTTATAATTTTCAACGGTTTCTAAGCCTTCACAAGCACCTTTGCAATTTTTTAAATGATATTCTAAACAGACTTTATATTTGCCTTCTTCAATATTTTTTTCAGACAAATCAAAACTGCAATTTCTCAAGGGATATAAGTCTTTGATTAAATCTAGCAACACTCTAACCGTTTTTACTGAAGTATAAGGTCCAAAATATTCTGAGCCGTCTTTTACCACATTTCTCGTCATAAAAACTCTCGGAAAACGCTCTTTTTTGATGCAAATCCAAGGATAACTTTTATCATCTTTCAGCAACACATTGTAACGTGGTTTGTGCTTTTTGATCAGATTATTTTCCAATAAAAGTGCATCCGTTTCTGTGTTGACCACAATGTGTTTTATGTACACAATTTTTTTTACTAAAACCCTAGTTTTCCCATTTTCTTGAGTTTTCATAAAATAGGAAGTCACTCTTTTTTTTAAATCTTTGGCTTTGCCAACGTAAATAATTTTGTTGTCTTTATCAAAATATTGATACACACCTGGAGCATTTGGCAACGTTTTTAGTTGAAGTTCTATGGATTCAGAAATGCTCATTGATCAAAAAATTACAATCGTAA
>NZ_JADWOV010000057.1 GCF_015767435.1 Polaribacter sp. BAL334
CAATTGGAGAAATACATTTTAAATGAAGCAGATGTCGCTTTTAATTCTGTTGGATTTGCCAAAACTACGTTATTAAACGGTTTTACAACTGTTAGAGATTTGGGTGGAACAGGTGTAAATATTGCTATCAGAAATGCCATAGATCAAGGTAAAATTCCTGGTCCAAGAGTTTTTACAGCAGGAAAATCATTGGCAACTACAGGTGGTCATGCAGACCCAACAAATGGTGGGAATAAACTTTTTATTGGTGATCCAGGGCCAAAAGAAGGTGTTGTAAATTCTATTGACGATGCTAAAAAAGCGGTAAGACAGCGTTATAAAAATGGCGCAGATTGGATAAAAATTACAGCAACTGGAGGCGTGTTAAGTGTAGCAAAATCGGGTGACAATCCACAATTTACCATTGAAGAAATCAAAGCAATTTGCGAAACTGCTAAGGATTATGGAATGTTTGTAGCTGCACACGCACATGGAGATGAAGGTATGAAAAGAGCTATTTTGGGCGGTGTAAAAACCATAGAACATGGTACGTATA
>NZ_JADWOV010000058.1 GCF_015767435.1 Polaribacter sp. BAL334
ATATAGAACCTAATTTGTCTTTTTTGCTATCTAAAGCAACTAGCAAAAGAAATTTATCCCTATTATGAACATCTGGCATACAAAATTTTGCCATCTCACATTTCTTTAAAACTTCACTAATGCCTAAAATATGGTCATTGTGCCAATGGGTACAAATAACAAATTTAACTTGTGTTTTATAGTCAACACCAATTTTTTCAAGATACTCTAAAGGTAAAGATTTTCCAGAATTTGGGTTAATACAGCTGTCTATAATTGCCCATTCACTTAGGTTTAGCTTAACAATTACAGATTCACCATAACCGCCGCCAGTACCAATTAAACTAATCTCAATTTCATCAGCTAATGGAGGATAAAAAAAATTATATTCTAATCC
>NZ_JADWOV010000006.1 GCF_015767435.1 Polaribacter sp. BAL334
GTAGAAAATAGTGGTAAATACGGAATTCTTATCAAAGGAAGAGAACAAAGTATTGTTGAAAATGTAACGTTGACAAATGTGCATATAAAAAATGCAAAAACGCCAATGTCTGTTGAAAATTGTGAACCAATTATTTTCAAAAACTCCACTATTAATGGAGTGAAATATTAATTTATCCATTCAAATCATGAAAAAAGTAATCTTTATTTTTCTTTTTATTACAAGTTTTTTTTCTTGTATAGTTAAAAAAAATGTCATAAAAACATCGCCAAAAACCTATGCTGAAATTTCAATTGCACAAGGTGGAGATTGGGTTGATGGTCCAAGAGGACATAAAGAATATTCTAATGGAACCTCTTTCAAAAACATCTCAAATTTGAATGTTCCAAAAGAACACACAGATCATTCTTGGTTTATTCGTTACGAAGGTCCAGGTTGGGAAAATA
>NZ_JADWOV010000059.1 GCF_015767435.1 Polaribacter sp. BAL334
ACAAAGAAGCGAAATGACATTTCAAATTTGGAAAAAGCTAATCAAAACATCTGTGAGGAGATAACAACCCATAGTAAAAACTATGAGACAAAAGTATTTTCAGAAGCTAAATCGAAACATGATAATTGGGTGAATGATTTAATGAGTTATGCTACCAATATACTTATTGCAGATGACAAAATAACCATTTTCAAAGCTAAAATAATACGATATGAACAGGAATTTCAAAAAGAAAGTGAGATAATAAAAATACGAGTAAAAAAAGAAAACTTAGATGCACAAAATGAAAAAAACGCTAAAATAGCTACTAATCAACAACGAATTAAAGAAATTCAGATTGAGCAAACCAATTAT
>NZ_JADWOV010000060.1 GCF_015767435.1 Polaribacter sp. BAL334
ATTTTATTGTACGTGCTGTTGATGATATTTTAAAAACGGAATTTGACTTGCCTCAAGGGTTGGCTGATACTAGCAAAACTACCATAAAATTAAATACACAAAACGCAGATAAACGTGCTGCAACAGGTTACAAACAACTAGAGCAAGAGGTACACAAAGTACAAATACTAGACCCAGCAACAGGCACAGGCACGTTCTTGGCAGAAGTGGTGAAACACATTCACAAAAAGTTTCAAGGACAGCAAGGCATTTGGAGCAATTATGTAGAAAACCATTTGTTACCTCGTTTGAATGGTTTTGAGTTGTTGATGGCAAGTTATGCTATGGCTCATTTAAAATTAGATTTGCTATTGACCGAAACTGGATTTAAACCAACCTCCAACCAACGTCTTCGAGTG
>NZ_JADWOV010000061.1 GCF_015767435.1 Polaribacter sp. BAL334
ACCAATGGAACGCCTAATGATCCTACAGATGATACTTTAGTGTACACGCCTGCTGCGAACTTTAATGGAACAGATACCTTTGATTATACTATTACAGATTCTAATGGGGATCAATCTACTGCGACTGTGACTGTAACTGTGGATCCAACAGTTGATGTTGAAGATGATATTGCAACTACCAATCAAAATGCACCTGTTGTAATTGATGTAATTGCAAACGACAATGACGTTCCTTTAGTGGGTACAATAGTAGTTAGCACGCCTCCAACAAATGGTAATGTTGTAATTACAGACCCAAACAATACTCCAAACAATCCAAATGATGATGTTGTAACTTATACACCAAATCCAAATTATAATGGACCTGATTCATTTGAGTATACAGTTTGTGATGTAAATAATATTTGTGATACAGCTGTTGTGAACATCACTGTTTTGCCTCTAGGCACAACATATAACCCAATACTACCTGCCAATTGTTTCAATGTATTTATCGAAAATGATGTGATTGTTTCTGGTGGAAGTTCAAATGGAAGTTTGGCTATGGGTGGTGATTTAACTATCAATGGAAACTATAGTGTTGCTGCGCAAGATTGTGGATGTTTTGATGTAGATGGAGTGAATATCGGACTTTTAGTAAATGGTAAAGTTAATTATCCATTTAACGGAACTCCAACTCCTGGTGTTGTTACTATTGCTGGTTCAAATCAATATGTAAAAATTGGAAATGCTAATGGATCTCTTACTTGGTATAAAGATGAATTAAATGCTCCTGCACCAATCAAAATTACTCCTGATGCTACTTATGGAAATTCTACCTATATTCAATTAGCTGGAACAAGTCCAGGTCTTGGTGTTGACGCAAACAACAATCCAGTTTTTGAAAATAATGTATTTGACTTTGGAAGTGCTTTCCAACAATTAAAAACAAATTCATTGGACATGTCTTTAATGGCAAATAATGTTAAGTTATTTGACAATGCAAATCAGCCAATCGCAAATATTGGTTTACCATCAACTGTAAAAATCAATTTACAAAATGGTGTTAACCACTTAAATGTTACTGGAACTGATTTGAACAATGTTGATTCATTCATTTTCAATCAAATTCCTGATGCTGATAAAATTTTAGTTATCAACATTGATGCTGATGGAACTTTCAATTGGGATGTTTGGGCACAAACAAATATCGCTCTAGCCAACAGTCCTTTTGTGATTTATAACTTCTATAATACAGATGATTTAAACATCGAAGGTAGTGAAGCTGTTTTCGGAACAATCTTAGCTCCGATTGCAAACATTACAAAAACTGTAAACAATGCTGATATCAATGGTCAATTGATTGGAAAATCATTAAACTATAGTGCTGGAAATACAAATTGTGCAACATTTGTTGAAGAAGTTATTACTAATAATGTAACTACAACTCCTCCTATTGCAGAATTTACAGTAGATAATACTACAAGCTGCTTAGAAGGTAATGAATTTGTATTCAGCAATACTTCTAATACTGGTTTGGATAATCAACCTTTACATCCTATTACTTATCTATGGGAATTTGGTGATGGCACAACAAGTACATTTATGAACCCTACAAAATCGTATGCAGGTTATGGTTCTTATAATGTGAAACTTACTGCAACCAATACGTTTGGCTCAAGTTCTCAAACAATGCAAGTTGTTGTTACTCAACCAATCAATCATCCAGTAATCACTCAAAGTGTTACTGATGTTGGTAATGGTTCAATCACTAGAGAATTTACCATCACTAATGCTGCATATTTTGATAGTTTCTCATGGTCTTTAGATGGTGGTACAACTATCGTGCAACAAAACCAAAATCCTGGAGTATTCACTTTTGATACTGCTGGAAGTTATACTGTTACTGTTTATGGTACAAAAGATGGTTGTTCAAGATCTTTAGAAATTCCTGTAACTGTGGCCTCTGCTGAAGTTACTACTGGAAATGCTGGTGGTGTAGAATCTGAGAGTTTGGGTGATGCTATTTCTAAAATCTATGTAAATCGTAAGAAAAATAGCGTTCCAACTGAGTTTGTAAAATCGGAAGAAAACCTCTATAGCAAA
>NZ_JADWOV010000062.1 GCF_015767435.1 Polaribacter sp. BAL334
ATATAATCACCAGGCAACATAAATTTATATGTTTTATTGTAGATGTGTGGTTCATTATCTTTTACCCATTTTAACTTTGAAGCTGTAAAATTTGCTGGAGAATTTAGTAATTGGCTCGAACACTTCTCATTTCCTATTTTATTAAATGCCATATTACCAATTTCTACAGCTCGACTATCGCACCAAATGATGCTTTTCCTCAACGTTTTTCCATTTTCATCAACTAAAACCAAACCATGCATTTGGTAAGAGATACCAATGCCTTTTATTTGAGTTCGAGAAACATTATAGGTACTTTTTAAGTTTTCAATCGCTCTACAAATATATTCCCACCATTCTTCAGGTTCTTGTTCAGCCCATCCGTTTTTTAAAGCGAGCATACTCATTTCTTTTTTGGGTTCTTGAACAACACCAATACTTTTTCCGGTTGAAATTTCTACTAAGGCCGCCTTGAT
>NZ_JADWOV010000063.1 GCF_015767435.1 Polaribacter sp. BAL334
GACTATGAACCTGCTGAAAACAAAACAAAATGGAGCTGTTCGTGACCACCCAATATTTGGAATTACAGAATATGGATATGGAATAACTGTTGATACAAAAGAAAACATTTTGCAATTTGGCCAAACAGGTTTTGCTCCAGGGTTTATTTCCATGAACTTTTATTTTCCAAAAACGAAGACAAGCGTAATTGTACTTTCAAATATAGCATATGATACTGACGATTTAAAGAAAACCTTTTACCATCATACAGAGCTGTTGAAAATGATAAGAAACGAAATAAAAAACGATCACTAACTGGCATTTGGTAAGATTGCGAATTTTGTAGGAAACACACATTTACATTTCGCAAGAAATTTTATCTTTGAAAGCAGCTACTAGGTTCCGAAGTTCGAAACTTCGCTAAGTACCAGAACGTATGCACCAAGCTAGGTAAACATCTCACCTAGAAGATACGGAATTCAATAAATTACTCAAATCAAATCAACGAACAAGAAACAACATGATCAAAAAAATACGAAGCGTAAAAGGAGTATTTCAGGTTTTATTCTTACTGTCTTTATTCTCCAATCAATCAGAGGGAATTGCACAAGTGTATGGTCAAAACGGAATGGTGGTTTCTTCCAATGAGCTGGCTTCGAAAGTGGGTCTTGAGGTTTTAAAAAAAGGAGGTAATGCCATTGATGCCAGCATCGCAACAGCTTTCGCATTGGCAGTGACACATCCTTCAGCAGGAAATATTGGAGGAGGTGGTTTTTTAGTATTCCTAAACGCAAAAGGGGAAGTTACAACCATTGACTTTCGTGAAAAAGCACCTCTTGCTGCTAGCCCAACAATGTTTCTGGATAAACAAGGGATGTTAATCGATGGTAGTAATCATGATAGCTTACTATCTGTTGGAGTGCCAGGCACCGTAGCAGGGTTGTATATGGCGCATCAAAAATATGGTCAATTGCCTTGGCGAGAATTGGTTGAACCTGCAGTTGACTTAGCCAAAAAAGGGTTCGTAATGCCTTGGGGTCTTTATAAAGAAGCGCTACAAGTGGTGGAAGACAATAAAACCAATGCCTTTATGAAACGATATTTTAACTCTGAAAAAGAGGCAGTTACCAAGCCAGGAGAACTATGGAAACAGCCTGCATTGGCAAAAACACTTGAGCTGATTCGTGATAAAGGGAA
>NZ_JADWOV010000064.1 GCF_015767435.1 Polaribacter sp. BAL334
GCGTAGGTTTTTGGTTGTAAAAGTTTTTTCAAATGAAGCCCTAAAAACATAGAACTGTCGTTAAACAAAATGGTATTTTTAAACTGTAATCTTTGAGTTGCGGATTTAATATCTTCTGCATAACTAACAGTATTTCTTTTATTTAGAAATTTAAATACGCTATGTATAGGAATCCAATTAATAGATTCAACAAGAGTTTTTGGGTATAAATTCCAAAGATTTGGGCCAATTTCTACTAGATCATCTTCTTCACCATTTTTTATTCGGATTCTTTTTTGAATAGATTCTTTATCTTTTTGCTCTTTCATGACAGACCTTAACATTGGCGGATTTACGTATA
>NZ_JADWOV010000065.1 GCF_015767435.1 Polaribacter sp. BAL334
ATGAAAATATAACTGCCGACTGTTATGTTTTATTTAATGAAGAAGACCTGAATAAACATTTCATTTTGTTGAACCAAACTAAAATAAATTTACATGAAATAAAACAAATTTGGAATGCCATAAAGGTCATTACCAAATTCAAATCAAGTGTTCAAAAATCTGCTTTGGAAATAGCAAGAGCAGCCGGTTGGGATGACAATTTAAAAGAAATTGAAACCAGGGTTACCACTGCAATTGCAGCACTGGAAGAAGCTGGCTATGTAAAGCGAAAACAAAACATGCCCAGAGTTTTTGCTGATAGCATTCTTTCAAAGACAGCGCAAGAAGCAATTGACAAAATAATGTTTTCACAAAAATTCAGTGAAGAACAAAAAATAACTGCGACTAGAATTATTAAAAGTCTGTTTTCAAGTAAGAGTAGAAAGCACTTGCAATCTGATGAAGCCGAAGCTAGGGTTGATTACATTGCTGATAATTTAGGTCTAAATATTCAGAATGTGATTTCTGTTGTTAACCTTTTGCGAGATGAAAATATTTTATCAGACTCGAAGGATTTAACTGCTTTCATCAAAAAAGGAGAAAATAAAAATCGTTCCCTTGCAATTACTCAAAGTTATGGAAAGATTGAAAATTTTCTTTGTCCATTGTTTGATGAACAAGAAAAATCATTTCACATCAAAGAACTAAATGAACAAGCAGAAGAATACGGATGCAAAGATGTTTCTCCTAACAAAATAAAAATCATTCTCAACTTTTGGGCAATTAAGAATTGGATAAAGAGACAAAATAAGGATTATTCTAAGAATCATATTGTGGCTATCAGTTGTCAACCCCAAGTGGAGTTAAAAGAGAGATTAGAAAAGCGTCACATTTTGGCAGAGTTTATTGTTGGCTATCTGTATGACAAGAGCAACAAAATTCTTGAACATGATGAACCTGATAAAGATGAAGTATTAGTTGAATTTTCAGTTCTTGAATTGCAAATAGCATTTGCTAAACAAGTCCAATTATTTGAAGTTAAAGCATCTATAGAAGATATTGAAGACACTTTGTTTTATCTCTCACGAATTGAAGCCATAAAAATTGAGGGTGGGTTTCTTGTGGTTTACAACAAACTCACTATTGATAGGCTTGAGAATAATAATAGAGTTCAATAC
>NZ_JADWOV010000066.1 GCF_015767435.1 Polaribacter sp. BAL334
ATATAAGCTAAAGCTGTCGTTGGTCTGAATTAATTTTGCTTGGTATCCGTTTTTGGTTAGAAGTCCTGCAATTTGAAAAGCTTCCTCGTTCTTGTGTGTCAAGATACAAGTTGTTCCTGAAAGTCCAGTTGAAAGAATGTCGTCAATTAATGGAGTAATTAGATTTCCATTCTTGTAATGAATTATTTTAATTTTTCCATTTTCATGTTGATTTGCTACAATCGGAATTACTTTTAGACGCTTATTAATTGTCCTTAAAAACTGATTGGTAAATGAAACTAAATTGCTTTTGCTTCTGTAATTTGTAATAAGTTCGTATTTAGTTGCTTTCTTTTCTGTAATAAAACTTAATAAGTATTTTGAATCTGCTCCTCGCCATTCATAAATATTTTGGTCATCATCCCCAACAGCAATGACTCTCATTTCTTCGTTCTTGTCCATCAGCACTTTTATCAATTCAAATTCCTCCTCGTCCATGTCTTGTGCTTCATCAATTACCAAAACAGTTTTTGTTATTCTGCTGGCTTCAACTTCGTTGTTTTTTATTTTCTCGACTGTATTTTTGATAATTGAGCTAGAACTGTCAAGTGTCCCAACTTTTCCCAACAAGTCAAAACAATAGGAGTGAAATGTTTTTATATCAATGTAGTGTGCAGCATTTCCAATCAATTCAATCAAACGCTTTTTAAATTCGGTTGCTGCTGCTCGTGAAAAAGTAACCATAAGCAATTGTTCATGCTTAACGTCTTCCATCAAAAGCAATGAAGCTAACTTATGAACTAAAACTTTCGTCTTTCCACTTCCTGGCCCTGCTGCAACAACAATATATCTTGAATCTTTATCGTCAATAATTCTCCTCTGAACATCAGATAAAGATTCAAAAAGTTGTTTGTATTTCTTTGGGGTTATATTTCTTTTTATTTCAGTTTCTCTGCTTCCTTTGAAATATTTGTTTATAAATGAAGGGAAATTTAATTGGAAATAATCATCAACAAATTTTATAGCACCGGAAT
>NZ_JADWOV010000067.1 GCF_015767435.1 Polaribacter sp. BAL334
ATTGGAGATGTAATATAAACTTTAGGAGAATGTTCCCGATATTTTAGCAACATTTTATCTGTAGGAAGTTTTGAGTTTCTATTCCAAGGAGATAATTTTAAAATGGCATCCTTCTCAACTAATTTTTCAAATAGTTCTTTATTATAAGCGTTCGATGAACCGTGATGTGGTATTTTATAAATAATAGATTTCCCATTAATTAAAACTGAATTATTGCAAATATCTCTCCAACCCTCCTCGGGATTATCAGTTACTTCTAAATCCGCCCCCAAAAGAGCAGTAAAATCATCATATTTGAACAGTATTACTGATGATTTTTCGTTTGCAGACTTATTAACTATTGTTTTTTTAGATAATTTAAATCCGTCTAAGAGAGTAGCTATTTCATGATCAAAATTCTGTATAACAGAGTCGGAAGGGGATAACGAAAAAAGAGAACTTGACACTTGTTTTCCTTCTATATCAAAAATATTTTGATATAGAACCAAATCTCTTTTCATCCGTTTAGGGATATTATTTCTACTTTGATTAATTTCTATAC
>NZ_JADWOV010000068.1 GCF_015767435.1 Polaribacter sp. BAL334
AGGTATTCAAAACTTAAAACCAAATGTTCGTGAGCTGTATCTTCTTGTTTTTCTAATATTTCATACAGTTGCAATAATGACTTATTGATCTCTTTTGGTTTACGAGAGATGTCAATAAAATGGTGGCCTGTTAAGTCAAATTTAGATATGAAGCAATTCTCAATTTTTGGTCTGTTTAGTTCTTCCCAACAGCAATAGACTTTGTTTCCAAAATATAAACAAGGAAAACCAGACAGACTAAATCTATTATTTCCAATTAGATGTCTTTTTTCATAAGGAATATGAAATAAATCTTTTGCAGTAAAACCTGAATTATATGTCGAGTCATTTGTCCTGATTCTGTAAACATAGTCCGTTTCAGATTTTCCTGTATAGTGG
>NZ_JADWOV010000007.1 GCF_015767435.1 Polaribacter sp. BAL334
AAAGCAGATTTTGACATTGACGTTGGAGCACCAATGCCTACAATTTTATCAAATGAACATCATATTTATCTGATTTTCTATGTGAGTAACGTTGACCCTAATTGGGACGGTTCTACAGTTCATATGCGGACAGAAAATGATGAAAAAATTGTGACCGTCAAGTTTGACCGATTTGCGCAATTCAAATTTGGAAATCCAAATGACGAATCGATTAACGGACATCCATTATACGAACTCGGACTTCAATCTTACTCAATTCAAAAAGTGACCGAATCGGAATGGATAAAAGAATTGATAAAGATGAATTCTGTCCATCCATATCACAAAGACGAACAATTTTCAAAATATGAGCATTTCATCTTCTTCTTTCACGACACCTGCTTTGAAATTGTAGCTGAAGGCTATTC
>NZ_JADWOV010000069.1 GCF_015767435.1 Polaribacter sp. BAL334
AAATATTTTTAAGCGACCATTCTTTTTCTGGTTTCTTTTCCTCAACTTCTATGTCCAAAATCTCAAATATTTCGTCAAGTTGATTTTGTTTTTCGAAAAGGTAAAGTTTTCTAAAAACTGTAACAAAAATTAGCAAGAAAACCGAAACAATTAGAATTGGCAACCAATTTTCCAAAAATTCAAAATCGGTTGAGAAATTGCTAAAAACAAAGTAGATAATTCCAATTGAAAATAATCCAATGATTGTTTTGCCTATTGGATTTAATTTGTCTGTAATGTTTATCAGATGATTATTTGCATTTAATTCTAATGTGAAGACTGGATAAAAAGCTACATTCCAAATATTTTGATTCCAAATTTTTATTTTATTCCGACTAATT
>NZ_JADWOV010000070.1 GCF_015767435.1 Polaribacter sp. BAL334
ATGCAATGTGTTGCTAAACTCAAAAGTAATTTTTGAAAATAAAAGTTGTGCTATTTATGAGTATCAACATTTTAACCAATTAAAACATACATATAATGAAAATTGCCCTTTTTGCAATCCTGATGCAGAGAGAGAATTAATTGTTGAAACAGCTACCATGTATGCGATATATGATAAATTTCCAGTAAATCAAGGTCATGCACTCATCATTCCTAAAAGACATATTGCAAACTATTTTGAATTATCAATCAAAGAGCAATACGCATATTTATTAGTACTCAATAAAGTAAAAGATATTGTCACAAAACGATTTCAACCTGATGGTTTTAACATAGGGATTAATATTGGTGAATTTGCTGGGCAAACTATTTCGCATGTTCATATTCATTTAATTCCACGTTATAAAAATGATGTTGAAGATCCAAGAGGTGGTGTAAGA
>NZ_JADWOV010000071.1 GCF_015767435.1 Polaribacter sp. BAL334
ACATCTTTCTTGTCAACGCCCATCCCAAAGGCAGAGGTCGCAACCATAATTTGAACATCACCCGCAATGAAAGCATTTTGGTTTTCTGTTTTTTCCTGACTTTCCATCTTACCATGAAATACTCTGGCATTAAAACCGTCATCACTTAATCTCTTAGCAAGGTCACTGGCTCGTTTTGTTCTTGAAACATAAATAATAGATGGGCAATCTTTCTCTTCTATTAAATCTCGAACTGAATTATATTTTTCTTCGTCATCTCCTTTTTCAAAAACCTTATAGTGCAGATTGGTTCTTGACGCTTTAGAAGGAAATATTTCAAATTTGATTCCCAACTTTTCTTTGAAATATTCGCAAATATCTTCAATAACTTTTTGTTTTGCTGTTGCTGTAAAACAA
>NZ_JADWOV010000072.1 GCF_015767435.1 Polaribacter sp. BAL334
CATCATAAGACACAAAACATAATCTGGTAATGTCTTTGCATTTCGCATCAACATCATAATTTGAAAGATCTTTGTAATAATTTGCCACTTGATTGTAAACTGCTGTATGTTGTTCTGCATTTGAATTGACTTTAATGAATACTTTTAAACCTGCTCCACTCGGACTAATAAATGATGCAAAAGTGTATCTACAGTCATTTAGAAGCGTTACAAGATTGTTTATTTCAGTTAGTGGGATATCATCAAAATCTAAGCATACTATTTGTGAATAGGTTACTATATTAGCTTTTGTTCTGCTTTCACCAAATGTTCCAGAAGTTGTAAATCCTAATAAATTACTTTTTATTTCATCGGCTGTTTTTTCATCGCCTTTATGATAAGCATATCTTATAG
>NZ_JADWOV010000073.1 GCF_015767435.1 Polaribacter sp. BAL334
AACGCTATTTACATAGCGGTTATAAGTAATATTTCCTGAGGATAATTTACCGACTTTTATGGAAGAGAATTCATCTTCATCTGAATGTAAAACTACGGTTCCGTTATTGGTAAAGTTGTCTGATAATTTTAAGCTACCTCCTTTTGCAATGTTTAATGACGCACCACTTTCTATCACAATACTACCAATAATCACATCAGTAGTGGTAGATATTTCCGGGTAGTTTGCTAAACCTGTAGGAATCGTAACTGTTGTATAGGTAGATAAAACTACATTATTACTCCAGTTTCCTAAATCACTCCAGTCTGTATTTACAGCTCCTGTCCAAGTATTTGTA
>NZ_JADWOV010000074.1 GCF_015767435.1 Polaribacter sp. BAL334
TAAATGAGGTGTTTTTTGGTAGCATTTGCCCTACAAAATGCTTCCAAACCGAGTAAAAATGACAGTGATTTTGACTTTTTTTACAGGATTTTTCCTGTATTTGCTTTTGGGATGCGGATGGTGTTGGATTTATTTGTATTTTGGGGGCTGAATGGGTGGCTATGTTTTCATAAAAAAAAGTTAGATAATGTTGGACATATAAACTATTTGTGTGTCATGCTATAGAAACAATTCAGACCTGAAATTGACTGTGAAAAATTAATTTAACAAAACAGGGAAGCCGAAAACTGATTAGAGTAGGCAAAAGAAAACTTACACTAAAATGAAAAAACAATTATTAATGTGCATTTTGACTATGTACTCATTTTCTTTATTTGCTCAGGATAAAACAATGTTAACGAAGGGTGAAACAATTAATTACTTATCCAAAAAGCTAAGTGAGGTTATTGGTTATCAAATTAGTAAACAGTATATAGAATTTAACAAGATTAGTATGAATGACTGTGAAATCCTTTATTTAAAAAAACATGCCAACAAACTGGACTATTCACCAAGTTATAGATCTGAAGTCTATGATAATTATCGAACTGGTGAATTTTCCAATACATTTA
>NZ_JADWOV010000075.1 GCF_015767435.1 Polaribacter sp. BAL334
AAATACTCAAACGCCCAATACAAACTAAAGCTATCGTTGTCATAAATGCTTTCGTCATATTTTTCTGCAACGTTAATGGTCACTCCAAAGCCATGTCCCTGTCTGTCGTAAATTTTTAAGCAAAACTTGTCGTTATACAAATTATCGAGAGCTCCCTTATCCGTCCTGATTTTGGCTTGTCTATATTTGAAATTGTTGTCATTAAGCCAATTCAACAAGTCAGAATTAATATGGTCTTGAACAGTTTTCATTTGTCTAATTTGGTTGAGCAGCATTCCACATAACTAATAAATATGCGCAAGTTTAACCAACTTTTTTCATTTTCAACA
>NZ_JADWOV010000076.1 GCF_015767435.1 Polaribacter sp. BAL334
GGGTTATATTTAATTAAAGTAATTCATAATAAAACAGTCAAATCAAGCAAAATACTTATAAATTAATAAAGTGAGATAGGTTAGAAAGTAAAAAATGGTTAAGTAAATTAAAGAATTATTTAAATAAATACCATAAACAAAATCACGGCTTATGCACTGCAAACGCTCGGTTTCGTTAAATCTTGATAATCTTGCTTTCTAATAATAATTTAGGATAATATTTTTCCAACGCTACGTGCATCAATGGCACTGCCCCCATTTTTAGACTGGCATACTTTTCGTGTGGGCTTTTCCCAACGCGCATCAGCACATTGCTTTTTAACAAAGCAAGTTAA
>NZ_JADWOV010000077.1 GCF_015767435.1 Polaribacter sp. BAL334
CTACACTTCCATCAGGCGCAGTTTCTTTTTTCTTGGCGTTACCGTGTAAATCAATCGTATAAATTTTATCATAGGTTTTAAGCAAATTCCAACGCATTCCTCTGAAAGTTGGATTGTCTAAAAACCCATGTGGATTGATAAATGCCAAAACACCAGTGCCATTTTTCTCGATAAAATGCTGACCATAACGTAAAAACTTTACATAATCATCATTAATCCATTTAGGATTTCGTTCTTTTAATTTTTCCTTTCCACCTGGCTCTTTTTTATAATCTTCCATCAATTTCATAATCCATTCTCCTTTATTGGCACTTTCTCCACTATAAGGCGGATTTCCAATAATAC
>NZ_JADWOV010000078.1 GCF_015767435.1 Polaribacter sp. BAL334
CTATTCAGATGGATCAAGTGATTACTTTGGAATTTATGACCCTGTCGGGTCTACTGATAATTTTGGTGCAGGCTCTCAACCTTCAGGAATTCCAAGTTTCACTGGAAATAATGGAAACTTCCTAGTAGGAGAAGATTTGGATGGTGATGGAACTGCCTCAACACAAACATTAACTTGGTCTGGTTTAAACATCACGGGTTATACGGATTTGACTTTTTCAGTAAAACTTGGAGCAACATCAGGTTTTGATTCTAATGATTTCATAACATTATCAGTAAATATAGACGGGGCAGGTTATGTTGATATTACTTCATTTACAGTTGCAACTGGTTTTAATCAGTTTCCTACTAATGGTGTAGTAACGCTAGGACTTGCGATGGAAACTATTACAGGCTCTATCGTAGGAACAGGAAGTTCATTAGATGTAAGATTGTCTGTAAAAGCGGATTCAGGTAGTGAAGAATTTGCTGTTGATGATATCGTTATTAATGGAACATTAGCTACTTCTGACCCAGTTATTGGTTTTGATGCTGCAACAAGTGCAGAAACAGAAACAAATGCTACTTTTGAAGTATTGGTACCTGTAACCGTTTCTAATTATGGTTCAGATCAAATAGATGTTTCTGTAGCTGTAACTGGAACTGCAGAAGTTTCAGATTACACATTAAACACAGCATCACTTTCTTTTACAGGAAATGGTTCTCAAAACATTTCTATTAATATCAATCCTGATTCAGATGATTTTGATAATGAAACTATCATTTTAACCATTACGGAAACAAGTAATGTTTCTGGTTTAGTTATCTCACAAAGTACTCACACAATAACAGTA
>NZ_JADWOV010000008.1 GCF_015767435.1 Polaribacter sp. BAL334
ATGTTGAACTATTTGAACTCCAGACAAAACAGAAAAAAACAACCCAATGAAAATTTCGCAAGAGAACTCATGGAACTTTTTACATTAGGCGTTGGAAATTATTCTGAAAATGATGTCAAAGAAAGTGCACGAGCTTTTACAGGTTATAGTTATAATTTTGATGGTGCATTTACCATTGCAAAATATCATCATGATGATGATTTAAAAACTTTTTTTGACGAAACTGGCAATTTTTCGGGTGATGATATCATCAATATTATTTTAAAACAAGAACAATGTGCTCGTTTTATTTGCGAAAAAATATATGGCTTTTTTGTAAACGACCAATTCAATGAAAAACATGTAGATGAATTGACAGCTGTTTTTTACGA
>NZ_JADWOV010000079.1 GCF_015767435.1 Polaribacter sp. BAL334
TAAATGAATAGCATCAATGATAAAACCTTGCTGATTTTTTAAATTTATTGGTAAAATTCGATTTTCTTGCGCAAAGTTTTCATCGGAAACAAAAGCAATTGGTAAAAAATAATGATGATAAAAAGCTTCTTCAAAATCGACTTCTAACAACAATCCAAAATATACTTCTTCATGATGTTGGATTCTAAAATAATCACTCAATTCGATGTATTTTAGTTTGCTCGATTTTCCTCCATACCAACGCTGTTTTACAATATATTCCTCTAAAACATCCGCTAAAAAAACGTTTATGAATGCTTTATCCTCCATCAAATGTTCCCATTCGTGGTTAGAAGAAAAAACCGGAAAATTTGGTTTAGAAACTTCTTGTTCTGACATCTTTATTTGTTAATCTTAAAAATATGAAAAGGTAACGATGGATGTAATTCTACATAATTCCATTCATTATACCAATTGTAACAATTTCTGGTTACCAAATCTTCTACTTCTACTTTTTGGCCATGCTGCACTTTCAAATCGATCAAAGGCAATTGAACAGAACCAGCTTGAGAATGATATGCATCTAAACTGATAATGGTGATAGTTTCGTTAGTTTTGGAATCATTCCATTTATAAAAAGCAATGAGTTGGTCGTTTCCAGTTTCTAGAAATTGGATATTATTCGTTTGCTGATACGATTCCTGATCTTTTCGAATGTGATTGATTTTCGTAATCAAGGCAGTTATTTTATTTTCTTTAAACCA
>NZ_JADWOV010000080.1 GCF_015767435.1 Polaribacter sp. BAL334
GAAATACTTTATCGAAGCATTAAAAAAATGGAATGATTTTTCTGGAAAAACTGATTTAAAATCATTTTGGATGTTTTTTTTATTTTTTACACTACTAGCATTTCCAATCGGATTTATAAGATCACTAATAGGTTTTGAAAATCTTTTCAAAATTTATTCTACCATAATGTTGATACCTTTTGCAGCAGCTGGATTCAGAAGATTAAATGATGCAGGAATAAATAAGTTTTTATTTTTAATTCCTTTTGTTAATTTGATTTTAGCAACATTTCCAAGCAAAAACACTAACATACAGACAGACAATTAAATAAAAAAACGTTTTATATCCACA
>NZ_JADWOV010000081.1 GCF_015767435.1 Polaribacter sp. BAL334
AGAGGAATGGGATGGTATGGAATGGCACTTGTTGATGTGTTGGATTTTTTACCCAAAAATCACTCTGGAAGAAAACAGATTATCACTTATTTAGAACAATTTGCTGAAGCAATTGTAAAAGTTCAAGACGAGTCAGGTTTGTGGTGGCAAGTATTAGATCAAGGAAATAGAGATGGAAATTATTTAGAAGCCACAGGAACATCCATGTTTGTTTACACATTGGCAAAAGCAGTAAATAAAGGTTATTTGCCAAAAATTTATTTAGAAATTGCTAATAAAGGATTTGATGCTCTCATCAAAAATCTAGTTACTGTTGAAGAAAAT
>NZ_JADWOV010000082.1 GCF_015767435.1 Polaribacter sp. BAL334
ACCTTAAATAGGTTAAAACTTGAGCCGTATGAACATCTGTAAACATTTCTACAGTTTTTATTTCAATAACAACTTTGTTATTTACCAATAAATCAATTCGATAACCATGATCAAGCTTCACATCTTTATAAACAATTGGCATGGGTTTTTCTTTTACAACACTCAGACCTGAATTTATTAATTCATGATATAAACATTCTTGATAAGCAGATTCTAGTAATCCTGGCCCTAATTGTTTATGGACTTCAATAGCGCAACCAAGAATTATTTTTGACAATTCATTTTCATCTTTTTCTTTCATAATATTTATAAAGTTTTAAAGCTATTCCACAAAGTTACACAAAAGCTTCTCAAAGGCTCACAAAGAATATTTTCAGAAAAACAAGAA
>NZ_JADWOV010000083.1 GCF_015767435.1 Polaribacter sp. BAL334
AACAAAATTGTAAATTGAACCCTTAATCAATAAAAACTATTTTTATGAGCGAACAAATTCGAAATTATTCTTGTCCAAAATGTCAATGCAAAACATATAAATTAGCGGAATTAAGAGCAACAGGAGGGACTTTTTCTAAGATTTTTGATATTCAAAATCAAAAATATACCAGTGTTACTTGCGAAAGATGCACTTATACTGAGTTTTATAAAACCAAAACAAGCGCTATTAGCAATGTTTTTGATTTTTTCACAGGATAAAATAGCTTGATTTTTCAGCGTTAAATTTTTCACAAACCAATTCGCAAAGTTGTTTTTGTAGTAAATTTGCATCCGTATGAAAAACGCAGCAAAAAAACCTGATTTGGTAGTGTTTAATGAAGAAACGCAACAATATGATGCGTCATTAAAACCC
>NZ_JADWOV010000084.1 GCF_015767435.1 Polaribacter sp. BAL334
CAGCCAAAATTAAAAATCGATTGAAAAAAGGCATCCCTGTGTTGAAAGAGGTGTAGGGAAAACCCTATTTTTTTACAGGTTTTTTCCTGTATTTGCATTTCTGATGCAGATGGTGTTGGTTTTATTTGTATTTTGGTGGCTGTTGGGCAACTGCGTGTTTTAAAAAAAGGTATGTAAAGTTGCGAATATAAAATTATTGGTAAACATTTGAAAAAGAAAAACCTATGGCATTAATTAATTGTAAAGAATGTAATAAAGAAATAAGCAGTAAAGCGGAAAGATGTCCTCATTGCGGAGTGAAATATAAAGAGAGTGGAGGTTGCTGTATGCCCATAATAG
>NZ_JADWOV010000085.1 GCF_015767435.1 Polaribacter sp. BAL334
AAATTATGGTACTTCCTATAGAAGAAGAGTAGAGAGTTTTATCAGAGAAAACAAGCATCAATTAACTATATCAAAGTTATTGACTAACGTACCTATTACTTCTAAAGAGTTAATACTGTTAGAAGAAATATTGTTTGATGGAGATGAAAGAGGAACTAGAGAGGATTTTGTTAAAGAGTTTGGAGAAGAGCCTTTAGGGGTATTCATAAGAGGAATTATAGGGTTGGATGTAAAAGCAGCGCAAAATGCCTTTTCTGAGTTTCTGCAGGCAGGTAATCTTAGAGCAGACCAAATGACATTCATACAAAATATCATATCCTACTTAACAAAGAATGGTACAATTGAACCAAGTATGCTATTTGAATCTCCATTCACAGATATGAATGATCAAGGATTGCTGGGTGTATTTGATGATAGTTATGCACACAAAGTGATAAATATAATTGAACGTATTAATGAGAATGCGATGATTGGGTAATTAGATGAAATAATACTTCTTGAAAACAATATCTTATTTTTCGACTAAATCAGTACACTTTTTGCTGACGATTTACATTGACAACGATTTACAGTACTAATGTATTTCCCACCTCAATAAAATGTGATGACATATAATGGTTTAGGAATTGTTTTCAATCACTTAGATATAAAACTATCTATTCTCC
>NZ_JADWOV010000086.1 GCF_015767435.1 Polaribacter sp. BAL334
CTTTTTTATCTGTCATTCCTAAATATTCTGTAATCTTAGGGGCTCTTAAATCCAGCCCTAATAACAATACCTTTTTATGGGTCAAAGCTAAGGTAGCAGCCAAATTAATTGATACAAACGATTTCCCCTCACCACTCAGCGTAGAAGTCACAAAGATGGTCTTAGCAAGCTGGTCTTTACTTGTTTTAGGCAGCATAAAGTTTAGGTTGGTCCGTAGCAATCGAAAGGCTTCGGCAGTACTTGTTCTCGTGTCTTTTTTAATAATCATTTTATCACCTCCATCTGCATGAGGGATATCGCCCAAGTAAGGAATTTGCAGCGCTTCTTCTAAGTCTTTGCGATAATGAATTTTGGTATCTAATGCTTGTATTGAATAGATGATTCCAAAAGGTACTAAGAGTCCTAGCAACAAGGCAATCAAATACACATGCTTTTTATTCGGAAAAACCGGAGTATCATCTGCATAGGC
>NZ_JADWOV010000087.1 GCF_015767435.1 Polaribacter sp. BAL334
GTCATACTCAGGTCTTGAATTACCAACGAAATCAAGAACAGTCAAACAATCTTTTCCATCGGCTAATCGTAATCCACGCCCTAATTGTTGAAGAAAAACCGTTAAACTTTCAGTCGGTCGCAAAAATAAAACAGTATCAATTTCCGGTATGTCAACTCCTTCATTAAAAATATCTACGACAAATAAATAATTGAATTCTTTTTTTCTAAACTGTTCTCTAATGCTTTCGCGTTCACTTGAGTTTTTAGAAGTTAAACTTGTTGCTTTTAGCCCAGCCAAACTGAATTTTTCAGCCATAAAAGTGGCGTGTTCAATGGTTACGCAAAAACCAATAGCTCGAACATCATTTATATCATTTGTATATTTATTAAGATTAGAAATTATTTCACCTACACGAACATCATTCTTTGTATAGATACTGGTCAATTCACATGCGACATATCTTCCTTTTTCCCATTTTACATTACTTAAATCAATACTGTCAGTAATTCCAAAGTATTGAAACGGACTCAATAACTTTTGATTCAATGCTTCTGGAAGTCTAATTTCAGCAGCGATACGATTACAGAAATCTTCTAATATATTTTCACCGTCCATTCTTTCCGGAGTGGCTGTTAACCCCAAAAGAACTTTTGGTTTAAAATAATTTAGAAAAGGTCGATAGCTTGAAGCTGATCCGTGATGCGCTTCATCTAAAATGATAAAATCATAATATTCAGGTGAAAGTGTTAAATCTTTTAATCTACTATTTAAAGTTTGGACAGAGACAAATAGATATTCA
>NZ_JADWOV010000088.1 GCF_015767435.1 Polaribacter sp. BAL334
AGAAAACACAATCCTGATTTGATATTGCTAGATATTGAAATGCCAGGACATAGTGGATTGGAATTGTTAGATTTTTTTGATGAAAATGACGTGAATTTTTCCATAATTTTCACGACTGCTTACAACGAATATGCCTTGCAAGCATTCAAATTTTCAGCAATTGATTATTTATTGAAACCCATACATCCTGAGCAATTAATGGACGCTATTGCTCGTTTGGAAAAACAAAAACAGAAATTAGAAAATTTCAAAATTTTGAAAGAAAATTTACAACAAGACAGTTTGAGTAAAATTGCAGTTCCTTCAGGAAATACCTTGATATTTATTGATACTGCAAAAATTGCTTATATCAAAGGTGAAGGTTCTTATGCTGAAGTTTTTTGCACTACAGGAACAAAAAATTTAGTGAGCCGAAATTTAAAAAACTTTGAAGATATTTTATGCTCAAACAAACGTTTTATTCGCGTACATAAATCGTATATTGTTAA
>NZ_JADWOV010000009.1 GCF_015767435.1 Polaribacter sp. BAL334
ACCTACACTTGATTTAGAAACCCCTAAGAGTAAAAAAATGATTGCTACAACTCGCTCTTTTGAAAAGAACATAACAAACTTCAAAGATATTTCTGAAAGAGTAGCAACATTTACAGCATCCTGCTCAGAGAAATTAAGAAAGCAAAATAGCCATTGCAATATGATTATGGTTTTTGTAAACACCAATTATTTTAACAAAGAACAACCTCAATACTACAGGAATATAGTCATCAATACAGATTTTCCTACCAACTCAACCATAGAGCTAAATAAATACGCTCAGATTGGTTTAAAAGCCATTTTCAAAGAAGGCTATCAGTACAAAAAAGCAGGTGTTATAGTAATGGGTATTACTCCAAACAATGCAGTACAATTGTCATTTTTCAATAGTTCAAACAGCAAGCATCAGCCCTTAATGGCAGTAGTTGATAGGCTAAATCAAAGCTATGGTAACAATAAAATTAAATTCGCAAACCAATCTTTAGGTCGTCAATGG
>NZ_JADWOV010000089.1 GCF_015767435.1 Polaribacter sp. BAL334
GTATTCACAGCTACAGGACAAGGAGTTACTGTAAAAGTAACATTAGCAGTAGAAGCATTACAACCACTAGCAGCAGCAATCGTATATCTAATAGTTACACTTGTGTTAGAAGCAATATTAGCAGGTGTATATGTATTTCCAGAAATTGTTCCACCACCAGAAACAACAGACCAAGTTCCACCAGAAGGAGAACCCACTAAAGTTTTTGTTTGATTTTCAGTGATTGAAGCAGTTGAAGTCGTATTCACAGCTACAGGACAAGGAGTTACTGTAAAAGTAACATTAGCAGTAGAAGCATTACAACCACTAGCAGCAGCAATCGTATATCTAATAGTTACACTTGTGTTAGAAGCAATATTAGCAGGTGTATATGTATTTCCA
>NZ_JADWOV010000090.1 GCF_015767435.1 Polaribacter sp. BAL334
ATGTTAATGTATACTTATGGAGAAAAGTTTTTGCCCAATGAAAGCGTAAATGCCAAAGATGGTATTTGGGTGCAAGATTCTTTAGCAACGAGTCTTGGCTTTAAAAATGGTGATAAAATTTTAGCTGTTGACGGAGAAAAAGTAAGAAAATTTACTGGTATAACTTTAGCATTTATCAATGGTGAAAATGTTACTATTGATAGAAAAGGAGAAATCATAGAAAAAAAATTACCTGTTGATTTTATTTCTAAGTTAATGGACAGGCGTAAAAATGATGAGGGTCCAATTTTATCCGCTAGAATTCCTTTCATGATAGCTAATATTCCTGATGATTCTCAAAATTCATCAGCTGATTTAAAACCAAAAGATTTAATTGTTAGTGTTAATGGGATTGATACAAAATACTATGATGAAGTTGAGGATGAATTACAAAAGCATAAAGGTCAAAGTATTACTATTACTTTAAAAAGAGATAATAC
>NZ_JADWOV010000091.1 GCF_015767435.1 Polaribacter sp. BAL334
GAAAGACGTTATGCTGCTGCGAAATAATTAGAAAAATATTTAAAAATTGGAAAATATCCCAAGCTATATTATAGCTTGGGATATTTTTTTAAATCGCTAAAACTGCTCTAAAATTTTAATACGTTTTTCAATTGGTGGATGTGTAGCAAAAATGCTATTAAAAAAGGTAATCAATGAATTCTCTTCTTTTTTTTTCGTTGGATGATCAATAAACATTTGTGCAATGTCTTCTCTTTTCACAGCTTCAATCCAAGGATCTGCAGAGATTTTTTTTAAGGCACTTGCCAACGCTAAAGGATTTTTAGTTAGTTCTGCTGCTCCAGCATCCGCTAAATATTCTCTTTTTCTTGATAGCGAAAATCTGAATAATGATGATAAAACCAACCCAAAAATCCCTAAAACTAAAATGACTAATATAAATCCATTATCTTTTTTTCTTCCTCCTCCATATAAAACGCTTCGAAAAGCAATTTCTGTAATGAAAGCAAAAATGCCTACAAATATGATTGAAATAATCAATAATCTAACATCTCTATTGATAATGTGCGTTAATTCGTGTGCTATAACAGTTTCTAATTCGTCGTCATTTAATTTATCGATAATTCCTCTTGAAAGTGATATTGCAAAGGTTTTTTCTGATAATCCACTTGCATAAGC
>NZ_JADWOV010000092.1 GCF_015767435.1 Polaribacter sp. BAL334
AACGTTCATTGAATAAGTATAAAAATGCAACTTATTTATAAAACCAAATTGGTTAATAACTTGCTAAAAGATTTTCGCAATTATTTAATTCGATATTCCGAACAATCTCTAAATTTGCTTATACATAAAAAAAAAGTCTTAAAATTGGACCTTTAAGACTTTTTAGGTAACACTTTGAGAAGTGTCGTAGTTTAACAATACAATATTACAAAACTTCTCAAAGCTTACCAAAGTTATTTTCAATTGTTAATAAATAAGCGGCTATCCAAGCCGTGACGGTAAAAGCTTATGGAATAGTTTCAACAACCTGAATGGAACAAACAGTTCAAAATAGAAAACAGTTTGTTTAGCGTATCACGAAAAATCGTTCGTTGTACTGCCTTCATTGGTAACATTCTTCCGAAAACGTAGTAAAAAAAGTCGTTTCAACTCCTTTTTGAAGAAGTTGCAACAAATAGTGTTAATCTCATTTAAAAAATAGAACAAATGAAATTAAAATCAGTACAAAAGTTCAATCCGCAAGACGCGGGTGGTGATAGAAAGTTTTACGCGCAAGCAGTAGCAACCGGTAAAATAGATTTAAAACGATTGGCATACTTAGTATCCAATCAAAG
>NZ_JADWOV010000093.1 GCF_015767435.1 Polaribacter sp. BAL334
GGTTAACCATGCCACATTAGCACAACATACATTTCAACATGAAATAGAAGTAGCAGCTAATGCTGGCATGCTAGGTAGTTTAGATGCAAATAGAGGAGACTATCAAAACGGGTGGGATACCGATCAATTTCCAAACAACATTCAAGAAACTACCGAAGCCATGTTATCATTTTTAAAAGCCGGCGGTTTAAAAGGGGGTGGAATCAATTTTGACGCCAAAATAAGAAGAAACTCTACTGATGTAGAGGATGTTTTTATAGCTCATATTGGAGGCGCAGATACTTTTGCTAGAGCGTTGCTTATTGCAGATAAGATTATATCATCATCTCCTTATGAAAAACTTAGAAAAGAAAGATATAGTTCTTTTGATTCTGGAAAAGGAAAAGATTTTGAAGCTGGTAAATTAAGCTTGCAAGATTTATATAAAATTGCTCAGGATAATGTTGAGTTACCTTTAAAAAGTGGCAAACAAGAATTACTTGAAAATATAATTA
>NZ_JADWOV010000094.1 GCF_015767435.1 Polaribacter sp. BAL334
CGCTTTTTGAAACTCTTTTTGATGGTTCAACGCTTTGCCATACTGTAAATATACTAAAGGTTGTTCCGGAAAAAGTGTGATGCCTTCTTTGCCAAATTGTAGTAAATCATTAAAACTATTTTCAGATTTTTGTAAGATTTTCTCCAAAATTTGATAAGATTTATCATTTTCAAACTGAAGTTTTAAACCTTCTAGATCGTCTAATTTAATTTCTTTTACATCAGGAACTTTGGTGTTATCCAACCTGTTTTTTAAAAAAGCAAACTCTGATGACAAACCTGTTTCTTTTTCTAAAGTTGATAATAATGCTAATGCTTCTTTCAATTGATTGTTCATAAAATACAATCGCACCAAATATTCACGCTCTTTGGGATTGAGAACCACCAATTTTTCTTGAATTTTTACAGCCTCTGAAAAATTAGATTCTCGTTCATAAATAGCCACCAAATGTTTCAACATCCACAAATTATCAGGCTCTTTTTGCAAGGC
>NZ_JADWOV010000095.1 GCF_015767435.1 Polaribacter sp. BAL334
ATTCCCAGCCATGTATTTGGTAAATTTACAAGTGTTGGAAAACCATCTGAACCAAACGCCCAAGTATGATCAAAATCCCAAGTGCTATCAAAATTATCTTCATCCTGCAGCTGTGAAGTAGTTAGTCCTTTTGCAGTAAAGGTATAATTTAATTTACTGGTGCTGTTATAACCATCTGATTCATTATCTAAATTCCAATAACAAAATGAGTTGGCGGCTGTTGAAGCTCTAATAATTCCTGCAAAACCACCTGGATTATATGGGGATTGAGTAGTAGTAACTGGACTATTTGTATAAGACCTATAATAG
>NZ_JADWOV010000096.1 GCF_015767435.1 Polaribacter sp. BAL334
CTACCTACTCTTAATGCATCACAAAGTGCCATATATTCGTAAAATATAGGATCTTTCAAACAAGCTTCGGGCACTTTGGGGTGCAATGGCTCAATCGATTCTCCACGAACATCGCCTTCTGTATAAGGCCACACATACAACTCATTACTGTCAATTTCTTGACTAAGCGGTGCCGCTGAGTGTGCTGTAACTATCCCTCTTACTTTCGCCCCCGGTTTTTGTGGATAGACATAACGTAAACCATGCTCCAAAAAATCAAGTATTGTCAACAGCATCAACCGTTTTTTGTCCTGTGTAATTAACCCTGCAATGGCTGAACGATTGAGGCTTTCACTGATTTCACTTGCGCTGATACCCAACTCAATGGATAAGTCTTTCATCATCCAAGGCAAATCTTTTTTAGCTGCAATTTTCAGTAACACCACAATATCATGTGGTCGCATTCCGCTGTGTTTCTTCATGCCTTTTTTGTTTTTGAGCTACAAAGATACAAATTAATTCTCAAGTCGCGAATCGCGAATTGAGAATTAATTTAAATAAAAGCCTAAAAGAGAGTTAAATACTGATTATAAAGGAAAGGGAATATTCGCCATCAACCTCTATTAAAAAACACTCCAATAAATTTAGTTATGGTAACCTCTTGCTATGAGAACAAAAAAG
>NZ_JADWOV010000097.1 GCF_015767435.1 Polaribacter sp. BAL334
ACTTTGCATATATTTTGATAATTGTTGGGAAGATGTTGGGAAGAGTTTTAGATATTTTGTATATTTGATAGGGCAATCAAATACCAAAGCCATGGCAAGAATTAAATTATTATTAAAGTCTAAAAACAATCCTGCTTCAATTTATATTAGACTTTCTGATGGAAGAAATATTGATGTAATGGCAAAAACTAATTACAGTATAAATCCATCAGATTGGAGTACAATAAAGGAAGAACCCAAAGATCTAAAAAATATATATAATGCAAATCTCAATTCCGATTTGACGACTGTTAAAAGCGAATTACTCAAACACTACAATAAAAAAACCAGTGATACAGTAATAAACACCCAGTGGCTAAAAGATTTCATTAACCCTCCACAAGTAGCAGAAAAGCACCCAGATAAATTAGTAGATTACATTGATACATTCATTGAGTTTAAAAAAGCCGATGTCAAAAGTAGCACAATAACAAAGTGCAATGGAATCAAGCATCTTTTAGAACGTTATCAAAAACATACTAAATCAGTTTTATACATTCGTGATATTGATGCGAAATTCAAAATGGATTTTGAAAAATATTGTATTAATGAAGGCTACGCTCCAAACACAACAGCAAGAAATATTCGTTTTATAAAGACCTTTTGCAGACACGCAAAATCAAACGGTGTTGAAACACATTATCAGCTTGATAG
>NZ_JADWOV010000098.1 GCF_015767435.1 Polaribacter sp. BAL334
CTAATAATAATAAACCTGATAGTTACGAAATTAATATAGAAGATAAGCAAGGAAATGTAAAATGGTGGTTTGTAAGTAGTGCACCAAACTATAACGATAAAGGCAATTTGATTGGTAGGATTAGTATTCATTTGGATATTACGAAACAAAAACAATTAGAAAAACAATTGGCAAATGCCATCACTACTGTAGAATCTGCTTCAAAGGCCAAAGAACTTTTCTTGGCAAACATGAGTCACGAAATTAGAACTCCTTTGAATGTTATTATTGGAATGATTAGACAGTTAAATAAAGAACAACTAAGTGTAAATCAAAAATTTTATGTTTCGCAATCAGAAAGTTCAGCAAAGCATCTTTTAACTATTTTAAATAATATTCTTGATATTTCAAAAATAGAATCGGGTGAAATGGAACTAGATTACAAACCATTTAGTCCAAGTGCATTGGCCTATAATGTACACTCTATTTTATATTCACAAGCAAAAGAGAAAAATATAGAATTTAAAATAGAAGTATCTACTAAAATCCAACCCGTTTTAATTGGTGATGATACCAGATTGAAACAGATTTTATTTAATCTTGTAGGGAATTCAATAAAATTTACAGATAAGGGGATTATCATTTTAAATGTAAAAGTAGTTGAAGATACAGAAAATAATCAAACATTGATGTTTGAGGTTTCAGATACTGGAATTGGAATGTCTGACGAATTTGTATCAAAAATATTTGACAAATTTTCTCAAGAGCAAAATACTTCCACTAGAGGTTATGAAGGTACTGGATTGGGAATGGCAATTTCGAACGATTTGGTTAAGTTAATGGGAGGAGATATGATCGTAAAAAGTTCCAAAAACCAAGGGACTAAATGTATATTTCAATTGACTTTTGAAAAAGGAAATCTTAAAAATTTAACAGCTAAAATTGATCAAGTTAAAGAAGGGACTTTTTTGGGTAAACGTGTACTTCTCGTTGAAGATAATGATATGAATAGATTTATAGCTATACAAAGTTTAAGCTATTTAGGGTTTGATACCACCGAAGCTGAAAATGGACTTATTGCCACAAAACTATTGGAAAATCAACACTTTGATCTTATTTTGATGGATATTCA